>PAPT01000042.1 GCA_002708995.1 Geminicoccus sp. | reverse complement strand
GGCTTCGACCAGCAGGGTCTTCAGCCCGCGACCCTGCGCATCGCGGGCGATGCCGGTGCCGTTCACACCGCCGCCGATAACGGCGAGATCGTAGAGTTCCATGCTCAAGAGTTCTTTGCTGTGTTTCCGGAACCGGCCTCAGACATTGGATTTTTTGCCCTCAGAGCCCTGGGCGGCGTCCTTCTTTTTCTTCGAAGAGGCCGCTATCCTCGCCTTTTGCGATCGCTTGGCCAGATCGTAACCAATCATCGCAAAGGCGGTGTTGATACTCTTGAGCATGCGCAGCGTTTCCTGATGTATGCGGCTGGTTTCGTAGCTCTCCGGCACTTTGTCACGGAGGCGGGACAAGTGGCGGGTCTGCAGATCCCGCTCTATCTTGCGCACTTTCTCCTTCGCCTTGATCAGTCTTTGCGCGTCTTCGGGGGCCTGGGTCACTAAGGTGTTCAGCGCCCTTTGCGCATTGACCAGCACGCGGTCATGGAACTCGGTGATCTCACTCATGCCCTGTTCGGAAAAGGCCAAGCCTTCGTCCTTGAGTTGCTGCGCCTGTTCGATCAGCCGAACGCCTGTGGCCTCAGCGGCGAATTCGAGGTTCAGTGCAATTGATGCCAATTGATCAGACTGGCGACGTTCATCCTGGTTCATTTTGTCCGGGGGCAGCTGGGCGAGGAACTGCTTGATTTGCTCCTGCATTTCACGCACGTCGTCGACCTTTTCCGAGACAGCCTGTTCGACATGATCGTCCCTTGTCTGAAACAGAACGATTACGTTCCTGAGCATGCCTTCAACAGTTTCACCCATCCGGATGACTTCCCGCAGAGCACAGGCCAGAGCCCGCGATGGTGTCCCGAGCGTCGAGGTGTCGAGGTTTGACGACAGAATGGATTGTTGGGACAGGTCAAGTCGATCCGGGATCAACCGGCGAACAAGATGGGCCATCGGCCCCAGCACCGGCAGGCACAGCAGCGCCAGCATAAAGTTGAACGCAATGTGCAGGGAAATGACCTTCTGTGCGGCGCTCCCCCTCAGCCAGTCGAGTAGGGTCGCCTGTTGCATCAGCATCAGGAGCAGGCCCGTTGCAAGCGCCCCCCGGACCATCAGATTGGCCACCATGATGCGGCGCGCTTCGAGGCCTGAAGACATGGTCATGGTGAAGGCCACCAGCGCTCCACCGAGATTTGCACCAAGCACCAGAGCCACGGCCGCGTTCATCGGCAATAGCCCCTGCCCCACCAGCGTGACAAAGAACAGAACGCTGGCCACCGACGAATGAACCAGCCAGGTAAAGGCTGCGCCGATCACAAAGGCGAGGATGACATCCTGATCCAGATAACTCATCAGCGTCAACACGGCCGGATTGCCCAGCAGTGGCGCGGTCGCCATACGGATCATGTCCAGAGAAACAAAAATCAGACCCACGCCGATCAGTATTCGGCCATGAGCCTGCCCACCGCCCCTTTCACCCCGGAGGTAGATAGCGACCCCGGCCAGCAGCAGTAGCGGGATGATGAAATCGCGCTCGACCAGCAGTATTTGCGACACGATGGCAGAGCCAAAATCAGCGCCGAAGATGATGGCCAGCCCGGTAACGAGCCTTAAGCTGCCGCGATTGGCAAAGTTGGCGATCAGAACCGCGACTGCCGTTGCACTCTGCAAACAAATGGCGGCGAAGCCTCCGGTCACCATCGCCTGCACCCTGCGCTTGTCAGATCGTTGGAGGAAGCGTCGCAGGGCAATGGCGAATGCATCCTCGACACCCGTTCGTACCAGCCGGGCCGACCAGATCAGCAGGGCGGCGGCCCCGGCGATTGTGAACAGAAAATAGAGAAGGCTGGGTTCATGCATGAGTCAGGCTCAATCTCGGGCTAAAAATGATTAGGGAGCGGCTTAAAACGGGAACGGCCCAGCGCCGCCAACCGGACCAACGCGAACGGTTTGAAAAGTCCCGGCCCAGCGATGGATCAGGCACCCATCGCCCTGCTCATGAAAGCCGATCCTCGCGCTCTTGCGGGTATCAAAGGCGAAGGAGCTGCAGGGGGATGGCGCCGAAATCGCTGGAAACCCACCAATGTTAGAAACAATCATGCAGTGGAGGTGTCCGCAGACCACGAGGATTTCTCCCTGATGCTGTCGGAGTACATCACCGAAGGCTGCTGTCGACTGCAGGCCAATTGCGTCCATAAATACGATCCCGCTCTTGAAGGGGGGGTGATGCAGGGCGACCAGTGTTGGCTCGCCGCCGATGGTCTTCAAAGTACTGTCAAGAAATCCGAGTGTGGCGTCATCGAGAACCCCCACGCCCTGCCCCTCAACGAGCGTATCAAGTCCAATCAGGTGCAGGTCGCCAATTTGGCGGTGCCAGTTCAGCTTGCCGTCTTCACGCAGATAGCCATCCGCCGCGAAGGCAGCGCGAAGCGGTGCGCGGGCATCGTGGTTGCCTGGAATGACGTATAAGGGAAGGTCCAGCGGCGCGAGCAGACGCTTGAATTGATCATAGCTCTCCGGGCTTCCATCTTCGCTCAGATCACCAGTGACCAGCACAGCATCGACCGTTCCGACCTGCTCCCTTACCTCCTGTAAGCGCTGGATCAGCCGCTCCAGCGGTGCGGTGGTGTCGAGCCGGCCGGAGACCATCTCGCCTTCGGCCACTATGTGCGTGTCAGAGAGCTGCAGCAGGGTGGTCATTTGATCCCCGCCCGCAGGAAGGCCTGCACGAACTGGCGCTGGAACAGCAGGAAGGCCACCAGCAGGGGAGCAACCGACATCATGGTGGCCGCCGAGATAACGCTGATATCCACGCCGTTCTCGGGTGCGCCGAAGATCGACAACCCCACGGTAAGCGGTCGTGTATCAGGCGAGTTAGTCACGATAAGGGGCCAGAGGAAATTGTTCCAGTGGGTCGAGACCGAAACCAGAGCATAGGCGAGATAAGTTGGTTTGGCCAGAGGCACGTAAACCCGCCACAGGATCCCGAGCAGGCTGCAGCCCTCGATCCGGGCGGCCTCGTGCAATTCGATCGGTACCGACTTGAACGACTGCCGCATCAGGAAGATGCCGAAGGCGCTGGCCATGTAGGGCATGCCGACGCCAAACAGGCTGTCAAACAGCCCCAGTCGCGAGACCATGGCGTAATTTTCGACAATCAGCACCTCGGGCAGGATGAACAGCTGCATCAGCACCAGGATGAACACGAAGTCCTTGGCGGGGAAATCCATCTTGGCGAAGGCAAAGCCCGCGAGCGTGGTGAAGAAGAACTGACCAATCAGAACGATGGTGACCAGCAGGAAGGTGTTCAGAAAGTAGCGCAGCCACGGCGCGCCTTCCCAGGCTGTCCGGAAGTTATCCAGCGTCCAGGGAGAAAGCAGGTTGAAGCTCACCGCATCAGAGCTGGTGTGGAACGCAGCCCAGAATGCAAACAGTAGCGGAGAAATCCAGATTACCGCCAGCAGGATTGCGCCCGCCTGTTCGAGCAGGGTACCGAGCCTGCTCATTGATAGTGCGTCCTACGGTCAATGAAGAACAGCTGAACCGCTGCAACTATACACAGCACGCCCAGCACCAGAATAGTCATCGCGGCCGCGTGCGGAGCGTCGAAAAAGGCGAAGGCCATCTCCCAGATGTAATAGAGGATCAGCTTGGAGGCATCCGACGGTCCGCCCTTGGTCAGAATGAACAGGTGGTCGATCAGCTTTACCGAATTGATGGTGGCGTTAACCATGATGAACAGCGTCGTCGGCATCAGCAGCGGCAGCACGATCCGTCTGGTGTAGGTCCAGCGGCTTGCGCCTTCGATGTCCGAGGCTTCTTTGAGGTCTTCGGGGATGGTCTGGAGCGCGGCCAGATAGAAGATCATGAAGAACCCGGCCTCCTTCCAGATCGTCACGATGATCACGGCCCAGAGCGCGGTTTGGGGTTGACCCAGCCAGTTGATCGACGGCAGGCCAAAGAGCCCACCGATCTGGTCGAGGACGCCCAGTCCGGGGGTATAGAAGAACAGCCACAGGTTCGCAGCCGCGATCATGGGCAGAACTGTCGGGGTGAAGTAGGCCGTGCGGACAAAGCCCCGCGCCGGGATCTTCGAATTCGCCCACAGCGCCATCGCCAGCGCGATCACGATGGAAACGGGAATGGTGACGGCTGCATAGAGCAGATTGTTTTTCAATACGACCCAGAACGTTGGGTCGGCAAACAGGTCCGAGTAATTTTCAAGGGCAATGAATTCAGAGGGTCTGCGCCGCGTTCCACGTGAAAACAGGCTGGACCAAAACGTTGCGGCGGAGGGATAGAAGGCGAAGATGGACAGCATCACGGCCGCTGGCGATAGCAACAGCCAGCCGTAAATCGCCTGTCTTCGACGTTCCAGATTTACCCGCTTGTTCATGTATTCGGACCCTGAACAGCATAGAGAAAATTGACACCGGCTCGCTGGCGAGCCGGTGTCGTCTTAGAGCTTAGCGGTAAGCCTTAAGCAGACGCTCTGCTGCGGCTTGTGCTTCGCCAAGGGCGTCTTCTGCACTCTTGGAGTCCGTGAGCGCTGCCTGAATGGCGTTGTTCAGGCCATCCCGCACCCTAGCGGTCTCAAAGGTCGAGAACTCGGCGACAGCGTTTTGGAGCTGGTTGCGAGCCACCAGAGCCGGTGGGAAGGCCGCGGTGTATTCCTTTAGAGCGTCGGTTTCGTAAGCGGCTGGGGATACACCCATGTAACCGGTTGCGATGGACCAGGCTGCAGCCTGCTCTGGCGAGGTCATGAACTCGATCAGCTTCAAGGCTGCTGCACGCTCTTCGTCGGTGGTATCCTTGAAGACGTAGAAGTTACCGCCGCCCGTTGGTGAACCCTTGCGCACGTTGGCCGGCAGTTCAGCCACGCCAAAGTCGAAGCTGGCGTTGTCCTTGACCGCGCGCAGGTTACCTGTGGAGTGCCACATCATGGCCGTCTGACCTTCGAGGAAAGCCTGACGCAGGGTGCCCCATTCGACGGTACCCGTCGGCATGATGCCATGCTCAGCGGACAGCGACTTCCAGAACTCCAGCGTTTCAACGACGGTTTCGTCGTCGAAGTAAGTGGTCAGGCCGTCGTTGGACATGACTTCCTTACCGTTCTGGATCGCCAGTGCCTGGAACATCCAGTAGGGGTAACCCGTCGACGGGATCATCAGGCCATAAGTGTCATCGTTGGTCAGCGCCTTGCCCATGGAAATGATTTCATCCCAGGTCGTCGGTGGTGCTTCCGGGTCCAGACCGGCTGCAGCGAACTGCTCCTTGTTGTAGTAGGCAACGATGGTCGAACGCTGGAACGGAATACCCCAGGTCTGGCCTTCGATGCGGCCGTTGGCCATCAGTGCAGGGTAGAAGCTGTTCAGCCAGTCGGCATCGTCGGTCAGCGCTTCGAATGGCAGGATCAGATCCTGCTCGATCAGGTCATAAGCATCGATCGAGAACATAACCGCCAGTTGCGCCGGATCACCGGAGTTCAGGGCCGACAGCGCGCGAACACGCGTGTCGTCGTAGTTACCGGAGTAAACCGCATTGACTTTGATGTCAGGGTTCTCTGCCTCAAAGTCCGCAACGATGCTGTCGACCACCTGAGTGAGAGCACCACCTACCGCGATCGGGTAGTACATGGTCAGCTCTGTTTCAGCCGCCGCTGGCAACGCCATGCCGGCTGACATAACAACTGATAAGCCGATACCTTTTAAGTGTTTCATAGTCTCATCCTCCCTTTGGATCTCACACTACTTTTCAGTTAGTTGCTCGGAAACGCGTCTGCCGACTTCATCGAAGACGTGCAGGTCTTGGTTGTTGAAGGTCACCTCCACGCGTTCACCCACTGGAACAAGGGAAAGCCCAGGTTTCATGACTGTCAGTCCCCGAACGCCTTTGTGTTCCAGCCCGATTAGGGTCTCGTTGCCGAGGAATTCAGCCTCACTGACAATGCAGGACAGCCGTCCCTTCCCCTTTTTGGCAATTTCTACGTTCTCCGCCCGGATCCCGAGGGTCCGACCCGGAGAAAGATCTTCGACAATGCCCGGCTCGATCAGCGCCATCGGCGGCGCACCGACAAACTCGGCCACAAAGGTATTGGCCGGTCGATTATAGAGATCGTCGGGAGAGCCGATTTGCTGAATCCGCCCTTCGCGCATCAGCACGATTTTGTCCGCCAGACTCATGGCTTCGGTCTGGTCATGGGTCACGTAAACAACAGTGATTCCGAGATCCCGCTGTAGCTTTTTAATGTCCTTGCGCACGGAATTGCGCAGCTTGGCGTCGAGGTTGGAAAGCGGCTCGTCCATCAGGCACAGGCGTTGACCGGCGACGATGGCGCGGGCCAGCGCCACCCGCTGCCGCTGCCCGCCGGACAGCTCACTCGGCTTCCTGTGCTCCAGCCCGCCCAAACCAGTAATTTCCAGCGCACGGGCCATCTTCTCCCGGCGCTCGGCCCGCGGGACCCCACGAACCTTCAGGCCAAAAATGACGTTTTCTGCCACCGACAAATGCGGAAACAGCGCGTAGGACTGGAACACCATCGAAAGATTGCGCGCCGACGCCGCGCTGGTCGTAACGTCTCTGCCTTCGATCAGGATCTGACCCTCATCGGGAATCTCAAGTCCCGCCAGCAGGCGAAGCGTCGTCGATTTGCCGCAGCCAGAAGGCCCGAGCAGGGCCACGAAGGAGCCCTCGTCGATGTCGAGCGAGATTTCCTCTACACCGAGCTGACCGTTCCAGCGCTTGGCGACGTCCTGCAGAACAACGAAGGGCTTGGTGTCCATCTCTATTCCCTCTCTGCCAGGATCAGTCGATCGCCCAGACCATCGAGCAGCGGGCCAAAGCTGGGCTCTGGTCGCCGGTCGAGGATGACGTAATCCATGTCGGCAATGTTTTCGCCCACCGCCGGCGCCATGCGACCGAACTTGGTTCGATCGAGCACCAGCAGGGAAACTTCCGCATTCTCACGAATTCGCTCCCGCGCCTGCACCTCGGCGGCGTGGAATTCGAGCAGGCTGCCGCCCTCGGTGACCCCGGCGACACCGAAAATGCCAAAGTCCGCGCGGTACTGACCAAAGAGCTTGAGCACCCCGTCGCCAAGGATATCGCGGTCGGGTAGCCTGACCTCTCCGCCCGGCAAGATGATCCGGTTCGACTGCTCTTCACTCAGGGCCATGGCAGCGCTGAGGTTGTTGGTGATTACCGTCAATTCCTTATGGTCGCGCAAAGCACGGGCGACGCTCAGCGGTGTCGAGCCGATCGAAATGAAGATGGTGGAACCGTTCTTGATGAGCGCAGCCGCGGCGGTGCCAATGTCCCGCTTTTCAGAAATGTTCGTGCCGGCCCGCTGGTCGAAAGGCGTGTTCAGATACTGCTCTGCCAGCTCAATGCGGCCGTGCCGCCGCCGAAAGGTTTCGGAGTCACAAATGATGTCAGCGTCCCGGCGAATGGTCTGCATCGACACGTCAAAGATCTCGGCGAGCGAGCCCACTGAAACGGCGCCCTGCTCGTGCACGAGTTCAACGATCTGACTCCGCCTGTTTCGTTTCTTCGCAGACATCAAGACTCCCACTGACATCCAAACGGTGCGAGACACGGACCACCGTCCTTCATGTGTCCTACTGCAAACTAATGACAAAAAATACTTCAAAACAACATTTTTTAAAAGATAAATCACATTTTTTATGGGTTTGTGGGTTTAATCTGTTAAAAACGGACTAGGAAATGGAGTTTTGCATGTTTGCCTCAGGCGCTGTAGCACCTGAGGGACTGGCAATCTTCCGACTCAAGTCCGCCCCCGCGCTTTGCGGTTAATCTGAACTGGTGCGAATTTACTATGCTTACGACCCCCTCGATTTTTGACCGGTATGAGGAGGTAAGGGGCCGCCTGCCGACAGCGACGACAGCCACATCAACCCGCGAAATCTCAGCCTTGACTGACATCTCAGACGAAGTGTCAGCCTTTGTGTTCGATGCTTTCGGTGTCCTGAATGTTGGCGAAACTCTGATCGAGGGCGCGGATCGGCGCCTTGATGATCTCCGATCCGTGGGATGTCACCTTCGAATCCTGACCAATGCGGCGAGTTACGACCGCAAGGGTGCAGTGGAAAAGTTCAGGCGCCTTGGACTGAGTATCGAAGCGGAAGAAATCATAACCAGCCGAGACGCGGCTTTGGCAGCCCTTACACCAGGACTGTGGGGCGCCATTGCTGCTCCCGAAGATACCCTGGAGGATATCGGCGTCGACCTGCTGCGGATCGGGCAGAACGCCGAAAATTTTGATGCCGTTGAAGGCTTTGTTTTCCTATCGTCTTCGGGCTGGACAATGGAAAAGCAGGAAAACCTGCTTTTGTCCCTCAAGCGCAGCAGCCGACCTGTGATCATCGCCAACGCCGATCTTGCCGCGCCGCGAGACCATGGATTTTCGCTTGAGCCCGGGCACTTTGGTCATCTGCTAATGGACGAGGGCATTGATACTGTCCGCTTTTTCGGCAAGCCTTTCGCGGAGGTCTATGATCTGGTCGAGCAGTCCTTGCCCCACGTTGGGCCGGATCGCATCGCCATGTGCGGCGACACCTTGCATACCGACATCATGGGCGCTGCTGCGCGCCAGTGGCGGACTGTACTGGTGACCCAGGACGGCCTGTTCTCCGGCCACGACACGCTGGAATATTGCCGGCGGTCCGGCCTGCATCCGGACTGGCGTTTGGCACGGATCTAGCCTGTCCGGGGTGGGGTGGTATGGGGTGGGGTAATCTCCTACCATATTTCCCCGGAAAGGCGAACGCCCGCCTTAAGACCAGATGGCGGCGTGGATGACGGCGCGGTCTGGTGGCTAGATGTCCAGAATATTCCAGTGCCGCTTGCTCGGGGTCGGAATGTTGATCATCGGAACTTCGAGCACCGCGGGCCAGCCGCTGGGTTTCCAGTTACCGCCTCGGTGCCAATGTTCAGGACGATGGCCGGCTTGCCGATCTGCGAGCTTGCCGCGCGTTCGATCAGGCTGACGCCGAAGAAGGGACCACCAAGGGTGAGGAGGTGGTATTTCATGCCTGTTTTCCGACTTTCAGCTAGGCCTCGCCGTCCCTTAGCATCAGCGACGGGCGGGAGCAGGTGCTTTTGATCGTGATAAAACCACCCGCATCCGGTCTGGCGAGCGTGGCCTGCATCACTTCGGCCACGTGCTGCGCAAGGGCACCACTGGCCCGGGGTTTCGCTAGCTTCAGCCGCCGCGCGGGCCAGATCGGCAAGGCCGGCGCCGCGGGCGTCGAAGTTCAGCCCGTGGCGATTCTCGACCTCGGCCCGGTCTGTTGGTGCTATCAGTCGCAAGCGCATGGTCCATCGCGAGGTTTCGCGGGTTAGGATCTACATCGGCTGGTGGAGATATTGGCACCATCACCGGGGTCCGGGTCCGGGATGCAAAGCGTGCCTTCGGTACCGTAGATTTCCAGCCGTGAGGTCTCACTGTCCCAGACCCCGCAGCTGACCATCATTTGCCCGATCACCCCGTTCTCGAATTCAAATTGGCTCAGGCAGTGGGTATCGACCTCGACCGGCATCATCTCGCCGTTGCGCGGGCCGTTCTCGATCATCCGTTCGGCAAAGGTACGCTGGGACAGGCCGGCAGCCCGCGCGATTGGGCCAAGCAGGAACACTAGAGCAGTAAGGTAGTAGCGGCCCAGATCGAGCAGCGATCCACCGCCGTGGGCTTGGTAAAAATTGGGGTTGGGATGGTGCCACTCGACCCCGTGAGCCGGGACGAAGCCGCTACGCCGGTCGGCTCGCCGAGCATACCTTTATCGAGAGCACGGCGCAGTGCCTGCCAACGCCCGCCGAAAAGATATCGGGTACGTTTCCGACCGGAAGGCCCTTTTGTGCAGCTAGCGACATGGTGTGCAGGCCGTCCTCGAGATCGGCGATAAAGGGCTTCTCCGAATAGACGTGCTTGCCGTGTCCCAGCCCGCCCAGCGAGACGTCGGCACGGGCTGCCGGGATGGTCAGGTTCAAGATCGCACGAATGTCCGGTATGCGCAGAATTTCGGCCGAGTCGGCCACCAGCGGCACACCAGATGCGGCGGCCTTGGCCGCGCTCTCTACCCGGTCAAGACTGCCGCTGGCAAGAATGTCAAGTTCGTCGAACAGAGCGGCATTCCGAAGATAGATGTCGCTGACTTGGCCGTTGCCGGTTAGACCCACTCTCAGCTGTATCGCGGTCGTCTAGTCCAATGTGTTTTCTGATTTGAATGCCGGCAGTATCGACGGTGGCATCGGCCCCTTGTTGCGCCCACCCTGCTGCATCTGCTCCCAGCCATGGGCGAGGATGCCAACGGATCGGGACAGACAGAACATGCCGCGTGACAGCGGTGGTGGGAAACCCAACTCGCAAAAGATAACTGCGGTCGCACCATCGATGTTCATAGCGATGGGCGAACCGCGCTTTGCGCCGATTTCAGCCTGCACCGCCTCGCCGATATCGACGAAACGCCCAGAGACCTCGCCGGTCTTCGCAGCCTCCCGCACGAGCTCCATCAGCCGCGGCGCGCGCGGGTCAACCGGGTGGTGAAAACGGTGGCCGAAGCCGGGAATGATCTTGCCTCGCTCTGCCCGCCATTCATCCATGGATGCGCTAACAGCCGCCTGCAGCCCCAGCGCCCCGGCGGGGTCCGGAAGACGCACTTCAACCGAAAGCAGCAGCTCCGCGCACTGCTCCCCGGCCCCGCCATGGACATCGCCGAGCATGTTCACCCCCGTCGCCATGACGTTATTCAGCCCTACCCCGCAGGTCGCGGCCATCCTCGCTGCCGAGATGGAGGGCGCTTGCGGACCGTGATCTACTCCGGCGACCAGCGCCGCTTCCAGCAGGCCGGCCTGCACCGCGCTCGGCCGCCCGCCCCGAACCATCAGCCAGATCATTTCTGCGAAACTCAGAGTGCCGATAAGGCTCTCGATCGGCTGACCGCGAAAGGCGATCTTTCCAGGTTCCATGTCGATGATTGACGTGGTCCACCATTCGCTTACGGCGCTGTTGTGATCTGTCATAGCTTGGCCTGCCCCCTTTGGCCTGTGGTCTGGTTCTGCTCCATCTGAGCAGCAAGTCGAACTAAAGCGCTGCGGGAGCCGTATCTGCGGTAACTGCCCCGACGCTCCACGATGTCGAAGAAGAAACCATTTAAGGTCGGGCGGCAATAAGGCTGGAAATATTCGCCTTCACCGTCCCGGTCATAGAGAATACGTTGCTGCTGCAGGCGCGCAAGCGCCGCGCTGTCTAGACCGCAGTGGCGCTGTAGCGCAGTAGAGTAAACGCCTTCGATGCATAGGCGCTTTAAATCGATCTGCTGCAGGCGTTCTGCAGTCTAGAATATATCATCAGTGGCTGAGGCGATCTGCTAGACGCCGGCCGTCATGCCATGCTCAAGAAAGCTATCAGTGGAAGTCTGCTGCGCGGTGGCAACATCGAGGTTGAGGTTCCAAAGCAATAAAATGAACGGTGTTCTACAATCACATCTGATTAAACCTAATAAGCAAACCCTTGAACGCGTTTGGTGCGTCCACCTACCAGAATATCAAGTGCGACATCATTTTTGGGCACCTCGCGACGGGCGCGAAGTTGAAACTGGACGGCCTGCGCAACCGCTACGCCTGCAGCATGTTGACGCTGCGAGAAACTCTGAACCGTCTAGCTAGTGATGGCTTTGTTGATGCCCCAGACCAGCGCGGTTTCTTCGTAAGGCCGGTGTCCGTGTACGACCTGATCGAACTCGCAAACTTGCGAGTTCTGCTCGATTGTCACGCCCTGCGCCTGTCTGTGGCCACGGGTGATACGAACTGGGAAGGCAATCTGGTTGCGACCCACCACAATCTGCACCCGATGGAGCAGAGAATGCTGGTCGGCGACCAGAGCCAGAAGGAAGACTGGAGGCGCTACGACTGGGGCTTTCACCTCGCGCTGATCGAAGCCTGTGGCTCGCAGAACCTGCTTTCGCTGCAGGCGGTGCTCTACGACAAATATCTGCGCTACCAGATGCTGGTTCTCACCTATCGCGGCGAAGAAGCTGTCAACGAGCACGATGCTATGTTCAAGGCGGTGCTTGAGCGCAAGGTCGACTTGTGCGCAGAGATCCTTGAGCAGCACATCATCGAGGGGCCTTACCATACCCTCGCCGCCTTCAACGACAAGAGCATCCTGCCCGGCTAGTAGTCGCGCTTGCGCTCCGCACCGGCGTAGAGAATATCGGACAGCTTCTGGTTTGCATCGATGCGCAGGGCGACGGCCTCATCGCTCATGGCCTCGCTCACGCGTGGGGCCTCGATATGGCTGTGGCCGCCCTCGCTGCCCCGTGCGGTCTGCACGTACATCTCGCCCAGCACCTGATGCACACGCGGCGTGATATAACTCTGCAGCGCAAAGCCGATCCGGCGCTCGCCCGAGCGGTTCGCTCCTGAACCATGGACCGTACGCGGATGGTGCAGCGACATCTGCCCGGGCTTGAGGGGCAGCGGCACAGCCGCGGCCTCGTCCACGTCCTGAACCTCCTGCCCCCTGGTCAGCAGATTATCGTCGCCGAAGGTATCGACGTGATCGCGCAGCGGCGCGTGGTGCGAGCCGGGTATCATGTACATGCAGCCATTTTCTTCGGTTACGTTGCTGATCGCGACCCAACCAGTGACCCAGTCGTGGGGCTCCATCCCGGCGTAGCGGGCATCCTGATGCCAGCTGATGAAGCCCTCGCTCTGCGGTTCTTTGATGAACAGGGTCGATCCGGCAGCAAGGATGTCCCCGCCCAGCACGTCTTCGATGGCGTCGAGCACCCGGCTGTCGTGCACGATCCGGTCGAGAACCGGCAGCGCCAGGTGACCGTTGTTGCGCCCTGCGCCATCGAGAGCGTTGGGCCAGCTGGCCTCGGCGGCTTCGATTTCAGCACGGATTTCGGCGATCTCGTCGGCGGAAAAGATATCGATGGGCGCGACGTAACCATCGCGCTGGTAGGCGGCTTGCTGTTCAGCGGTCAGGCGCTGGGGCATGGACGGGTTCCACAACGGTCAGTGACGGTATGAGCGGAGTTTACGCAAAGATACAGCTTACACCATCCCTGACTTTCAACTGGCTGCGTCAGCCCTGTTGCCACGCCGACTTACCCCCAAGCATTTGCGCAGGTCGGGGCAGCCTCCAGCACCTTCGATCTGGACCCTCGAAAGGCAAAGTGCATAAATACCGCCGCGAAATACAGTTCTGGAGAACAGCAATGACCATCAACGTGATGCCCGCTCAGACCATGGCGCAGGCGCTCGTCCCCATTGAAAACAGCCTGATCCGCAACGTTGGCCTCGCCATCCTCGGCAGCCTCGCGCTGTGGGTTTCCGCGAAGATCAGCATTCCGTTCTGGCCGGTTCCACTGACCCTGCAGACCCTGGTTGTGCTGGTCATCGGCATGGCATTTGGCTGGCGCCTTGGTATGGCGACGGTACTGCTCTACCTCGCAGAGGGCGCGGCGGGCCTGCCGGTCTTTGCCGGCACCCCGGAAAAGGGCATTGGTCTTGCGTACATGATGAGCACGACCGGTGGTTACCTGCTCGGCTTCGTCCTCGCGGCCGGCGTTGTCGGTTTCCTCGCCGAACGCGGCTGGGATCGCAGCCCACTGGGCGCGGCGGGCGCGATGCTGATCGGTAATATCGTGATCTATATCCCCGGCCTGATCTGGCTGGGCACGGTGCTGGGTTGGGACAACCCGATCGTGGCATGGGGCATGACCCCTTTCCTCGCCGGTGATCTGCTGAAGCTTCTCCTCGCTGCCGCCCTCATGCCCGGCATCTGGGCGCTGCTGTCCCGCGGCAAGCAGTAGTCTGACGACGCGCTGAAGAACCGCCGTTCGCGCCCTCGATCCTCCCCCCATCGCGGGGAGGCGGGGTGCGGCGGCGAGCAGCCGCGCGGCATAGGCGCTTTCCGGACCGGCGAACACCGCGTCGGTCCGCCCCCTCTCGACAATCTTCCCCGCCTGCATCACCGCCACGTTATCAGCGATGGCCCGCACGACGCTCAGGTCGTGGGTGATGAACAGGTAGGTCAGCCCGAAATCTGCGGCCAGCTGCGCCAGCAGGTCGAGGATCTGCGCCCGCACCGAAACATCAAGCGCTGACACTGCTTCATCGAGGATGATCAGATCGGGCCGGGTGATCAGTGCACGCGCCAGCGCCAAGCGCTGGCGCTGGCCACCGGAAAAGGCATGGATGTGCTTGTGCTTGTCCGCCGGGGCCAGCCCCACCGAAACCAGCGCTTCATCGATTTCCTCATCGCGCGCGGCGCGGCCGAGGCGGAAGAACGGTTCGGCAATCAGGCGCGAAACCCGCCAGCGCGGATTAAAAGACCCGTAGGGATCCTGAAACACCGCCTGCATGCCAGCGCGGGCGCCAGCGTCAGCAAAGACATCCCGGCCGCCCAGCGCAATCTGCCCCTCGCGGATCGGCTCCAGTCCCAGTATGGCCCGCGCGAGCGTCGACTTGCCGGAGCCACTCTCCCCCACCAGCGCGAGACAGCAGCCGCGCTCGATCTCGAGACTGACCCCATCGACGGCCCGGCGAACCCCACTGCCGGTCAGCGGGTGGGGCCGCGGCAGGCGGTATTCCTGCACCACGTCCTGCACGCGCAACAGCGGTCCTACAGCCGGGGTCTGCGCGGCGGTCGGGGCTGGCTGCCGGTCGGGGCGGTGATCGGTGGCATCGAACAGCAGCTGGGTGTGGGGGTGCGTGCGCGCCTTGAGCAGCGCCGGGGTCGGTTCCTGCTCGACCACCGCGCCCTCGTGCATGACCAGGATCCGGTCGGCGAGACTGGCCGCGACGGCAAGGTCATGGGTGATCAGCATCAGCGCCATGCCCTCCTCAGCGACCAGCCGCTGCAGCAGCGCAAGGATTTCCGCCTGTGTGGTCACGTCCAGCGCCGTGGTCGCTTCATCGGCGATCAGCAGGCGCGGGCGCATGGCGATGGCCATGGCGATCACCACCCGCTGGCGCTGCCCTCCAGAGAGCTGGTGCGGATAGCGCGACAACGGCACCTGCGCGGCGGGCAACTCGCACTGCTCCAATACGGCCTCGGCGCGCTCCAGCGCTTGCTGCGGGGAAGCGCCTTCGTGGATGCGGATGGTCTCGGCGACCTGCTGCCCGATGGTCTGCAGCGGGTTGAGGGCCGTCATCGGCTCCTGAAACACCATGCCGATGTCGCGTCCACGGACTGCACAGAGGTCGGGCTCGGCGGCGGCGGCGAGGTCCTGCCCCGCGAACAGCACCCGGCCGCGCGATTGGCTGCCGCTGGGCAGCAGCTGCATGATCGACAGTGCCGTCAGCGACTTACCCGACCCGCTTTCGCCGATCACGCCGAGGATTTCACCGGGTTCGATCCCGAACGACAGGTCGCGCAGGATCGGCGTGCCGTGGATCGACAGGCTGAGGCCCTCCACGGTGAGCAGGGTCATGGCGCCGCCCTCCCCGCACCCTGCTGCGCGCCCTTTTGGGACTTCGGGTCGAGCGTATCGCGCAGACCTTCGCCAGCGAGATTCAGGCACAGCACGGTCAGCAGGATCGCCAGCCCGGGGATCAGCGCCAGATGTGGGGCAAAGGCGATCATGGTCTGGCTCTCGGCCAGCATCCGCCCCCAACTGGCAGTAGGCGGCTGCGCGCCCAGCCCGACGAAGCTCAGCCCCGCTTCGGCCAGAATCCCGAGCGAGAACTGGATCGTCCCCTGCACGATCAGCAGGTTGGTCAGGTTGGGCAGTATATGCTGGACCGAGATGCGGGCCGCGCCCTTACCGCTGACCCGTGCGGAGAGCACGAAGTCGAGCGTCCACAGCGGCAGCGCCCCGGCGCGCACCAGCCGGGCAAAGACGGGGATGTTGAAAATGCCGATGGCGACGATGGAGTTGACCGCCGAGGGGCCGACGATGGCCGTGATCATGATCGCGATCAGCAGCGCGGGAAAGGCGAAGACCAGATCGTTGAAACGCATCACCACGTCGTCGAGCAGGCTGCCCCGCGTGGCAGCGGCGAGCAGCCCCAGCGGCACCCCGCCGAGCATGCCAATCCCCACGGCAAGCAAAGCCACCGCGATCGACGTGCGAGCGCCGACCATGATCATCGATAGGATATCGCGGCCGAAATGGTCCGTCCCCAGCAGATGGTCGGCCGAGGACGGCGCGAACTTGGCGGCGATGTTCAGACTGGTCACGTCGTGCGGGGTCCACAGCAGCGACGCCAGCCCGGCGGCGGCGAACAGCCCGCTCAGCCCCAGCCCGATCAGCAGCCGGGCGCTCACGATGGTTTCCTCAGGCGCGGGTCGATCCAGGCGTAGGCCAGCTCGATCACGAAATTGACGAGGATCACCGCCAGCACCAGCAGCATGACCACGCTTTCAACCACAATCAGATCGCGCTGGGTGATGGCCTGCAGCACCAGCCGTCCCAGCCCGGGCAGGAAAAACACGTTCTCGATGATGACCGCACCGGCGATCAGGAAGGAAAACTGCAGCCCGATGATGGTGAAGACCGGGATCATGGCGTTGCGTAGGGCGTGGCGGCGCAGGGCCTGCCCGGCGCTCAGGCCCTTGGCCCGCGCGGTTCGGATATAGTCGTCGGACAGGGTATCGATCAGCGATGAACGCAGCACCCGCGCGAGGATCGAGGCCTGCGGCAAAGCCAGCGCGATCGCCGGCAGGGTCAGCGCCTGCAGCCCCAGCAACAAACCGGCTTCCCACCCCGGAAAGCCGCCCGCGGAAAACCAACCCAGATTGACCGAAAACAGCAGGATCAGCAGCAGGGCGAACCAGAAATTCGGCACCGCTATCCCCAGCTGCGTGGCGCCAGTGAACAGCGTATCCACCGCCCCGCCCTGGCGTCCCGCCGCGATCATGCCGACGGGGAAGGCGATTAACACGGTCAGCACCAGCGCGTAGACCGCCAGCGGCAGCGAGACCTGCAGCCGCTCAGCGACAATTCCAGACACCGGCGAGCGGTAAGTGTAGGAAACTCCGAGATCCCCGGTAAACAGCCCGCCGACCCAGCTGAGGTAGCGCTCGACCAGCGAGCGGTCGAGGCCGAGTTCAGCGCGCAGCGCCGCCACCGTATCGGGCTGGGCGTTGATCCCCAGCATGAAGCGTGCGGGGTCACCGGGGACGATTTCGACCGCGGCGAAGACCACCAGACTGGCGACAATCAGTGACGCCAGCAGCGAGACCAGACGATAAAGCGCAAACCCGATCATCGATGGTGCCACCGCGCCATGGGCTGATCAGTCGGCCCAGCGAACGCCGGTCAGGTCGACAGCCTGGGTCGGGGCGTCTTTCCAGATCCCCTGCAGCTTCGCGTCGACCACCGAGGTCAGCGCCAGCTGGAACAGGTAGCCGTTGACGAAATCCTCGGCGATTGTGGTCTGTGCCTGCGCCAGCAGGGCGGAGCGTGCGGCCGGGTCACTTTCCACCGCCAGCGTCTCGATCAGCGCCTGAAAGTCCGGGTTGTCGTACTGGAAGTAGTAGTCTGGCCGGGCGTAGATGTTGATGTCCATCGGCTCGGTGTGGCTGACGATGGTCAGGCCGTAGTCATAGCCACGGAACACCTGCTCCAGCCACTGCGCCCATTCGAGGAAGCTGATCTCGGCTTCTATACCCACTTCGCGCAGCTGTGCGGCGATGATCTCCCCGCCCCGGCGCGCGTAGGATGGCGGCGGCAGCTTGAGGGTGATGCTGAAGCCCTCGGCATAGCCCGCCTGAGCCAGCAGGTCGCGGGCCAGCGCCGGGTCAAAGGCTGCATTGGCGGTCAGGTCTACATAGTCGGGATTGTGGGGCGCAAAGTGGCTGCCGATGGGCGTGCCGTAGCCGAACATGGCGCCGTCAATGATCGCCTGCCGGTCGATGGCGTGGCTCACGGCCTTGCGCACCCGGATGTCGTCGAAGGGTGCCTGCTGATTGTTCATGGCGAGGATGGTCTCACCCTCGGTATTGCCGGAGAGCACGGTGAAGCGCGGGTCACGCTCGAACTGGGCGAGGTTTTCCGGAGCCGGATAGCTGTAGAAGGCATCGATGTCGCCCGCCAGCATAGCCGCGTAGGCCGCCGTCGGCTCGGATATGAACTTGAAGGTCGCCGCTTCCAGCGACGCGGCCTCACCCCAGTAGTCGGCATTGCGGCTAAGGCTAATCTGGTCGCCCCGCCGCCACTGCTCGAAGCGGAAGGCACCGGTGCCGATGGGCAGGTTCTTGATGTCCCCGATGCTCTCGGGCGCAACCATGACCGCGTCGCCCCAGGCGAGGTTGAACAGAAAGTTCCCCTGCGGCGCGGCGAGGTCGATGCGCACGCTGCTGTCGCCCAGCGCTTCCACGCCTACGATCCCAGCGAACAGTGCCTTCTGCGCGTTGGTCGAATCCTCTGCCCGGGCGCGATCGAGCGAGAACACCACGTCGCTGGCCTCAAAGGTGGTGCCGTCGTGGAAGGTCACCCCCTCGCGCAGTTGGAAGGTGTAGCTCAGGCCATCGTCGGAAATGGTCCAGCTCGCCGCCAGTCCGGGCTGTACGGAGCCGTCCGGACCGAACCGGGTCAGCCCCTCGAACACGTTGGCGTAGAGCACCTGATCGATGGCGCCTGCGGCAGCCGAAGTTGGGTCAAGGTGCGGGGGCTCGAGCTGAAGACCGATGATCGCGTCGGCACGCTGGGCCTGCGCTGCGACGGTGGACGCAACGGTGAAAAGGGCGACGACTGTCGCGGCGAAGAGGCTTTGCACGTCTGATGCTCCAAGTTTCACGCTGTGGCACTACTGTTGTCATCTAGTGAAAAAGTAGTCCTAGCAGAAGCGTGTTGAACACATGCCACGCAGCTAAGTTTCTGGGGCTTTGCCGTCGCGAACCGCGAACGCGGTGACTTTAGCCGTCCCTCATCTCGGTCAGCACTGTCGCCGTCGGACGTATGCTGGCGATCTCCCCGTCCAGCGTCGCAAGCACGACCGAGTGGATCGCATCCCCCTTGTGCAGCACGCCGTCCGGCCCGGTCACGCCATAGGCCCAGACCGCATCGCTGACGTAAATCGCCTCAAACCCGAGATCACAGGCGCTGCGCGTCGTGGACTCAACACAGTGGTTCGCCGTCGCCCCGCATAGGATCAGTCGCCCGACCCCCGCCTCGCGCAGACGCTGCTCCAGATCCGTGCTGGCAAAGCCGCTGCTGGTGGTCTTGATCACCACAGGCTCGCCCGGCGCCGGGGCTGCCACGGGCTGGACGGCTGAACCGGGCGCGTCGGGGTGAAACGGGTCGGCGGGGTCGGTGCCGTGGTGGTGGACATGGAACACGGGGATGCTGCCCTGCCGCGCGCGCGCCAGCAGGGCGGCGATATTGTCTTCGGCCTGAGCGCAGGACCGGTCGGCCCCGGCAGCATCGTCGTGGGCCATCGCCATCTGAACGTCGATGACGACAAGGGCGATGTTTTGCGGTGCATTCACGGTTGATTTACCTGATTACGCTGGGCGATGATCTGTTCGACCCGGGGGCCGTAGATGCGGATATTGATGTCGTCGCTGATGACCCGGTTGGGCTGCTCGTCGTAGGTCAGCACAGCCGAGATCCGCGGCCGGTTGCCTTCGACCTCTGTAACCCCGTGCAGCGAGTAACCGCCGCGGAACATGGTAAAGGCCCCGTCGCCCCGCGCAAAGGTCTGGGCGTGGGACATATCCCCACCGAGCAGGCGACGCACGGCGGCTTTGTCCTCGCTGCTGCCGGTGCGGGAGTTGGGCAGGAAGGCGAAATCTCCCCCCTGCTCGGCCGACTGAATCAGCAGGGTGACGGTGCATTCGGTGGTATCGTAGTGCCAGGCGTGGTGGCCGCCGGGGTTGAGCGCGACCACGTTCAACGCCTGAAAGTCATCGGCGCAGATGTAAAGCTGCTCCTTACGCTGCACCCGACGCACAAAATCGGTGAGCAGCGGGGAGTGATAAAGCTGCTTGATGCAGGTGCTCGCGGGGATCTGATCGTCGGCGAGTTGCTGGGCCACGTGGGTGTATTCGCGGTTGAGCAGGTCATCCTGATCAAGGCCGTCTTCGACCTGCCCCTGATAGATGGTCCGGCGCACGCGCAGGGTCTGGGCGGTGGGCAGCAGGGCTCTGGCCTCCTCGCGCAAAGCGGCAATGGCCTCGGGCCTGATGAAGCCTTCGAGATTGCACCAGCCGTGCTCGGCGATGCTATCCTGACAGTCTTTGAGGAGGGTCGCTCCCTCGGGCGTCTCCAGCGCGTCGATCGGATAGCGGTCGGTATCAACCAGCGCCAGCACTGCATCATCTCCGGCGTTGAACGCCTTCATATAAACCTCCCGCACACCACTCATCGATCCATGATCAGCTCGGACCCTGCCCCAACGACTGTCGCCGGGCAATCGGTTTCAGCGCCGAAACGCACAGACTCAGAGACCGTGGCTGCGGTCATAGCCGCTCGCAGGCGGCGAGGACCAACCCGCTGACGCCAGAGCATCGTTGACCGGCCGGTAAATCTCGACCTTGAGCGGGTGGCAGGCGGCGAGGTCCGAGGAATGCTCGGTCGAGCAATCCCCACCCGGGCAGGCCGACAGCGCGCCGAGTAGGTCGATCTCGGCGAAGAACTCCAGAAAGTCGCCCGGACGCACCGGGCTCGCCTTCATGAAATACTGGTGGGTCTCGTAGGTGAACCCCGTACACATGAAGACGTTGAGCACGTCATGAACGTCGGCCTCGACCGCCTGTGGCACCCGGCCGGTCTGTGCGGCGAGGCTGCGGCTCAGGTTGGAGTGGCAACAGTTGTGGTACTGACCGCCACTGAGCAGATGCGCGGTATAGGGGTCGCAGCGCGTGCCGATGACATCGTGTACAGACCCGCCGAATTCATCGAAGCCGTACCAGTCCAGCGTGTCGGCAGTGATGGTCGCCATGGGGCGCAGGAAGGGAAAGCCCGACCACAGCCGGTCGCCGGTCGAGAGATGCGTGCCGTGCAGCGCCCGGGTCTTGCCGGTGTAGAAGCGCTCGGACAGATCGCGCGCGTTCCAGAGGTTGAGGTCGCCGACCTGCGGGCCTTCAACCGAGACAATGCGGAAGAAGTGCCCCGCCAGCACCTCGAAGGTCACGGCATCGCGCGGCGGCGCCAGCGCCTCCCCCACCAGTTCCATGCCTTCGGCCGCGCTGACGTAGAGGTCCATGGGCGCTGGCGGCAGCGTGTCCACCGGGTAGCAGATCACGGGCTCGACCCCTAGCCGCGCGGCGGCGTCAGCGGGGGCGGAAAAGACAGGTTGCTTCAGCTTCACGGGCGGAATCCTCCGGTATAAGGGACGTCCATGTCAGACCCGGCGGGGTGCCGCGTCAAGCGGCTTTCCGACCTTCGATGAGCTGTTTTGCGATACCGCTTCGGCCCCGCCTGCCCAGCCGCTGATTCGGCAGCCTATTCAGCCGCCAGGGCATAGTCCTCCATGGGGGGACAGACACAGACCAGATGCCGGTCGCCGAAGGCGTTGTCCACGCGGTTGACCGGCGGCCAGTACTTGTCGGTGCGCGGCGCACCGGCGGGAAAGACCCCCTGCTCCCGGCTGTAGGGACGGTCCCACTCACCGACGAGGTCGGCCATGGTGTGGGGGGCGTGCTTGAGCGGGTTGTTCGCCGGGTCGCTGCGGCCGTCTTCGACCGCACGGATTTCTTCGCGGATCGACAGCATGGCGTCGCAGAAGCGATCCAGCTCGGCGAGGCTCTCGCTTTCGGTGGGTTCGACCATCAGCGTCCCCGCCACCGGCCAGCTCATGGTCGGGGCATGAAAACCGCTGTCCATCAGGCGTTTGGCGATGTCCTCGACCGTGATCCCGGCGCTGGCTTCGAAGGGCCGGGTGTCGATGATGCACTCATGCGCCACGCGGCCCGTCGGCCCCTTGAACAGGATCTCGAACGCGCCTTCCAGCCGGGTTGCGATGTAGTTGGCGTTGAGGATGGCGACGCGCGAAGCCTGTGTCAGCCCCTCCCCGCCCATCATCATCACGTAGGCATAGGAAATCGCGAGGATCGACGCCGAGCCCAGCGGTGCGGCGCTGACCGGGCCGACCGCGCCTTCGCCCTCCGGGTGACCGGGCAGATACTCGGCGAGGTGCGCCTTGACCCCGATCGGCCCCATGCCGGGACCGCCGCCACCGTGGGGGATGGCGAAGGTCTTGTGCAGGTTCAGGTGGCTGACATCGCTGCCCAGATCGGCCGGCCGCGACAGGCCGACCATGGCGTTCATGTTGGCACCATCGATATAGACCTGCCCGCCGAACTGGTGGGTGATCGCGCAGACCTCCCGCACCGTTTCTTCGAACACGCCGTGGGTCGAAGGATAGGTGATCATGCACCCGGCAAGCTCGTCGGCGTGGGCTTCGGCCTTGGCGCAGAAATCGTCGAGATCGATGTCGCCGTTTTCAGCGGAAGCGACCGGCACCACGCGCCAGCCGACCATCTGCGCCGAGGCAGGGTTGGTGCCGTGGGCGCTCATTGGGATCAGGCACACCCGCCGCTGAGCCTCACCGCGCGCGCGATGGTAGCCGGCGATGGTCAGCAGCCCGGCATACTCGCCTTGCGCGCCCGAGTTGGGCTGCATGGAAAAGGCGTCGTAGCCGGTGATCACACACAGCCGCTCGGACAGCGTCTGCACGAAGCGCTGGTAGCCCGCAGCCTGCTCCACCGGAGCGTAAGGGTGCAGGCTGGCAAACTCCAGCCAGCTGATCGGCATCATCTCCGCAGCAGCATTAAGCTTCATCGTGCAGGAGCCCAGCGGGATCATCGCCCGATCCAGCGCCAGATCACGGTCGGAGAGGCGACGCATGTAGCGCATCATCTCGGTCTCCGACCGGTTCATGTGGAAGATTTCGTTATCAAGATAGGACGACCGGCGCACCAAAGCGTCGGGGAAGCGGACCTCGTCGGGCCGAACAGCGGCCGCGCCAGCGCCCTCTGCCACACCGAAGGCCCGCAGCACTGCAGAGATGGTTGCCTCACCGGTGGCCTCATCGAGGCTGATGCCGAGGTGATCGGCGCCGATGGCGCGCAGGTTGATGCCCTCGTCAAGCGCAGCCTGCAGCAGCGCTGCCTGACGGTCCCCGACCGACACGCATAGGGTATCGAAGAAACCATCTCCATTGCTGTTGCTGTCGCCGGTGGTGAAGCCTGCTGCCTCCAGACCCCGCGCGAGCCGCAGCGTGTTCTGGTGCACGCGCTGGGCAATCGCCCGCAGGCCCTCAGGACCGTGGAAGACAGCGTAGAAGGAAGCCATGACCGCAAGCAGAGCCTGCGCGGTGCAGACGTTCGAAGTCGCCTTCTCCCGGCGGATGTGCTGCTCCCGGGTCTGCAGCGACAGGCGGTAGGCGCGATTGCCGTGGCTGTCGATCGACACGCCGACCAGTCGCCCGGGCATGGCGCGCTTGAAGGCGTCGCGGCAGGACATATAGGCCGCGTGCGGACCGCCGTAGCCGATGGGAACGCCGAAGCGCTGGGTGCTGCCCACGGCGATGTCCGCGCCCATCTCACCGGGGGCCTTGAGCAGGCACAGCGCCAGCGGATCGGCGATGACGATACCGACCGCGCGGTGGTCGTGCAGCGCCTCCATCTCAGCGCTGAAGTCGCGCAGGCCCCCACGGGTGCCGGGGTACTGGAAGATCGCGCCGAAGACCTGCTCAGGCTGCAGCGCCGCGGGCGGGCCAACGATTACCCTGATCCCCAGCGGCTCGGCGCGGGTGCGGAGCACGGCGATGTTCTGCGGGTGGCAGTTTTCGTCGACAAAGAAGGCCATGGCCTTGGACTTGGCGACCCGCTGCGCCATGGTCATGGCTTCGGCCGCCGCGGTGGATTCATCGAGCAGCGAGGCGTTGGCGATTTCCAGACCCGTGAGGTCGGAGACCATGGTCTGGAAGTTGAGCAGTGCCTCCAGACGGCCCTGACTGATCTCCGGTTGATAGGGCGTGTAGGCCGTGTACCACGCCGGGTTTTCCAGCACGTTACGCTGGATCACTGGTGGGGTGACGGTCCCGTGGTAGCCCTGCCCGATCAGCGAGGTAACGACGCTGTTCTCCGCGGCGATCTCGCGCATGTGGGCGAGGAAAGCCTGCTCGGACAAGGGTTCGCCGAAGTCCAGTGGCTCCGCCTGCCGGATGCTCGCCGGGACCGTCTGCCCCAGCAGGGTCTCCAGATCAGGTACCCCAAGCCGGTGCAGAATCGCGTCCATCTCGCTGGGGGACGGGCCGATATGACGGCGGTTGGCAAAATCGTAGGGCTGGTACGTCGTCGCTTTGAAAGCCATGGGAACCTCGTAAGCTGGGAAGGTTAACTCGGGATAGGCAGCGGGATCGCATCGGTCCCGCCGGTGTTTCGGGTCAGTCGATCAGTGCCTTGTAGGCGTCTTCGTCCATGAACTGATCGACGGCGCTGGTGTCCGGCACCTTCATCTTGAAGAACCAGGCCGCACCGGTCGGATCGCTGTTCACCATCGCCGGGTCTTCGACGATGGCTTCGTTGACTTCGACGACTTCACCGTCCAGCGGGGCGAGGATGTCCGAGGCGGCCTTGACGCTTTCGATCACAACGATGTCCTCGTCGCGGCTGACCTGACGTCCGACATCGGGGAGCTCGACAAAAACCAGGTCGCCCAACTGGGTCACGGCGTATTCGGTCACACCAACGACGATGATATCGCCCTCGACCCGCAGCCATTCGTGCTCTTCTGTGTATTTCATGGTCGGTGTTCTCCTCTGATGGGGGTGATGGATCAGCGCTTGAAGCGCAGGGGTGTGAAGGGCAGCGCCGTGACCCGGACCGGGAGGCGCTTGCCCCGGACTTCGCCCCACAGCGCGGTATCAGTGTCGGCGAAGGCAGCATCGACGTAGCCCATGGCCACAGGATGAATGACGCTGGGGCCGAAGCCACCACTGGTCACCTGCCCGACCTGCGTGCCACCCTGCTCGGCGTCGAACAGCGGCACGCCTTCGCGCATCGGCGCCCGGGCCTCAGGGCGCAGACCGACGCGGGCCCGCCTGGCGCCGTCTTCGAGTTCCTTGAAAATCCGGGCCTCGCCCGGGAAGCCACCGGACCGGTCCCCGCCGGGGCGCCGGACCTTCTGCATGGCCCAGGTCAGGCGGGCTTCGACCGGTGAAGTCGCCGTGTCGATATCGTGGCCGTAGAGGCATAGCCCGGCCTCCAGGCGCAGCGAATCCCGCGCGCCCAGTCCGATCAGCGCCACGCGCTCGTCGGCGCAGAGCGCATCGAAGACAGTCCGCGCCTGCGACACCTGAACCGAAATCTCAAAGCCATCCTCACCGGTGTAGCCCGAGCGCGAGACCCAGACCTTGGCCCCCGCGAGCGTCAGCCCGCCAACGTCCATAAACCGCATATCGTCGGCCTGGGGGTCCAGCGCGGCCACAACGGCGCCAGCCTCAGGGCCCTGCACGGCGAGCAGGACGCGGTCTTCGATGACTTCGACCTCGACCCCCAGGGGCGGCAGCGCGGCGCGCATCAGGCCGATGTCGTTGGCCTTGCAGGCAGCGTTAACCACGAGGAACAGATGGTCGCCCCGGTTGGCGATCATCAGATCGTCGAGAATGCCGCCACTGTCATTGGTGAAAAATCCATAGCGCTGGCGGCCCTCGCCCAGGCCAAGCACGTCGACGGGAACCAGCGTTTCAAGCGCCCGGGCGGCGGCCTCCACCGTCTCGGCCCACAGGATCACCTGCCCCATGTGTGAAACGTCGAACAGCCCGCAGTGCGCGCGCGTGTGCTGGTGCTCGGCCATGACCCCGGTGGGGTATTGCACGGGCATGGAATAGCCCGCAAACGGCACCATGCGCGCGCCGGCATCGATGTGCGCCCGCGCCAGCGGCAGCGTTGCGATAGTTTGCGTTCCGTCGTCCATGGACCCAGTCTCCTGTTCCATGCACCACCAATGAATGAGGCTTCATCTGATGGGCATCATAAGCGCGGCGGCGTGCATCAGCACGCGACCGCAGTGATGCCCCCTCTGTCCCTTGCACCTGAGATCATTATCCCTTCGGCGGACGCTCAAGCTGGCGCGCCTCTCTCCAGAGTTTTTTATCGAGCCGGTCCGGTGGCCTGAGAGTTTCCGGGGCGGTTGCTCCTTCGGCACCGACGCGAGGTCGGTTCTCCCGTGCTCGATCCATGCACGCTAGCTCAAGTACTCATGGCGTGCAAGCCATAGCTTGCCCACACGCCAGCGTTTATGGGGATTTTCTTAAGCGGTTCAGCCCTTGGCGACGCCAGTCGCCTCCGGCGTGCCGTCGATCACCAGCTGGGGCTTGGTCCCGACCCCGTTCAGTTCCGGGCGATGCTCGAGGTAAGCAGCCACCCCTTCGATGCCCCGGACGGCGTCCATCATGGCCGCCACACGCGGGTAATCGGCGAGCAGACCGGCGTCGAAGAAGTGCGCCAGATCGACGTGATGGAAAACGCCAAAATCACAGTAGTAAGGCTTGTCACCGAAAAAGAACGGACCTTCGTGGCGGGCCAGATAGCGCTCGAAATCGCCCAAGCGCAGGTGCAACCCGGGCAGCTGTGCTTCTCGCTTGGCGGCGAAGTCATCACCGACGGCGAAGTTTACTGTCGGGTTGAGCGGGAAAAACCATTCCTGACTGGCCTCGAACACGCTGTCGACCTCCGCGCGCAGACCGGCATCCGTTGGCGCCAGCCCGGTCAGACCGGCGATATAGCGGCAGATCGCACCGCTCTGGGCCACCTGCTGCTCGCCGTCGATGACCAGCATAGGCAGCTGGCGGAAGGGTGCGCGGGTCTTGTTGCCTGCCCAAGGCTCACCAAAATGGTCCCATGCCATGGCATAGGTGTAGGGCGTGTCTGTTGCCCAGAGCATCAGCTGTGCCGCTTCGGCCAGCGCGCGCATCTTGAAGTAAACCAGTTCGAGCTTAGGCATGATCAACCCCCGCACTCCCGTGCAATTATTGGAATTGCACTAAGGCTAGCACCGCGGGGCCTGCGGGCGAAGTCGAATTCAGCGCCCTACCTGCGCCCTGCCGCGTCGGTAAGCCTCAGCCTGTGGCGGCGCTGGCCGGAAACTGCGTGCTCACGACCAGCATCACTGCCATGACCGCCAGCACCAGCATGATCAGCCGGTCGAACCACTGGCGCGAGACACGGCGGATGATGGCCTCGCCCAGCGGCATGCCCGCGAGCAAGGGTAGCACGGCGAGCAGCGACAGCCCGCCGGTGCGCCAGTCCAGCAGCCCCATGGCCATCAGGGTCGGTGCCTGGACCACGCCCATGGCGATGAAGAACACGGCGATGGTGACGATGAAGGTCTCGCGGTCGAGCCGGACAATGCTCAGGAAGGTCACGCTCACCGGCGCCGAAACCCCGGAGGCCCCCTGCAGGATCCCGGCGACGAAGCCGACCGGCGTCGAAAGCCAGGTCGCCGGACCAAGCGCCAGCGTGGCCGTGGGCCGGAACAGGCGGAACAAAAGATACAGCCCGATGACGATCGCGACCCCGGTCTTCAGCACGTCACCGTCGAGGCTGACCAGCGCGAACGTCCCGGTCAGCGCACCCCCCGCCCCGGCTGCGGCAAACAGCCAGACCAACGCGCCGCGCGGCCGATGCCCGCGGTACTGCCAGATCTGGATCAGGTTGGAGATGACATTCGGGGCGACGAAGACCGCCACCGCGAAGGGTACGCTGTAAATCAGCGACAGCGCCGGCACGGCGGCTAGCGGCGCGCCTGCACCAATGGCGCCCTTGAACACGCCACCGAGCAAAAATGCCAGCGCCACCAGAATGACTGCCTCCACCGCGCTATCCCCTTCCCTGTTCGACCAGTAAGGCCCGCCACCCGTCCCAGCAACCCTAGCAGCGCCAGCCGGATGCCGTCACCTGCCCACAAGGCTGCGGGGTGCCGCTTCGCTGGCCTTGCCGGCGGAGACGCGCGCGCGGGTGCCGTCGTACTGGCTGCGGGCAATGCTGGGGTCGAGGTCGGCGTGGAGCGCATCCGGCCGCAGGCGCGCGGTCCGCGGCACGGTCTTGCCCTCGGCGCGCAAGCCGTCATGCCGAGCGGATACGGCGTATTTCTTGTTACGCTGGTGGGGCTGGACGCTGTCCATGTAGCGTGGATTAACCTCACGGGTCAGGGTGAGGAAACCCGCCTGTAAAGCACGCTCCATCAGATCCTGCCCCCGGGACGTGCGAACGACGAGGGCGTTGGTGCCCAGATCGTCGGCTTCCTGCGACGGGTCGGGTGAACCGCCCAGCCAGGTATCGGCAGCGGCGATCTCGTGGATGAACACATCCACGCCCTGCGCCTGCGCGATCAGGTTTTCGTTGTACCGGGTGTCGTGGCTGTGCACGAACACGTGCCCCCCGTATTCGACCCGGAAGGCGTAGGCGGGGCGGATGAACTCGCCGTGGTCGACCTCAATGGCGATGATGCGCAGCCCGCCGCGGTCGTAGACTACCCCTTCCTGTTCGCAGCTGTAGCGGATGATCCGCATGTGTTCGGGGTCGATTTCATGGTCGGCAACCCGGATATCGCGGTCGGGCTTGGTCGCCTGCCACGCGCCCTCGGCGATATCGTCGATCCCCCAGGGGCCGAAGATGTGCAGCTGCCCGCCCCGGTTGGAAAACGGCTGCTGGATGGTCCCGGTCATGGCGAGGTCGAACAGCCCGGAAAAGTGGTCCGAGTGGTAGTGCGAAATGATGATGGTATCGACGTAGCCCAGCGGATAACCCGCCTGCGCCAGCCGGATCACGGCGCCCCGGCCAAAGTCGAGCATAACGACCTCATCCCCGGCTTCGATCAGCGTTGAAGTGTCAAAGGCATTCACGTCGGGGTTCGGAATCCCGGTACCGAGGAGGGTGATTTTGAGGGTATCGGACATGACCACGACCAACGCAGAGAAAGACGGATGCTGGAGCCTCAGACTGTCCCGCCGGGTCGCGGATGTAAAATCCGATTTTCCCATGCTGCCATTGGCTGGCTCTATAGAGCCGCTCAGGTCAGCGGCAGGTCGAGCTGAGGCGAGGGCTTGGCGTCGGTCTTGCGGGCGCGCCGTCGCGGCCCGGTTACGCCGGATTTGCGGCTGCCGTGGCGGTCCTGAATGGCCTGTGCTTCGCTGCGGAACCCCGCCTGCCCCCGCACCGACCAGATCCGCTGGCGCGCAGCCTTTGCGGCGGCCAGATGATCCACGATCGGCGCGGGATAAGCCCGGTCGAGCAGGCTGCCTGCCTGCTCCCATCGCCATGGCTCATGGATGAAGGCATCCGGCACGCCCTGCAGTTCCGGCACCCAGCGGCGGACAAAGGCGCCGTCGGGGTCCTGATCGTGGCCCTGCTTGACCGGGTTATAGATGCGGACAGTGTTGATCCCGGTGGTGCCGGACTGCATCTGCACCTGCGGCCAGTGAATGCCCGGCTCATAGTCGGTGAATTGCCGCGCAAGGTGTTCACCCGGCGTCCGCCAGTCCAGCCAGAGGTGATAGCTCGCCACCGCCATCAGCATCGCCCGCATGCGGAAGTTCATCCAGCCGGTGGCATTGAGCGAGCGCATGCAGGCGTCGACGAAGGGAAGCCCGGTTTCCCCCGTGGACCAGGCGGCCAGCCGCGCCGCATCGGGCTCGGTCGGGCGCAGGCCATCGTAGGCGGGATGGAAATTGCGGAATTCGATGCGCGGCTGGTCTTCGAGTTTCTGGGTGAAGTGGTCGCGCCAGTGCAGCCGCGCCTGAAACGACGACAGCGATCCGGTCCAGCCGTCCCGACGCCCGGCGGTTTTGACCTCGGCACTGCGGCGCAGTCCAGCCTGCGTCACCTCCCGCATGGAAATCGTACCCCAGGTGAGGTGTGGTGAGAGGCGCGAGCAGTGCGCGGCGCCGGCTGCCGGGCCGGACATGGCACGGCGATAGCTCTGCCCGCGCTGGTGCAGGAAGGAATTCAGGCGCTCAAGCGCCGCGTCGCGGCCGCCGGGCTGGCGTTCTGGGCAAAGATCAGGCAGCAACCCCAGCGCTGCAGCATCCGGCACCGATCCCAGCGGGATATTTGGCACCGGCCGGAGCACCTTCGGCGGAGGCGTGACCGGCTCAGCCATCAGCCGGTCCCAGCGTCGCGCCCAGCCTTCGCGCCGCTCCAGCACCCGGATAACGCCCGAGGGCTGTATCTCGCGCCACTCGATGCCGTGCGTGCTGGCCCAGGCGGCGACCCGACGGTCCCGGGCGAAGGTCCAGGCGTTGCCGGTTTCTTCGTGGCTCCACAGCCGCATTTTTGGGAAAGCCTGCCTCAGGGCTTCGAGCACCGCCACTGCATCGCCGGTGCGCAGGCACAGCCCCTGCCCACGCGCACCGAGCGCGGCGTGAAGGCTCTCCAGACCTTCGGCGACAAAGGCCCAGTGCCGCGCCGAGGCATCGGGCAACTGCCAGAACTCGGGCTCGGCAATGTAGAGCGGCAGCACGGCCCCCTGCCCGGCGCCCTCAGCAGCCGCCTGCGCCTGCGCCAGCGGCCGGTGGTCTTCGACCCGCAGATCACGCTTGAACCAGACGACCTCGAGGGTTTGATCACGCTTCATGCGTACAGAAGTAGGCGATCCGGCAGATTTTCCGACCCGCCGCGTTGTCGCAAGCTAGGCTGTTCGCCCCACCTGACGCTCAGGCGTCGTGTGTCAGGCTTTCTCGATTTTGGTCACCACGGCCTGCGGATCGCGTAGGGCGAGGAAGAAGGGATCCGCCTCCAGCGCCCGGTCGACCATGGCGTTGAGTTCGTCAGCGGGCGCGTCGCTTTTCAGTGAAATATTGAGCCGGGTCTGCATCGGGGCTGCGGTGTTGCTGCCCAGACCGAGCGAGGCGCCATCGTCGAAGTCCATCTCGATATCGACCTCGACCTGCTCCAGCGCGATACCGGCGCGGGTCGCTGTCAGCTTGATGCCGATGGCCACGCAGGAGGCGACGGCGGCACGTGCGTGAAAGCCGGGTGTCGGGCCGCTGGCCTGCCCGCCCATGCTCGGCGGCATGTCGACGATGATGCTGCGCTGACCGTCGGAGACCTCGCAGGCCAGCCCGTCACCGACCACAGCCTTGGCGGCGGTGGTGCCAAGGGCTGCGGCCGGATCGGCCTTGATTGCCGAAATCACCTGCTCCTGCGCTTCACGGATGTGCTGATCGCTCATGATGTGATGTTCCCCCTGAAACCGTTCTGTTGCACGGACTCAGTGCAGCATTAGTTGTCTGCGGTTTCAACTGGCATACCCGATCCAGGCGAAGGCCAACGCGGACGCCCGAACGCGCTGGCGTCGCCTGGCCATGGCAGGCTGACCTGCATGACCTGGAGGATGTCGAAGCGGATGATGGATGAGGCTACGATCGGCAACATTGAGTGTCCGCCCGTTCTCATCCCGCTTGGCACCCATCATTTTGGAATAAAAATATCGAATTGATATTATTTCCGCCGTTTCATTCAAGATTTCTGTGAATTTGTGCAGAATAATCGCCCCAGAATCCAAGAAATTCGAACCTCAAGGCTTTCAAGTTCGTCGATTTCTATTAGCATATCGTAGTATTTGAATGTTCAAATGGAGAGGAGAACATCATGTCTTGGAATGTTGTTTCAACAGTCGTCGCTCGACCAAACCCGGGCGGCGCGATGATTTCGATGGGCCGGATGGGGCGCGCAGCGGCGATCATGCGCGAACACGGCCTGACGGTGAATATCGGCCGGGTGCTCTACGGCCGTGACTTCGGCTCACTGGTCATGTACGCCGGGTCTGAGAACTACGAAAAACACCTGACCAACATGGGCGCGACCATGGCTGATCCGGCCTTCATGGCGCTGCAGGGGGAAATCGCCAGCATGCCGGCATCGGAGTTTACCGACGGCATGCGCGTCTGGCGCAACATCGGGGCAGCGGATCCGGAGAAGTATCCCTTCACCAATCACCGTTTCTATATAGTCCCAGCCAAGAACGTGCAGAAGGCGCTGGACATGCTGCCGAGCGTGCAGGCGATGGCCAAGCCCTACAACATCGGGGTCAACATGTCGGTGTCTGCCTTTGGTGCCCCACTGATGATGACCGTGAACTATCAGGCCGCTTCGCTCTCTGACGCCGGTAAGGCCATGGACGGAATGTCGGCCTCGCCCGACTGGCAGCAATCGGTCGCTGATGCCGGGGCACTCGGGGCGCTGGTCGGTGCATCTATGGTTGGGCCAGCGATGTAGGCTCTGCCCGCCCACTCCCAAGACCCACTGATCAGCAAAGAAGGGCTGGCTTAGCGCCAGCCCTTTCTTTTGTTTCTGGGTCTTGCTGTTCCGCTGCTGCTGCCCGCTGACTGGCGATCAGGCCCCGGTGAAGGCAATCGCCGTCCCGGCGAGTGCCAGAAACAGACCGATGCGTCCCAGGATGGTGGCCGAGCTCATCAACTGCGCGTTGGGCGGGCGCCAGGCAGCGCTGGCCCGGGCCACGTGCAGGTTCATGACCACGGACAGCACCAGGATCAGGCTGGCCCCGAGCAGCTTGCCGTAGAAGGCAAAGTTACCCCACCACGCCGCGTGGACGATGAAACCGCCGTAGATCTGGTTGAGCATCAAACCGCCAGTGACCCACAGCAGACTAATGCCCAGCAGACCGAGCCGGCCGAGGTTGCGCATGGCCCGGGCTGTCGGCGGGGATGGCGGTGCCCCGGCCGCCAGGTGCGCACGCTGGATCACCACGCTGCCGATTGCAATCCCACTCGCCAGCAAAAGCGAGAAGAAATGGATGAATTTCAGAACGATGATGAGGGTCACGGCGCAGCCTCCATGGGTTTGATGGGCATCGGCCGTTGCCGAAAAACGGCGAACGATGGCCGACGCACGTCGATAGACTACAGTTTGAATTTCATCGGCTATGAAAGCGCCTAAGCCCGCTTCGACCACTGAAGTCCGCCAGAGCCGGTCCGAGACCAAGGGGGTTTCGGTGCATCTATCTCGTTTTGACGTGAGCGGAATATAATGACTTTCAAATATTCAAATCTCGAAATGCATCTGGAAACCGACCTTTCGGTCGTTTATGCGTCTTTACACCACTCAAATCAGGGAGATGAACCATGGCTACCCCCAAAATCGACAATCAGGCCGCATTCAGCGACGTCGGCTGGAACCTCAACTACTTCATGGGACTGGCGTTCGTCGTGAACGTCATCACCGTGGCGACCATCGCGTTCAGCAGCGGCGGCCTAGCGATCTACGTGCCCTTGACCGCGGTGATCGTGTTCATGAACGTGCTGGCGATCATTGGCCTCGACGCGACCATGGATGATGCCAGATCCGTGCTTCAGGACCTGTCCGAAGAAGAACAGAAGTCGCATCGTTACCAGAACTGGCTGAATGCGCCGTGGATCTTCTACCGGGTCATCATCACGGTTGGTTTCGCTGCGGCTCTGCTCGCACAGTTATGGTCCATGTACATGGCCTGATTGCCCGCACGATCGAAGTCGATCGAGGGGCCGTGCCGAGACCAGGTGCGGCCCCCTTTTTCTGCACTGCGAAGTAAGTGGAGACCGGCGTGACCGTTGCGCTCAAATCACCCTTGTACAATGGAGCCAGACACCGGGCTCCCTAAAAGGTCTCAATTGTGCAATTTAGTGTCTGCTTTCTGACTGCTCACAGCCGGGCGCAGGGAGTAGCCTCCGGCCGAAAATCCCCCGAGGAAAGACATCATGGCTCCTTTTGATCAGCCCGACGGCGTATGGAAATCCGGCAAAGGCAAGGGCCGCCGGACGCCCAAGGGTCGCCAGGTCGATGACGCTTCCCTCGAGGGCGTACGCGGGCTGCTCGGATCGCGGCCCCGTCGCGGCGATCTGCTGATCGAGCACCTGCACCTGCTGCAGGACCACTTTGGCCACCTCTCCGCCCGCCATCTGCGCGCGCTGGCCGAGGAAATGCGCCTGTCTCAGGCTGAAGTCTACGAGGTCGCGACCTTCTACGCGCACTTCGACGTCGTCCGCGAAGACGAAACCCCGCCGCCCGCGCTGACCGTTCGCGTCTGTGACAGTCTGGCCTGTGAACTCGCCGGTGCGCAGGCGCTCAAGACCGCGCTGGAAGGCGAGCTCTCGCCGGATGAGGTGCGGGTCGTGCGCGCGCCCTGCATGGGGCGCTGCGATACCGCGCCGACCTGCGAGCTGGGCCACAATCATATCGACCACGCCACGCCCGAGAGAGTGAAGGCGGCCGTCGCCGCAGGCGACACCCATCATCGCATGCCCGACTACCAGCGCCTCGACGCATACTGCGCCGATGGTGGCTACGCGCAGCTGCTCGCCCTGCGCGGTGGGTCGATGGACCCTGAGGCTGTGCAGGACCGTGTGCTGGAATCTGGCTTGCGCGGGCTGGGCGGCGCCGGCTTCCCCTCGGGTCGCAAGTGGTCCTTCGTCCGCGCCGAAGCCGGGCCGCGCTACCTCGCCGTCAACGGGGATGAGGGCGAACCGGGAACCTTCAAGGATCGCTACTACCTCGAACGCACCCCGCACCTGTTCCTCGAGGGCATGCTGATCGCCGCTTGGGCGGTGGAAGCGAAAACCGCTTTCATTTACATGCGCGACGAATACCCGGCGGTGTTGGAAATCCTCGCCAACGAAATCAAAGCGCTCGAAGACGCCGGGCTGGTTGAGCCGGGCTATATCGATCTGCGCCGGGGTGCCGGCGCCTACATCTGCGGAGAAGAGTCCGCGATGATTGAGTCGATCGAAGGCAAGCGCGGCCTGCCCCGCCATCGTCCGCCCTTCGTGGCGCAGGTGGGCGTTTTCGGCCGCCCGACGCTGGTCCACAACGTCGAGACCCTGCACTGGGCCGCGCGCGTGATGCGCGAGGGCCCGGAAGTGCTCAACAGCGTCGAGAAGAACGGCCGCAAGGGCCTGCGCTCGTACTCGGTTTCTGGCCGGGTCAAAGAGCCAGGCGTCAAGCTGCTGCCGGCCGGGTCGACCATTCTCGACCTGATCGAAGCAGCGGGCGGCATGCTCGATGGCCACAGCTTCAAGGCTTACCAGCCCGGCGGCCCGTCCGCGGGTCTGCTGCCGGCCAGCATCTGCGACGTGCCTATGGATTTCGACACCTTGCAGCCCCACGGCAGCTTCATCGGTTCGGCCGCGATCGTGATCCTGTCGGATCAGGACAGCGCCAAGGAAGCCGCGTTGAACATGCTCCGCTTCTTCGAGGACGAAAGCTGCGGGCAGTGCACGCCCTGCCGCGTTGGTTGCGAGAAGGCCGTCAAGCTGATGGAGCGGGAAAGCTGGGATCAGGACCTGCTCGAAGACCTGTCACAGGCTATGGTCGACGCGTCGATCTGCGGGCTGGGGCAGGCCGCGCCGAACCCCATCCGCCTGACCATCAAACACTTCGCTGACGAGGTCTGAGGCCATGCCCGACGGAAACCCGGTCGAAACCATCACCTTCTCCCTCGATGGCAAGGATGTCACCGCCATGCCCGGCGAAACCATCTGGCAGGTGGCCAAGCGCGAAGGCGCGACTATCCCGCACCTGTGCTACGCCGACGAGCCGGGCTACCGCGCCGACGGCAACTGCCGCGCCTGCATGGTTGAGATCGACGGCGAGCGCACGCTGGCCGCGTCCTGCATCCGTGAACCCAGCGAAGGCATGGTGGTCCGCGCTGCCTCCGAGCGCGCCGACAAGGCCCGCAAGATGGTCATGGAGCTGCTGGTGGCCGACCAGCCCGAGCGCGACGTCGCCCACGACAAGTCCTCGCATCTGTGGGACATGGCCGAAGCTCAGGGGATCGAAGAAAGCCGCTTCCCAGCGCTTGAGGAAGCGCGGGTCCCGCTGCTCGACAACAGCCACGTCGCCATGCGCGTCAACCTCGACGCCTGCATTCAGTGCAACCTCTGTGTCCGTGCCTGCCGCGAAGTGCAGGTCAACGACGTCATCGGCCTGTCCGGTCGGGGCCACGACAGCAAGATCACCTTCGACTTCGACGACCCCATGGGTGCCTCGACCTGTGTAGCCTGCGGTGAGTGTGTTCAGGCCTGCCCCACCGGTGCGCTCATGCCCGCCAAGGCGGTCGGCGCGGATGAAATCGGCGACAGCAAGGATTATGACCGCGAGGTCAAGTCGGTCTGCCCCTACTGCGGGGTCGGCTGCCAGCTCTCGTTCAAGATCAAGGACGACAAGATTGCCTGGGTCGACGGTGTCGACGGTCCGGCCAACGAGCAGAGGCTGTGCGTCAAAGGGCGCTTTGGCTTCGACTACATCGACCACGAACACCGGCTGACCACGCCGCTGATCCGGCGCAAGGATGCACCGGCCAAGGGGCTCAACGTCGATCCGGCCAACCTCGATGCCCACTTCCGCCCGGCGAGCTGGGAAGAGGCGCTGGAGTTCGCCGCCGTTGGTCTTGCTGCGCTGCGCGATGCCGAGGGCGGGCAGAGCGTCGCTGGTTTCGGTTCGGCCAAGTGCTCGAACGAAGAAGCCTACCTGTTCCAGAAGCTGATCCGGCAGGGCTTCGGCCACAACAACGTCGACCACTGTACCCGGCTATGCCACGCGTCTTCGGTCGCGGCGCTGATGGAAAATGTCGGTTCGGGCGCGGTAACCGCGACCTTCAACGAGATTGAAAACGCCGACGTGGCCATCGTCATCGGCGCCAACCCGATCGAGAATCACCCGGTCGCCGCTACCTACTTCAAGCAGTTCGCCAAGCGCGGCGGCAAGCTGATCCTCATGGATCCGCGCGGGATGGGGCTGAAGCGGCACGCGACCCATTCGCTGCAGTTCAAGCCCGGCACCGACGTTGCCATGCTGAATGCGATCATGAACGTGATCGTGGAAGAAGACCTCTACGACCAGCAGTATATCGACGGCTACACCGAGAACTGGCCGACGATGAAGGCCCATCTGGCGGATTTCACGCCCGAGAAGATGGCGCCGATCTGCGGCATCGAGGCCGACGCCCTGCGCGCCGTCGCGCGGGACTTCGCCACCGCCAAGGCGGGCATGATCTTCTGGGGCATGGGTATCTCCCAGCACATCCACGGCACCGACAATTCGCGCTGCCTGATCTCGCTGGCGCTCATGTGCGGCCACGTCGGCCGTCCGGGCTCGGGCCTGCACCCGCTGCGCGGCCAGAACAACGTTCAGGGCGCCTCCGACGCCGGCCTTATCCCGATGTTCCTGCCCGACTACCAGTCGGTGGAGGACGACGGCGTGCGCTCGGCCTTCCGCGAAATCTGGGACGACGAGCACGACTTCGCCGACAAGCGCGGCCTGACCGTGGTCGAGATCATGGACGCGGTCCACGAAGACCGGATCAAGGGCATGTATATCCTCGGCGAAAACCCGGCCATGTCCGACCCTGACGTTGACCACGCCCGCGAAGCGCTGGCCAAGCTCGAGCACCTGGTGGTGCAGGATATCTTCGTCACGGAAACCGCGAACTACGCGGACGTGATCCTGCCTGCGGCGGCCTGGCCCGAGAAATCCGGGACCGTCACCAACACCAACCGCCAGGTGCAGATGGGCCGCCCCGCCGTCCCTGCCCCCGGTGAGGCCCGCGAAGACTGGGCGATCACGGTCGAACTGGCCAAGCGCCTCGGGCTGGACTGGTCCTACAGTCACCCCAGCGAAGTCTTTGCCGAGATGAAGCGCGGGATGAAGTCGCTGGACAACATCACGTGGGAGCGGCTGGAAGACCAGAACGCGGTGACCTACCCCTCCCTGAGCGAGGAAGACCCCGGCCAGCCGATCGTTTTCAGCGACGGTTTCCCCCGCGCCGAAGGCCGCGCGCGCTTTACCCCCGCCAATCTGGTCGCACCCGATGAAGTCCCCGACACCGACTTCCCGATGATCCTGATCACCGGGCGGCAGCTCGAACACTGGCACACCGGCTCCATGACCCGGCGGGCGACAGTGCTCGACGCGATCGAGCCGGAGGCGAACTGCTCCATGCACCCGAGCACCCTGCGCAAGCTGGGGCTGGCACCGGGTGATATGGCCGCGCTCAGCACTCGCCGCGGCACCATCGAGGTCATGGTGCGCGAAGACCGCGCCGTCTCCCCCGATCAGGTGTTCCTGCCCTTTGCCTATGTCGAAGCGGCCGCGAATATCCTGACTAACTCCGCGCTCGATCCCTACGGTAAGATCCCCGAATTCAAGTTCTCCGCCGTACGCGTTGACCGCGCAGCTGCGACCGCGGCTGCCTACACCTGACCGTCCTGTATCTGTAACCCGGCTGCCGGTCCCGGCAGCACTCACCACAAGGCCCGACCATGTCCTACAAGTCCGACATTGAAATTGCCCGCGAAGCCAAGAAACACCCCATCCAACAGATCGGCGAAAAGCTTGGCATCGGCTACGAAGACCTCGTTCCCTTTGGCCACGACAAGGCGAAGATTTCCGCTGAATTCATCAAGGCACAGCAGGGCAAGAAGGACGGCAAGCTGATCCTCGTCACGGCGATCAACCCGACCCCGGCGGGCGAAGGCAAGACCACCACCACCGTCGGTCTGGGTGACGGCCTGAACGCCATCGGCAAGAACGCGATGATCTGTATCCGTGAAGCCTCGCTGGGCCCCTGCTTCGGCATGAAGGGCGGGGCTGCGGGCGGCGGCTACGCGCAGGTTGTGCCCATGGAAGACATGAACCTGCACTTCACCGGTGACTTCCACGCCATCACCTCGGCCCACAACCTGCTCTCGGCGATGATCGAGAACCACATCTACTGGGGCAATGAGCAGGGGATCGACACCCGCCGGGTGGTCTGGCGCCGTGTGCTGGATATGAACGACCGCGCCCTGCGCGACGTGGTGACCTCGCTGGGCGGCGTGTCCAACGGTTTCCCGCGTCAGGCGGGTTTCGACATCACTGTTGCTTCGGAAGTCATGGCGATCCTTTGCCTGGCCACCGATCTGGATGACCTCAAGAAGCGGCTGGGCGATATCATCGTCGCCTACCGCCGCGACCGGACCCCGGTCTACTGCCGAGATATCAAGGCTGACGGCGCGATGACCGTGCTGCTGCAGCAGGCCATGCAGCCCAATCTGGTGCAGACGCTGGAAAACAACCCGGCCTTCGTCCACGGCGGTCCGTTTGCCAACATCGCCCACGGCTGTAACTCCGTTGTCGCGACGACCACGGCACTGAAGCTCGCCGACTACGTGGTGACCGAAGCCGGTTTTGGGGCCGACCTGGGCGCTGAAAAGTTCATGAACATCAAGTGTCGGAAGGCCAGTCTGGCCCCCGACGCTGTGGTGCTGGTCGCCACCGTACGCGCGATGAAGATGAACGGCGGGGTCGCCAAGAGCGACCTCGGTGCTGAAAACGTGGCCGCGGTCGAAGCCGGTGCCTCCAACCTCGGTCGCCACATCGAAAACGTGAAGTCCTTCGGCGTGCCGGTGATCGTCGCCATCAACCACTTCGTCACCGACACCGATGCTGAAATCGAGGCCGTGAAGGCCTACGTCGAAGGCATGAGTTCCGAAGCAATCGTGTGCAAGCACTGGGCCGACGGTTCAGCGGGCGTGCTCGACCTCGCGCACCGGGTCGCGGAAATCGCCGACAGCGGTGCCTCGCAGTTCGCCACCCTCTACCCCGACGACTTGGGCCTGTTCCAGAAGATCGAGACCGTCGCCAAGCGCATCTACCGCGCCGACGAGGTGCTGGCGGACAAGAAAATCCGCGATCAGCTCAAGGCCTGGGAAGAAGACGGCTACGGTCACCTGCCGGTGTGCATGGCCAAGACGCAGTATTCGTTCTCGACCGACCCCAACCTGCGCGGTGCGCCGACCGGGCACTCCCTGCCCGTGCGGGAAGTGCGGCTCTCGGCGGGGGCTGGCTTCATCGTCGCGATCTGCGGTGAGATCATGACAATGCCGGGCCTGCCCCGGGTTCCGGCGGCTGAGTCGATCATGCTCAACGCCGACGGCGACATCGAAGGGCTGTTCTAGGCCCCTCCTCCGGCTTTGCGCCCTGGCTTGACAGGGGGCCACGTCGATAAAGTCCCGCGCTGCTCCAGCGCGGGTCTTTTTGTTTCTGCGGTGGAAGGCGCGTCATCGGCAACATTTGGCGCGGCGTTAAACAGTGCTAAGGCATATGCCAGAGAGTAAGTGCGAGAGAGAGAACACCAGCCGACAGCGCCGGTCAGGAGGAGAGCAAGACCATGGAAAATTCGCGGAAGTTCTACATCGACGGCCAGTGGGTCGATCCCGTTAACGCCAACGATTTCGACGTGATCGATCCCTCGACCGAGGAAGCCATCGCGGTGATTTCCCTGGGCGGACAGGCTGACACAGACGCTGCGGTCGCCGCCGCCAACCGCGCCTACGACAGCTGGTCACAGACCAGCAAGGCTGAGCGACTGGAGCTGATGGAGGCTATCGCAGCCGAATACGAGCGCCGCAGCGCCGACATTGCTCAGGCGATGAGCGACGAAATGGGCGCACCAATCGATTTTTCCAACGCCGTACAGGTCGTAGCCGGCACCGGGCATATCGGTGATTTCATTGACGCCTTCCGTGACTTCGAACTCGAATACGCGCCGAATCCCGACAGCCCCGGCGACCGCATCCTGCACGACCCGGTCGGCGTGGTCGGGCTGATCACGCCGTGGAACTGGCCGATGAACCAAGTCACGCTAAAGGTTCTGCCCGCGATCGCGGCTGGCTGCACAATGGTGCTCAAGCCCTCGGAAATCGCGCCGCTGTCCTCGATCGTGTTTACCGAGGTCATGCGTGCCGCCGGGACCCCGGCGGGTGTTTACAACATGGTCAACGGCGACGGACCCGGGGTCGGCACGCAGCTTTCCGGCCACCCCGGCCTCGACATGATTTCTTTCACCGGTTCGGCCCGGGCAGGCATTCTGATCTCCAAGAACGCCGCCGATACCATCAAGCGGGTCAGCCTCGAGCTTGGCGGCAAGGGCGCGAACATCGTCTTCGCTGATGCTGATGCCGAAGCGGTCGCGCGTGGGGCCGCCGAGTGCTTCTCCAATTCCGGGCAGTCGTGCGACGCGCCCACGCGCATGCTGGTCGAACGCTCGATCTATGGTCAGGCGGTTGCCACCGCCGTCGCAACCGCAGAGGCGACCGCCGTGGACCGCGCCAGTAAGTCCGGCGACCACATGGGGCCCGTGGTCTCGGAACTGCAGTACAACAAGATTCAGGCCCTGATTGAAAAGGGTATGGCCGAAGGCGCGCGTCTGGCGGCAGGTGGCCCGGGGCGGCCAGCGGGGCTGGAGAAGGGCTACTTCGTGCAGCCGACCGTCTTTGCCGACGTCGACAACAGCATGACCATCGCCCGCGAGGAGATTTTCGGCCCCGTGCTGTCGATGATCCCGTTTGACGACGAGGCCGACGCGCTTCGGATTGCCAACGCCACGACCTATGGCCTGACCAACTACGTCCAGACCCAGGACCAGGCCAAGGGCCGGCGGCTGGCGCGGCGGCTGCGTTCAGGCATGGTGCAGATGAACGGCGAGGGCCTGGGACCACGCACGCCCTTCGGCGGCATGCGCCAATCCGGCAACGGGCGCGAAGGCGGTGTCTGGGGGATCGAGGACTTCATCGAAGTCAAGACCGTCAGCGGCTGGAACTGAGCCTTAGTCGTCGTCCAGCAGGGCGCGAATCGCGGGCTTGAGACGGCCGCTAATCTCTGAGTCCTGCAGCGCGTAGGCGACGTTGGCCAGCACGAACCCCTGCTTTGAGCCACAGTCGAAGCGGCGGCCTTCACACAGCCGGCCGTAGGTCGGCACGCCATGCTTGATGCTGGCATCGATGGCGTCGGTCAGCTGGATTTCGTCCCCTGCCCCTCGCTCCTGCCGGTCGAGATAGGTCAGCACGGACGGATCGAGGATATAGCGACCGAAGACCGCCATGTTCGAGGGCGCGTCTTCGGGCTCGGGTTTCTCAACGATACCCTTGGCGCTGAACGAGCGCTGCTCGCTGTCCCACTGGCCGACATCAAGCACACCGAACTTCCGGCTCAGGGCCAGTTCGATGGCTTCCACGCCGATCAGGTTGGCGCTGGCCCCGTCGGACTGATCGAGACCCTTGTAGACGTCGAGCAACTGCGACAGGCACGGCGGACCGCCGAGGATGACGTCATCGGGCAGCATGACGGCGAAGGGTTCGTCGCCGATGACGTGGCGCGCGCACCAGACCGCGTGACCCAGACCCAGCGGCTCCTGCTGGCGCACGTAGGCGATGGTCCCAGGCGGGAAATTGGTCGCCTCGACGGTTTGCAGAGCGTCGAGTTTGCCGCGTGACTGCAGGGTCGATTCGAGTTCAAAGGCGTGGTCGAAGTGATCTTCGATCGCGGTCTTTCCCCGACCCGTGACGAAAATCAGCTGCTCGATGCCGCTGTCCAGCGCCTCCTGCACCGCGTGCTGGATGACCGGCCGGTCGACAACCGTCAGCATTTCCTTGGGCATAGCCTTGGTAGCAGGCAGAAAGCGCGTCCCCAAGCCGGCGACCGGCAGGACCGCTTTGCGAACTCGTCTCATCAGGATCCTCCATCGTTGCAGGCGCGACTATAGCACAGGCATCAGACCCCGCACCTTGCCCGTAGCAGGGCAAAAACCGGAGCCCCGTGGCCAGCGCAGTGGCCTTGCGGTTGAGTTGGGAAGCGCGCAGGCTTGCGGCAAGGTTGCAGGTGCCCTTTGAAACAAAATCTTGTCTGGATGAAACGGATGTTTCTTCATGGCCAGACCAAACCGCTTACCGACGTGAGGACCAGCATCACCATGGACACCATCTGGACCAAGCTCACTGACAAAGCCGACAGCGTGCGACAACGGCCGATTTTGAGCCTGTTCGAGGGCGATTCGGGGCGGTTTGACAACTTTGCAAGGGAGGCTGACGGCCTGCTGCTGGATTATTCCAAAACCAACATTGATGCGGAGAGCCTTAGCCTGCTGCGCGAACTCGCCGAGGCTGCCGGTCTGCCAACCCACCGTGCCGCCATGTTCGCGGGTGAGAAGATCAACAACACCGAAGACCGCGCGGTGCTGCATACGGCACTGCGTCCCTCTCCAGACCGCGCACCGAGGGTCGACGGGCAGACTGTCACCACCGGGGTCCGCGACAGCCTCGACCGCATGGCGGCTTTCGCCAGCGGTCTGCGCGAGGGTCGCATCACTGCCGCCAACGGTGAGCCCTTTACCAACGTGGTCAACATCGGCATCGGCGGGTCCGACCTCGGCCCGGCCATGGCCAGCCGCGCGCTCTCACCCTATCTCGGCGCGATCCGGCCGCATTTTGTTTCCAACATCGACGGCGCCCATATCGCCGATACGCTGGCCGGGCTGGATCCGGCGCGGACGCTGGTGATCATTGCCTCCAAGACCTTCACCACCATCGAGACCCTGACCAACGCGGACACCGCAACCGACTGGCTCAAGCAGGCGCTTGGGGCTGATTTCGGTCAGCATCTTGCAGCCCTGTCCTCGGCAGAAGCGCTGACCGCGGCCTATGGCATCGCGGCAGACCGCGTGTTCGGCTTCGAGGACTGGGTCGGGGGGCGCTATTCCCTGTGGGGGCCGGTGGGGCTGAGCCTGATGATCGCCATCGGCCCGGAGCACTTTTCCGACTTCCTCGCCGGTGCCTGCGCCATGGATGACAACTTTCTCAACGCCGGTGACGCTGACAACCTGCCGCTCACGCTGGCGCTGGTGGGTCTGTGGCACAACAATTTCTGCGGCTTCGGGACCCGGGCCGTTCTGCCTTACGACCAGCGGCTGGGGCTGCTGCCTGCTTACCTGCAGCAACTGGATATGGAATCCAACGGCAAGCGCACCCGGCGCGATGGCACGGACGTTACCAGTATGACCGGCCCCATTGTCTGGGGTGAGCCGGGGACCAACGGCCAGCACGCCTTCTACCAGTTGCTGCACCAGGGCACCCGGGTCGTCCCGGTGGAGTTCCTGATCGCCGCAGAGGGTCATGAGCCGGGCCTCGCCCACCAGCACGCGATCCTGAAGGCCAACTGTCTGGCGCAGTCCGAGGCGCTGATGGTCGGCACCCAGGGTCAGGAACCGCAGCCTGATCCTGCCCGACGCTTCCCGGGCAATCGGCCGAGCGTCACGCTCGCATACCGGCGGCTGACGCCCTTCGTGCTCGGGCAGTTGATCGCGCTCTACGAGCACCGGGTGTTCGTCGAAGGCGTGGTCTGGGGCATCAACAGCTTCGACCAGTTCGGGGTCGAGCTGGGAAAGAAGATGGCCAAGGACGTGCAGAACGACCCCGAAGCGCTGTCGTCCATGTCGGGCTCGACCCAAGGTCTGTCCACCTTCCTGACCTGAGGATCCCGCCTCTCAGGCGCGGCTTGACGGCCGGCGCTCAGGGGCTTGGCGGCCGTACTGATAAAAAGGGTGTCGCAGTGGCGTTTGCCGCCACGGCGCAAGCGGTCTAGAACAGGGGCCACTCTTTACTAAGGACGGTTCAGACCATGTCGGTTCTCTCAAGCCCGCTGTTTAAGCAGCAGTGTTACATCAACGGTCAGTGGAAAGACGCCAACTCTGGCGAAACCATCGACGTGACCAACCCGGCAACCGGCGCGGTACTCGGCACTGTGCCGAAAATGGGCGCCGCCGAGACTGCTGAGGCGATCGAAGGTGCGCGTGGCGCACAGAAGGAATGGGCCCAGCGCACCGCCAAGGAGCGCCACGCGGTGCTGATCAAATGGTTCAACCTGATGATGGAAAATCAGGCGGCACTTGGGGAGCTACTGACCCTTGAGCAGGGCAAGCCACTGGCCGAAGCGACCGGCGAGATTGCCTATGGGGCGAGCTTCATCGAGTGGTTCGCTGAAGAGGGCAAGCGCACCTATGGCGAGATCATCCCCGGCCATCAGCGCGACAAGCGCATTCAGGTCCTGAAGCAGCCCATTGGGGTGACGGCGGCGATCACGCCGTGGAACTTTCCCAACGCCATGATCACCCGCAAGGCCGGCGCGGCGCTGGCTGCGGGCTGTTCGATGGTGGTCAAGCCGGCGACGGCGACGCCCTACTCCGCGCTGGCGCTCTGTGTGCTGGCCGAGCAAGCGGGTATCCCGGCCGGCTTGTTGTCTGTGCTGACGGGTTCATCGACGGCGATCGGCGGTGAAATCACCTCGAACCCGACCGTGCGCAAGCTTTCGTTTACCGGCTCAACCGAGGTCGGCGCCAAGCTGATGGAGCAGTGTGCGCCGCAGATCAAGAAGACCTCGATGGAACTGGGCGGCAACGCGCCCTTCATCGTGTTCGACGACGCCGATATTGATGCCGCGGTCGAGGGCGCGATCATCTGTAAGTTCCGCAACAACGGTCAGACCTGTGTCTGCGCCAACCGCATCTATGTCCAGGCCGGGGTCTATGATGCCTTCGCCGAGAAGTTCGCAGCCCGCATCGCCACCATGAAGGTCGGCAACGGCATGGATGAGGGCGTGGCCTTCGGCCCGCTGATCGAACCGCAGGCGCTGGACAAGGTGCAGGAGCACGTCGACGACGCGCTGTCCAAGGGCGCGGAGGTCATCCTGGGCGGCAAGCCGCACGCGCTGGGCGGGCTGTTCTTCGAGCCGACGATCATGACCAACGTCGATCGCTCGATGGCGGTTACGCAGGAGGAGACCTTTGGCCCCCTCGCCCCGCTGTACCGCTTCGAGAGCGAAGACGAGGTGATCGAGCAGGCCAACGATACCCGCTTCGGTCTGGCGTCGTACTTCTACGCCCAGAACCTCAGCCGAGTTTACAAGGTGGCCGAGGCGCTGGAGTACGGCATTGTTGGCATCAACACCGGGATTATTTCGACCGAGCTTGCGCCCTTTGGCGGGATCAAGGAGTCCGGTCTGGGCCGCGAAGGCTCCAGCCACGGCATCGATGACTATCTCGAGCTGAAGTACCTCTGCCTGAGCGTCTGACTGGGGCCTTTTGCGCCGCATGAGACCTGAACCCGTAAGCACGGCATTCTGATCGGCTGCGCGTGTGCCCGCCTGCCCGGTTCCCTGCCTGCCGGGTTGCCCGTTTGCCTACCTGCCCGACGTCAGCCCCCGGAACTGTCGTTGCCAAGGGCTGCAAGGCTTCGCGCCGTGAAATCGCGATAGCCCGGGCTGGTCGCGCGCAGGTGCGGGGCGGTCAGCCGGTGCAGCTGCGGCAGTCGGTAGAAGGGTACCGTCGGGAAGGCGTGGTGCTCGGCATGGTATGGCATGTTCCAGGCTAAAAAGCGCACCAGTGGCCCGGTGAAGGTCGTGCGGCTATTCTCGAACATATTGGCGACGAAGGCGCAGCGGCCGTGCTCAGCAAGCAGATAGAGCCGCAGGAAGGGCTGTCCCAGCAGCGCCGGGATGACCCAGACCCACAGCAGCACCGCCGTCTGCAGCCACAGCGAAGTGGCCAGCAGCCCCAGATAGACCGCGATCATGGCCAGTGCTTCGCGCTGCACCCGCGCACGCGCTGAGGTCGGAACGAAGGGGTCGCGGTTCAACCCGGCGGCATTGGTGAGCAGGCCCTTGATGGCGCTGATCCACAGCGGGATGCCGCTGACGTGCCACAGCCAGGCCGCGCGGGTGGCGGGTGCTGTGCCGGCGAGCTCAGGGTCGCGCTCGGGGTCCTGGGTGTGGCGGTGGTGCTCGAAGTGGAAGAAGCGGAACCATGTTGCCGGCAGCATCAGCACCAGCCCGCAGACCCGCGTGACGACTTCGTTGAGCCAGCCGGCGGCGAAGGCGGTGCGGTGGATGGCTTCATGGTTGAGGGTGAAGAGGAAGATCAGCACGACCCCAAGCGGCACCATCAGCGCCCACCAGAGCGGTACTTGAGCGATTACGGCCGTCGCAAGGACGGCGATCAGCGCGAGGTGACCGGCGAGGTGGAACAGCCCGGCACGGTCGGACTTTGCGGTCAGTGCGCGGCGCTGCTCCGGGCTGAGGGCGGCAACAAACCGGCGGTGATCGAGGGGCTCATCCGTGTTGGACTGCTGGGGATGTTTAGGAATCGTCATGGTGAGCAAGCTAGCGCAAGCCGGACTGGGGCTGCAATCGTTCAGGTTGGCGCAGTATTGCCCTTGTCATGGCTTCGGGATCATGAGCTCCTTGCCCCTGACAGGGGTGGCGCGCTCGATTTGACGCCGCTTCGCGGCTTACAAATCTCCCACGCGCGACCGTCCTGTCGCCCTAACGCAGCGGCGGATCGCTAAGGTCAAGCCCCGGATCAACCGCGGCATCGGCCGCCGGATCCGGCTCCGGCTGCTCCCGTAGCCGCAAGCGCACCAGCGTGAAAACCAAAAACACCAACGCCAGCACCCCGGCCACGATCATAAAGGCCGAGACCCCGAACAGACGGGTGAGCACGCTGGTCACGCCGGGCACCAGCACCGCACCGCTCGACCAGACTAGGATCAGTGTCGAAGACAGGCTGAGGTACTCCTCAGGCTGAGCGTGGTCGCTCGCCTGCGCCGATGTGACTGAGAAAATCGCCTCCGTCGAACCCGCCCACAGGCCAAAAGCCGCCACTAGGAAGAAGAAATTCAGCCCCGCCACCTCGCTGGCAAAGGCAGCACAGCCGACGATCAGCACCGTGCAGGCGACAATCACCCAGCGCCGGTCGACCCGGTCAGAGACAAACCCCGCCGACAGCGGCACCGCAAAGATCCCCAGTTGCATCAGCAACAGCATCAGCCCGATCTGCGCAGGCTCGAAGCCCTTGGCCTGTACGAAAATAGGCGCGTACCCCTGCACCAGCATGGTCACCCCGCCCGCGAACAGCATCCCGGAAACCGCCAGCGGTGAAATCCGCCAGGCGCGCAGCACCCGCACTTGAGCGGCCCGGGGCGTCGGTACCCGCGGCAGGCCAGGCAGCAGCATGGGTATCAGTGCCGCAACGGTCAGCCCCAGCGCCACCAGCGGCGCCATGCTGCCATCGACGCTGATGAAGCCAATACCAAAGCCCCCAACCCCGATCCCAACGACGAACAGGGTGTTGAGGCTCGCCTGCACCCGGCCACGGAAGCGGTTGGTCACCAGTGCGTTGAACCAGCTCTGCCCGACCACGAACAGCTGGGTCATGGCAACACCATAGGCCAGCCGTCCAAGCCCCCAGAACAGCGGCTGCTCGGTAAAGGCCAGCGTGGCGTAAGAAATCAGCAGCATCCCGAGGGCCAACAGCCACGTCCGCGCCTGCCCCAGCCGGCGCACCAGTGCACCGGTGATGAAGCAGCCCAGCACCGCGCCTACGGCAAACACCGAAATCAGCATGCCCGCGACCGAAGGATCATAGCCAAGCGCCGAAAGCCGGATCGGGACCCATGCATAGATCAGCCCGCTCGCGAACCCGGCGAAGACCATGGACAGCACCGCGCTGACCACGACCCGGACACGGATCAGCAGGCTCAGGTCCAGGGCTGAAAACACCGGGTTAGTCATCAAGGCTCCAATCTCAACAGACACACGCCGGGGATTGAGGACCCGGTGTCAGAGGCCGCGCAGGATCGCAAATCTGCGCAGGTCATGCATGGTGCTTGAACCCCGGACCCAGCCGCGTCTTGTGATTTCGCGGCACCTGCGCCGATTTAGGTCGCAGACCGTCGCAGACCGTCACAGATGACCAGAAACCCGGCAGATCCCAGCCCACCGCCCAGCCGCGCACTGCCGTCGCTAGGCCGTATTGCCACCCCGGCGCCGAAGTGCTCTGCTGCGCGCCAAGCCTGAACCCCGGCGACACCCGCTCGCTGCTGATCGCTGGTTCTGCACCGACCTGAGCAATGACTGAGCACTGAAAGGACAGCCGGGTGACAAAGTCTGAAGATCGCTGGAAAGCTCCGGGAGACAGGGGCAATCGCCGCTTGCCCAACGTTGTCCGACGCAGCCCCTTTCCGCCCTCTGAGTCCCGCGCGCTGGGCTCGCCCTTGCAGCCCGCCGTGGTCTACGCCACCCCCGACGTCGATGCGCTCGAAGACCAGTACGAGGGCCGTGCGGTAGGCTACACCTACGCCCGCGAAGGCCACCCCAACGCAGACCTGCTGGCAGCCAAGATCGACGCGCTTGAAGCCGCGCCTGCGCCCGGACTGATCACCAGTTCAGGCATGTCAGCGATCACCGCGGCTGTGCTCGGCGTGCTCAAGGCCGGCGACCATGTCATCGCCGGCGACCAGCTCTACGGCAAGAGCCTGCGGCTGCTCAATCAGGATCTGCCCCGTCTGGGGCTGTCGACCACGCTGGTGGGCGTGGCCGACGCGGCCAATGTCGCTGAGGCGCTGCGCCCAGAAACGCGGATGGTCCTGGTCGAAGTGGTCTCAAACCCCACCCTGCGGATCGCCGATATTGATGGCATCGCGGCGGTGTGCCGGGAACACGGGGTGCTGCTGCTGATCGACAACACATTCACCACCCCGGCGGTGGTCTCGGGCTTCGAACTCGGCGCCGATCTGGTGGTCAATTCGGTGACCAAGCTGCTGGCCGGGCACTCTGACGTGACGCTGGGCTATGTTGCAGCCCGGGACCCGGCGCTGCGCGAGCCACTGGAGGACGCCGTTGCCACCTGGGGGCTGACACCCTCACCGTGGGATTGCTGGATGGCCGAGCGCGGGCTCCATACCTTCGAGCTGCGGTTTGAACGCGCGCAGGACAACGCCCAGCGGATAGCCGACCACCTCGCTGGCCTCGTCGGCGTTGACGAGGTCTTTTACCCCGGCCGCGACGATCACCCGGACCGAGCATTGGCCCGGGCGCTGCTGGGCAAAAATCCAGGCAACATGGTCAGCTTCACCCTCCCTGGCGGGCGGGCGCAGGCCAACGCCCTGATGCGGGCGCTCGGCGGGATCGCCTTTGCCCCGACGCTAGGCGATGTCAGCACCACGATCTCGCACCCGGCCTCGAGCTCCCACCGGGGGCTAACCGAGGCACAGCGTGAGGCGCTGGGCATTACCGAGGCCTTCTTCAGGCTGTCCGTGGGGATCGAAGACCCGGCCCTGCTGCTGGATGAGCTCGGCGCGGGGGTTGCCGCGGCCCACCGCAGCCTCGCGGAGGGTGGTTGAATCGCCGAGCCTCAGCCACAGACGCACCGGTCGGAACGCTGGGCGCGGCCGCGAACGTTCTCGTCAGGCGGGGTATCAGGCTGCGCCGTCGCCGGTGCAGGGCCTCGGTATTTTGACCCACCAGTGCTCTGGCTCTAGACGGCCCGCTGCGGCTCGCCCGCCCGCTGGCGGGTTTCCCACGCCGGATCGAACCACGCCGGGGCATTGCTCGGCGGCAGTGGATCGCGCTCGAGGATCAGGTCGGACGCCCGCTCACCCACCATCATCGACGGCGCATTCAGGTTGCCATTGGTGATCACCGGGAAAATCGAGCTGTCGGCGACCCGCAGGTTTGCGACCCCGCGCACGCGACAGTCGCGGTCGAGCACCGCCATGGGATCATTGTCACGACCGATTTTACAGGTGCAGGACGGATGGTAGGCGCTCTCGACGTTCTCGCGCACCCAGGCGTCGATCTCGTCGTCGCTCTGCACCCCGAACCCAGGCTGGATTTCGTTGCCCCGGAACGGGGCCAGCGCGTCCTGCTGCAGGATTTCGCGGGTCAGGCGGATCGCCTTGCGCCAGTCGCTGATATCGCGCGGATCGGTGAGGTAGTTGAACAGGATCGACGGCGCGTCCTCAGCCATCGGCGTGCGGATCGCGACCCGCCCCCGGCTGCGCGGCTTGTTCGGGCCGACGTGGACCTGAAAGCCGTGCCCGTCGAAGGCCGCGCGCCCGTCATAGCGCATAGCCGCGGGTAGAAAGTGGTACTGGATGTCCGGCCACTGCACGCCCTTGTCCGAGCGGATAAAGGCGCAGGCCTCGAAGTGGTTGGTCGCGCCGAGCCCGGTCTTGGTCAGCATCCACCGCGCCCCGATCCACGCCTTGCTGAGCGGGTTTAGCCGCCCGTTCAGCGTAATCGACTGGGTGCAGCGGTACTGGAAGTAAACCTCCAGATGATCCTGCAGATTGGCACCAACCCCGGGCAGGTCCACCACCGGCATCACACCGGCCTCCTTGAGCACAGCCGCCGGGCCGATGCCCGAGCGCTGCAGCAGCGTCGGCGAGCCGATCGAGCCGGCAGCAAGGATGACTTCCCGCCGGGCCATGACCTGCGCGGTCTTGCCCCCGCGGGTGACCTCGACCCCGACCGCACGGTTGCCATCAAGCAGGACACGCTGCGCCAGCACCCCGGTAATGATCTGCAGGTTCGGGCGCTTACGCGCCGGTGCAAGGAAGGCATTGGCCGTCGACTGCCGTCGCCCGCTGGCGACGTTCATCTGCATCGGACCGAAGCCCTCCTGCTGGTAGCCATTATAGTCCTTGGTCACCGGGTAGCCGGCCTGCTCACCGGCGGCGATAAAGGCATCGTAGAGCGGGTTCAGTAGCCGGTCGTTGCCATTGCCAACGCCGACTTCGCCACCGCGGCCGCGGTAGCTGTCATCCCCAAAACCCGTGCGCTCGAGGCGCTGGTAGTAGGGCAGCAGGCTGGCGTAGTTCCAGCCCTCTGCGCCGGCCTCTTCCCACTGGTCCAGATCGCCCGCACAGCCACGAACGAAGGCCATGCCGTTGATGCTCGACGAACCGCCGAGCACCTTGCCGCGCGGGCAGTCCATGACCCGGCCGTCCAGCCCCGGCTCGGGGTCGGACCAGTAGCCCCAGTTGAACTTGTCCCGGGTCATGGGGATGGACAGCGCCGTCGGCATCTGCACGAAAATCGACCGGTCGCTGCCCCCGAACTCCAGCACGGCGACCCGGATATCCGGGTCTTCGGTCAGCCGGGCTGCCATGATGGCGCCGGCGGAACCGCTGCCCACGATTACATAGTCAAATTCGGAAGATGTCGCTGCTGGAGCGGTGCTCGGGGTGGTCAAAACGGCCTCGTCAATCTGGTCTGGTCTGCTGATTCGTGGCGCAGTCTAGAACAGGCTTGCCGCCCTGTCCCCCCGCCTGCGTCCTTCCTCTTGGCGAAAACGTCTTCCAGCGCGTAAGTTCAGCGCCATGATCACCGTCGAAAACCTCAGCTTCACCTATCCCAGCGCCCCAAGCCCGGCACTGCGGGGCCTGAACTTCAACCTCGAAGACGGCGAAATCCTCGGCTTTCTCGGTCCCTCCGGCGCGGGCAAGTCGACCACGCAGAAGATCCTGATCCGCCTGCTGCAGGGCTACGAGGGCCGGGCCGAGGTGCTGGGGCGCGAAGTCCGGCACTGGGACAAGAGCCTCTATGAGCAGGTCGGCGTCTCCTTCGAACTGCCGAATCACTATGCGCGACTGACCGCGCTGGAAAACCTGCGCCACTTTGCAGCCTTTTACCGAGGGCCGACCGTCGATCCCCACCGGGTCCTCGACTGGGTCGGTCTGAGCGATGCTGCCAACGAGCGCGCAGGCGCCCTGTCCAAAGGGATGAAGGTCCGGCTCAACCTTGCCCGCGCCTGCATGCACCGCCCGCGCCTGCTGTTTCTCGACGAGCCCACCAGCGGGCTCGACCCCGTGAACACCCGGCTGGTGATGGCGCTGGTCCGGCGGCTGCGCGAGGACGGCACCACCGTCCTTGTCACCACCCACAACATGAGCCTCGCCGACCAGCTGTGCGACCGGGTCGCCTTCATTGTCGACGGACGGATCGCGCTGATCGATGCCCCCGAAAGCCTCAAGCGTCGGCACGGCGCAGGTCAAGTGCGCCTGAAGCAGGCGGGCAGCCCCGCCCGGCAGTTCCCCCTCGATGGCCTTGGCGAGAATCAGGCCTTCCTCGATACCCTGCGCACCGGCAGCACTATAGAGAGCCTGCAGTCCGAACAAACCACGCTCGACGATATCTTCATCGAGTTCACCGGAAAGACCCTGCACGCGGGGGACGACCCCCTGCAATCGGCGGCCAGCCGTGCGGGCAGCAGCACCCAAAGCGAGGACAGGTAATCCCATGACCAACTGCGGATTTCCCGGCAACGACCCTGGCGGCCGGTCAGGCCTGTTCCAAGCCATCAGAACCGACGTCACCCTGCACTTGCGCGGGAGGCTGTACGTGATCGGGCTGGTGGTTTCAGTGCTGCTGGCGCTGCCGCTGGCGCTGCTGATGCCGGTCTCTTTCCTCGATCGCGCGATCCCGGTCTTCATCCTGCTCGGGATCGGCTCGACCACCATGCTTTACATGGCCGCACTGATCCTGAGCGAGCGCGCCGACGGCACCCTCGACGCCGCACTGGTCAGCCCGCTGTCGATCAGCAACTTCATCGCCGCCAAGCTGATCAGCCTCAACCTGCTGGTCCTGTTCGAGACCGTCATCACCCTGTCGCTGCTGCAGGCGTGGATCGCCCTGCAAAGCCAGACGGGGCCACCGATCAGCCTGTTCGACCTTGGCTTCGGGCTGATCGGGCTGGCGACGCTGTACCTGCTGCTCGGGCTGGGTCTGGTGGTCCGATTCCGCAGCCTGACGGACTTTCTGGTGCCGGTGTTGCTGATCTCCGCCGTGATCCAGGCGCCGGCGCTGCATTTCCTGGGCCTGTTCGAGCACTGGGGCCTGCTGCTCATCCCCAGCGCCGCGCCAACGTTGATCATGATGGGGGCCTTCGGCGCCATTGACCCCCTGCTCGCCGCGCTGGGCTATCTGGGCACCGCGTTCTGGCTGGTGGTGCTGTTCGTCTGGTCCCGCCGCGCCTTCGAGCGCCACGTGGTGGACAAGGCCGGATGACGGCGCGCAGCATCCTCGCCTTCGGCCTCAACGACAGCCGGCTGATCCTGCGCGACAGCTTCCTGCGCATGATGGCGGCCATGATCGTGCTGATTGCGCTCGGGCTGCGCTTCGGCCTGCCGCCACTGACCGGTTACCTTGAAGGACTGGGCCTGCTGCCCGGCGCGCTGGGGACCGAGCCCGCACGCCACTATTTCCCGCTGGCGCTGGCCTATTTCAGCCTGTTCGATGGTCCGCTGCTGGTCGGGTTCATCTTCGGTTTCGTGGTGCTGGATGAGAAAGAGGACCGCACGCTGGACGCCATGGCCGTGACCCCTGTGGCGCTGGTCGACTATATGCTGTGGCGGTCGCTGCTGAGCTGGGCGCTGGGCTTCGGCGTGACGCTGGCCCAGATGCTGTTCGTCGGACCGGCGCTGGAGCAAACGGGCACCGACGCTGCCGCCCTTCCGGGCGTGCTGCCACTGATCAGCCTGTGCGCACTGGCGGGTCTGGGGGCGCCGCTGTTCATGCTGTTCCTCGCCGCCACGGCCAGCGACAAGGTGCAGGGCTTTGCCATGGCCAAGTTCATCGGCCTTGGCGGTCTGCTGATCCTCGTAAGCTGGTTCCTGCCATCGCCGCTGGACTGGCTGCCCGGCCTGTTCCCCCCCTATCTGGTGGCCAAGGCCTACTGGCTGTCGCTGAGCGGAGCGATGGGCGGCGGCGGGGACGCCGGTGGGCTGGACCTGTCGGTCTGGCTGAGCGCGCTGTCAGCGCTGGTCCTGCACCTCGCAGGCATCGGCGGATTGCTCGCCCATCTCGACCGGCAACAGCGCACCTGAGCCTGCCTGCTCAAGCCTGAGCCGACCCCATCACACCCGGTCCGCCGACAGCCTTCCCCATCCCGATAGAACGATTCCGCAGCCTTCACCGAAGGATACCGGAAGAATGCCCGCCCTGCCCCCTAGACAGCTTGAAGCGACGCGTGCCTGCTGCACCGTGCTGCTGCCGGAGATAGGGAGGCTCTCGCGATCCATGTCGTTTTTTGTTGATGCGTGGCAATCAATTGCGCCGTCAGGCCTAACGCTCTGGCTTTTTGGGCTCGTTGCTGTCACCGTAATCGGTGCGCTGACGCTGGGTCGCCTGTTCCGCTACGGACCAGCGCGGATCCTGTTCCTCGCGCCTGCCTTCCTGCTGTTCGCCGTATTTGTGCTGTATCCCATCGCCGGCTCGACCTGGATGAGCCTGCACGACGTGCGCGCCGACCGTCTGGTCTGCGCGGACGGGCGCGAGATCAAGGAGCTTGAAGAGGGCGAGTACTGCCGCCGCGTGCAGAAGATGGAGTGGGTCGGCCTCGATAACTACCGCCGCTTCTTCGCCAAGACCGACCGCAACATCGAGCGTGCGGGCAAGGAGCTGGCCAAGCTCAACCCGGTGAAATTCACCGAAGACGGCGTAGGCTGGGATCCCTCGACCATGTCCAAGGGGCGGTATCCGCGCCTGACCGACGCCGGAGAGGCACTGCTCAACAACCTGATCTGGCTGATCATGTTCCAAGTGGCCATCCCCATTGGCCTTGCCCTGGCGGTGCTTCTCAACCAGAACCACTTCGTGGTAAGGCTGATGAAGCCGACGTTTTTCTTCCCGTTCGTGCTGTCGCCGACGGTAATCGCCTTCCTGTTCCAGTTCTTCTACAACACCGCCGACGGGGCGCCGCTCATGTGGCTGTTTAATTCGATCGGCTGGGGCAAGGACGGCATTCTGGGCACCGACGGCTGGTCCAACATCGGTATTATCGTCGCTGCCTGGTACCCGCAGATTGCCTACTGCGTGATCATCTATCTGGCCGGCCTGACGGCGATCAATGCCGAGCTGATCGAGGCGGGAAAACTCGATGGTGCGTCGGGCTTCACCCTGTTCCGTAAAATTGTGCTGCCCCAGCTGTGGCCCGCGACCTTCATCTGCGTGGTGGTGACCACCATCGGCGCGCTACGATCCTTCGATCTGGTGCACGTCATGACCGTGGGCGGACAGAAATCCGAGGTACTGGCGCGGCTGATGTACGAGGTCGGTTTCGGCGAGAACGGCGGAAACTACGGCTACGGCGCAACGATTTCGGTGATCCTGTTCCTGATCATGCTCGTGTTCATCATTTTCTTTGTGACCAACATGGTCCGGCAGGCGGACGACTAGGGAGAAGCCACACATGTACCCCAGTCCCGAACATACCTGGCGGCCCGGCGCCCGCACCTTCTACTGGTGCAGCGCCATCGCCGTGATGCTGATCTGGCTGACCCCGATCTTCCTGCTGCTGAATACGGCGCTGAAATCGAACGAGCAGATCAACGCCGAACAGGGCGCGAAGTTCACCATTCCTGCGCCATTGCTGCCCGAGGGCTTCTGGGTGCTGCTGGGCAACCCGGCATTCTGGTCGTCGATGGTCTACAGCTTTCTGGTGGTCCTGCCCGTGGTCTGCGTCGCCGTCAGCTTCGCCACGCTGGCCGGCTACGTCCTCGCCAAGCACAAATTCCTCGGCCGCACCTGGCTGTTCGCCATCTTCGTCGCCGGAAACTTCGTCCCGTTTCAGGTGCTGACCTTCCCGGTGCTGCGGATGATGCAGGATCTGGGTTTCGGGGACTGGTCGCCCTACAACACGCTGTGGGCGCTGATCCTGTTCCACGGGGCCTTCCAGACCGGGTTCTGCGTGTTCTTCATGCGGAACTTCATCGCCGCTCTGCCGACCGAGTTGATCGAGGCTGCGCGGATGGAGGGCGCCAACGAATTTCAGGTGTTCTGGAACGTGATCCTGCCGCTGCTGCGCCCGGCGCTGGCCGCCTTAGGGCTGCTCATCTTCACCTTCGTCTGGAACGACTTCTACTGGTCGCTGGTGCTGACCCAGGGTGACTTGATGCTGGTCCCGACCCAGCTGGTGAACCTCGCCTCCGGGCAGTGGCAGAACCGTTGGAACGTCATGGCCGGCGGGGCGATCATCGTCGCCCTGCCCCCGCTGATCTTCTTCTTCTTCCTCCAGCGCCAGTTCGTCGCCGGACTGACCCTCGGCGCGCGCAAGGGCTAAAGCCGCGTTTCAACGCACAGCTTCGCGCCGCCGCTTCATGGCGGCTGGCGCGCGTCCTGCTCGAGATTGAGCCACGCGATCTCGCCTGTGGAAAGCCGCAGGCCGAGCGCGGGCAGCGTCGTCCGGATTTCCTCGATGGTGCGCGGCCCGATCAGCGCCAGCGAGGGAAAGCCCTGCCCCAGCACCCATGCGGTGGCGATGTTGTGCGGATGCACGCCATAGTCAGCCGCCAGCGTCTCTGCCCGCCGTCGCCGTTTTTCGTTGGCTGCTGATGCAAAGCACGTGTCGGGTGCGGTGTCGTCGGGCAGCGCCGTGCGCTCCCCCGCCCCCATGAAATAGCCCCGTGCCTGCGAGGACCACGACAGGTGCGTCACCCCACCCGCGCGCAGGAAGGCCAGCGCCTCGGGCGCGTTCGACGTGATACAGCCCGCCCAGACCGGGCGTTCCATTACCGCCAGCGAAAGATTGTTGTTGAGGAGGCTCAACCCCCGCCGCCCGCTTGCCTGCGCATAGGCGCGGGCTTCGGCAAAGCGTGCCACCGACCAGTTTGACCCGCCGATGGCCCCAATCAGCCCGCGATTGTGCAGATCGTTGAGCACGTCGACGAACTCGGCGACCGGCACCTCCGTATTATCGCGGTGCATGATGTAGACGGGGGCGTGGTCGAGCCCAAGCCGCTCCAGCGACACGGTGAGCTGCGCCTCGATCGCGTCGGGCAGGCAGTTCGGGGTATGGGCGCCCTTGACGATCACCCGCGCCTGTCCCGCCACCCCGCGGCTGCGCATCCACGCGCCGAGGTTCTGTTCATGCAGGCCCTGCCCGTAGATATGGGCGGTGTCGAAGCCATTGCCGCCCGCCTCCCACCACGCGTCCCACAGGGCAGACGCAAGGTCGAGGTCGGGCTGATTATCGCAGCCGACGATCAGGCTGCTGATCGCCCCCTCCATACCGTCCAGCGGCAGGCGGGGGATGGTCTGAGACGTTGAGCTCACGGCGGGTTCCTAAGGGAGAGAACGGAAACGGAAACGGAAACAGGAACGGAAGCGGGAAAGACGGAAGGGCAAATAAAAAGAGAAAACCCTGACAAACCAAGGGTCCGTCAGGGTCAATACGGAGGCGGCTGCAGACCAGCCGCCCTGGGTCTTGATGACTTCAGGCCTTAGAGGGCGCCGAAGATCTCTTCACGCGCATCTTCGAGGTCTTCGAGGATGTCGTCGATCGCGGACGGATCGAGCATGAATTCAACCATGCCCTTCATGCCTGCGGAGGCCATTTCAGGGGTGGTGTCACGGTCGTAGAACTGAGCCGTTACCGACCTCGCCAGCATTTCTGCGCCAGCCTGCATGAAGCGGTCGGTTGGTGCTTCAGAGCCGGAGTGTGGCGACAGCATGCCGGTGGCAGCCTGGGTCTTGTTAAGCGCTTCAGCGGAGGTCGCAAACGCCAGGAACTTCTTGGCGTTTTCAACGTTCTGAGCGTTGGACGGAACGAAGTACAGGTCAGTTGGCGCGTCTTCACCCCGTGGGATGGAAGCGTCGATATCCGGGAACTGGAAGAAGGTCATCTGCTCCTGGGTTTCTGCCGGCAGGTTGCCGATCAGGAAGTTACCCATGAGGTACATGGCTGCTTCACCTGCGATCAGGGGAGCCTGAGCTTCCTGCCAGGACAGGTTCTGGTGGCCTTCAAGGAAACAACCAGCGTCGACAGCGCGAGCCCAGTTGGCGAAGGTCGCACGGACACCATCGTCGGTGTACGGGATCTTACCGAGCATCAGGTCGATGTGGTACTCGAGGCCGTTGGTCCGCATGTTAACGTAGTCGAACCAGCCCGCAGCGGTCCACAGGTACTTGGTGCCGATGGTGAACGGGGTGATGCCGTTGGCGCTGAGGGTTTCACAAGCAGCCAGCAGCTCCTCGTAGGTGTCTGGAACGCCGATGCCGTTGGCTTCCATGACGTCACCGCGCGCGTACACGCCCCACTGGTAGAACGCGTAGGGTGCGCCGTACTGCTTGCCGTCAAAAGTAACGGACGCAGCGGTGGACGACATTGCGTCGAGCAGGCCACCGTCGGACCAAACGTCGGAAATGTCCATGAACAGGCCATTTTCAACGAAGCCGGCCATCCGGTTACCAGCGAACCACATGCCGACGTCCGGGCCCTGGTCAGCAACCAGGAAGTTACGGATCGCGGTCTTGTATGCTTCGTGCTCGGTGGTGTTGATGGTGACGTTGATGTCGGGGTTAGCGGCTTCGAACATCTCAACGATTTCGGCCAGAGCGGCCATAGGCGTCGGGTCAGAAGCGTTAGAGGCGATAACGAGCTCGCCTTCAGCATGCGCAGTCGCGCCAAATGCCAGCGCAGCAACGCCAGCCAGAATCAGCTTTTTCATGATTTCCTCCCAAAAAAAGCACGGCCTTAAACCGGGCTCGAAAAGGCTGTAAAACCACCCGTGTGCGCGGATCAGGCGAACCCGGGTCGAGAGCTTCCATTCCGGCCTGAGACACGCGCACGCGCATCCCAGAGAAATCTCCTCCCTCTGGGAAGCACTATATCTAGCGGGGGTATCGGTGCATTCCGGGTTCCCACTATTCGTTTCCGGGCAAATCGCCATTGCCGGACGAAAAATGCGGGAATCGAACCCGAGGCGCTCAGTCCTCGGTCGTCGTCACCTCAGCGGTGGGCAGGAAACCACCCGACTGCAGCGCCCACAGACGGGCGTAAACACCCTTCTTGGCGAGCAGTTCGTCGTGGCTGCCCATTTCGGCAATCCGGCCCTCCTCGAGCACCACCAGCCGGTCCAGTCGGGCGATGGTCGACAGCCGGTGTGCAATGGCGATGACGGTCTTGCCGGTCATCAGCCCGAGCAGCTGTTGCTGGATGGCATTCTCGACCTCGGAATCCAGCGCCGACGTCGCCTCGTCGAGGATCAGGATCGGCGCGTTCTTGAGGATCACCCGGGCCAGCGCGATGCGCTGCCGCTGGCCGCCGGAGAGCTTTACACCGCGCTCACCGACGTGGGCGTCGAGGCCTTCCCGGCCCTTGTTGTCCTTGAGCCCGACGATGAAATCCCAGGCCTGACCCTGCTTCGCCGCTGCGATCAACTCATCCTCGCTGGCATCCGGCCGCCCGTAGCGGATGTTATCGCGGATCGAGCGGTGCAGCAGGCTCGTGTCCTGTGTCACCATCGCGATGACGTTGCGCAGGCTGTCCTGCGTGACCGCGCGGATGTCCTGCCCGTCGACGGTGATCCGACCGCCCTCGACGTCGAAGAAGCGCAGCAGCAGGTTGACCAGCGTCGACTTGCCCGCGCCCGAGTGCCCGATCAGCCCGATTTTCTCACCCGGCCGGACCGACAGGTTAAGGTCCTGCACCACTGTTTCGGTCTTGCCGTAGTTGAAGGTTACCCCCTCGAACGCGATGGCGCCCTCGGAAATGTCCAGATCCGGCGCGCCGGGCTTGTCGACGATTTTGTGGGGCACAGCGATCGACTGCCGGCCCTCGGACACCGATCCTGCGCTCTCGAAAATATGCCCCAGCAGCCACAGCATTATGCCCGAGAACCACGTCAGCGTGGAAACCAGCGGCAGTGCCGTGGCGATGGTCCCCGCCGACGCGCCGCCGACCGACCAAAGCCACAGGCTCAAGCCAGCGGTGAAGACCACCAGAAATGCGTTGAGAACGATCAGCATGGAAGACATCAGCACCGACCGCCGCATCACCCGGATCCAGCCGAAGTTGAAGTCATCGATGGACTCGGCGACGTTGCGATCCTCCATGCCCTTGTTGGCGAACAGCTTGACGGTCTGAATGTTGGTGTAGCTGTCGACAATGCGGCCCGTGACCTCTGAGCGGATTTCAGAGTGCTCTTCAGAGGCGCGTTGAATCCTCGGCATGAAGTAGATGATCATGGCCAGATAGAGCACGGTCCAGACCAGCAGTGGCACGGTCAGCCACAGCGAAGTCAGCGACAGGATGACGATAGAACCAACCAGATAAATTGCCCCGTACAGGATCCCGTCAAGCGAGGTCAGGATCACTTCGCGCAGCGAAATGCCGGTCTGCATGACCCGGTTCGCAATCCGCCCGGCAAAGTCATCTGCGAAGAAGCCCACGTCCTGCCCGATGATATGGCGATGCGCCTGCCAGCGGATGAAATTGCCAAAGCCGCCCATCAGACCCAGCTCGACCACGGCGGTCTTTCCAATGATAGCCAGCGGTCGGAAGATCATGAAAAAGCCCAGCAACATCATGAGGATAGGCAAGCGCTGCTCCAGCAGTTGCATGCGTTCATCCATGGTCTCGACGCCCTGGGTCGCGAAGATGTCGACGAAGTAGCCGAGCGCGACCGGAATCATCAGGTCCGCGCCGACTTCCAGAAACTTGAAGAACAGCGCCAGCAGCAGCGGGCCTTTGATCTGGCTGGCGAAGTGCCAGAAAAACGCCCCCAGATGGCGCGGCGGCGCGCCCTTCTCCGGGGCGGGCAGCAGCGGCATGGCGAGGCGCTCGACAAAGGTCATGGGATGACGACTCTCGCCCTCCAGCAGGCGCGCGCGCGTCTCCTCGTCGATCGGTTTCTTGTGTGCGGGAATGAACTCAACCATGCTGCTACAATGCTCCTGTACCCCTTCACTCTAGCAAGAGAAAAAGCGGTACTAGTGAGCATTTTTGCTGCCCAAGCCCTGAAAGCGCGTCACGGCTACAAAGGCACTCGGAGGGTTGCAGAGAAAAACCGGAATTGTGAGATCTATCTCGCAGGTCAGCGGGTCGTCATCGGCTCCGAAGTACACAGACAGCGAGGCTTGCAGCGCCAGCGCCCGACTCAAGATGGCGTAGCTCGCGCCAAAGCTCAGCTCGGTTTTATCCCCGTCCTCGACCAAAGGCGGCTAATAGCGTGGCTTAAGTTGCAAACTGTAGGCGGGCTATTGTGGAACCGGCGTTCAGCGTCCGTCCAGCTGGTGGGGTCTTGGCCCACCGGTGGCCCAATCGAGCAGCTGTACGGTGTGAACCAGCGGCACTTCCACCCCCTTTTCCAGCTGCTTCATGCAGCCAATGTTGCCGGTGGCGATCAGGCTCGGCTCAGTCCGGGCGATGTTGCGCAGCTTGCGGTCGCGCAGCTGTCCGGCAATCTCAGGCTGTAGCAGGTTATAGGTGCCCGCTGAACCACAGCACAGATGACCCTCGGCGGGTTCGCGCACCTGTGCGCCCAGCGCGCGCAGCAGGGTCTTCGGCGCTGTGGTGATCTTCTGCCCGTGCTGCATGGAGCAGGCGCTATGGTAGGTCACCTGCATCCCCTCGAGCATGGCGTCCTGGTGCTTGGAAGCTTCGAGGTCGGTGGGTGTCACCAGCTCGGTGATGTCCTGCGCCAGCCCGGCGACCTGCTTGGCCCGGGCCTTCATCGCCGGGTGATCCTGAAACATGGCGCCGTAGTCCTTGACGGTCGTGCCGCAGCCCGATGCGGTGATCACCAGCGCATCCAGCGGCGCCCGGTCGTGGGCATTCAGCACGGTGTCGATCATCTGCGTGGCGGTGGCTTCGGCCTGCGTAGCCTTGCCCATGTGGTGGGTCAGCGCCCCGCAGCACGAAGCCGCCAGCACCTCAACTTCGTAGCCCAGCCGGGTGAGCAGGCGGATGGTCGAGGCGTTGATTTCAGGCTCCAGCACCTGCTGCGCGCAGCCGGGAAACAGGGCAACGCGGCCGCGTGTCCCGCCTGCGTTCATCTGCGCCGGCGCATGCACACCGGGCCGGTCGGTTCCGGCCGGGGCCGGCAGCCGGTCGGGGCTGAGCGCGAGGGCGGCTTTGAGCGCCTTGGGCAGCACCGGGCGCATCCATGCCCCCAGCGGCGCCAACCGCAACAGCCAGCGGAACAGGCCGGGGCGCGGCAACACGCGCGCCAGAAAGCTGCGATAGAGCCGCTCAGGCAAGGGCCGCTGGTAGTCGCGTTCGATCACCTGCCGCCCATGGTCGATCAGGTGCATGTAGTCCACGCCCGAGGGACAGGTCGTGGTGCAGGCCAGACAGCTCAGGCAGCGGTCCAGGTGTTCGACCACGTCCTTGGTCGGCTTGCGGTCGTTCTCCAGCATGTCCTTGAGCAGGTAAATCCGCCCCCGGGGGCTGTCCAACTCGTCACCGAGCAGCTGGTAGGTAGGGCAGGTCCCGGTGCACAGCCCACAGTGCACACAGCTGCGAAAAATCGCCTCGGAGCGCTGGGTTGCGGGGTCTCGTTCCACGCCATCCTTGAAGAAAGTCTGCATGGCTCAGAGGTCCTTGTACATGCGGCCGGGGTTGAAGCGATGACCGGGGTCAAAAGCGGCCTTGACCTGCCGCTGCAGAGCCTGAACGCCCGTGCTCAGCGGCTGGAAGCAGCCGTGTTCGCGGCGGTGCTCGTCGGGGCTCTGCACCAGCAGCGCGTGCCCGCCCAGCGCCGCTGCGCGCTCGTGAATATCGTTTGCGCCCGCCGCATCAGCACCCAGCCAGACCAGCGACCCGGACCACTGCTGTGCGCTCGGGCTGCTCCAGCCCGCCAGCAACGCCGACGCGCGGTCCCGCGGCAGGCTAACCCGCCACACGAAGGGAGATGCCCAGACCGCATCAAGCCCCGGCGCATCCTGCGCCACCGCCCGCGCCTTGGGCACGACCTTGATCGTGATTTCAGTCAGGATGGCCAGCGTTCCCCACGACCCGCATAGTGCGCGCGGCAGATCGTAGCCCGAGACGTTCTTGACCACCCGGCCACCGGCCTTGAGCAGCTCGCCCCGGCCGTTGATGTACTGCGCGCCCAGAACGTTGTCGCGCGGGGCGCCAAGGCTCTCCCGCTCGGCCCCGCCGATATTGGTGGCAATCACCCCACCGAGGCTCGGGTCACCCCCGAAGCGTGGCGGTGAGAACGGCAGGATCAGATCGTGTTCAGCCAGCGCCGCTTCGAGCACCGACAGTCGCGTCCCGGCGCGGGCGCCGAGCACGAATTCCTGCGGCTCGAAATAGGTAATGCCCTTCAGTCCGCTGGTGGTGACCGCCCTGCCCTCGACCGGAAAGCCGATCCCGGCCTTGGACCCTCTGCCGCCAAGCGCCAGCGGTTCGGTCGTCTCCCGGACGAACCCGGCCAGCGCCTCTGGTGTGCTGAAAGCCTCCGCCGTAGCCCCGGACAGGACTTCGGGGCTGTCTGCTGCAGTCTCGCTGGGCTCGGCTGTGGCCTGTGACCCGGCCATCAGTGCAGCCCCTGGGTCGGGTCGATCTGCCCGGCTGGAATACCGGTCTCGGTCAGCGGGAACACCTTGCCGCCGTTGAGCAGCCACTTGGGGTCAAAGCCGCGCTTGAGCGCCTTCATCTGCTCGAGGTCTTCGGGCGAGAACATCAGCGGCATGTGATCGCGCTTCTCGATCCCGACCCCATGTTCGCCGGTGATGCAGCCCCCGGCCTCGACGCAGACGCACAGGATCTCGGCGCCGCAGTCCTCCACCCGGTCGAGCACGCCGGGCTGGTGGCTGTCGTACATGATCAGCGGGTGCATGTTGCCGTCGCCCGCGTGGAAAATATTGGCGATTTCAAAGCCGTAGCGGTCGCCGATGGCGTAAATCTGCTCCAGCACGTCGGGCAGCTTAGTCACCGGGATGGTGCCGTCCATGCACAGATAGTCCGGCGAAATCTGGCCGATGGCGCCGAAGGCACTCTTGCGGCCCTTCCAGATGTTCTCGGCCGAAACAATGTCCTCGGCGACGCTGATCGAGGTTGCGCCGTGCTCCCGCGCCATGGCCTCGACAAAGGCCAGCTCAATTTCGATTTCGGCCTCGCTGCCCTCGACTTCGATGATCAGCAGAGCCTGCGCATCGGTCGGGTACCCGGCGCCGGTAAAGCGTTCACAGGCGAGGATGGCGGGGCGGTCCATGAACTCGATGGCGACCGGGGTCCGCCCGGTGGCCATGATCGCGGCCACGCAGGCGCCAGCATCCAGCGCCGAGTCAAAGCCAGCGAGCAGAGGCCGGGCGGCTTCGGGCTTGGGCATCAGCCGGACGGTGACTTCAGTGACGACGCCAAGCTGCCCCTCGGCACCGACGATCAGGCCGAGCAGGTCGTAACCGGGCAGGTCGAAGGCCTCGCCGCCGATCTCAACCACCGCACCCTCCATGGTCACGAAGGTGACCCCGAGGATGTGGTTCGTCGTCACCCCATACTTCAGGCAGTGCGCCCCGCCCGAGTTCATGGCGACGTTGCCGCCGATGGTGCAGGCGATCTGGCTGGAGGGATCGGGCGCGTAGAACAGGCCAAGGTCGTCCACGGCGGTGGAGATGTTGCGGTTGGTGACGCCGGCCTGCACCCGGGCAGTCTGGTTCTCGGCGCAGACCTCAAGGATCTCGTTCATCTTCGACAGCCCGAGCACCACTGTGTCCTGCTGCGGCAGGGCGCCGCCGGCCAGCGACGTCCCCGCCCCGCGCGCCATCACCGGCACTTCGTTGTCGTGGCAGTATCGGAGCACCGCAGCAACCTGCGCCGTGTCTTCGGCCAGCACCGCGAGCATGGGCACGGTGCGGTAGCAGGCGAGACCATCGGTCTCATAGCCTTTCAGCTCGTTCGCTGATGTGATGAGCAAGTCGTCGCGACCGAGCAAAGCGCGCAGGTCACGCGCGATCTGCTGCCGTCGATCGAGCACCTCAGCACGGGGGCTGGGCAGATTCAGCATAAGCGGACCAATTTCAACATGTTTTTTAAAAGCATACTGATTTTGAAGCATTAAATTGGTCTGAAAACAAGACCAATCTTCAAAATGCTGCCCTCAGAGCTTGAAGCCCTGCGCCTCGGCGCGCAGCCGTGCAGTCTCAAAACGCTGACGCATTTTCAGCGCGCCGCTGAAGAAATCAATGATGAAGGTCAGGTGCACCGCCATCGCGGCTTCCGCACCGGGCACATCCCCGGCCTCGATCGCCTCACAGATCTCACGGTGCTGATCGAGCAGGCGGTCGCGCCCGCCGGCTTCGAGGTAGACGACGTAGCGATTGTAGAACACGCCCCGGCGGATCAGCTCAAAGATCGACCGAAGCGAAAAGATCATCATCGGGTTGTGGGTCGCCTCGGCGATCGAGAAGTGAAAGTCGGCGTCTAGTTCGGCGTCGCGGGCGGCATCGTCCTGGTCGTGCGCGGCGGCCATGGCGTCGAAGCGGGCGCGGATGATCTGCCGGTCGAACGGCGTGGCGCGTTCGGCGGCCAGCCCGGCGGCCTTGGCTTCGAGCAGCAGGCGGAATTCCATGTAGTCGAGGTAGGCTTCCTCGTGGCGCGAGAACAGCTCGACCAGCGGCTCGGAGATGGCCGAGCCGACAATATTGGCGATGAAGGTGCCCCCGCCCTGCCGGGACTCGACCAAACCCTTTTCCTCGAGCGCCTTGAGCGCCTCGCGCAGGGTCTGGCGGGAAACGTCGAGCCGGTCGGCGAGGTCGCGCTCGCTGGGCAGGCGTTCGCCGTCGCGCAGGGTGCCGTGCAGAATCATCTCTTCGACCTGATCAACCACGGCCTCGGCCATGCGCGTGTGCTCAACCTTTCTAAACTTGTCCTTGCTCACTCACGTGCTCCCCTATCAGACCTTTTATATAGGGTCGCAGGGGCTGGTCTGACCAGCCTGCGGGCTCAGCCCGGTGCCACCGAAGCGGACCAGCACACCAAAGACGATCAGCGGCACCAGCAGGATCAGCGCGACGATCTGCAGCCCGGACCAGCCGAAAATCACCAGCACCACGGCCGCCGACAGCGACCCGGCCGCCGAGAAACTCGACCCCAGCATGTCGTTGATCCCCTGCGCCCGCAGCTTCTCCCCCGGTGAGGCGAGCGAGGCGACCATGCTGCCGCTGCTGATGAACAGGAAATTCCACGCCAATCCAACCAGGATCAGGGCGGTGATAAAGGCCCAAAGCGCCGGGGCCATGAGCGCTGTCAGCGCCGCCAGCGCCATCAGGATCATGCCCAGCGCGACGAACCGGTCCCGGCGAACCCAGCGGATCAGCAACCCGGAGATCAGCGACGGCCCGAACATGGCGAGCACGTGACCCTGAATGACGTAGGTGCTGGCCTCGAAGCTGTGCCCGACGTTGCGCATCTCCAGCGATGTCGCGATCATCAGCAGGTTCATCAGACCGTAGGCCAGCCCCCCGCACAGGACGGCGAACCAGAACTTCGGGTTTGAAAGGACGACGAATTTGGCGCTCTGGCCGCTGGCCCTCGCCGCGGCCTGCTCGGCGCGTTTGGCCTGCGCTGCGCGGATGGTGTCGGCATCCTTGGGAAAGGGCAGCGCCAGCAGCATCAGCACCACTGTCCCTGTCACCGCCGAGAACATCAGAAACGCCGAGGTATACCCCTCGAAGGGAAAGACGATCCCCGCAGACCGGGTCAGGCTGGGGCCAATCAGACCCGCGAGCACCCCGCCGAACATGGCCAGCGAAATCGCCTGATCGCGCAAGTCACCGGGGGAGCGGTCGATGGCTTCGAACCGTAGGAACCCCAGCCCGCCTAGGAAAATCCCCATTAGCATATGCCCCAGACAGAGCAGCACGAAGCTGTCCAGCCACATGGCCGAGGCCGAAACTAGCCCCGATCCGACACCGCCTAACAGCGTGGTCATCAGCGTCACCGGCTTGCGCCCGATCCGCCCCATAAGCGTCGTCAGGGGAACCGCTGAACTCAGCATGGCGATAAATTGCAGGCCGTAGGGCAGCGTCGCCAGCTTGGGGTCCGGCGCAACCTCATTGCCCGCCAGCGACGAGACAGAAACCACGATGGTCGCGGCCGATGACCCCAGCCCCATACAGAGCGAGAGCACCAGCACGCCGACAGGCAAGCGTCGATAGGCACTGAACATAACTTACGGTGCTCCCACCAAGCGCACCGGCCGACGGCGGCCTCGGCGCTGTTGCCACGTCATATCAACCCGAAAGCACGGGCGCGCGCCAGAGTTTGTTCTGCACCCGGAAGATGCAGGCGCTCGACCATCACCCCGTCGAGCTGCACGGCGCCCCGGTCGGCGTTCTCGGGCCGGGCGAACAACTCGACCACCGCCTGCGCGTGGGCGAGTGCCTCGGCCGAGGGGCTGAAAGCGTGGTTGCAGGCCTCGATCTGGGCGGGGTGGATCAGGGTTTTGCCGTCCATCCCCAACGCCGCCCCCTGCGCGCACTCGGCGGCGAACGTATCGAGGTCGCGGAAATTATTGGAAACGCTGTCGAGCACCGACAGGCCGAAGGCAGAGGCCGCCAGCACCACCTGCGAGAGATAGGGCACCATGGTCCAGCGATCGGCGACCAGCGCAGTGCCGGTGTCCTTTGCGAGATCGTTGGTGCCGAGCACGAAGGCCTGCAGCTGCGGCGCCGCATCGGCACCACCGCGCGCCAGCGCGGCGATGTCGAGCACGGCCAGCGGGGTCTCGATCATCACCCACAGCCGCGCCGGGCAGCCTTGGAGCGCGGCAGATAAGGCAGCAAGCTCGTGCAGGGTGGAAATCTTCGGCACTAGCACGGCGTCGGCCTGCCGCGCGACAGCGATGTCGGCTTCGAACGCGGGACTGTCGAGGGCGTTGGTGCGCAGGATCAGGGGCCGCTGGCGCATCTGTGGGTCGGCCATCGCCGCCGCAGCAGCCTGCCGGGCGGCTGCCTTTTCCGTTGGCGCTACGGAATCTTCGAGGTCGAGGATAACGGCGTCGCAGGGCAGCGACGGCGCCTTGGCCAGCGCGCGCGGATTGTTGGCCGGCATGTACAGGGCCGAACGGGGCATAAATTCAGTCATGATCCCGGAGACAAACACCCTTTGCCGGGGCTGTCGAGGTATGGCGGCCCTGCGAACCGGGGGTTGGAACGCCGCCTGAGAGAGACTCGGAACCCCATGCTGAAGAGTTAGAGTCGCGATATAATTCGGGCTGAAATCCCGTATTTTCGTCGTTTACAGGATTTTTTAGGACCGCTTTTCGGTTTATGGCGGATATCGTACTGAATATTAACCGGCCAGTCAGATGAGGAGGCGGTATGCGCGTCGGCGTTCCAAAGGAAATCAAGAACCGTGAATATCGGGTCGGCCTGACCCCCGACAGCGTGCGCGAATTCGTCAGCCACGGTCACGAAGTGGTGGTTGAAACCGCTGCCGGTCACGGGGTTGGTGCCGCCGATCAGGACTACGTGGACGCGGGGGCCAAAATCCTCGCCACCGCAGCCGAGGTGTTTGAGACCGCCGAGATGATCGTCAAGGTCAAAGAACCACAGGCTGTCGAGCGCGCCATGCTGCGCCCGCATCAACTGCTCTACACCTACCTCCACCTCGCCCCGGACCCCGAACAGACCGAAGATCTGGTCAAGTCCGGCGCAACCTGCATCGCTTACGAAACCGTTACGGCGGCGGGTGGCGGCCTGCCCCTGCTCAAGACGATGTCCGAGGTTGCCGGGCGCATGTCCGTCCTCGCCGGGGCGCACTACCTGCAGAAGGCCACCAACGGTGCCGGCATTCTGGTCAGCGGCGTGCCCGGCGTCGCGCCGGCGAATGTCGTGGTGATCGGCGGCGGTGTGGTCGGCTTCAACGCTGCTGAAATGGCCGTAGGCCTGCAGGCCAACGTCACCATCTTCGATCGAAATCTGTTCACCCTCGAGCGCATAAATCACCACTTCGGCGCAAAGGCGCGTGCTCTCTTCTCCAATTCTGCCGCCCTGAGTCAGGCAGTTGCAGAAGCTGATCTCGTGATCGGCGCCGTGCTCATCCCAGGCGCCAATGCGCCGAAGTTGGTGACTTCGGAGATAATCAAATCCATGAAGCCGGGCAGCGTCGTCGTCGACGTGGCCATCGACCAGGGTGGCTGCTTCGAGACCTCGAAGCCGACCACCCACGATGACCCGATCTACGAAGTCGACGGCGTCGTTCACTACTGCGTTGCCAACATGCCCGGGGCCTATGCCCGTACTTCAGCCTACGCGCTAAACAATGCCACCCTGCCCTTCGGGCTGGCGCTGGCCGATAAGGGCTGGAAGCAGGCGCTGCGCGATGATGGCCACCTGGCGATGGGGCTGAACGCCTGGGACGGCAAGATCACCAACGAGCCGGTCGCACAGGCCCAGAACCTCCCCTTCACCCCGCTGAGTGAAGCCCTGGCCTGATCCTGATCCGGCACCGACGGCGGCGGGCAGCTTGGGTTCGCTCAGGCTCGCCCGTCCCGCGTCCGACCTTTACCGTCAATCCTGCCATTTTACCGGCTCTTCCTGATACTCGACCCAGTCGTAACCCAGCGCCTGCGCCGGGTCGTCGATGTGGGCCTGTACCTGCGCTCGCACGCGCTCGGTCAGGGCGCTGATTTCTGCGGGCGTGACCCCCTGTTGCTCGAACCAATGCAGTCCGAGCAGGCGCCCGGCGAAGAACCAGTCCCGCAACCGGCGCAAGTCCGCGACCAGCGGCTGCAGGCCGGCGTCCTCTGCGGCCCAGAGCGCAATCAGATCATCGTGCGCGGGGCTCTGGTCGAGCGGGAGCCGCGCCCCGTATCGCAGGGTCAGCACCGCCAGCAGATATTCCAGTTCCATCAGACCGCCGGGACGCAGCTTGACCTCGCCCAGCGCGTCGGGGCGGTCATAGATCCGCTGATCCCGGAGCCGCAGCAGCATGCGGTAGGCATCCGCCGTCAGCTGATCCGGGTCACGGGGGCGGCGCAGGATAGCGTCGCGCACCGCGCGGACCCGCTCCTGCAGGTCCGGGGAGCCGGACAGCGGCCGCATCGGCACCTGCGCGAGGTGCTCCCACGTCTTGGCACCCTGCACGTGATGGCTCTCGAACGAGGCCAGCGAAATCGTCGGCGGCCCTGAGCGCCCCGACGGCCGCAGCCGTGTATCGAGCTCCCACACCCGTCCTTCGCGCATCTGGGCGTTGAAGGCCGTGTTGAAGCGGGCGGCGACGGCGTTGGCCTCCTCCAGCGACCAGCCTTCTTCAACCACGAAAATCAGATCGAGATCAGAGTGCGGCGCCATGGCGTTCATGCCCAGCTTGCCCAGCCCGAGCACGCACAGCGGGAAGTGATCCAGCCCCATTTCCCCGGTGACCGTCTCGGCAACCAGCGTCAGCGCCGCCTCGGCCAGTGCAGTCAGGTGGCCTTCGGCGTCCTGCGTGGTGGCGGCCCCGCTGAACACGGACAGATAGGCGAGATAGAGCTGTTCGTTCACCCACGCACGGGCCGCTTCGAGTTTGCCCTCATAGGAACCAGCGGCGGCCGTCATCGCCCGCCCCTGATCGAGTTCCGGCATGCGCGGCAGCGCCCCCGCCCGCCCGAGCAGGCCGTCGACCACGTGCGCGGACTGGTGCAACAGCGATGCCATCGCCGGGGCGTGGAACAGCGGTGGCAGCACGGCATCGAACAGCTTGGGGTCTTGGCTCAGCAGCTTGAGATACTGCCCTCGGTTTCCCAGCTGTCGGAACAGGTCGTCGACCTGCGCGATAGAGGCGGCCGGATCGTCGCTTTCCTGCGCCAGTTTCAGGATTTTGTCCGGGGCTGCGCCTGCCCCGGCTTCAGCGCGCCAGGTGTACAGGCGCTGGTCAGTCAGCAGCGCATCGGGGTCCTGCTCATCGGTTGATTGGCCAGCACAGGCGGGCTCAGCCGTGATGGTAGCGGCCTGCACTTGCGGGCGCTCGAATTTGGCGAACAGGCCGGAGACGCTGTCGTCGATAAAGCGCCGGGTCTCGACCAGCGCGTCGGCGAGCATCGGCCAGCTGTCAAATCCGCTGCGCTCGGCCAGCCAGGCCTGCTGTTCGGGGTCGGTGGGAACAAAGTGTGTGTGGGCGTCGGCCCAATACTGCATCCGGTTTTCCAGTCCCCGGAGCAGGCAATAACTGCGCCTGAGGCATCCGGCGAGATCGGCGTCGATGATGCCTTCGTCGGCCAGCCCCTGCAGCGCGTCCATGGTCACGGGCGTCTGCAGGTGCGGATGCCTGCCACCCCAGAGCAACTGCTGGGCGTTGACGAAGAATTCGATATCCCGGATGCCCCCGCGCCCGAGCTTGAGGTTGAAACCAGCGGTCTGCTCGAGCGGGGTCTCGTGCCGGCGTTCATTGGCGAGGTCGGGGTGTTCGGCGCGGATGCGGGTCTTGAGGTGGGCGACCTCCTCGATCATCGAGAAATCAAGGTGCCGCCGCCAGAGGTAGGGATGCAGGCTCGCGAGCAGCGTCTCACCCGCCGCCCGGTCGCCCGCAACCACGCGTGCCTTGATCATCGCCAGCCGCCGCCACGGTGCCGCCCGGTAAAAGTGGTAGTCCTCAGCGGCATCGGTCGACATTGACAGGTCATTCACTGACGGGTCAGGCCGCAGCCGCCAGTCGGTGCGCCAGACGAACCGACCCGAACCATGCCCGTCGACGGTCTGGTTGAGGGTCCGCAGCACCCGCGCGGTGATATCTGTTCGCCCGACGAAAGCCGGCACAGGCACCATGTCAGCGTCGTAGAAGGCCACCAGATCGACATCGCTGGAAAAATTCAGATCACCGCCGCCGAGCTTGCCCAGCCCGAGGATGAACAGCCCCGGCACCGGGGCCGCGGGGTCAAGGTCGGCGGGAACGTGGGACGCGGCCTGCCGGGTGCTGCGCCAGGCTGCGGCCAGCGCAGAATCGAGGCTGGCGTCGGCGTAGGCCGACCAGTCTCGGCCCAGCTGAGCCACCGGGGCCTGCGCACCATCTTCGGCGATATACCGCCGCTGCTGCGCCTGTTTCTCGGCCAGCATGCTGGCCCGCAGCGAGCCGTCACCGTCAGCGTCGGCGCTGGCTTCAGCACGCGCGAGGCGCTCCTGTAGGGGCCATGGGGCAGTTTCAGACATGGTTCAGGTCTCTAGGTCGCTGACCGGGCGCGGTATCGGAACGCGGCGGTCAGGCTCCAGTCATTATTCGATGTCGAAGTGGTAGCACAGCGCGGCGGCCTCGTACCACCGCCGTGCAGCCTGCCCGACCGCCGAACACGCAGCCTTCGCCGGGGCTAGGGCGCCGGTGCCTCGTCCACCGTGTCGCCACTGACCCGGGGCACCACCGTCGCAAGCGCGTGGTGCAGCCGGGTTTCCCAGCCGCGCAGGTCGCTGCGCCGGCGTGGAGCCTTGGTCAGCGGCAGGCACAGGCTGAACAGCGGTTCGATCCCGTGCGCCTGCATCCCGCGCCCGGCGCGCGAGGAGTGCCGGTGCTCGATAAAGCGCTTTTCGAGCGGCTTAGTCGTCGAACCCACGTAGACGCCATAAGCGCTGGAATAGCGCCCGGAAGGGGCTACATAGCCATCGCGGAGAATGGCGTAGACCGTGCCGCCGCGCCGTCCTGCTGCCGACCACCCCGGCCAGTCTGCAGGAAAGGCCCGCGCCAGCGCCATCCGGGCAGGCTGCAGCCAGATGATGGGTTCCAGCCCGCTGTCGGAAAAGGTCATATCAGCCTGCAACGGGCTGGCCGTTCCTGGCGCAGCTGCTGCCTCGCCCTTGCTACGTTGGCGCAGTTCCTCCAGCGCGAGGGTTGCCAGCTCCAGCCGTGGCGGGTTCTGCCCCAGCCATTCCCGCATGGAGGCGAGCAGGTGCGGCCCCGCCCAGCGCGCAAAGGGCCGTGCAGCGCGGTAGTCCAGCCCCGGATAGGGCGGCCGGTAAACGGCGTGATAGGGTCTGTGATCGTCGTGCAAAGCCTTGTCTGTCCTTGGCCTGTCTCCGCGGCCTGTCTGCGGCACGCCACCTGCCGGAACGGGACGCTGGTCAGCGCCAGACGCCGTTGCGGCGGGTTGAATGATCCCGAGGCCCTGGCCATTTACAGAAGCATTGGGGGGCTTTGGCAAGGGTGAGCCATGAATATCGTTGCAATCGGAACCGGCTACGTCGGGTTGGTCACAGGCGTCTGCTACGCCAGCCTTGGTCATTCCGTGGTCTGTCTGGACATCGACGCGGTCAAGGTTGCCGGGCTGCAGGATGGCCAGCTGCCGATCTACGAGCCTGGGCTGGATGGGTTGGTGCAGGAGGCTGTTGCCGCCGGGCGTCTGCGCTTTACCACTGACTACGATGACGCGCTGAACGGAGCCGAGCTGGCGCTGATCGCCGTGGGAACGCCAACCGAGGCGGACAGCAGGCGCGCCAACACCAAATTCGTCGATGCCGCCTTTGACGCCATCCTCGCCGCTCGGCGCTCGGGTCCGCTGAGCGTGGTGGTCAAATCCACCGTTCCCATCGGGACGAACGACCGGCTGCAGGCGCGACTGGACGCCAGCGGCGCGAACACTGGCACGGCCAGCATCCATCTAGCCTCAAACCCGGAATTCCTGCGCGAAGGCGCGGCCATCGACGACTTCATGCAACCCGACCGCATCGTCGTCGGCCCGCGCGACGGCGTTGCCGCTGAAGCGCTGCGTCGACTGAACCAGCGCTTTATCGACGAAGGCGTCGCCTATGTCGAAGTCTCAGCCGCCAGTGCCGAGATGATCAAGTACGCCGCCAACGCCTTCCTCGCCACCAAGATCACCTTCATCAACGAGGTCGCCAGCCTGTGCGAGCGGGTGGGTGCCAACGTCGAAGACGTCGCGCACGGCATCGGGCTGGACCAGCGCATCGGCTCAGCGTTTCTGGCGACCGGTCCGGGCTACGGCGGCTCGTGTTTTCCGAAAGACACGCTGGCGCTGGTGGATACGGCGCAGGTCGAAGGCTCACCGGTGCGCATCCTCGAGGCCGTGATCGACGTCAACGAGGCCCGCAAGCGGGAAATGGCAACCAAAGTCATCGATGCGCTGGGTGGTATGGACCAGGCACGCGGCAAGACCGCCGCGATATGGGGGCTGACCTTCAAGCCCGACACTGATGACCTGCGCGACAGCCCCAGCATCGCCATCATCCCGATGCTGCAGCAGGCAAGGATCAAGGTCCGTGCCTACGACCCGCAAGGCATGGCCGGCGCCGAAGCACTGTTCGACGGGCTGAGCTATGCCGCTTCCGCGCTGGAAGCCGCCGACGGCGCAGACGTGCTGTGTCTGGTCACGCACTGGCCGGAGTTTGTCAGCGCTGACCTCGACGCCGTCCGCAAGCGGCTGGCACAGCCCGCAATGGTAGACCTGCGCAATGTCTTCGACCCGGCTTCGATGAAAGCCGCCGGGTGGGACTACCGCTCGCTGGGGCGGCCGGAAGACTGACCACCGCCCCGCGCCTGCGTTTTTGCATCCAGCGCCCTTAGTTTGCCCTTTTATTCGGTTTGGGAGCCTGTAGGTTGTCGCGCAAGGCCAATCAATCCCGGAGAACGACCGTGCTGAAACCTCTTGCCAACCAACGACTGCTGGGCACCAGCGAACTCAGTGTCGGCCCGATTTCCTACGGCCATTGGCGCCTATCTAAGGGCAACGCCACCGAAGCGGCCACCAAGACGCGGGCTGCACTCGACGCCGGCATGACAATGATCGACACCGCCTCCATCTACGGTTACCCCGATTTCGGCAAGGCCGAGGAGCTGCTGGGCGACGTGATCAAGGCCGACCCCAGCATGCGCAAAGAGATGGTGCTGGCGACCAAGGCCGGAATCTACCCGCCTACGCCCTACGACTGTCGCCCCGATACCATCGTGCTGACCTGCGAAGACTCGCTGCGCCGCCTCAACACCGACGTCATTGACCTTTACTACATCCACCGTCCGGACATGCTGACTCCCCACGCCGACGTTGCCGAAGGGCTGATGCGACTGGTCGAAGCAGGCAAAGTCCGGGAAATCGCCGTCTCCAACTACACCCCGAGCATGTTCTCGGCGCTGCAGTCGATGCTGCCCCGGCCGCTAGTCGCCAATCAGGTCGAATTTTCGCCGGTGCGGCAGGATCCGGTCTGGGACGGCACGCTGGACCAGTGCCAGGAATACAGCGCCACCCTGATCGCCTGGTCGCCGCTGGGTGGGGGCGCGCTGATGACCCAGGACGCCAGCGAAGACTCGCAAACGGGGCGGGTTGCCGCCGCGCTGGATGCCGTAGCAGACCGCAACGGGGTCGACCGGGGCGCGGCTGCACTGGCGTTCACCATGGTCTCACACCCCGGAATTGTGCCGATCATCGGCACCCAGCGGGTCGAGCGCATCGCCGAAGCGAACCGCGCGCTCGAGGTCGAAATATCACGCGAAGAATATTACGCCATCGTCACCGCGTGGCGCGGTTTGGGCCTGCCCTGACGCCCCTGATCAGCACAACGAAAACCCCAGCCGGGACCCCGGCTGGTCAGCGTCAGTCGATGTAGCCGCGCTCGCGGGCAAACCCGAGCAACGCGGGTAGTAAGGTCTCGTGCCGTGAAATCAGCACGTCGACCTTTTCCAGCCGGACCGGGGTCGGCTCGCTGGAGAAGTAGTAACGCCCGTCTTCGCGGTCCGTGTACAGGTGCACCAGTAGCTTCGCCGTGGTGCGCAGAGTGTGCAGCACCGCGTCGCGCTTGGTGAACCAGGGCTGCTGTCCGAGGAAGGCCTCGAAATCGGCAGCGCGGATCGACCAAGTGACGTTATCGAGCTGGTCGCTGAACCACGAGCGCAGGGCATCCCCGATCTCCCAGCCCCACTCCTGGACGTTGTAGTTTTCGAAATCGAGCAGGCCGATCCGGTCCGGCGTCACGATCACGTTGCCGAACTTGATATCCCCGTGGCAGTGGCGCACCCGCCGCACCTCATCGAAGTGCGCGTCGAGGAAAGGCCGCACGCTGTCGTTCCGCTCTCGGGTTTTCTCGGACAGATCTCTGCGCTCAAAGGCAGCCTGCACAATCAGGTCAGGCTGATCCTGATAGGAGGTCATGTAGCGCCGGTCGCCCTCGTCGACGTAGCGGAAATAGCGGTTGAGGGCGGCGTGAAGGTCCTCGGCCAGTGCCACGATGCGCAGGGCATCGGCCACGCTGGGCCGGTCTTCGAGCACGGGGTCGGCGACGAAGGACATTAGCCGGAACTGCTCCCCGTCGAGCTCGATGAAGGGATCGCCTTCGACCGTCAGGTGAAAATACGGCGTTAGAAAATCACGGGCGAACAGGGTGTTGGCAACGTGACTGGACAGCCGGAGCTGATCGAGGTTTTTCTTCCGCCCGACCCGCTGCAGCACCAGCCGCCGGGTCTGGGTCTCGATCCCATAGTTGGCATTGACGTTGCCGAAGGCACCCGAATCAACCGCGAGCACGGGCTCGAAAATCTCGTAGCGCTTGAGAAACGCGTTGATCTGGTCGTGGCTGAGTTCGAGCTGGTCAGACATAGGCCTCTTGTCCGTCACTGTTCGGCTCAACAAGTCCTGCACTTGGGCGCGTTTGTCCAGCCTCGATTCCAGTGTGCAGTCCCGCTGGTCAGGGTCAGACGGAACCGCTACCCTGCTCGCTGGCTGCCTGCGGCCCCACGGCCTGACACCGGCGGGCAAAGGGCAGCCCACAGACACGTTTTCAGAGAGGAAACAGGGCCATGGGTGAAGTACGATGGGGTGTGATCGGCAACGCGAAAATCGGCCGCGACCGGTTGCAACCCGCGATCGAGGCCAGCGATAACGGTCGCCTCGTCGCCGTCGCGAGCCGGTCGGGGCCAGTCACCTACGACGCCTTGCTCGAACGCGATGACATCGATGCGGTCTATATCCCCCTGCCCAACCACCTGCACGTCGAATGGTCGCGTAGGGCGCTGGAGGCGGGCAAGCACGTGCTGTGCGAGAAGTCGATCACCCTCAGCCTGGCGGAACTCGAACCGCTGATGGATCTGCGCCCCGACCTGATCCTGTCCGAGGCCTTCATGGTCCGCTTCAATCCGCAGTGGGTGAAGGCCAGAGAGCTGGTGCAAACCGGCGCTATTGGCGAGGTGCGGGCGATCAACGGCCAATTCAGCTTCTACAACGTCGATCCCGGTAACGTGCGCAACCAGCCCAATATGGGCGGCGGGGCCATCCTCGACATTGGCTGCTACCCGATTTTCACCACCCGCTTCGTGCTCGACGCCGAGCCGACCAAGGCCGCGAGCCTGATCGTGGAACAGCCGGATTTCGGCACCGACATCCTGTGCTCGGCGATCATGGACTTCCCCGGTGACCGGCACCTGAACTTCACCTGTTCCACCCAGGCGCAACTGCACCAGCGCATGGTGTTTCAGGGCACCGAAGGCCGGCTGGAGCTCAAGGTTCCCTTCAACCCCTACCCCGGTCTGCAGGACCCGGAAATCGTGCTCTACCCCGGCGCGGCACTCGGCGATGCCCATGGGGAGCGGATCGAGGTCGAAAACCTCGACCAGTACCGGCTTCAGGTCGAGTCCATGAACCGGGCTATCCTCGGCGAAGAGGCCTGGTCGATCCCGCGCTCGGATATCATGGCGCAGGCCCGGGCGGTCGAAATGGTGTTTAACAGTCGGATTTAGCGCAGCGATCGGCGATAAATCCAGCATTGACGGGCGCTCGCTGACGGTTTGATCTGCGCGGGCTGCCCCTACCCTTGGACCGGCAAAGCACGTAGCTTTGCCCCGTAACCGCATTCGCTACCCTGCGCAGCCGAAAAGAAGCTTTCAGGACGTCTATGGCCAAGGCCACCGCACCATCATCAGCGCCGCAAACCCCACCGCCCGCCGCCGGGCCGAGGGTGGGGCAGCAGCGCCTGCGCGGCCCGGTGTTCCTGGGGCTGACGCTGCTAGTTGCGGCGATCGTGCTGTTCCCCATCGGCTCGCTGGTCTGGACGGCTGTCACCGGCACGCCGGACAGCCTCGGCCATATCGCGCGCTACGTGCTGCCCTATACCCTGTCGACCACAGTCTGGCTGATGCTCGGCGTGGTGGCAGGGACGGCGGTAATCGGCATCCTCAGCGCCTGGCTGGTCATGACCTTCCGCTTTCCCGGCGCGCGGCTGTTTCTGTGGCTGCTGGTGCTGCCGCTGGCCGTGCCCAGCTATCTGAGCGCCTACGCTTTCATCGAGTTCTTCTCTTTCACGGGGCCGCTGCAGGAAAGCCTGCGCGCGCTCACAGGCTGGCAGAGCGCCCGCGACTACTGGTTCCCGAGCATCCGCAATACCGGCGGGGCTGTGCTGGTGATGTCGGTGGTGTTCTACCCCTACGTATTCCTCGCTGTGGTGGCGCTGCTGAAGCTGCAGGGCAATCGCTTGGTCGAGGCCTCGCGCGCGCTGGGTCGGGGGCCTGTGGCAACCCTGTTCCGGGTGCTGCTGCCCGCGCTTCGCCCTGCCATCGCCGCCGGGGTGGTGCTGGCGCTGATGGAAACGCTGAATGACATCGGCGCGGTGGAATACCTTGGCGTTGAGACCCTGACCTTCACCATCTTCGACACCTGGCTCTCACGACGTGACATCGCCGGGGCAGCGCAGCTGACCATGGTGCTGCTGATCTTCGTGTTCGTGCTGGTGCTGACCGAGCGCTGGGCCCGGCGGCGGCGGCAAGCACAGAGCAGCAGCGCCCGCGCCGCGCCAACGCGGCAGCAGCTGAACGGGGTCTGGGCCGTGCTGGCCGTGGTCTGGTGCTGCCTGCCCGTGCTGCTGGGTTTCGGCGTGCCGCTGTGGGTGCTGGGGGGCTACGCGCTTGACCGGCTCGACCTGCTTGCAGACCCGGACCTGCACCGGGCCCTGCTGACATCGCTGCAGTTGGCGCTGGGCGCAGCTGTGCTGACCGTGCTTGCCGGGGTGATCATGGTCTACACCCTGCGCCTGCAGGCGGGCCAGCGTCGGGGGCTGAGCCTGATCGTGCGTTTGGCCAGTCTGGGCTACGCCATCCCCGGCACCATCCTTGCGCTGGGGCTGTTCGTGCCGCTGGCCGGGCTGGATAACCTGCTCGCTGGCTGGCTGCGCGAGGGACTGGGCCTGTCGGTCGGGCTGCTGATCACCGGGTCGGGCGCGCTCATCCTGCTAGCCTACCTCATTCGGTTTCTGGCGCTGGCCGAGGGCAACGTCGACGGCGGCTTCCGCAACATCCCGCTCGCCCGCGATGATGCCAGCCGCACGCTGGGCCAGGGTGCGCTGATGACCTTGCTGCGGGTGCATCTGCCCGCGCTGTGGCCGAGCCTGTCGGTCGCTGCCCTGCTGGTGTTTATCGATGCGCTGAAAGAGCTCTCGGCGACGATATTCCTGCGGCCTTTCGGGCTGAACACGCTCTCGACCTTCATCTACGACTTCGCCAGCCGCGCGCGGGTCGAGGAAACCGGCGTCGCCTGCCTGATCATCGTCCTGCTCGGCGTGCTGCCGGTGATCCTCGTCACCCGGCGGATCGCCCGCGAGACACGCTAGCCGCGTCGGTGGCTGGAGCGGCAGCGGCAGTGGCAACAGCAGCGACGGCGGTAACAGCAGCGCAGGCAGCGTAGGGGCAGTCGCGCAGACTGAGCACTTGCAGCCGGACGGTCACTCGGGCATCGCTTCACGCTATAGACTTTGACCGAAGACTGCGCTTTTGGGGGAGCAGAGAAACCGTGTCCAATTCGACCCGCTACGGCATCATCGGTGCCGGCATGATGGCTCAGGAGCACATCCGCAATATCTACCTGCTCGACGGGGCCTCGGTCACAGCCGTCTGCGACCCGGTACAGACCTCGCTGAGCTGGTCTGAGTCGACCCTGCGCAGCATCGACGGCGCCGACCTCTCGCAAGTGCAGTACTTCACCGACCACCGCGATATGCTCGCCGCGGGCGTGGTCGACGCGCTGATCATCGCCTCCCCAAACAACACCCACATCGACGTGCTCCGCGACACGCTGCAGACCGACCTGCCACATCTGGTCGAAAAGCCCCTGTGTACCACGCTGGAAGACGCCCTCGAGATCGAAGAGCGGGTGAAGAGCTTCGAACCCGTGTTCTGGGTCGGGCTGGAGTACCGCTACATGCCGCCCGTCGCGCGGATGATCGAGCGCGCCCACGCGGGCGACGTCGGCGCCATGAAGATGCTGTCGATCCGCGAACACCGCTTCCCGTTCCTGCCCAAGATCAGCAACTGGAACCGCTTCAACGAGAACACCGGTGGTACCTTCGTTGAAAAGTGCTGCCATTTCTTCGACCTGATGCGCTTCATTCTGCGGGATGAGCCGGTCGCGGTCATGGGCATGGGCGGACAGGCCGTGAACCATCGCAGCGAGGAATACGACGGGCGGAAGCCCGACATTTTTGACCACGGCTTTGCCGTGGTTGAATTTGCCGGAGGGGCCAAGGCGCAGCTCGACCTGTGCATGTTTGCCGAGGGGTCAGAGAACCAGGAGGAAATCAGCCTCATCGGTGACACGGCCAAGCTCGAAGTCAAAATCCCCGAGGGCGTGATCACGCATATGCCGCGCCGCCCCAAGAACCCGACCCACCAGAGCGTCGAGATCGACGAAAAGGTGCTCGAAGCGGGCAGCCATTTCGGCTCCAGCTTCTTCCAGCATCTGGACTTCCAGAAGGCCATCCGCGAGGGCACCCCACCGCTGGTCACCGCCTATGATGGGCGAATGTCAGTGCAGATGGGGCTGGCCGCGCAGATTTCGATGACCGAGCGCCGCTGGGTGGAAATGAGCGAACTGGCCTAGGCCGGTCTGGCGCTGGTCGAAGCGGCTCTAGTCGTCCGCCTCAGCGTTGGGACCATCAGCGCTGGGGGCCTCGACGAAATGACGGTCCTTGAAGATCTGCAGCAGCAGGATCACGTCGTGCACGTTGCCGTCCAGATCGATGCGGCGCAGCCCGTGCAGTTCCAGCGGCGCTGAGCGCTCCGAGGGCAGGCTCGCCCCAGTCCGGTCGACGTCACCAGCCCGCAGCCTTGTCCAGTCCACTTCCAGCCGTAGGTGGTGCTTGACCCGGATCGCGGTCCGGGCGGAAATCAGGCAGTGCCAGGGGATGAACACCCGCCGGGAGAAGGTCGGGCGCAGGGTCACGCCCTCGGCCGCCAGTGTCAGCGTTGGCTCCCTGCGCAGCAGGTAGGGCGAGGCGAAGGCGGCCGACGTGAACCCGCCCAGCGTCATGATGAACATGGCGCGGACCATGCCCTCGCTGAAGCTCATCACCCCCCAGGCGATAAACAGGGCCAGCATCAGCCCCGCCGCGAACAGGACCGAGCGCGCGCGCGGATAAAACTCAAGCTGCTGATCGTCGTTTGCGGTCACCGGGTCACCGTCTCCACTGCATTGCAGAACATTCTCAGGGTCAGACCGAACGTGGTCAAGGCCTCTCCGCGCCGACGTGCAAGCACGGCGCGTCGGTGAAAGTCGGGGTGATGGTGGCTGAGCAGGGCCCGTTCCGGGTGGGGCATCATCGCCAGCACCCAGCCGCCGTGGGCGGTAATCCCAGCGAGGCGATCGGTCGATCCGTTAGGTGCTTCGCCGTCATAGCGCAGCACGTCGCCGCCCCCCTGCTGCAGCCGCTCCAGCGCGCCGGGGGCAAAGGCAAAGCGCCCTTCACCGTGGGCGATGGGACAGTCGAAGGTCTCCAGCCCCGCCAGCCACGGCGTGTCGCCGCTCCCGCTCACCTGCAGCCGCTCCCACTGGCACAGGTAGGCCCCGCCAGCGTTGGGCGCGAGGGTCACGCCTGCACCCTCGAACAGGCCGCATTCTTCCTTCAATCCCTCAATGGGCATGAACAGGGGTTTCCGGCTCGGGGGTGGGGGACGGCTGCAGGCGTGCGCCGAGGAAGCGTGCGACGCAGGCCGGGTAAAGGCGGTGTTCTTCGCGCAGGATGCGGGCCGACAGCGCCTCGACACTGTCGTAGGTCTGTACCGGAACCTGTGCCTGCCCGATGATCGGTCCGGCATCCATGACTTCCGTGACTTCGTGCGCGGTGCAGCCGGCAACCCGGACGCCCGCTTTCAGTGCCTGTGCCTGCGCATTCAGACCGGGGAAATCGGGCAGCAGCGAGGGATGAATGTTCAGCACTGGGCGGCCGAGGCCGGCCAGAAAGCCTCCGCTGAGCAGGCGCATGAAACCGGCCAGACAGACCAGCTCGATGTCTGCGCGGCGGAGCAGCGTGGTCAGCTCAGCCTCCCACGCCGCTTTACCGGCACCGGTCTGTTGCAGCGCAAGCGCGTCGCAGCCAGCCTTACGCGCGATGTCCAGCCCCGCTGCGTCGGCGCGGTCGCTGATCACCAGATCGAAACTCGCGGGAAAGTCGGCCTTGTCGCGGGCGGCGTCGAGCAGGGCTTGCATGTTGGAGCCGCGCCCCGAGATTAGAATCGCGCTGCGCACTCTGGTATGCATCACCCGCTGACCCCGCTGATGTGGACCTGCGGCGTCCCGGTCGAGGGGCGGGATCGAACCTCGCCAATGCGGAAAACCGGCGCCTGTCCGGCCAGTACCGCCATGACGTCGCCGGCATCGCCAGCGCGAACCACGAGCACCATGCCCAGACCCATGTTGAAGGTCCGGTAAAGCTCCGAGATTTCGATCCGATCGAGGCTCTGCAGTCAGCCAAACAGAGGCACCGGCCTCCCGCTTGCAGGGTCGACCACAGCCTGCAGATCTGCGAGCAGCACCCGGTTCAGGTTCCCCGGCAGGCCGTCACCGGTCACGTGGCACAGCGCCCGGACCGCGCCAGGCGCAGGCTCAGCGACGCATCGAAGGGCGCGGGGGCATCGAGGTTTAGCCCCAACTCGTCGATCAAGCGGCGGATCAGGGAAAAGCCATTTGAGTGGATTCCGCTCGACCCCAGACCAATGAGAACATCACCCGCTTCGAGCGCATCGTAGTTGGGCAGCAGCGCCTCGCGCTCCACCGCGCCCACGGCAAAGCCGGCCAGGTCGAAGTATCCTTCGGCGTAGAGGCCGGGCAACTCGGCGGTCGCGCTCGGGTGACAGGCGGCCGGCGGCCAGATAGTCGAGGAAGAACAGGGCCCGCGCGCCCCGACACAGGATGTCGTTGGTACACATGGCGACGAGGTCCTGCCCCAGCCCGCGGTAGTCATCGAGGCTCTCGGCCAGCAGCAGCTTGGACCCAACGCTATTGGCGCCGCTGACGAGGATCGGGTCGCTCAGCCCGGTTTGCCGGTGATCGAAGAGCGCGCCGAAACCGCCGACCGAACCCATGACACCGGGACGTCGCGTGCCGGACAGCGCTGGCTTGATGGCGTCGACAAAGGCCTCACCCGCATCGATATCCACCCGGCGTCGGCGTAACTTAGCTTCCCGGTTCCGCCCGCACCTTGGGCGCTTGGGGTCGGACAACTGGAGACGCGTGGGTCTTGGGTCATTGGCACCTTTGCATTGAACTCAGCGGGTCAGATACACGATCCGGCCTGCACCACACTTCCAAGCGCCATCGCATAATATATCGCTCACGAGGCCCTCACTACCGAGTCTGAAAATCGTCTGCAACGGCGCTGCACGCAGGGCTGCTTCAAGCACAAAAAAAGCCCCGTACAACAGGGGCTTTTTCCAGACTCAGGGCCGCTTTTCAGGCTCGTTCTAGCCTTCTGCGAAGCCGCCTGACACGCGGTTGCTGGCGCTGGCGGGGAGAATTGGTCAGTGGGTGACAACCGGGCTCGACCCACTCTCCGCCTTGGCTGCCGCCGCTTCGAATTCGGCGATCTGCTCAGCGGTCAGGGGGGTCAGCGCTTCGGCCAGTGCGTGGCCGAGCACTTCGTCAACATCACTGACCGGCACGATTTCCAGCCCCGCTTTGACATTGTCCGGAATCTCGGCGAGGTCCTTCTCGTTCTCGATTGGGATCAGAACCTTGCTGATGCCACCGCGCAGGGCGGCGAGCAGCTTTTCCTTCAGCCCGCCGATAGGCAGAACCTTGCCGCGCAGGGTGACTTCGCCGGTCATGGCAACGGTGTTGCGCACCGGCACACCGGTCAGCACGGAGACGATCGAAGTCACCATGGCGATCCCCGCCGAGGGGCCGTCCTTGGGCGTAGCGCCCTCGGGGACGTGGACGTGGATGTCGCGCTTAGCAAACAGGTCGGGCTTGATGCCGAAGTCTGCCGCACGGGACTTCACGAAGCTCTCTGCGGTCTGGATCGACTCTTTCATCACGTCGCCCAGCTGGCCCGTGAAGAGCGCCCGGCCCTTGCCGTTGACGGTGACAGATTCGATCTGCAGCAGGTCGCCGCCGACTTCAGTCCAGGCCAGACCGGTTACCGCGCCGACCTGATTGTTTTCTTCAGCGAGGCCGTAGCGGAACTTCCGCACCCCGGCCAAATCGCCAACGTTCTCATCGGTGATGGCAAAGGCGCCGTCGCGCTCCTTCATGTCGATCGCCTTGACCGACTTCCGGCACAGGTTGGCGATTTCACGCTCGAGGTTACGCACGCCGGCTTCGCGGGTGTAGTAGCGACACAGGTCGCGCAGGGCTGACTCGGTAATCTCCAGCTCGCCTTCCTTGAGGCCGTTTTCCTTCAGCTGGCGCGGGATCAGGTGCTGCTTGGCGATCTCGACTTTCTCGTCTTCGGTGTAGCCGGAGATGCGGATCAGCTCCATCCGGTCGAGCAACGGCCCGGGCATCCGGGTCGAGTTCGCCGTGCACAGGAACAGCACTTTCGAGAGGTCGTAGTCCAGCTCGAGATAGTGGTCGGAGAAGGTCGAGTTCTGCGCGGGGTCGAGTACTTCGAGCAGGGCCGAAGCCGGGTCACCGCGCCAGTCCATGCCGATCTTATCGATCTCGTCGAGCAGGAACAGCGGGTTCGAGGTCTTGGCCTTTTTCAGGCTCTGAACCACCTTGCCCGGCATGGAACCGATGTAGGTCCGGCGGTGGCCGCGGATCTCGCTCTCGTCGCGCACGCCGCCCAGCGACACGCGCACGAAGTTACGGTTCGTGGCCCGGGCGATCGACTTACCCAGCGAGGTCTTGCCCACGCCCGGCGGCCCAACGAGGCACAGTATCGGGCCCTTGAGGTCCCGCACGCGGTTCTGCACCGCGAGGTATTCGAGGATCCGCTCCTTGACTTTTTCAAGGCCATAGTGGTCCTCGTCGAGGATGATCTCAGCGCGGTTGAGGTCCTTTTTGACCTTGGAGTACTTGCGCCATGGCAGCGAAAGCATGACGTCGAGGTAGTTGCGGATGACCGTAGCCTCGGCTGACATCGGGCTCATCATCTTCAGCTTTTTCAGCTCGGCGTCGAACTTCTCGCGCCCTTCCTTGGTCATCTTGACCTTGCCAGCACGCTCTTCGATCTCGGAGAGCTCGTTGTGACCGTCTTCAGTCTCGCCGAGTTCCTTCTGGATCGCCTTCATCTGTTCATTGAGGTAGTACTCGCGCTGGGTCTTCTCCATCTGCCGCTTGACGCGGCTGCGGATGCGCTTTTCGACCTTCATGACCCCAATTTCGCCTTCCATGTAGCCGTAGACCTTCTCAAGGCGGTCGGCGACGTTGAAGGTTTCCAGCAGGTCCTGCTTCTCCGCAATCTTCAGGTTCAGATGGCTGGAGATGCTGTCCGCGAGCTTTGCAGGCTCTTCGATTCGGGACACGGTGACCAGCGCCTCGGGCGGGACGCGCTGGTTAAGTTTGATGTATTGCTCGAACTGAGAAACAACGGTGCGCATCAGCGCTTCCACGTCTTCCCCGGCCATGTCGCGTTCCTGCACCGGACCGGCGGCGGCCTCGAAGTGAGTACCGTTGTCTTCGACATCCATCAGCGTCGCGCGCGACTGCCCCTCGACCAGCACCTTCACGGTGCCATCGGGCAGCTTCAGCAGCTGCAGCACCGTTGCGATGGTGCCGAGCGCATAAAGGTCCTGCGGCGATGGGCTGTCTTCCTGCGCATCCTTCTGTGTCACCAGCAGGATTTGCTTCTCGCCCTGCATCACCGCTTCGAGGGCCGCGACCGACTTATCCCGGCCGACGAACAGCGGAATAACCATGTGCGGAAAAACGACGACGTCCTTGAGCGGCAAAACCGGATAGATCGAAGACCGTGTGGTAGTCACGTTGGTGGTGTCCTTATCATTATGCCCCGAAGCCCCCTGATAGCGGCCCCGGCTCCCCGCAGCGGCAGGCCGCTGCGGTGGTGTCCCCCGTCCCCTTTAAAGGCTCCGCTCGCAGGTCTCAATACCGGCCATGTGTCGCGGGTGGGGACAAGTGATCCGCCTTTCATTTGGGGTCTGGCTCACCGACTTCAATGCATGGGCGCATATGTCGCTTTGCATCAACGGGCTAGCAGATGCGCCCCGACCTGCTCGGGTTGGTTCTTGCGAACATGGTGTCGCAATCGTATAGCGACCGTCACGACAACAGTGATGGCGATCAGCAGTCACTTTTCGGGTCGTGCGGATGTGGCGAAATTGGTAGACGCGCTGGATTTAGGTTCCAGTGACTTCGGTCGTGGGGGTTCGAGTCCCTCCATCCGCACCAAGCCGGCTCCGACCAGCCCCGGAAACACTGCCAGGCCCGCAACGCTGAATGAGAAAGTGAACAGGATTGACCATGCAGATTAACCTCGTTTCCGAAGAGGGTCTGAGCCGCGCATTTGACGTGACGGTACCGGGCGTGGACTTCGAAGCCAAAGTGGACCAGAACCTCGCCGGCTTTGCCAAGGACCTGAAGCTGCCAGGCTTCCGTCCGGGCAAGGTGCCTATGACCGTTGTGCGCTCCCGCTACCGGGCTTCGATCATGGAAGAAGTCATGAACGAGACCGTGCAGGAAGCCGTGCGCAACGCACTGACCGAGCACGAGATTACTGCGGCGGCCCCCGCCAACGTCACCGAAATCAAGCCCTTCGAGACGGGTGAAGACGTGGCCTTCAGCTTCTCCGTCGAAATCATGCCGACGATCGAGCTGACCGACTTCAGCAAGCTGTCATTCGACCGCATGAACCCGGTTCTCGAAGACCGTCACATCGAAGACGCCCTCAACGTGCTCGCAGAGCGTGGCGCGCAGCCGGTCGACATCGAGAACAAGAAGCACAAAGTCAAGAAAGACGATATCGTCATCCTTGACTTCGCCGGCTCTGTCGACGGCGAAGAGCGGCCCGGGATGAAAGGCGAAAACGCCATGCTCCAGATCGGGTCCGGGATGTTCATTCCCGGCTTTGAAGAGCAGCTGACCGGCAAGAAGCTCGGCGATGAGTTCGACTTCGACATCACCTTCCCCGAGGATTATAACGCTGACGAGTTGCAGGGGGTCGAGGCCAACTTCAAAATCAAGATCAAGGAGCTGAAGCAGCTCGACAAGCCAGAGATCGACGAAGAGTTTGCCAAGAAGCTCGGCAAGGCGTCGATCGAAGAACTGCGCCTGCATATCAAGCAGGAGCTTGACAGCATCCACCGTCGCTCCTCACGCTTCCTGCTCAAGCGCGAAATCATGGATCAGCTGATGGACACCCACAGCTTCGACCTGCCTGCCGGTCTGGTGGACAACGAGTTCAACGCCATCTGGGAGCAGATCATGAACGAAGCCAAAGCCGGCCGAGTCGACGCCGAAGACAAGGGCAAGACCGAGGACGAGCTGAAGGGGGAATACCGCCAGATCGCCGAGCGCCGCGTGCGCCTCGGTCTAGTGCTGTCGGAGGTCGCGACTTCGAGCAAGCTCGATGTCACGCCCGAGGAATTCAACGCCGCCATCCAGCGTGAAATGGCCATGCACCCGGGTGAAGAGGCTGAAATCTACCAGCGCTTCACCACGGACCCGAATGCACGCCAGTCGCTGATCGCGCCGATGATGGAAGAAAAAGCTGTCGACTACATCCTCGAGCTGGCCAAGGTCACCGAAGTCGACACCGACCCGGACAAGATCGAAGAACTGATCGACCAGCCTACCGAAATTTGAGGCCCCTTAGTCAAGGCTTATCAAAGGCCGGCCCTGCCCCCTGACCCAAAAGGGGGCGCGGCCGGCCTTTCGCTTTGACGGCGCCGGACTTCCTGCGGCTGGCAAAACGCGACACCTAGCGCGTGCGCAAGAAATTGCACAGCGCCCCGGCGTAATCCGGGCCGGGGACTGGCCCGACCAGCAGCCTTATCACCGTGGTATCGGGTCCTAGACTGGTCTCGTCGGCGCGCAGCACTTCGCTCTGGTAGGCCGTGTCCAGCAGCTCGAAGACCCTAGGAGCGGTCGCCGAAACGCGGTTGTACAGCGCCGCCTCCTCATCCGCATCCGGGCCGCTGCCCAGCCACTCGCCTCGACGCCATCGGGGGCTGCGAGCGGTCCCAGCGCCATCGACGCCTGTATCAGCATATCCGGCAGGGCCTCGGCCGCCAGCCCATTACCAGCCGCTGCGGCCCGCTGGCACCAGAGCGCGGCCTCTTTGACGCCGACCTCAACCCCGACGCCCTTTTCTTAGAACTAACATACCACCCACTGGGCTTTGGGCAGGCCACCCAACCCGGCATCGTAGATCAGCTCCAGCCCCCGCTGCGCGTTCAGCTCCACGCCCTGCCGGGTCTCATAGAGCAGTGCCATGGCATATTCAGCCTGCAGAGGCTCGTCGCTGTCGCCGGCGCTCAGATCGCGCCAGATCGCAACAGCCGCGGGCAAGTCTCCAGCGTCCACGGCATCAAGCCCGGCCTCGTAGCTCTGGGCGGCAGCCGTCGCCTGAAACAGCCCGAGCCAAAACGCAAAAAGTGCTGCTGGCAACGGGAGCAGACGACGCAAACCACCGGATTAAGAAGCAGCTCGAGAGGGGGCTGACGCGTGAAGTCGGCGGAAAGTAATGGTTCAAGCCTCGCGCTGCGCTGCTCGGGCCTTGGCTACAATCAATTTTTAGGGGTGTGATCATAAAATATTTCTCGTATTTTTTCGGCCGAGCAGCGAAGATGCCGGAACAGCGCGAATTCGGATAGACGCGGCGGCTCAAGCCGTGTCTGTGCAGGGCAGTATTTTCGAACCCAAGGGCTTTTCCGACCTATGACTACCCCTCTGAGCCTGACACCCCGTGCCTGGCTGCTGCTCGTCTCTCTGTCATTTCTGTGGGGGCTGTCGTTCCTGTTGAACGACATCGCGCTCGACGGTTTCGGGCCGTTGGCGGTGGTGCTCGGCCGGACCTCGATTTCGGCGCTGACCCTGCTCATCATCCTGCGCGCCCTGCGGCAGCGGTTGCTCACCAGCCTCGGCGACTGGGGGCAGCTGGCGGTTCTGGGCGTGCTTAACAATGCCCTGCCGTTTCTGCTGATTGCCACGGGAATGGTGCAGCCGGGGTTTCATGGCGGCATGGCCTCGATATTCAACGCCACAGTCCCGCTGTTCACGGTGTTCATCGCCCACTTCTTTCTGGTCGATGAGCGTCTGAAACCAGCCAAGCTGCTCGGCATTCTCACCGGCATTGCCGGGGTTGCGGTGATGATGGCGCGCGACGCCTGGACCGGTGAGACCGGACTTTTGCTGGGCGGCTCTCTGGTGCTCGGCGCAACGCTCTCCTACGGCGCTGCGGGGGTCTGGGCGCGGCGAATGAAACGCCTCGAACCGCTGCAGGTTGCCACCGGGCAGCAGATCGCGGCGACATTCTGGGTGGTGCTGCCCGTTGCGCTGATCGACCAGCCCTGGAGCTACAGCGCGTCGGTGGGGCTGGACAGCTGGCTGGCGCTCATCGCCCTCGGGGTGCTGTCGACCGGACTGGCCTACATCCTGTTCTTCCAGATTCTGCGGACGGCAGGCGCGACCAACGTCTCGCTGGTGACCCTGCTTATCCCGATCTGGGCGATTTTGTTCAACGCCACCATCCGCGAAAACACGCTTGCGTTCTGGCAGACCATTACGTTGGCGCAATGGGGCGGGATAGCGCTGATATTCCTCGGGCTGGCGATCGTGAACGGCTGGCTGCCCCGGCGCAAAACCACCACCTAGCCGGGTCTCGGCCCGCCAGTTCTGCGTAAGCGCGCCGGAATGGCGCGACCACGTCGCTGATTGACGAAAGCGACGGGTTGGGGCTGTTTAGGTTCGGACACATAAACGGTGCGCAGGGAAAGGCGTGAGCATGGCTGATCAATACGGGTTCTGGCGACTGCTAGCCGAAGGCCTGCGTGGGCACACCGGCTGGAAACCCGCCTGGCGCGACCCCGAACCCAAGGCCGAATACGACGTCATCATCATCGGCGGCGGCGGCCATGGTCTGTCCACGGCCTACTACCTCGCCAAGAACCACGGCATCACAAACGTCGCCGTCCTCGAAAAGGGTTATCTGGGCGGGGGTAACGTCGGCCGCAACACCACCATTGTGCGCTCGAACTACCTGCACACTGGCAACGTGCTGTTCTACGAAAAGTCGCTGCAGCTGTGGGAAGGCCTGTCCAACGATCTGGGCTATAACGTGATGTTCTCGCCACGCTCGATAATCAACGTCTTTCATAGCGATTCAGCCCGCGACGCCGACACCCGGCGCGGCAACCAGATGATCCTGCACGGCGCCGATGCGGTCCTGCTCAACCGGGAGGGCATCCGCCGCGAAGCCCCGCTGGTCGATGTCGATAACCCGCGCTTCCCGGTCTACGGCGGCCTCAAGCAGACGCGCGCAGGCTCCGCCCGCCACGACGCGGTGGCCTGGGGCTTTGCCCGCGGTGCCGACCGACGCGGGGTCGACCTGATCCAGAACTGCGAAGTCACCGGCATCGACGTGCGCAACGGCTGCGTGGTCGGCGTCCAGACCAACCGCGGCCCGATCCGCGCCAAGAAAGTCGGCATGGCTGTGGCCGGCAATACCTCGCGCGTGGGCAAGCTGGCCGGGCTGCCCCTGCCGATCGAGAGCCACGTGCTGCAAGCCTTTGTCTCCGAAGGCCTGAAACCCATGCTCCACAACGTCATCACCTTCGGCGCGGGGCATTTCTACATCTCCCAATCCGACAAGGGCGGGCTGGTCTTCGGCGCCTCTCTGGACGGCTATAACTCCTACGCCCAGCGCGGCAACCTGCCCCGGGTCGAGCACGTCATGGAGGCGGCAGTCTCCTTCGTGCCGGCGGTCTCCAAGGTGCGCATGCTGCGCAGCTGGGGCGGGGTCATGGACATGAGCCCCGACGGCTCGCCGATCATCGACAAGACGCCGATCGAGGGCCTCTACCTCAACGCGGGCTGGTGCTACGGCGGCTTCAAGGCCACCCCGGGTTCGGGCTGGTGCTTCAGTCACCTGATCGCCAACGACAGCCCCAACCATCACATTGAGCAGATGCGCCTGGACCGGTTCGAAACCGGCTATGTCATCGACGAGCTGGGCGCCGGCGCCCAGCACAACCTGCACTAAGTTAGGAGAGGTCAGAGCATGCTGATCCCCTGCCCGCACTGCGGTCTCCGCCCATCCGAAGAGTTCGTGCCCAAGGGGCTGGCCGAGGCACCGCGCCCTGCGCTGGGTGGCCGCGCAAAACCCGACGGTCCGGCCTGGCAGAATTATCTTCACCTCCGCGACAACGTCGCCGACCACAGCCACGAGTACTTTCACCACGCGCTGGGGTGCCGGTCGTGGATCGTGGTGCATCGCCACACCCTAACCCACGAAGTCACGGGGGCGACCATGGCCGCTGACTTCTGGAAGGCTGACAAGCCTGCCAAGGGCGCCAAGGACGCCAAATCCCCGACCGCAGAGACGGCGGAGGACGGCCAATGACCGCGAGCCTGCCCCAACCGATGCGCCTGCGCGAAGGCGGCCTGATCAACCGCAACCGGCCGCTGACCTTCACCTTCGACCGCCGCGTGTATCAGGGCTACGAAGGCGACAGCCTCGCCTCGGCTCTGCTCGCCAGCGGGGTCAAGCTGTTCGGCCGCTCATTCAAATACCACCGCCCGCGCGGCGTGTTCTCCGCCGGGCCGGAAGAGCCCAGCGCGCTGGTCGAGATCGATCAGGGCAAGGCCGAGCGCGACCCCAACCACCGCGCGCCCATGGTCGAACTGTACGACGGACTGGAAACCTTCTCGCAGAACCACATCGGCCCGCTGGGGCTCGACCTTATGGAGGCCAACGACCTCATCAGCCGCTTCCTGCCCGCAGGGTTCTACTACAAGACCTTTTTCTTCGGTGGGTTGCAGGCCTGGTACCGCTTCTATGAGCCGATCATCCGGCGCGCTGCGGGCCTTGGACGGCCACCAATGGAGGCCGATCCGCACCACTATGACAAAATCTACACCTTCGCCGACACGCTGGTGGTGGGTGGCGGGATCGCCGGCCTGACCACCGCGCTGTCGCTGGCGCGCGCCGGGCAGTCGGTGCTGGTCTGTGACGAGCGTGACCGCGTCGGCGGTGCTGCGCTGTGGCAGGGGGAGCGCTTCGACGGGCAGTCAGGTGCAGCCTACGGCGACCATCTGGTTGCCGAGATCGAGGCGGCCGGCGGCCGGGTGCTGCCGCGCACCACCGTGTTCGGGGTCTACGACGGCGGCATCTACGGCGCGCTGGAGCGCTGCCAGGACCACCTCGCCAAGGCTGACCGTCGGGTGCACACCGCGCGGATGAAGTACCATCGGATTCAGGCCGACCGGGTAGTCTACGCCACCGGCGCGATCGAGCGCTCCGTGGGGTTCATGGGCAACGACCGCCCCGGGGTGATGCTCGCCAGCGCCGGGCACGCCTATCTGGGGCGCTACGGCGTTCGCGTCGGCCAGCAGCCGACGATCTTCACCACCAACGACGGCGGTTATGCCGTTGCCGCAGCCCTTGCTGCCACAGGTGCCGACGTGACCCTGCTCGATGCACGGGCGGATTCACGGCTGGAGGCCGAAGGGGTCCGCGTGCTGCGCGGGGTCCACGCCACCAAGGCCCATGGCCGCATGGGGCTGCACCGCGTCGACTACGGCGGTGCCCAGAGCGGCAGCCTGACCACCGATGCGCTGCTGGTCGCCGGCGGCTGGAACCCGGCGGTGCACCTGACCTCGCACACCAACGACCGGCGTCAGTCCAAGCCGGTCTACGACGCCGACCTGCGCGCCTTCCTGCCGCCCGAGCTAGTGGACAGCGAAGCCGCCTCCGGATCAGTGACCGGCGCGCTCGGCACCGCCGACTGTCTTGCCTCGGCCGCTGCCGCGGCTGCGAAGTTCGGCGGCGCGGCGCTGGATACGCCTGCGGTCGACGAAGCCGTTGCGGTCTCCGCACCGAAGGAGCTGTGGGCTGTGCCGGGGGCTGGCCAGGCCGCCTTCCTCGACCTGCAGAACGATGCCACGGTCAAGGACGTCGGCCTCGCCGCGCAGGAAGGCTTCCGTTCGGTCGAGCATATGAAGCGCTACACCACGCTGGGCATGGCCACCGACCAGGGCAAGACCTCCAACGTCAACGGCCTCGCCCTGCTCGCTGCCGCCACTGGTCGCGAGATCAGTGCGGTCGGCACCACCACATTCCGCCCACCCTACACGCCCGTGCCCATGGGCGCTTTCGCCGGGCACCATCGCCAGCGCGACTACGAGCCCTTCCGCTACTCCCCGGTCTATGACTGGGCCGAGGCCAACGGCGCGACCTTCGTCGAAGCAGGGCTGTGGATGCGGCCGAGCTGGTACACCCAAGCGGGCGAAGCCGACTGGCTGGAAAGCGCGGTCCGTGAAACCCGCGCGACCCGCGACCAGCTGGGCATCACCGACGTTTCCACGCTGGGCAAGATCGATATTCAGGGTCCCGATGCCGCCGAGTTCCTCAACCGGCTCTACACCAATGGCTGGAAGAGCCTGCCCGTGGGCAAGGCGCGCTACGGCCTGATGCTACGCGAAGACGGCTTCGTGTTCGACGATGGCACCACCTCCCGCCTCGCCGAGTGTCATTTCTACATGACCACGACCACAGCCAAGGCAGCGGCGGTTATGGCGCATATGGAGTTCGTGCATCAATCCGCGTGGCCAGACCTGCAGGTCGCCTTTGCCTCCGTTACAGATCAATGGGGCGGGCTGGCGCTGGCCGGGCCGAAGTCCCGCGACTGTCTGGCCGCGCTGTTCCCCGAGCTCGACGTCAGCAACGACGGCATGCCCTTCATGGGCGTGATCGAAACTACGTGGAAGGGGCATACCGCGCGCCTGTTCCGCATCTCCTTCTCCGGTGAGCTGGCTTACGAGGTTGCGGTGCCTGCGGACGTCTTCGACGCCTTCTGGCGCGAGGCTATGGCTGCGGGCGCGCAGTGGGATATCACGCCCTATGGTCTGGAAGCCCTCAACATCCTGCGGATCGAGAAGGGACACGTCACCGGCGGCGAGCTCGACGGCCGGGTCTCCATGGACGACGTGGGGCTGCGCAAGATGGTCTCGACAAAGAAGGACTTCGTGGGCAAGGCCATGTCCCGGCGGACGGCCTTCTCCGACCCCGACCGGGTGAAGATGATCGGCCTCGTCGCCACCGAGGCCGACGAGCGCATCATCGGCGGCGGTATCGTCTTTGACAGCAAGGACGGCCCGTTCGACCACACAACCATGCTGGGCTACGTGACCTCGGTTGCCGCTTTCTCCCCGCTCAAGGACCGGTCGATCGCGCTGGCCTTCATCAAGAACGCGGCGGACTATCACGGCAGGACGCTCTACGTCGTCTCCCACGTCCACAATCGGGCGATTATCGAAGTCACGGCCGAGAGCCCGCACTTCTATGACCCGAAGAACGAAAAGGTGACCGGATGACGATGGACCAATCGGTGATCCGCAGCCCGCTGGGGCCAAGCTGGACCCCCGGCCACTATGGCACGGTCGCGACCGGCGATGACGGCAGCGCAGAGGCCGGCATCCGGGCCCTGCACACGCCCGGCCTGCTGTTGGTGGAAATCGCCGCCCTGCCCGGCAAGGGCGAGGCCATGCGCGCGGCGGTGAAGAAGGGCCTGAAGCTTGATCTGGGCGACGGCAGCCCGGCAGCCTCCCTGCCCAACGCGGTGTGCAGCGGTCCCGACCGCTGCCTGCTCACCGGCTTCGATCTGGCGGCGGTCAAGGCGGCGGTCGGCGATCTGGGGCTGGCAGTCGATCAATCCTCAGGCCGGGTGCGGCTGTCGATCGACGGGGCGGACGTGCCGGGCCTGCTGGCCAAGAGCTGCCCGCTGGATCTGGCCAAGTGGCCCGTGGGCATGAGCCAGGCGAGCCACTTCCTGCACATTGGCTGTACATGGTACCGGCGCAGCGAAACCGGCTTCGACCTCTATATCGGGCGGTCGTTCGCACGCTCGGCAGCCGAATGGCTGATCGAGTCCGCCGCAGAATTCGGCGTTGAGATTCTCGTTCCCGACGCCTGATAGCGTTCTGGTATTCGTGTCGGCGGAGAGGCCTTTGGATCAGGCCTCGCCCGTCTCGCCATCACCGTCTTCGATGACGACCTCGTCCTTGGCGGCCTCGGCCTCCTGCGCTAGACGCGCGGCTTCGGCTTCGTCAGCGCTCAGCACCCGCACCGTTTCCGGCTCGTAGCCGAAGACCACCATAGCCTGCGCACAGGCTTGCTCGACCGACTGGATCTGGCCCAGGCTCAGTCCGCCGTCGCGCCACTGGCCGACCTGACCCGAGCGGAAGAAGGGCTTTTCGGCCGAGTGCGCACCGCCGAAGCCGTCTTCCTTTTCGGCCTCGGCCAGTTTTTCGAAGGTCGTTGCTTCCAGCGCCTTGTCGAGCTGACCGAAGTCCAGCCCCAGGTTCATGAAGGCGATGATCCGCATGAACTCCTTGCGCGGGTTCTCTATCAGGTCCTCATAGCGCACGAACAGGCGCGGCATCGACGGCCGCGACAGCCACGACAGCACGTTGCGGGTCCAGGAGCCGATCGGCTGCGGGGTCGTGCCTTTGGACAGCAGGGCAAACTGCGGCTGGGCCATGTTGGCGATGGCGGCATCGACCGGGATTTCCATATCCGCGGCCGTGGAGATCGCGATATCGCGCGGGTCGCGCACGATGACAATGGCAGCGCGGGAGAAGTGCGGCAGGAAGGTCGGCTGCCCGCCCCAGTCAGTCTGCAGCAGGTGCGAGCGCATCACCAGATCGCTCTTCGAAGACCGGCAGGCGCGGAGCAGGAATTCTGTGCGCTTCTCACCGATATCGGCGGGCTTGAGCTTGGAAACCTCCTCGCGCATCAGGCGCTCGAAGATGAAGGCGCTGCTGTCGTGGCTGAAAGCGCGGCCCATGGCCTGCAGGTCGATCGTGTCCTTCTCGGCCATGTAGGTGTAGAGGAAGGCCCGAACCCAGGCGTTGCCCGAGCGCGGATAGGACTGAATCCAGGTAATGCGGGCGTCGGGAAGTTTTTCCTTGGCAAAGGGGTTTTTCGCACCCGCGACCGGGGTTTTCTTTTCTTCAGCCATGTCGGTTCAGCCTTTGGATTGGGGTATGTCGGTGATCGGGTTCAGAGCGTGCCAGGGTAGCCGCCGCCATCCAGAACAATGTTCTGCCCGGTGATATAGCCTGCCCGGGTGGAGCAGAAAAAGGCGCAAGCGTGGCCGAATTCCTCAGCCGTACCAAAGCGCTTCGCGGGGTTGCGCGCCGCGCCGGCGTCCCAGACTTCCTGAAAGTCCAGACCCTGCGTGTCCGCCACGTGCTGGTAGTTCTGCACGAGGCGGTCGGTTTCATGCTGCCCGGGGAGCAGGTTGTTGATGGTGATATCGTGATGCGCCACCTGCCGCGCAAGCCCGGCGACGAAACCGGTCAGGCCGGTGCGCGCCGCATTGGAAAGGCCCAGATGCGGGATCGGCGCCTTGACCGAGGCAGAGGTGATGTTGACCACCCGGCCGAAGCCGCGCTCGATCATGCCGTCGATCACCAGCTGGATCATGGCAACGGGGGTGTATAGATTGGCATTGAGCGCGGTCATCCACGTCTCCTGCGACCACTCACGGAAGTCACCTGGCGGTGGGCCACCGGCGTTGTTGACGAGGATGTCAGGGGTCGGAGCAGCGTCGAGCAGGGCGGCGCGACCGGCTTCGGTGGTAACGTCGGCGGCGATGGCGACCACGCTGGCGCCGTTGCCGGCCACCGCGCGCGCTTGCGCTTCGGCTTGGGCGAGGCGATCGGCGTCACGGCCGTTGAGGACGAGGTTCACGCCTTCCTCGGCAAGCGCCAGCGCGCAGCCTAGACCCAGCCCCGCGGAGGAGGCACAAACGATGGCGGTTTTTCCTTGCAGACCGAGGTCCATGGCAGCCCGAACTCCCTTGGCAATGGCTCTCCGGCTGTCATAGGCGGGCGGGGTCGGTTTGTCACCCTACAGCGCACGCACAAGAGCAAGCCGCTGAAGGTGAAAACGCAAAACCGCCGCTGGCTTTGGTAACCAGCGGCGGCTTCAATCAGGGCTAAACCGTCTATGATCAGACGATGTCGGTATCGGCGATGCTCGCGTCCAGCTGAATAATGCCGAGCGAGGAGGTCGCACCAATGCCGTCCTGTCCCACGTCTACCAGCAGGTAGTAGTTCGGTGTCGTGTCATCATCGTGTGCAATGATGATGTCGTTACCGGCGTACAGCCGAGCCAGTGCATCGGTGACAAAAGTGTCAAAACTGGCCGTATCATCGTGGTCATAGGTCGTTGAAAGAACGGCCACACTGTCATTGGCAGTCAGATCTTTGAGATCGATAGTGTCGGTACCTGAGTCGAACCCACCGAGCGTCTCGGCGGCTGCAATCATCGCGTCAAAATCAGCGAAGGCCGTGAAGGTCGACGACGCGATGCTGGTCATGTCTCCAAGGCCGTCGAAGTCGAGAATCTGCTTGTTACCACCGAAGGTGATGTCATCGACGCCCGTTCCACCGATTACGGTGGCAGTGCCGGATGCACCAGCGGTGTCCACCTGGTCATCACCCGCACCTGCGTGGATCAAGGCCGTGCCAGTGAAGCCAAGATCAACGTCATCGACGCCGCCAGAGCCGACAAAGCTTGTAATCGTTGTCGGATCGTTCGCCGTCATGGTCAACGCGGCAGCACCGGATGCGTCCACGTCCGTCAAAGCAGTGGCACCTGTACCAGCCACAACAGCTGTCCGGTCGCCGTCGATATCCAGTTCTGTGATGCCGCCTGAAACGGTGATGGTGTTGGTGCCGGCGTTGGTCTGGGTCACGGTTGCAGCCCCGATGCTGGCATCACCGTCGATCGTCACGCCCGCGCCTTCCTGGGTGATGCGGACATTGTTGACCCCTGCCCCGGCGGTGCCGTCAAAGTCGAGGACCGCATTGTTCACCGCCGTTACCAGCAGGTTATCGACGTCCAGATCGTTGAGGTTGACGGTGGCAGCCGCGTTCACGTCCACGGTCGAAACCGCGCTGTCGAAGACGTCGAAGTCGATGGTCGAAGCGCCAGCCGTCGAAATCGTCTCAACCTTATCAACGTCACCCAAGGCGGCATCGATGCCAGCAGCAAGTGCGAGCACGTCAGTGCCATCGCCGCCGTCGCAGGCATGGTTCGCGGTCATTGACTCAGTAACATTAAGAGTGTCGTTGCCGGTGCCGAGATCCACGGTCTGAACCGTGGCATCGATGGACAATTCCAGATCACCGGACGCCGTTGCGGCGTTGATGTCGGTCACAGCCGCCAGATTGGCACCACCGAGCGTGTTGGTGATCTCGAGGTCGGCCGACCCTTTGATGGTCAGGTCGGTCATGGCGTTGGCGGTCAGCGCAATATCATTGTCTGCCGACCCGGAGGTGGTGATGGTCACCTGCGTCGGGTCAACACCGTTGTCCAGATTAACCGTCGCGGCACCCGCGTCGCCGGCGTTTTCCAGACCCAGCTCGAACTTCACGACCGGCGCGCCGGTCACAGCGACATCGAGGGTCTGCCCGTCGGCCATTCCCTTGACTGTCAGCGCTGCGGCATCAGTGCTACCATACTTAGCGCTCAGATCTGTTACAGTGATGGTTTCATTGTCGGTGTTGGCATCGATCACCAGCGTTGTGTCTTCGCTGTCCATATCAATGGTCACACCGCCGCCATCCGAATTGACAGCCACTTCGACACTCTCGAGGTTGTGAAGCTCCAAACCCAAACTCGTCATGTCGAGGCTGGAGCTATTTGTCAAAGCTGACTCAATTGATAGGCTATCCGTACCCGTGCCACCGTCAATTGAATCGATATCCGTCAGTGCTGTGACGTTACTCACTTGAAAAACCGTATCAGCACCAGAGCCAACAATATCTCCAGTATCAGAAGAGCTGATTGATACAGTTTTCAACGAAGAACTTGCTGAAATATAGGAAGATGAACTTGAAGCAGTAGAGGCGGAGCTGGAAGCAGCAGTCGCGCTGCTGCCGGACGTAAGCAAAAATAGTCCAACTAGAGCGGCAGCTCCGGCCACGGCAACTGCGACAACCATGGAGTTTATCCCAGGACCGTTGACCACCGTTACCAGCTCGCCAGAGACCATGATCTCCTTACCGTCGATGATGTACTGGCCTTCGCTCGCGATGAAGCGCTGGCCGTTCTCCAGTTCAAATTCGATCTGGCCATTGCCCAGGCGCTCGAAGCTGACAACGGAAGAGGTGATATCCTCGAAGCCATCGACGCTAGCGGCTTCCGACTGCGCAGCGGCAATCACACTAGCACCGGCTGCAGCAACGGCAGCAGCGGTAATCTTGCCGCGCTTGTTGCGTTTGATCAGTGCTTCTTTATTGGCAATCAGGTCGGCTACCGACTGCATGTCCTTAAACTCCATCAAATTTTCAGCCCCGAAATACAGCCGGGATATGAGAAACGACCCTGCAAGGAGAAAACGCCCGGGGGTCTCTTTCAATTGGTCAAACACCAGCCCTGAAATTACAGGACCTTTGAGGCTCTAATGACGGAGGCGGGCGCTAAGGGTCAAGGCTTTTGCCGGAAATGCCCAAAAACAGACGAACGTGCCTGTATTTTTCAGGCATTATGCGGTGTCGCCCGCAAGCAAAAAGTATTTTTCTCATTATTTTCAGAGGGATTCACTTAGAAGTAGATTCGAATTGCTCGATTCGAAAAAGACCCTGGAGTCTCAGCTCTGTGAAGGCCGTTTCCCGGGCCAGGCTGCATCCTATATGCTTGATAGCAGTCCCCCTCACCAAACCACCCGGAGACATAGCCGATGCTGACCCCACGCTTTGAAGCCCACGCCACGGTCGAGGACTGGACCACCTACAACCGGGTCACGGTCGCCAAGGGGCGGCTGGTGTCGCGCATGGGGCTGGTCGCGGAGATTGGTGAGGTCGGCGCGGCGCTGGTCTCTCTGCGTCTGCCGGGCGAAGATGGCGAAGCAGGCAGTGGTGATGCGCTGGTCTGGACGCTGGACCACCCAATGCACTACCTGCTTTCCGCCGGCTCCGTCGGCGGTGTTGTCGGCCCGGTTGCCAACCGGCTGGGCGGGGCGAAGGCCAGTGTCAGGAACAAGGCGCTGAAGCTGCTGGCCAACGAAGGCGACAACCTGCTGCACTCCGGTGCAGCCTCGACCCTCTACCGCTTCTGGCGGCTGCAGGTCAGGGGCGACAGCATCGTCGCGGCGCTGGACCTGCCCCACGACACCGATGGTTTCCCCGGGCGCCGGGAGTTGCAGGCGCGCTACCGGTTCAATGAGACCGGTGACACGCTGGAACTGGACGTGAGCCTGACCTCGAACCGGGACACGCTGGTCAACATGACCCATCACCCCTACTGGAACCTTGCCGGTGGCGGGCCGCTGTCTGCCCATCGCCTGCGCGTCCCGGCGAGTGGCGCGCTGATCCTCGATGCTGAAAAGATCCCAACCGGTGAAGTCAGCACGCCCGCCAAGGCCGGGATGAACTTCAGCCGCGCCAAGACCCTTGATGTCGCCAAAGGGCGCTATGATGGATTTTTGGTGCTGCCCGAACAGCGGGACTTCGACGCCGAACTAACCGCACCGAACAAGGGCCGGCGACTGGTGGTGAGCAGCAATCAGGCCGGGGTTCAGGTCTTCACCCACCCTGGCGGCAACCTGCCCGCGCCCGAGGCAGCGCGCGATATCGGGGCGGTCGAGCACCTGCCCGAGGCTGTCTGTCTGGAGCCGCAGGTGCACCCCGACGCGCCCAACCAAGAGGGCTTCCCCTCGATCCTGCTGCCCGCCCAGCAAACCTACGAGAACCGCATCCGCTATCAGCTCGAATGGTAAAGCCCGCCCGCGCCGCCCCCTGCCAAGAAACCCGGAGCCGTGGCTGGTAAAGCTGGCTTGACAGGCCCCGGCCGCGCTTGAATTGTGGCAGCAACCAAGAACGATCACGCGCGACTGAAAGCGGGCCTGCTGCGATGGATTTTCACCGCCACGACCACCGGAAAGCAGACGGCCGTCAGCTCTACCTATACAGCCGCGATCTGCGCGACTACCGCGTCACCAACGATGTCGAAGGCCCCTATACGCCCAACCCGCACTTGCGCTGGCACCCGCTGCGGCGGGAATGGGTCGCCTACAACGCCTCGCGCAACACCCGCACTCTGAACCCACCATCGGACTTCAACCCGCTCGCGCCGGTGGCTGTCGACGGTTACCCCGGTGAGATCCCGGTAACCGACTTCGAGATTGCGGTCTTCGAGAACCGCTGGCCAGGCTTTGCCCAACTCGCGGTCGGCCTGGGCGAGGACGATGGCCCACCGGCCAAGGGCGTGTGCGAAGTCGTGGTCTACACCACCGAGCCCAGCGGCACCCTGCACGACCTGCCGGTCGACCGGATCGCGTTGCTGCTGCAGGCCTGGGCCGACCGCTACCGGGCGCTGCAGGCCCAGCCTGAGGTTCAGTACGTCATGCCCTTCGAGAGCCGGGGCGCCCACGTCGGTGTGACCCTGCCCCACCCGCACGGGCAGATTTACGCCTTTCCCTTCCTGCCCCCGCAGATCGAGCGGCAGGCACGGGCGCAGATGGAAAATCAGGCTCTGACCCGACTGGTCCATGCCCCCGACCCGGCGCTGGTGGTCGAAGACCGGGAGCACACGGTCGCGCTCTGCCCCGAATACGCCCGCTACCCCTTCGAGACCTGGGTTCTGCCGCGTGAGCGGGTGGTCGCGCCCGATGAAATGAGCGATGCCGCACTGATCGACTTCGCCCACGCGCTCAAGCGCGCACAGCAGCGGCTGGACCGGCACTTCGGCGGCACCACGCCGCTGGTGCTGTGGTGCGCACTACCGCCCAAGGGCTTCGAAGGCAGCTGGCCCTTCCACGTCCAGCTCTGGCCCATGCAGCGGGGCGAGAACAAGTTCAAGTTCCTCGCCTCGGTCGAGCAGATTACCGGCGTGTTCCTCGTCGATGTCCTGCCCGAAGATGCCGCCGCCACGCTGTGCGCGATCGACCCGGACAGCGCGGGATGAGCGCGCCGGTGATCGACGCCGCCAGTGTGGCCGCAGCCCACGCGCAGGCCTTTGGCATCGAGCCGGTGGGCGGGGTCTTTGCGCCGGGGCGGGTCAACCTGATCGGCGATCATACCGACTACAACGAAGGCTACGTCTTCCCGGTTGCGCTGGAGATTGGCACCTACATAGCCTGCAGCCGCAACGCCAGCGGGCTGGTGCGCGCCCGGTCGCTCAACCTCGATGACCAGCGTGAGCGCCCGTTGAGCGCACCGGCCTTCGGCGACTGGCTGGACTACGTGATTGGCGCTCTGCAGGCGCTGGCCGGACACAGCAACAGGGACCTCCCCGCCGGGCTGGACCTGACCATCGGCTCCACAGTCCCCACCGGGGCCAGCGTGTCGTCTTCAGCCGCGCTGCAGGTCGCCACCATCCGCGCGGGGCAGCAGGCCTTCGGGGTCGAGGTCAGCGCGGTCGACATCGCTCGCCTGGCCCAGCGCGCTGAAAACAACTACGTCGGCGTAAACTGCGGACTGATGGACCAGATGGCCTCCTCGACCGGAAAGCCGGGCGCGGCGCTGTTCTTCGACACCAAGACCATGGAAACCAGCCTCGAAGCCCTGCCCGCCGGCTTCAGCTTTCTGACGCTGCATTCGGGGCTGTCGCGGCAGCTCACCGACGGCGCCTACAACGAGCGCCGGGCTCAGTGCGAAGCCGCCGCGAGCGCGTTGGGGCTGCCCAGCCTGCGCACGGCGACGATGGAGCAGGTCGAGGCACTGCCCGACCCGCGCATGCGGACCCGGGCGCAGCACGTGGTCAGCGAGAACCAGCGGGTGCTGGACGCCCGCGATGCCCTGCGCGCCGGCGATATGGCCCGGTTCGGGGCGCTGATGACCCAGTCCCACCATTCCTTGAGTGCCGATTTCCAGACATCGACCCGCGAGGTCGACGCGCTGGTGGAGTCCTGCCTCAGCCGCGGGGTGCTGGGTGCCCGCATCACCGGGGCTGGTTTTGGCGGCTGTATCGTCGTGCTGGTCGAACGCGGGGCCGAGGCGGGGCTTGTGACCTCGCTGCGCAACGCCCACCCGCAGGCGTGGCTGGTGGCAACCTCGACGGCCACCCGGTCCGCCCACGCATCGGGCGAGGGTTGAGCCATGCAGCCCGCCCGAATGCATCCCGCAGCCGAGCAAAGTCCGCATGCAGCGCCTTGACCGCATCCTGCTCCTGCGTCTGCTGGCGATCTTCGGGCTGATCCTGACCGTAGTCACGCTCAGCGCGGTGCTCTCACAGGCGGCGCGGCTGACCGACGCGGTGCTGCGCGCGGGCATGTCGCTGTCTGAGTTTGGCGGCCTGATCCTGCTGATCGTGACGAAAATGGCCGAGCTGGTAACACCCCTGGCCTACGGTATCGCGGTCATCCTCGCCTGTGTTCAGTGCAACGAGGCCGGGACGACGCTGCTGCTGCGCGCTGCGGGACGTGCTCCCCGGGTCGACGCAGCCGTGATTGCAAGTGGTAGTCTCGCGGTGGCGCTGGTGCTGTTCGCCTGTGCCAGCGTGCTGGTGCCGCTCAATCAGGTCAAGTACCGGCAGGCCTTTGCCCTCGCCCAGCAGCAGGGGATCGAGCGCCTGCGCATCCCGGCCGGACAGCCGGTCGAGCTGGTCCCGGGCCTGAGCCTGCAGGCCGAGCAGCACCGCGAAGCCGGGGTGTTCGAGGGCGTCACCGTGGTCGACCTTACCCGCCCCGACGAGCGACTGATCATCCGCGCCGAGCGGGCCGAGCTGAGCCGCACCGGCACGCTGGCGCTTTCCCTGCAGCTGACCCAGGCGCAGGTGCAGCAAACCATGGCAGACGGGCAGACCACCACGCTGAGTTTTGCCAGCACCCAGCTTCCCCTCACCCTGCCCGATCCGCACGGGCTGGTCGCGCCCATGCTCGCCGACCGGCTGAACCGGGCCGATACCCTATCTTCGGCAGCACTGTTCCGACAGATCAGCGCCGGTGACGCCCCGTCAGCCATGACCGCCGAGCTGACACGGCGGGGCGCTGCGGCACTGTCCGTGCTGGCTTTCGGTCTGCTGGCGAGCGGGCTGCTGTTCGCGCGGCGTCCCGATGGCCGCCGCCAGACCCTGCCCGCCACCGCGCTGCTGGTGTTCCTGATCCTGTACCTGCTGATCCAGACCACGCTGCTGTCCGCGCGCGGGTTCAGCCCCGCCACCGGAGGGCTGGTGTTGGCAATCAGCCTGTCCCCGCCTATCCTCGCGCCGGTTCTGCAGGCCCTGTTCGGGCTTGCGCGGCGTCCTGCGACCCTGTCCTAAACCGGTCCGCGACTCCGAATTCCCTCGTAAAGCTGAAAGAAGTCCCGTCCATGTACCAGCCCGATAACCAACCCCGCCTTGGCGTCTGCTACTACCCTGAACACTGGCCCGAGGACACGTGGGAGGCCGATGCACGACGTATGAAAGACCTCGGCCTGACGACAGTGCGGATCGGCGAATTTGCCTGGGCGCGGATGGAGCCCGAGCCGGGTGTTTTCACCTGGGACTGGCTCGACCGGGCGATCCAGACCCTCGGTGATGCCGGGCTGAAAGTCGTGCTCTGCACCCCGACCCCGACCCCGCCGAAGTGGCTAACCGACGCCTACCCCAGCGTGCTGCGGCACAGCGAAGACGGCCTGCCGGAAAAGCACGGTTCGCGCCGCCACGTCTCCGTTGCCTCCAAGACCTATCGCGAACAGTCGCGCCGGATCACCCGCGCGCTGGCCGACCGCTATGGCCACAACCCGCATATCATCGGCTGGCAGACCGACAACGAATACAGCTGCCACGACAGTACCCTGTCCTATGGCCCCGAGGACCGCGATGCCTTCCAGCTCTGGCTGGCCAAGGCCTACGGCGACATCAATGCGCTCAATGCGCAGTGGGGCACGGTGTTCTGGTCGATGACCTACCGCAGCTTCGATGAAATCGAGCTGCCCAATCGCCTGACCGCCGAACCGGCGCCGGCGCACTGGCTCGATTTCCGGCGTTTTTTCAGCGACATGACGGCGGAATTCAACCGCGAGCAGTGCGATATCCTGCGCGCGGGCAGTCGGGTGGACATGTTCATCACCCACAACTTCATGGTCGCCGAAATGGGCTTTGACCACTGGACAGTGAGCAGTGACCTCGACTTCGCCAGCTGGGATTCCTACCCGCTTGGCTTCGTGGAGAAGTTTGCCGGCCGCATGGGCATGAGCGGTGAGGCCATAGTCGACCGCTACATGCGCATCGGCCACCCCGACATCGTCTCCCTGCACCACGATCTCTATCGCGACATGTCGCGCACGGGCCGGCTGTGGGTCATGGAGCAGCAGCCCGGTCCGGTGAACTGGGCCGACTGGAACCCCGCACCCGTTGACGGGGCGGTGCGGTTCTGGACGCTGGAGGCCATCGCCCACGGCGCCGAAGTCGTCTCCTATTTCCGCTGGCGGCAGGCCCAATGGGCGCAGGAAACCTACCACACCGGCCTGAACAGGCCCGACGGCACCCCCGACCGGGCCTCGGTCGAGGTCGAAAGCCTGCGCGATGACCTGCCCAAGCTGACCTTCGTCGACCGCAATGACGCGGCGGGTGGCGAAAAGTCCAACACTGTGGGGCTGTATTTCGACTGGGAAGCGGCCTTCACCTACGAAGCGCTGGTGCAGGGCAAGGACCAGAACGCCTATGCCCATACGGCGAACTGGTATCATTTCCTGCGCCGCATGGGGCTGAACGTCGAGTTCGTCTCCCCCAGCCGGATGGCGGTACTGCCCGCCTACATCATTCCCTGCGCCCCGGTGCTGGAGGCCGACGTGGTCGACTTCCTGCGCGAAACCGGCGCGCCGACCGTCTTCGGCTGCCGCACCGGCTCCCGCGACGGCACCCTGAACTGGATGCCCCAGCCCATGGTCTGCGAGGACGGCGTTCCGGTCGAACCGCTGATGACCGACCTGTTCCTCGACCGCGTCGAGAGCCTGCGCCCGAGCCAGCAGATCGGGGTGGAGCTGGCCGACGGGACGGCGATGCAGGCCTCGGCCTGGGTCGAGCACCTGCGGATCATGGGGCTGTCCGAACCCGGCTCGAACGCGCCCCCTGTCGAGGTGCTGGGCAGCTTCCGCCGCGAACCGCACCTGCCCTCGGGGCTGGATGCGGCCTTCGTGCGTCAGGAGAACCTGCACTATCTGGGCTTCGAGCCCGACTACGAGGGGATGAAGGCCATCATGGCGCCGATTTTCGACGCTGCGATGATTGCCGCCGATGAGCTGCCCGAAGACATCCGCATGCGCCGCTCCGACGGACGGCTCTACGTCATGAACTTCGGTCCGACGGACTACGATGCCGCTAAAATGGGGCTACGTGGCGAGGCGATCATCGGCGAGGGCACGGTCGTCCGGCCCTACACGATCAGCGTCTTCGCCGACACCTGAGCCGACCTTGTGCGGTGCTAGCGCGCGCTCCCGCGGGAGCGCGCCAGCACCAGCCCGCCCAGCGTGATCAGCCCGGCCCCGATCCAGAACGCCAGCGACGGCACCTGCCTCAGCAGGAAGAAGGCCCACAGCATGGTCATGACAATGCCGCCGTACTTCACCGGTGCGATAAAGCTGGCCGAGGCATGGCGGAAGGCCATGACGTTGCCCAGCTGCCCCAGATTGGCCAGCAGACCCATCCCCAGAAACACCGTCAGCTGGAACCAGCTCACCGGCTCCCAGTTCAGAAGCGCAAAGGGTGCAAGATAGATCGACCCGAACAGCGCCATGCCGACCACCAGAATGAAGGTGCTGTCCCGGTCGGTGATGAGCTTGAGGATGGTGAACTGCGCGCCCAGCGTGAAGGCCGCGCCGAAGGCCGCCAGCGCCCCAAGCGAGACAAATTGCTCCACCGCACCGAAGTTGGGCTCCGCCGTCACCACCCCGCCAACCAGCGCGATAACCCCCGCGAGCAGCACGAGCCGGTTTGGCCGTTCGCCCAGCAGCAGCATGGCCAGCGCCACGGTGAACACCCCCGAGGTCATGGTGATGGCCGAGGCATTAGCCTGATCGATGTTGAGCACCGCCACGATCGAGCACAGGAAGGTCAGTGCGCCGAAGGCCGCCCGTAGGGCGTGCCAGCCGAGCAACCCCGAGGTCGGCAGCAGCCGCGCCGACTGCCCAGAGAGCACGAAGTAGAGCATCAACGGGGTCAGGGATACAAACCCACCGACGAACCTAAACCACGCCAGCTGATAGGGGCTCAGGCCCTCGCCCCAGAGGTTGGGAAAGATGAACAGCAGGCTGTAAAAAGCCGAGCCCTGCAGCGTCCAGAGTACCCCCTGAAGCGGGCGTGGATTCTGGTCCGTGGCGAGGTGCTGGGCGGAGGTGTCAACCCGCATCGACGCACCTAGGATCCGCTAAGTTATTGAAAACAAATACAACTATGCGCATAGATGCAGCCATTGCGACCTTCATGCTCTGTTCTCGTTTTGGGCTACCCTACCGTGCCTTTGCGACTCTGAGTGGTCCGACCAAAGCAAGCTCTTGTTTCTATTAGGGGCTTCTAATGTTCTATTCCAGGCCCAGCACCGGTTCTCCGGTATCAAAGCCTTCGATCAGGTCCCGGATCTCACCATAGCGGGGATGATCGGGGTCGATCAACGGCAGAAGTCGGCGGAAAAGCACACCAGCCGCCGCGCGGTCCCCGGCTTCGGCAGCCGCCTGCGCTGCGAGCATGAGCAGGCGCGGGTCTTCGGGCTGCAGCTGCACCAGGCCATCGAGAGCGAAACGCAAGCCCTCCAGATCCTGCAGATTGGCGTAAGACCAGGCGAGCCGTTCCCATTCCTCGGCGCTGCCGCCGTCCTGCTCGAGCCGCTGGCGGAGACCAGCGACCATGTCTTCGATCGCCGCCTGACGGTCGGCGTCGCTGGCCCCGCTGAGCTGCTCGCTCAGGGCGGCGACCCGGTCGGGGTCGGGGGCATTGCCCGACATGCCTCGATCCATCAGCGGCGCGGGCTGGAACAGCAACCGGGGCTGGCCGAGGCTCAGATACAGCCCCGCACCGATCAGCACCACGGCAAAGGCCATGAGCAGGAGACTGCGCATCGGCTAGCGCTCTCCCCGCTGGTCATCATCACCCGAGGCCGGGTTGTCTGTGCCGGGCGCGCCCAGGCGCGC
>PAPT01000041.1 GCA_002708995.1 Geminicoccus sp. | reverse complement strand
GCTCGAAGGTCGGGTCTTCCCAAGCATCCTCAGGGCTGTCCGCAAACCACAGGGCGTGTTCGAGGCCGAACGACTGCCCCATGCGTGCACCGCGCGCGATCAGCCGGTCGTAGAGCGCCGTTGTCTGCTGTCGCCGCCCCTTGGGCAGGGTTTCGTTGGGGAAGGTCATGACAAAGCGGCGCTCGTAGTTCTCGGTTGACTTAACCGTTCCCCAGTCGGGCGAAGCCCAGCTGCCAAAGCGCGCCACGTCCATGGCCCAGACATCGATCGAAGGCTCGCCGTCGATCATCCATTCAGCCATGGTCAGGCCGACGCCCCCGCCCTGACAGAAGCCGGCCATGACCCCCACGGCGCACCAGTAGTTGTGCATGCCCGGGACCGGCCCGATCATAGGGTTGCCGTCGGGCCCGAAGGTGAAGGGACCATTGACCGCCTGCCGGATGCCGGCGTTGGCCAGCGCCGGGATACGCTCGAAGCCCAGCTCCAGCCGGTCGGCGATGTGCTCAAGGTTGGGGTTGAGCAGCTCGTGCCCGAAGTCCCAGGGCGTGCCCTCGACCTTCCACGGCACCCCGACCGGCTCGTAAGTACCCAGCAGCATGCCGTCGCGTTCCTGCCGGAAATAGAGGTTGGCCTCGTAGTCGATACCGCAGGGCAAGCGGGTCGGATGGTTGACGATCTCGTCGATGCACTCGGTCAGCAGGTAGTGGTGTTCCATGGGCTGGACGGGGAAGTTCAGACCCGACATATGCCCGACTTCGCGCGCCCACAAGCCGCCGCAGTTGACGATGTATTCAGCGTTGATGGTGCCGTTGGGCGTGGTCACGTCCCAGGTGCCGTCGGCGCGCTGGGTGGCGGCGGTCGCCGGCGTGTGGGTGAAGTACTGCGCGCCGTAGTGCCGGGCAGCCTTGGCGAAGGCGTAGGTGGTGCCTGAGGGGTCCAGATCCCCGTCCTGATCATCCCAAAGCGCGGCGAGGTAGTGCTTGGGGTCGATCAGCGGGTGGCGCTCAGCGACTTCCTGCAGCGAGATGAACTCCTGCTGTAGCCCCATGTAGCGTGCCTTGGACCGCTCGCGCTTGAGGTAGTCGTACCACGTCTTGTTGGAGGCCAGATAGAACCCGCCGGTCATATGCAGGCCGACAGATTGCCCGGACAGCTCCTCGATCTCCTTATAGAGACCGATGGTATAGCTCTGCAGGCGCGAGATGTTGGGGTCCGAGCTGATGGTATGGATCTGCCCTGCCGCGTGCCACGACGAGCCGGAGGTCAGCTCGTCGCGCTCGAGCAGAACCGCGTCCTTCCAGCCGAATTTGGCGAGGTGGAACAAAATCGAGCAGCCCACGACACCCCCGCCAATGATCACGACCTTGGCGTGACTGGGCAGCTGTTTGCCGGTGCTGGTGGCTTCCTTGATGACCTCGGGCATGGTGCGGGCTCCTGCTTGCAGCGTCGGTTTGGACGAGGCTCTGTGTCAGACTGTCTGAACGGAATTAGCGTCGGCAGCTGCGGCCCACTTTGGCGTTTCCGACAGCCGAGCGACGTCCATAGACCCGGTCCAGCGGGCTTTCGGCGCTCAGAGCGGCGGCGGGATCAGGACAAAGTTGCCGACGTGGGTTTTCTCCAGAAACGCCCGCTGCGCTTCGACAATATCCTCAAGCGCAAAGGTCCGGTCGAGCAGCGGCCGGATCTGGCCAGTTTCAATCAATGATATCAGGCGTGGAAACACCGGCTCATCCCAGGCCGTGGTGCCGATCAGCTGCAGGTCTTTGAGGTACAGGTCGCGCATATCAAGATCGACAACCGGCCCGGCGATGGCGCCGGAACTCATCAGTCGTCCCCCGCGACGCAGCAGCTTGAGCATGACGGGGAAGCCCTCGCCTGCGACGTTATCGACCACTGCATCGACGCTGAACTCACCCAGCGCCGCGACCAGATCGTGGCGGCGGTCGATCACCCGGATGTCACCGAGGCTGGCCACGCGATCGCGCTTGTCCGGGCTGGTGACCGCCGTGACCACGGCCCCGCGCGCCAGCGCCAGCTGCACGGCGGCCGAGCCAACCCCGCCCGACGCACCGATCACCAGCACATGCTCTCCCGCCGCAACCCCGCCCCGGTGGAGCATGGTTTCAGCCGTCGCGTAGGCACAGGGGATGGTCGCCAGTTCAGCGTCGGACCAGTCGCAGTCGACCGGAAACACTTCTGAAGCCGGCACTTTGACGAACTGGGCAAAGGCGCCGTCGAAGTCGGAGGCCATCCAGTCGCATTCGAGGCTGTCGAAGCCATGGCGCCGCATGTTGGCGCGGATCAGCGCGCGCCGACCGAGCAGTGCAGGGTCAGCGCCCTGCCCCAGCTCGACGACCTCGCCGCAACAGTCCGTGCCCTGTATCAGTGGGAACGGCGTCTTGCCCGCCCAACCGCCGTCTTCTTTGTCACCACCTGACACGTTTCCGGCGTCTGCGCGGGCGGCGCTGTCGGACACGGCCGAGGTTGCGGTTGACACCTCGGCCGAATACCAGCCCAACCGGGTGTTGATTTCGGTGTTGTTGACCCCGGCGGCCAGCACCCGCAGCAGCGCCTCGCCCGGGCCGGGTCGGGGCACCGGCACGTCCTGATAGGACAGCTTGTCGAACCCGCCCTTACCGGTGGTAACCACTGCTTTCATGGTCGATGGCAGGCTCATGCCCGGGCGGGTGCCAGTGGTGTCATCGGCTGTTTTCCGCCCGGATCTGGCTCAGCGTCTTGCCTGGGGTGATGGCCTCTGCCGCGATCACGAGATCGAGGACAGCGCCGGTCTCCGACGCCATGGCACGCTCAAAGGCCGCCTCGAAATCGGCTGTGCTCTCAACCCGTTCACCGTGGAAGCCGTAGGCGCGGGCCAGCGCCGCGAAGTCGGGGCTGACCATGTCGGTGTAGGAGACCCGGCCGGGGAAGTGGGTTTCCTGATGCGCCCGAATGGTGCCGTAGATGCCGTTGTTGAGCACCAGAATGATCGGCTGGGCCCCCGCCTGTCGCGCGGTTGCCAGCTCCTGACAGTTCATCTGAAAATCCCCGTCACCGGCGAAGCAGACCACGCAGCGGCCCGGGTCGGCGACCTTGGCCGCGATGGCCGCAGGCAGGCCGTATCCCATGGCGCCCGACTGCGGCGCGAGCAACCGCGCCCGCGGGCCAAAGCGGAAGAATTTGTTCGGCCAGACGGTGAAATTCCCCGCGCCGTTGGTCAGCACCACGTCTTCGGGCAGGCGCTCACGCAGGAAGGCGATGACAGCGGCCATATCGACCGGTGAAGGCTGGGCGGGCGGGGCAAAGAAGGCGGCATAGTCAGCCTGTCCCTTGGCCAGCCACTGAGCCGCAGAATCGGCCGTCGCCGCACTTCGGTCCAGCGAGCCGAGCATCGACAGTGCCTGCGCGAAGGCGTTAGGACCGGCCTGTATCGCCAGCTCGGGGGCGTAGACCTTGCCCAGTTCTCCGGGCTCCGGGTGGACGTGGATCAGCCGCTGGCGCGGCTCGGGCACGTTCAGCAGGGTGTAGGCATGGGTGGTCATTTCACCGAAACGCAGATTGACGGCGAGGATGGTATCCGCCTCGCGGATCAGGCGCTGGACGTGGGCGGGCATGCCGACCCCGGCCTCGCCGCAAAACACCGGTGAAAAGTTGTCGAAGCAGTCCTGATAGCGGAAGGCGGTGACCACCGGGATGCCGTTGGCATCGGCAAAGGCTTCCATGGCGCGCTGGCTGGGCTCCTGCCAGTTGACCCCACCGAGCATGATCAGCGGCCGCTCGGCCTGCTCCAGATGTCCGCGCAGGGCGTCGAGCGCACCGGCGCCCGGCGCTGCCTCTTCCACAGCAATCGGCCCGGACAGCGGGGTTGCTGCGCTTTTCCCGGAAAGCACGTCTTCGGGCAGTGCAACCACCACCGGACCCGGACGGCCGGTCGTGGCGGTCTTCCACGCACGGGAGACGATTTCGGGGATGCGGTCGGCGCTGTCGATCTCGGTTGCCCACTTGACCATCGAGCCATAGACGGCCCGGTAGTCGAGCTCCTGAAACGCCTCGCGCCCGCGCATGTCGGTACCGACCTGCCCGACGAACAGGATCATGGGCGCGCTGTCCTGCATCGCGGTGTGCAGGCCGATCGAGGCGTTGGTCGCCCCCGGCCCGCGCGTGACCCAGCACAGGCCGGGCGTCGCCGTCAGCTTGCCGTAGGCCGCCGCCATGTAGGCGGCCCCACCCTCATTCCGGCACAGTACGAAGTCCAGCTGTCCCGCCGTGTCGTGCAGGGCGTCGAGAACCGGCAGGTAGGACTCGCCCGGAACCCCGAACGAGGTCCGGGCACCGAGGTTGATCAGGCTGCGTACAAGAATTTCACCACCCAACTGCATGGCGCTCTGGTCTCCTGCGAAGCGGCCTCGGGTTCAAGAAAACTCGATTTTCGGCGCGGCGGAAAGCAACATCTTGGTGTAGTCCTGCTGCGGCTTGGAAAACAGGTCGGCTGTATCCTGCTCCTCGACCAGCACCCCCTGGTTCAGGACCCCAATCCGGTTGGCCATGGTTGAAACCACAGCCAGATCGTGGGTGATGAATAGATAGGTCAGGCCGAAGTCCTTCTGCAGCGCCTTGAGCAGGTTGAGCACTTGCGCCTGCACCGATACATCGAGCGCTGAGGTCGGCTCATCACAGATGATCACCTCCGGCTCGCTGGCCAGAGCGCGCGCGATCGAAATCCGCTGTCTCTGACCACCAGAGAACTCATGCGGATATTTTGTCATATCTGTAGCCGAAAGGCCGACTTGCTCAAGCAGCTCTGCCGCTCTTCTATGCTGCGATTTGACGCCTTCGATTAGTCGAAAAGCCCGCATTGGTTCACAGAGGATCTCACCCACCTTCCACCGAGGGTTTAGGCTCGCATAAGGGCTTTGAAACACCATCTGGATGCGTCGGCGCTGGGCCAGTTGCGCGATGCGGTTAAGCGATGCATCGGCGAGGTTGTGGCCATCGATCGTGATCAAGCCAGACGAGGGACGAAGAAGGCCAACAACCATGTTGGCTATAGTGGATTTTCCCGACCCTGATTCACCTACAAGAGCAAAGGTTGTTCCGCGCTCTATTTCGAAGTTCACGTCGTCAACAGCTTTTAAAAACCGCTTTGGGCGCATTGTGAGTTTTCGAACGACCCACGGGTCTGACAAATCGAAAGTGCGGCAAACATTTTGAGCGACAACAAAACCTTCTCGCTTTTTTAAGACTTGAGGCCCGTTGTCACGATTAGCTTCGCTTGTCTGGGAATTAATGTATCCATATTTTTTAATTTTTGTAAGCGCAACTGGCGTGTTTGAACTCACGTCCCGTCTGGGCTTGAAGGTATTTGGTGTCGGGACCTGAAAATGCTTCTGAGCATCCATCAAGCTTTGGGTGTAAGGATGCTGCGGGTTGATCAAGACGTCCTTGGTCTTACCAATCTCAACTAGGCTGCCTGAACTCATCACTGCAGTACGGTCGCACGTTTGTGCTATCACACCCATATCGTGAGTAATCAGCATTACTGATGTCCCGCGCTCGTTACAAAGGCGCTTAAGTAGCTCCAAGACTTGAGCTTGCACCGAGACGTCCAGCGCAGTTGTTGGCTCATCAGCGATCACCAATTTTGGCTCAGTAGCCAAGGCCAAAGCAATAACTACACGTTGGCGCATACCACCCGAAAACGCGTGCGGATACGAATCAATGCGATCAACATCTATACCGACTTCGATAATTGCATTCCGCGCGCGACTTCGGGCCTCTGATTTTTCTAGATCGAGATGCGTGATAATTGTCTCAACAAGTTGATCGCCAATCGTCCGCAGCGGATTGAGGCTTGTCAGAGGATCCTGAAAAATCATCGAGATTTCGGAGCCACGTAAGCGCTCTGGACAATAGTCTACCCGCTTGCCATCAAACCATATCTCGCCGGAGGTAATACGACCAGGCGGGTCGATCAGGCCCATTATTGCAGCACCAGTCATTGACTTGCCTGCTCCGGACTCTCCAACAATACCCAGTATTTCTCCACGTCGAATCGCGAAAGAAACCTGATCTACAGCTATCAATGTTTCACGGCGGGATTTAAACGTAACTTCTAAATCCTTTAATTCCAATAGAGTATCATTCATCAACGAAGCCTCGGATTCAAAGTGTCGCGCAACCAGTCACCGAAGAGGTTGACTGAAAGCGCTAGCGCCAAAAGCGACAGAGCTGGGAACAAAAGGATCCACCACTCTCCAGAGAATAGGAAATCCTGTCCGATACGGATCAACGTGCCAAGGCTTGGCTCAGTCCGCGGAGCGCCGACCCCGAGGAAGGACAGCGTTGCCTCTGCAATGATCGCCAATGCCAGCGTGATGGTGGCAATAACTAACACCGGGCCCAGCACGTTGGGCAGGATGTGGCGTAGCATGATTTGCCAGCGGTTGAGGCCAATAAGGCGCGCAGCAGCGACGTATTCCTTTTCCTTCTCGACCATGGTCGATCCTCGCACCGTCCGCGCGAAGTTGACCCACTCAGAAAGGCCGATCGACAAGATCAGAACTGTTATCGCCATCTCCTCGCGGAGCTCTGGAGGCAGCAGGCCACGGGCAACGCCGAAGATCAGCATGGCGATCAGGATTGAGGGGAAGGTCATTTGAATGTCGGCCAGACGCATGATCAGCGTATCCAGCCAGCCACCGACGTAGCCAGCGATGAGCCCCAGCAGCACCCCCAGCACCATCGCCAGCCCAACCGCCATCATGCCGACGAACAGAGACACCCGCAGCCCATAGAGAATGGCGGAGAACAGATCCCGGCCTTGGTCGTCGGTCCCCAGTAGGAACTTTTCACCGGTGAAAATGTTGGCTTCCATGGGTGCGGTGAAACCATTCATCAGGTTGAGGCTCGCCGGGTCAAAGGGGTTGGTCGGCGCGATGAAGTTGGCGAATACCGCGCTCAGCACCATCAACGCCACTACGAACAGCGAAACCATGGCCAGCGGTGAGCGCGTGAAGGCGTAGAAGAAATCGGATTGGAAGAAGCGTCGCATTATGTCTCTTTTCTGCCCAGCCTAGCTCTCTGCCCCACGCAGCTGACCATCGCGCAGGCGCGGGTCGATCAGCAGGTAGAGCAGGTCAACGATCAGATTAATAAGCACAAACAGCGTACCGACCAGCAGTAGGTATGCGCTCATCACCGGGATATCGACGAAGTAAACGGCGTTGATAAACATCAGTCCGACACCGGGCCATTGGAATACGGTTTCAGTGATGATGGCGAAGGCGACGATCGAGCCCAATTGCAGACCCGCGATGGTGATCACCGGCACCAGCGTGTTCTTCAGCGCGTGGCCGAAGTAGACCGTCCGGTCGGACAGTCCCCGGGCTTTGGCGAACTTTATGTAGTCCTGGCGCAGGACCTCCAGCATCTCTGCTCGGGTCAGACGCATGATCAGCGTCATCTGATACAATCCCAGCATGATGCCCGGCAAAATCAGTGACTTGAGGCCGGAGACGGTCAGGAATCCCGTCGACCAGAAACCAAGGTCGACCGACGTGCCCCGGCCGAATGACGGCAGCCATTTAAGCTCGACCGCGAACACCCAAATCAGCAGCACCCCGATCAGAAAGGTGGGCAAAGACACCCCGATCAGCGAGGTGGACAAAATCGTATTGGCAATAAACCCACGACGATTTATGGCAGTGTAGACACCCGCCACAACGCCCAGCAGAATGGCGAAAACAGCCGACACCAGCGCCAGTTCGATGGTTGCTGGCAGGCGGTTAAGGATCATTTCAGCCACCGGTTCGCCCGTTCGGTAGGATACGCCAAAGTCAAACTGCAGCGCGCGAAAGACAAACCCGAAGTACTGCTCGTGCAAAGGGTCGTTGAGCCCCAGTGATTCAATCAGCGCTTCACGTCGCTCAGTCGTTGCCTCCTGACCCAGCAGGTTATCGACGGGGTTACCGACGTAGCGAAAGATCATAAACGAAATGAAGGCGACCAAGAACAGTACGAAGACCGACTGGCCCAGGCGCCGCAGAATAATTAAAAGCATAACGAGAAAAATTGATTGAGCCCTGGCGATAGACCGCGGGGGCTCAATCTCTCCTTTAAGACTGAAGCCGTCTGACTGACCCCCGAAGAGGATCAGTCAGCGCGTGCATCAGTTGCTTAGTTAAAGGTGAGGAACTGGAAGTGTGGCTGGTCTTCAGGCTGAACATCGAAGTTGATATTTTCACTCATGCCCCAGTTCAGAACCTGGTTGTGGATCGGCAGGTGAACCTGCTCGGCCTGAACGATCTCCCAGATCTTGGCGATGGTCGCATCCCTGGCTGCGAGATCAGTCTCGGACTCTAGGCTAACGATCATGGCGTCAACTTCTGCGTTGCTGAAACCAGTAGGGTTCCAGGAACCACGGCTGCCGATGTTCGTGTGCAGCAGGTAGTTGAAGATGTAGTGGGAGTCGAAGGTGGGCACGCCCCAACCCAGCATCCAGAAGTCAGAGTTGCCTTCTTTGATGAATGGGAAGTGCTGTGCCTTCGGACGCGCATCCAGGGTCACATTGATGCCGATCTGACCCATCATGCCTACAGCAGCCTGACAGATGGCTTCATCGTTAATGTAGCGATCGTTCGGGCAGTTCAGCGCGATGTCGAAGCCATCCGCGTAACCAGCGTCAGCCATCAGTGCTTTAGCGGCATCGATGTCGTAGCTGGGGAACTCATTTAGGGCATCGGTCCAACCGTTGACGAATGGTGGCATGATCACACCCGTTGGGTCGGACTGGTCACGCATAACGATCGATTTTATCGCATCACGGTTGATGGCCATGTTCATCGCCTGACGAACGCGAACGTCAGAAGTTGGGCCTTCAGCGTTATCAACACCGAAGAAAATCACACGATTCTGCGCCGCGGTCGCAACCTTCAGACCAGCAGTGTCGGCAACCCGACCTAGATCCTGAACCGGAACATCCTGAATGATATCAACCTCACCCGACAGCAGGGCCGCAACGCGGGTCGCGGACGACTGAATCGGGGTGTAGATTATTTCGCTCACCTCGTTCGGGTAGATGTCGGCGCCCCAATAGTTCGGGTTAGCCTTGAGCACAGTCTTTTCGTCGACCGCACGGCTGACAAGCATGAACGCGCCGGTGCCGTTAGTGTTCGACGTGGCATAGGTCGTCTGACCCGCATTGTGGTCAAGCGGCTTGGCGACATCATTGGCCTCAGCCCAGCCCTGGTCCATCATAAAGGTGTTGGTAAGGTTGTTGATCATCAGCGGGTTTGCACCCTCGGTTTCGAGATCAACGGTGTAGGCGTCAACGGCGCGGATATCGATCACTGAAGCCAGCAGTTCCTGCATCTCAGAGGTGTCGGCCTTGGCGCGGTTCAGCGAGAACACCACATCCTCGGCATCGAAGGCAGCGCCGTCGTGGAAGGTTACACCTTCACGCAGCTTGAAACGCCATACATTCGGGTTACCCGGCAAGGTCGCCCACTCGGTTGCCAGCGCAGGGATGATTGCGCCGGACATGTCGCGCTGCAGCAGCGGATCATAGATCTGGTGTGCCAGAGCGTGGGTTGGACCTTCGTTCTGTGAATGCGGATCAAGCGTCAGCGAGTCACCGGCGCGTGCCCAGCGAATGGTCTCAGCCGAGGCTGCCGTAACGGTCAGGCTCAGGGCTGTAGCGGTTAAAAGGAAGAAACGTAGCATAAGAAACTCTCCTGTTTTCCAAGGTTCAACTTTGATCAGGAATCGCTGAAGATGCAAGGTCTAGCGATGGGGAAAAACATTATTGCAAGTACGGTAAATGGGATCGAACTCGTCACCCGGTGCGCGCGCCCTGATCGGCCCCATCTCCGCAAGGGGTTTCTCCGCTCGCATACGAAAATGTCAAGATATTTAATCGCGCCTGAATTCGTGATCGCACCAACGTCCAGAGCGGTGGCTGGCCCCTTTGCTGCCGGGCAAATCAACAGCCGCGTCGGTTGCGCTGAACTATATGAGGCCCGGCGGCATTGCAGACGGCGGACGTAAAGGACAGCTGGCGCTCTAAACAGCGGGCGCTGGCTTTCAAACCGCACGCTGATAGGCTTGAGCAAGTTTGACTGAGATGTTGGTAAAGGGCTGCTGTTACAAGGGCGCCAACGAGGCTGAGACCGGCGGCACCAGCTACATCCACTCGCTGAAGACATCCGACCCGGCGCGCTGCACGGTGTGATTAGGACCAAGAAAGATCACAACACCTGCGGTCGCGCCGGCAGTGCTTGTGAGGCTTACTATCCGAGCTCGGTCAGGAGCCGCTCCTGATCGGTCTGGGGTGCCAGCCCGCCGACCGGTGGGTTGGTATCCAGATTGAGCGGAAACGCGTAGCCCTCAGCCGTCGACGCCACCAGTGCCCGCTGCTCAAGCGGGATCAGACCGACCTTGGTCAGAACAGGCTCGACAGCGGCCAGCATAGCACTGCGGTCGACTGTCTCCATCGGTCGCCCGAAGGCCGAAGAAACCTGAAACAGGTTGACCAGACGCTCGACGTCAGGGGTCCGGTTTTCACCGGCTGCGTGGAAGGTCGCGGGGTTGAACCAGAGCAGGTCGCCCTTGTTCAGCGCCACCTGCACGAAGCGCTCCTCGAACACGTCCTTGAACGCCTGTTCGTGGTAGGCAAGATAGCCCAGCTGATACTTCTGGCTGTGGGGCAGCAGTTTGGTCGGCCCGGCTTCGATCGGAATGTCGACGTGGGCGATGGCCCCCTGCAGCGTCAGGGCTGCGGTCAGCAGGTGGGCGTGCATCGGGAATTTTGCCGCCTGCCCCTGGCTCATGAAGCCGAGGTGATAATCGCGGTGGGCCGTCTGCGGCTGGCCGCCGGGGTGCACCAGATTAACCTGCGCCGTCATCTGAAAGCGGGGGCCGAGCCAGGCTTCGGAGGCCGCGGCAATCCACGGATTGGCGTAGTAGCGGGCAAAGCTCTCCGGCGCGGCGAGCGCGTGTTTTTCCAGGCTGTTCCACAGGCGGTCATTGAGCCCGGCCGCAGCAAAGTGGTCCCCGCCCCCGCCGGTCCCGGCTTTCTCCGCTGCGATCAGGTCAAAGAGCACGGCGGAGGCCTCGTCGATGACGCTGCTCTCCGGCGTTGCTCCGGCGATGGCAAAGGCGCCAGCGCCGTTCATCAGGCAGTCGGCCCACTCGTCGAGCATTTCCGCCCGGCCCGGCCCGTCCTCCAGACGGTCGGCCAGCGCAGCGGCCTCATAGACGGGAATTCCCCGCTCCACCCGGTCCGCCAGTGCTGGCTTGGGCTGCTCAGTGTCGATCAGCGCCTTGAAGGCAGCCAGGTCAAGATCAGCGGGAGACAGTCGATCCGTGTTCATCATTGCTTTGCGTATCCTTTGTTTGACGTGTTCATCATTGCTTTGCGTATCCTTTGTTTGAGGGGGCAGCCCGTTTCGCACGCCGAGCCTAATCTCGGGGCCTACTCACCGGGCTTGCGACCACCGTCGCGGTAGAAGATGTGCTCGGAGCGCGGGTCATTGGTGAAGCGCCACTTGCGCATCGGGCCGGCCATGACATTGAGGTAGTACATGTCAAAGCCGTGCGGGGCGCCGCACGGATGGTAGCCCTCAGGCACCAGCACCAGATCCCGGTCGTGGACCGCCATGTTCTCGTTCAGACTCAGATCGTCGTTGTAGACCCGCTGGTAGCCCCAGGCACGATCACCGGGGTTGAGCCGGTGGTAGTAGGTTTCTTCGAGGTAGGTTTCATCGGGGAAGGCATCGGTGTCGTGCTTATGGCTGGGGTAGCTCGACCAGTTCCCGCCCGGCGTCCAGACCTCGGTGACCAGCAGGCTGTCGGCCCAGTCCCGGTCTTCCATCAAGATCGCGTTGACATAGCGGGTGTTGGCGCCCTTGCCGCGCGCTTCCAGTGGCTCGTCGTCCGGCTCGATCAGCCGCACGGGGTGGCTGCTGCCCTTCCACGGCGCCTTGCACACGGCGACTTCCAGGGCGGTTTCAGCGCGCAGTTGCCAGTCGTGCCCGCCGCCGGGGATATAGGCGGCGTGACCCTTCTGGCGGGTGAAGATATCCCTGCGCTTGCCGACGACACCAAAGTCGCCGTCGTCGATCTTCAGCGTCATGCTGCCTTCGACGACGACCAACAGATGCTCTTCGGCGTCGGTCCGTGCCTGCAGGCTCTCACCCGGCGCAAGCCGGTGCAGCTCGAAACCGACATAGCCCCAGTTCGGGCAGCGTTCTCGCAGGCCCGCGGGCGTCTGGCTGTGAACCTGCCCATGCGGGCCGCTGGGGCGGACCAGGAGCGGTGAGGCGACCATGCGACGGCTCTCCCTGTGCTGTGCGGCTTAGCCCTGCGCGAACTCGCGGGACAGGTCGGCGAGTTCAGCACCGCCGGCCATCAGCGCCCGGATGTTTTCCATATCAATGTCATCCCGACCACCGCTGGCGATAACCTTACCCCGGTTGAGGAAGGCAAAGCGGTCACCGATCAGCTTGGCGTGCAGGTCGTTGTGGGTGATGAAGACGATGGCGAGGTCGCCGCGGTCACGCACCCGCTTGATGGTGCGCAGAACTTCCAGCTGCTGCTTCTGTCCCAGCGCTGAAGTCGGCTCGTCGAGGATCAGGATCTTGGCGCCGAAGTAAATGGCACGGGCAATGGCCAGCGTCTGGCGCTGCCCCCCTGACATCGTCCCGATCGGCTGGCTGGGGTCAGCAACGTCGATGCCGATCTTGGCCATCTCCTCGCGGGTGATGGCGTCCATCCGCTTGAAGTCGAGGAAGCCCAGCGTGTTGCTCAGCTCGCGACCAAGGAAGAAGTTGCGCGACACGCTCATCAGCGGCTGCAGCGCCAGATCCTGATACACGGTCCCGATCCCGGCGGCGGCGGCCCCGCGGGGTGAAGAAAAGCTCACCGGCGTCCCGTCGATGGCGATCTCGCCCTCGTCAGCGCGGTAGACCCCGCTGAGCGTCTTGATCAGCGTGGACTTACCCGCACCGTTATCGCCCAGCAGCGCGGTCACTTCGCCCTTGTAAACTTCGAACGACACGTCCTTGAGCGCGATGATATTGCCGAAGAACTTGCCAAGCCCCCGGATTTCAATGGTCGGCGTCTTGGCCGTTTGCTTGTCAGCAGTCATGACGTCGGCCCTCCCTAGCCCTTGACCACGCGATTGCGCAGCAGTTGGTTCAGCATGGCCGCGCCCAGCAGCATCAGGCCCAGGATCACGCGGAACAGGTTGTTGTCGATGAACGGCACGAAGTTGATGCCCCGGCTGACGATGGCGAAGATAAAGGCGCCGAACACGGCCCCGACCACCGACCCATAGCCCCCGGTCAGCGCACAGCCCCCGATCACGGCAGCGGCGATGGCGTGCAGCTCCCGGAAGTCACCGGCGAGCGGCTCGGACACGCCCGACTGCAGCGTGAAGATCACGCCAAGGAACCCGGCGACAAAGGCCGAGGTCATGAACAGGCCAACCTTGACGCGGGCCACGGGCACACCGACTGCGCGGGCGGCAACGGGGTCACCACCAGCCGCGAAAATCCAGTTCCCGATGCGGGTGAAGTTGAGGATGAAGACCGCGACAACCGCGAAAACGATGAAGTAGTAGAACTCGGCGTTGAAGAACAGCTGGAAGGGCTGCAGGCCCGGCAGATCGATCTGCCCGGTCCAGCCGAAGAACCCGTTCTTGAAGGCAAAGATATCGTCGATCTTGGTGGGGTCGGGCATTTTGACCACCGCCCCGTCGACAAGGACGTTCCTCTCCTCCAGCATGGGTTTGATGTCCAGCCGCGACGTGTCGTGGTTGCGGAACGCAAGGTAGTTGGCAAAGCCGCGGTTGGCGAACCAGAACCCCAGCGTCACGATGAAGCTCGGCAGTCCGGTTGAGACCACAAGCATGCCGGTGACAAACCCCACGAACATCATGAACCCGAAGGTGGCAAAGATGCACATCCAGATCGGCATCGGGTCGGGGGACATCATCAGCATGGCGAAGGTGTGCCCGCCCAGCGCGACGTTCGCCCCGATGCTGAGGTCGAACTCGCCCGAGATCATCAGCATGGCCGCAGCGATGGCAAGGATGCCGACATAGGCGGCCAGTTCGACCCAGGACTGAACCCCGACCGAACGCACCCACATGTCTGCAAACGTGTTCTTTTCACCCAAGCCGACATTGATAGGGCCGGTCATGATCATGAAGGCAACGACAACGGCAAACAGGCCAAAGACAGAGCCCAGTTCCGGGCGGCGCAGCGCTGATTCCAATAGTGTTGTCTTGCGGATGCGCTCATCAACGGACGTCATTCCAGCCTCTCCCCGCGCTTGATTTCAGTGAAGATCGTGTTGGCGTCTGAGCAAACCAACACGCGTAGAAAAAAACAAGGGCGCGCACGAAACCGCGCGCGCCCCGAATGTCTGAAGCAACAGGACCGGATCGCAGTCTGGCGAGCTGCCTGAGCTGCAATCCTGAGCCCTGTGTCCGACTTAGCGCTCTACGCCAGCCAGTGCTTGAACCTGAGCAACGTTGGACAGGGTCACGAAACCCGGACCGGAGTTGATCGAGTTACCAGGCAGGGTGCCGTTACGGTGCATCAGGTTGAGCACGATAACTGGCAGGTAGCCCTGCAGGAACTGCTGCTGGTCGATAGCGTAGGCAACGGTACCGTCGATTACGCCCTGAACGATCGCAGGCGAGAGGTCGAAACAACCAACGACGACATCACCAGCCATACCCAGTTCTTCGACCGCTTCGATCGTTGGGTCACAGCCCGTCGGACCAACAGCCATTACAGCGCCGGTGCCAGGGTTGGAGGTCATGTACGCAAGAACGGTGTTCTTGATGTCGTTGTAGTCCTTGGAAACCTCAACCATATTGAGGTCTTCGCCGAGACCGTCAGCAAAGCCCTGACAACGGTCAAGCAGAGCGGTGTTGAATGGCTCGTGGTTGAAACACACACCACCGGAGCCGCCCAGGGAAGCGGTCTTCTGACCACCGCCGAGACCGGCATCGTACTCAGGCTGACCAACGTGCATGATCGCGCCCAGCTCAGCGGAAACGTCAGAGCCGGAGTTGATGGAGATCACTGGAATACCAGCCGCTGCTGCAGCGCTGATTGGACCGCCAAGAATGCTCGCGTCAGGAATGGAAACGATCAGACCATCAGGGGACTGAGCCGCAGAAGCCTCGATCAGAGACGCCATTTCGTTCAGGTCACCCGTGGATGGGTTACGGTAAGTTACGTTGGCGCCAGTGTCTTCTGCAGCAGCTTCAACAGCGTTACGAACAACGCCCCAGAAACCGTCGGCATCAGAACCGTGCGTTACAACGATAATGTTTGCAATGTGGTCGTCAGCAGATGCTACGCCACCAAAAGCGAGGCTCGCCATTGCGGCGATCAGAAGCTTTTTCATCGGAAACCCTCCCAAGTTTCAGTGTGAATTTCGGTATACTTCGTCAGGAATGTCGGGCAGACCCAATCCCGAAGCTGGGTGCAGGTCACACTCGCCAACGACACCCGAGATAGAGTTTGATCACCATTTTCATTCGATGTAAAGATTTATTCTGCCGTTCTGCAAAGCAGAATATTTATTTCGTTTTGACCCCCGGCTGATGCGCTCAGGCGTGCCGGGTGTGCGGAGAAGAGCCCCATGACCACCGAACGTCTGACCACCGCCCAGGCCCTCGTAAAATGGATGTGCGCCCAGCACATCGCCCACGACGACGGCACCGCTGAACCCTTGTTCGCGGGCGTGTTCGGCATCTTCGGGCACGGCAATGTCACCTGCCTCGCCGAAGCGCTGGAACGGGTTCAGGACCAGCTGCCGACCTGGCGCGGGCAGAATGAACAGGGCATGGCGCTCGCCGGTGTTGCCTACGCCAAGGCCAAGCGCGGACGGCGGATCATGGTCGCCACCTCCTCGGTCGGGCCGGGCGCAACCAACATGGTCACGGCTGCCGGTGTGGCCATGGCCAACCGCCTGCCGCTGCTGATCCTCTCCGGCGATACCTTCCAGAACCGCCGCCCCGACCCGGTGCTGCAGCAGGTCGAGCACTTCGGCGAGCCGTCGATGACCGTCAACGATTGCTTCAAGCCAGTGGTGCGGTACTGGGACCGCATTACCCACCCCGAACAGCTGATGGCCTCCCTGCCCCAAGCGCTGCAGACCATGCTCGATCCGGCCACCCGCGGCCCGGCCTTTGTCGGTCTGCCGCAGGATATTCAGGCGCAGGCGCACGACTTCCCCGCCGCGTTCTTCGAGACCAAGGTCTGGCGGGTGCCGCGCCAGCGCGCCGACGAGGCCCAGATCGCCGCCGCAGCCGCAGCGCTGAAGACCGCCCAGCGCCCGCTGATCATTGCCGGCGGCGGCACGCTGTACAGCGGCGCTGAAGGCCTGCTTAACGACTTCGCTGCCCGCCGCGGCATTCCGGTGGCCGAGACAACCGCTGGCAAAACCTCGGTCCTCGACAGCCACGAACACGGTATCGGCCTGACCGGCCCGACCGGATCGAGCGCGGGCAATGCACTGGCGCAGGACGCCGACGTGGTCCTGTTGCTCGGAACCCGTTTGCAGGACTTCACCACCGGCTCGTGGACTTGCTTCCAAGACAAGAACGTCCGCTTCATCAACATCAACACGGCGGCCTTTGACGCCCACAAGCACCGCTCGCTGCCCGTGGTCGGCGATGCGCTGGCCTGCCTCAGCGAACTCGACGACGCCATGGGTGACTGGTCGGCGCCGGCCGCCCGCATGGCGCAGGCACGGGCGGCGATGGCCGAGTGGCGGGCTTACCTGAACGAGCGCCGGACGCCCGACAACCAGACACCGACCTACGCGCAGGTCGTTGGCGCGGTAAACGAACTGAGCACGGCAGACGATTCCGTGCTGACCGCCGCCGGGGGCCTGCCCGGAGAGATGAACAAGGGCTGGCTGGCTAAGTCGCATCGCTCCTACGATTGCGAATACGGCTTTTCGTGCATGGGCTACGAGATCAGCGGCGGATGGGGCGCGGCCATGGCCCACGCCGAAACCAGAACCGGTGATGGCGAGCTGATCGTCTTCGTCGGCGATGGTTCGTACATGATGATGAATTCAGACCTCTACAGCTCGGTGCTTTCGGGCCACAAGATGATCGTTGTGGTCTGTGACAACGGCGGCTATGCGGTCATCAACCGCCTGCAGAACTTCAAGGGCGGGGAAAGCTTCAACAACCTGATCAAGGACTGCCGTCTGGGCGATGGCGTCGAGCCGTTCATGCCGGACTTCGCTGCCCACGCAGCGTCGATGGGGGCCATCGTCTACGACGTCGACACCATCGCTGAACTCAGCGAGGCCTTCACCAAAGCCCGAAGCGCTGACCGCACGGTGGTGATCTCCACCCGCGTGCAGTCGCACGACTGGACAGGCGGCGACAGCTGGTGGGATGTCGGCGTGCCCGAGGTCTCCCCGCGCGAGCAAGTCCGCGCCGCCAAAGAAGAACACGAACAGGGCCGCGCCAATCAGCGCGTCGGCGTCTGACCGGACTGAGAAAAGGTAAACCACGACTATGACGATCAAGATCGGCATCAGCCCTATCGCCTGGCAGAACGACGACCTGCCCGAGCTGACGGCCGCCTACACCATGGAGCAGGCGCTGCAGGAAAGCCGGGAAATCGGCTACACCGGCGTTGAACGCGGCCAGCGCATGCCCAAGGACACCGACGGGCTCAAGGCTTACCTCGACAAGTACGATATCGTGCTGTGCGGGGGCTGGTGCTCGGGTCATAGCCTCGTGCTCGACTTCGCCGACGAGACCGCCGCCATCAGCGGACAGGTCGAGCAGTTCAAGGCGCTCGACGCCCCCTGCATCGTCTACGCCGAGTGCTCGAACACGGTACAGGGCGAGATCAGCACCCCGGTCAACAATCGCCCGACCCTGTCGCGCGACGAAATCCGCGACTACGCCCACCGGGTCAGCGAGATCGCCAAGTGGTCGGTCGATCAGGGCATGCCCGTGGCCTACCACCACCACATGGGGTCGATCATCGAAGCCGAAGAAGACGTAAACTGGCTGATGGAGTACTCCGACCCCGGTGCGCTGAAGCTGACCTTCGACACCGGGCACTTGCTGTTCGGCGGCGGCGACGTGCTGGCGACGCTGGACCGCTGGGGCGACCGGGTGCATCACGTGCACTTCAAGGACATCCGCCCGGACGTGGTCGCCGACGCGCGTGCCAACAACCGCTCCTTCCTCGATGCCGTCATCGCCGGTGCCTTCACCGTTCCCGGTGACGGTTGCATCGACTTCCACGCCATCGGCAAGGCCCTCAAGGCCATGGACTACAGCGGCTGGATCGTGGTCGAGGCCGAACAGGACCCGGCCAAGGCCCCGCCGATGGAATACAGCCAGATGGGCTACAACCACATTATCGAGGTGCTGGATGCCAGCGGCCTCTCCACCGCCTGAACCTGCGAGTAACTGACCATGGCCATTCGTGATCTCCGCGTCGACGGACAACCTGAAAACAAGACCGGCATCGAGCGCCTGCGCGTCGGCGTGCTCGGCATGGGTTTTATGGGCGGGACCCATACCCAGGCCTGGCAGCGGGTCAAGGCGACCTTCAACCTGCCCATCGATATCGAGATGAAGGCGCTGTTCGACATGTCGGAGAGCAGCCTTGCCCTCAACGGCGCCCGCTACGAGTTTGAGCGCACCACGCAGGACTGGCGCGAAGTCTGCGAAGCGGACGACATCGACGTGGTGTCGATCTGCACGCCGAACTTCGCCCACCTCGAAGCCGCCGAACTGGCGCTGTCCACCGGCAAGCACGTCTGGTGCGAGAAGCCTATGGCGACCTCGATCGCCGACGCCGAGGCCATGGTAGCGCTGGCCGAAGCGGGCAAGCCGCGGGGTCTCAAGACCATTCTGGGCTACAACTACATGAAGTCCCCGACCCTGCTGGCGATCAAGAAGCTGATCGAAGACGGCGTCATCGGCGATATCGTGCACTTCAACGGCGTCTACACCGAAGACTTCATGTGCGACATGGACATGCCCCACTCGTGGCGGCTGACCAAGGCCGGGGGCGGCAAAGGCGCGCTGGGTGACATGGGCAGCCATCAGGTTTCTATGGCGATCTGGCTCTGCGGTCCGATCCGTGAGGTCGCCTCGCGCCTGCAGACCGTTCACCACCAGCGCCCGGACATGAACACCGGCGAGATGAAGCAGGTCGAGACCGACGACCAGTTCTCCGCCATAGGCACCTTCGACAGCGGCGCGCTGTTCACCCTGCACACCAGCTGGCTGGGACAGGGGCACAAGATGCAGCTGGGCTTCGAGGTCGCCGGGACCAAGGGGGCCATCCGCTTCGATCAGGAACGCATGGGCGAATTCCAGCTGTTCGAGCAGAAGGACAACAGCGACATGGCCAGCAACGGCTTCAAAACCGTGCTGATCGGACCTTACCACCCGCCGTTTGGCAACTTCTGCCCGGCCCCCGGTCACCACGTCGGTTTCAACGAGATGAAGATCATCGAAGCGGGCGAGTTCTGCCGCGCCATCCTCGAAGGCAACGAAGCCTACCCGAACTTCGACGACGGACTGGTGTTCGAGAAAGCGCTGCAAGCCATACAGGACGCCAGCGAAGCCCGGGCCTGGGTGACACTGTGACTGTCCTGCGCGAGGATCTGGCGGACGCCCCGCCACCGCAGACCTACCCGGAGCTGCGCTCGGCCCTGCTCGCGCGCTATGACGCCCTGCCTGCGCAGCTGAAAATCGTCGCACAGTACCTGATCGACCGGCCCAACGACGCTGCGCTGATGACCATTGCTTCGCTGTCGGAGGCCACGGGCGTGCAGCCCAGCGCCTTCATCCGGTTCAGCAAGGCCGTGGGGTTCAAGGGCTTTTCCGAGATCCAGACCATCCTGCGCGACAACCTGAGCAACCGTCAGGTGAGCTACGCCGAGCGTGTCACCCGTTCCAGCCAGAGCGCCAGCCTCGCGCCGCTGGAACGTTTCACGCAGTCCGCCATCGACAGCCTGAACACGCTCGTTGAAACCACCCCCCCGGCCAATATTGACGCCGGGGTCAAACTGCTGCGCGGCGCGCGCCAGATCCACGTTGTCGGCCACCGGCGCTCGTGGCCGGTTGCGTCCTACTTTGCCTACATGATGGCGGGCTTTGGCGCGGCCACACACCTGTTCAGCCCCACCGGCCCCATGGCCGAGGCCGACGCCAGCATCATAGGTCCCGGCGACGTCCTGGTTGCCGTCTCGTTCCCGCGTTACAGCGAAGAAACCGCGCGCATTGTCGAGCAGACCACGGGGATGAAGGTCCCGGTCATCGCCATCACCAATTCACGCGTCGCCCCCATTGCCCGGCAGGCGCAGATTGTCTTCGAAGCCGATCAGGACGAAGCCGCCGGGTTCCGTTCGCTGGCCAGCGCCATTGTACTGGCCCAGATCATTGCCGTGTCCTACGGCGAAGCCATCGCCAGCGAGGCCACAGCTAAGCGCTAGCGCCAGCTCTGGCTCTGGCTCT
>PAPT01000040.1 GCA_002708995.1 Geminicoccus sp. | reverse complement strand
GGGTGGCCGACGCCGTAGTCCTGGCTCGTTTCGCAGCCCCCCGGTCTCGCAAAACACCGGGGGCAGCCACTTTATTGCAGCCCCGTGGGCGCGGTCTTTACGGCTTCACCCAGCCTGCTGCGTGCGCCTCGGCTTCTGAGCAGAACCAGCGCTCGCCCTTGCTTTCATCGATGATTGTCGGACCGTAGGTCGCAGACCCTGGCACGTGGTAGATGCGTCGGCCCTTTGCGTTGATGTTGCCCTTAATGGTGCAGCTATCAGGACGGATCTCATGCGCTACTAGACGGACCCCGCGACGCCAGTCCCAGGGCGGCACGAACTTACCCGACCACAGGCCACGGCCAGCAGCTTCTGCGTCCGCTTCGTCGGGAGCATAGTCCAACGAGTAACGGCGGTACGCTAGCGCGTAGCCCTGGCGAACCAGCAGCGCGTTCAGATCGACCAAACGGGCGGAACAGGTAGCAACGAACCGGCGGTAGCGGTCGACGTCGGTAACGCGGCATATCACCAGATCGTCGCCAATGGCGGTTTGCAGGAACGCGGTAGCCTCCGCACCACAGGGCCATGATGCGCCGTTGCGGGTGCACTGCTGGTCCTGTTCTGGGGCGTCGATGCCGTGCAGGCGTATCTTGGCGCTGTCTACAACAATGGTATCGCCATCGATCACGCGGGCTGGACCGTAGAACCTCTGGGCAGCGGCGGGCGCAGCAGCTGTACAGGCAAGCAGGAGCAGTGCGATGAAGCGGGTGATGAGCATGAGAACGACAAAAAGGGCTACAGGCGGACCTACAATACATCCCCTTAAGGGGATTTGTATTTGTGGTAGCGGCCGTACCGGCGTTGTAGGTACGAAGTACAAACGGCTTTTCCTGAACAACCGATCAGTTCAGGCGATAGGCGAGATCGAGCGCCGCCGACCGCTTCTCACCAAGCCAGCACCCGACCTTGAGCCCCTCCAGCACGGCTTCCTCGCAGGTGCGCGGCGTCAGCGCATCGCCCACCACCCAGACCTGCCCGCTCCAGCCTTCCAGTGCTTGCTCCAACCCGGTGTCGTTGGCCATGCCAGTTGCAATCACGAGACTGTCCACGTCGTTTAGGATCATGTGTTCATAGCTGGCCGTGTGCTGGAAGTAGGCCGAGGTCTCGTCCGCCCCAACCAGACGAGCGTAAGGGATGATACCTACACCGAGCCGGTCAAGCTCACCAATCCACCGGTCCCGGGTATACTGCTGGATTTTCTGCCCCGCCATGTAGCCGTTCACCGCTAACCGCACCGAGCAGCCGTTTCGGGCCAGCCGCTCGGCTATGCCCAGCCCGACCCAGTCGCAGCGTGCGTCGGCGATCACCACGCGCGCGCCAACGTTGGCCCCTTCCATCACCTGGCTGGCGTGGAGCACGTGGGCCTCGTCAAGCAACAGTCCGTCGGGCGTGTAGGCGTGTCCACCAGTGGCAATAACCACCGCTTCAGGCGCCTCCACCTCGACCAACGCCCTATCGACGAAGGTATTGAGCCGAACCTCGACACCCTGCATCGCCATTTCACGACTGAGGTTTGTCACAAGGCCGCCGAATTCGTCCCGGCCGGGCAATTGCCGGGCTAGCCGTACCTGCCCGCCCAATTCTGGTGCGCTTTCGAACAGAGTGACGCTGTGACCACGCTCGGCCGCGACCGCCGCTGTCTTCATCCCCGCTGGCCCACCGCCAACAACCATCACCCGCATCGGCGCCTCAGCCCGTTGTTTAATCGCGTATTCGGCTTCGCGCCCGGTTTCCGGGTGCTGGATGCAGGAAATTGGGTGACCCGCCTGCATATGGCCGATGCAGGCTTGGTTGCAGGCAATACATGCGCGGATGCTGTCAGCCAAACCACTGGTCGCCTTGCCGGCCATCTGGGGGTCGCAGATCTGGGCGCGGGTCATGCCGACAAGGTCGGCCTCGCCAGCGGTTAGGACGCGCTCCGCCACCCTTGGGTCATTGATCCGCCCAGCCACCAGAATTGGCAAGGCAATCTCCTCTCGGATGCGCTTGGAAACCGGGGTCAGGTAACACGGTTCTAAGTTCATTGGCGGGACCACATGTACTGATCCTCCGATGTCAGTCATCGATCCCCCGCACAGGTCGACAAAATCTAGCAAGCCCTCTGCGTCCAACGCTTTGAGGACAGCGGAGACCTCATCGGCCTCCAGCCCCTGCGCGCTTAGCTCTCGGCCGGATATGCGAACTCCGAGCGCCAGTCGCTGGCCGATCTGCCGCCGGATCTCGCGCAGGACCTCAGATAGGAAGCGCATACGGTTTTTTTGTGATCCACCGTAATCGTCATTGCGAACATTTATTCGTGGATTTAGGAACTGAGCAAGCATCAGGCCGTGAGAGGCCATGACCTCCACCCCGTCGTAACCAGCTTCTTGGTAGCGCAGGGCGGCCGTGCCAAAGGCTTGAACAATCCTGGCGATCAGCGGGCGCGGCATGGCGCGCGGCATGATGTGAAATCGCTCGGTCGCAATCGCTGAGGGCCCGAAGGCAGGTGGGGCTGAGCCGTCGATACCAGAGTGTGTCTCCCGACCGCCGTGGCCCAACTGTCCGAAGATGCGGCAGCCCGTGGCCCGCACCCGTTGAGCCGTTTCCTTCAAAGCGGCCAGGGCCTCCGGATCGGTCAGCTGGATGTTGTAGGCGTTGGAGGTTGGATGCACGGCAGCTGATTCGGTAATGATTAGACCAGCCCCACCATCAGCCCTCGCTTCGTGATAGGCGGCGAAGCGCGCGTTTGGTGCGCCGCCCGCGATCATGCCGGTCATATGCCCGGTGGAAACGATCCGGTTGCGCACCGTGACCGGGCCGATCTGGAGGGGTGAAGAAAGGGCGGGAAAGGACGCAGACACGTCAGACCTTTTTGTGGTTGAGCACCGCTAAATTCGGCGTGATTAGAAAATCTTGCTGTTTTTTCATGGCGCGTCTAGAGGTGAAAGTTGAAGCCTTGAACGAGACATGAGGTCTGTGATGTCGTTAGCATCCTTCAGCTTAGACGTGGCCCCGCTGTCGCCGACGGTGGGCGCTGAAATTCTCGGCCTCGACCTGTCTGAGCCCTGCAGCGACGAGACCATCGCCGATATCCGGCAGGCACTGGGTGAATTCGGGGTCATATTCCTGCGCGATCAAAGCATTGACCCGGCAGCTCATTTAGCTTTCGCGAAGCGCTTCGGGGAGATCAACGTCAACAAGTTCTTTAAGCCCGTTGATGGCTTCCGCGAAATCGCTTGCGTCAAGCGCGAACCCAATCAACCTGGGTCCACCGGCTGGTACTGGCACACGGATCATTCCTACGACCAGGTGCCAGCCATGGGATCGGTCTTCGTCGCCCGCGATATTCCGCCAGTGGGGGGCGATACCTTGTTCGCTGGGTTGGCGGCGGCGTTCGATGCTCTGTCACCGGGGATGCAGGCCATGCTCGAAGGGCTGGAGGCTTGGCACACCGATCTGGTCTGCCCCGAAGTCGCCGACCCCAAGCTGCGGGCTGTCTTTGCCGAGCGCCAGCCGGGGCTTCAGGAGAACGATGGCACCCGCGCCAAGCACCCTGTAATCATCCGGCACCCGATCTCAGGTAAGAAGGTGCTCTACGTCAACTCCGGCTTCACCGAGCGCTTCGAAGGCTGGACGACCGAGGACTCCCGGCCGCTGCTGCAGCAGCTCTACGACCACGCTACCCAGCCGCAGTTCACCTACCGCCATCGCTGGAGGACTGGGGATGTCGCGTTCTGGGACAACCGAGCGACGTGGCATTGCGCACTGGATGACTGCTTTGGTCAACGGCGGGAACTACACCGCATCACTATTGAGGGCGAGCGGCTGGATGCGGCCTGAGCTTTGGGGTCAGAGACCGGGCCGGAGCATAGACTGGCGAACGGCGGCTTTCATGGTCCTTGGCTGCGCACCGGCGTTGCAGGTACGAAGTTACAAACTGCGCTCCGCCCTCTGGCACTTCCCATCTTCTGTCGGCGTCCAGACCAGCCCGCCGTTCATTTGCAGCAGGTTTCGGCCCTTCAGCCCGTTGAGCGCACCGCTGTAGGCCGACGAGCTGTTTGAACCGCCCTTCTTGCCCGCAAACATCTCTTTCAGCCTCTCAGCCGGCACGCACCAATACTGCGACTGCTCTGGGAACCCGGCCCCGCCCGGATTGGGCTCGCCGATGCCCTCCAAGCGAAGGACCCTGTAGCACTCCATCAGCAGCTCCTGGTTCGGCCCACCCGGCTTCGGCTTGGCTTTGAGTTCCGACGCATCTGCAGCCTAAACCACGCAGGTGGTGACCTTGTCGAGGCCCTCATCCATACCGCACACTACCGTTTCAAGTCGGAACGCCTTTGGCCGCAGTGGGGCCATGTATCGTTGCTTGTCGGACTTCAGCTCCAGCAGGTCGTCAACCCGCTTGGACAGCAGCAGAATCGTGTCTGCTGCCCCTTTCAGCGACGAGTGACCCCGCGCGCCCTTAGCCTCGTCTTTGCCGGTGTGGTGGATCAGCAGGACGAACGCGTCTGTCCCCTGGCGCAGCCCCGTCGACGCCGTGGACGCCCTATCACACCAGGAGCGGGACGCCGTGGTAGCCGCATATGCGCGGTCTGACCTGTTTGCGAAGCGACGCAGCTTGATGGAGCAATGGGAGGACTGGTGCGTGGGCTGATACCCCCCCGTCTCGCGAAACAGCGGGGGCAGCTGCTATGGCGCAGCACCGTGGACGACCGTGCAGTCCACGTCAGGTCACCGTCAAACCGTCAAACCGTCAGGTCGTCGGGGAAGTACACGTAGAGTTCAGCCTCAGGACCGTTGTCCCCCTGGAAGTACAGCTTTCCGTCAAGGGCGTGCAGATGGCTGGGTTCAGTCCCAGCATCGCCGCTGCGTATATCTGCACTGGAAACCTTCGTTGTGGTGCCAGCTGCAGGGTCGTAGACGTAAAGCTCTTCCTCACCGTCATTGCCTTCCCCATTGAAGTACAGCTTTCCGTCAAGGGCGTGCATGTAGCTGGGATATGTACCTCCACCGCTGTTTACGTCAGCACCAGAATGGATGTCATTGACCTTCGCTGTGGTGCCGGCTGTGGGGTCATAGACGTACAGCTCACGCTCACTGCCGTCGTACCCTTGGAAGTACAGCTTGCCGTCAAGGGCGTGCAGATGGCTGGGTTCAGTCCCAGCATCGCCGCTGCGTATATCTGCACTGTCCACTTTGAACGTCGCAGCCGTGGCAGGGTTATAGACGTAAAGCTCGGCCTCACTGCCATCGTTGCCACTGAAGTACAGCTTGCCATCAAGGGCGTGCATGTAATGGGGATTAGTACCCTGACCGAAAGAGCCGCTGCCCAGGTCGGCGCTGGCGACCTCCGATGTGGTGCCGGCTGAGGGGTCGTAGGCGTACAGCTCACGCTCGCTGCCGTCGTACCCTTGGAAGTACAGCTTGCCGTCAAGGGCGTGCATGTAGTTGGGAGAAGTACTGCCGCCGCTGTTTATGTCGGCGCTGTCTACCTTCGATGTGGTGCCGGCTGCGGGGTCGTAGACGTAAAGCTCATTCTCACTGCCGTTGTACCCCCGGAAGTACAGCTTGCCGTCGAGGGCGTGCATGTAATTGGGTTCAGTCCCAGCACCGCCGCTGCGTATATCCGCACTGGCTACCTTCGTTGTAGTGCCGGTATCTGGGTCGTAGGCGTACAGCTCATCCTCACCGTCATTGCCTTCCCCCTGGAAGTACAGCTTGCCGTTAAGGGCGTGCATATGCTCTGGATCAGTCTCGTCGATGCCACCGGTGTCTGCGCCAGGGTCCAGGTAGTCCACCAAAAATGTCTGCCCGGCATAGGGATGAAGAGAACCAGTGGAGGAACCCGTGCCCGGCTCTGCAACCGTTTCACTGGTCTCGGTTTCGGAGGTGTCAGAGCCGGCCAGCGCAAGGCCTAAAAGGAGGCCGCCGCCAGCCCCACTCGCACCAACGCCTGCAGCAGCAGCGGCTGCAGCAGCAGCCGAGACCATCGTTGGCGAGCTATCGCTGAGATCCTGAGCCAGCTCGTATCGCTGAATATCAACCTCTTCAAACAGCCTCGGTGCAGTCCCTTCACCTGACCGCAGCAACGAAGACGTCTGTGTGCCAATGATCGTGCCATCGCTCGACCGCACCGGGAATGCATCAGAAATGAGATGGGTCTCGAGCGTGCCGACGAAGGCAAGTTGGCGCAGCACTCCGGCTGCGAGATCATCAACGACTAAGATCAGTCCGCCCTCGAGATGCATGAACTGTTCGGGTCGGAGATTGAGTTGTTCTCCATCGCGATTGGAAACCACAAGACTGCCGTCATTCAGACGCTGATAGTGATCTGGCAAGATGAGTGTTTGCAGCTGTTGGCCTTCGGCTGAAGCAAGACCAGACCAACCCACAGCCCCTGCGGACAAGCCAAGGGCAACCGTCACGGTAGCACGCTGGCGGCGCGGGGTCGTTGGTATACGCAAGAGAGAGCTCAGAGCTGTCATCAGATGTAACCCACGTGTAGCAGCAAGACCGTAACGCTACCGGTCATGGGTAAGTACCACAAGGGCGCGTGATTGTACCGAAAGCTGTGGGTAATTAGCGGAAATCAGCACGGGTAGCTACGGGCACTGTAATACCGTCTCGGGTCTTAGCCCCTACCCCGCAAAAACACGTGGGTAGACTCTATTTCGAAGCGCGCAGATGCCTTTCGTTTTAATTGCATTGCGATTTATGTCGCACTCAAAATAAAAGAATAGAATTCTCCGATTAAGCGGACAAAACCACACGATAAAGACCAGGAGTTAATGTGTGAAATTGGCTTTAATTACAGGCGCGTCAAGTGGTATTGGCGCAGCAACTTCCAGACTGTTTGCCGAAAACCATATAGCGGTGTTGCTCGTAGGAAGGCGATCAAGTGAACTGATAAAAAACGTAGAGGCAATCGGGTCACTCGCGACCCCCTTTGTATGCGATTTAGGCAATGCGAGGGCTGTACAAGACATGGCTCACACCATCGTGCAGCAGCATGGCGTTCCAGATGTCATTATCAACAGTGCAGGGGCCGGAGCATGGAAAACTCTGCAGGCTACTGACGTAGCAGAAATTTCAAGTATGGTCGAAGCCCCGTTCTTGAGCAGCCTATATGTTACCAAGGCATTTCTTCCTTATCTGCTAAGGCGCGATCGAGGCGTAATAATTCATATCGGTTCTCCAGCGGCATACATCGCCTGGCCTTCGAGCGTCGGCTACACTGCGACCCGTGCGGCTCTTCGTGGCTTGCACGAGGGGCTTTTACAGGACCTTACCAACACTGGTGTAAGGAGCTGTCATGTAATTTTTGGAAAAGTCGATACACCCTATTTCAAGGTCAATCAAATCGCTGCTTCAAAGATCCCATGGGTGACGAAATTGACGCCCACGCTGTCACCAGAAACCTGCGCAAAATGGATTTTGCGAGTTTCAAGGCACCCTAAGCCGCTGACTGTCCTGCCCTTTTTAGTTCGCATCTCAATCGCATTTAGCAGCCTATTCCCGAATATGATGCGCTGGATTGCTCGCCTCTGACGCGATGTGTTGCAAGAAAGATCGAAGAACGTGTCCCGAAACTTTATATGGTCTTAAGTCAAAAGCCTCGGTATCTCAGGTACATACGGGAAGCGCCCAACACCCCCCCGTCTCACAAAACGGTGGGGGTGTCCGCTATTTTCGATAATGGGTAAGTTCGGCGACACCAAAACTCACGGGAGACTTGAGCCAGCCTCAAATACATCTCTTCTGAAACCCCCATGCATGACGGCCTAAAACTTTTTTGCCCATAGCCTCACAACATCCCGCCACGGCGTCTCAAAAATTCACCGCGCGCTAGCCCCGACCACGACAACCCCGACCAACCCTTTCAACGTGCCGAGTTGCCATTCTGTCGAGCAGGTCGGGTTCGAGGCTGACGCGTGACGGGTGGGGCTCGCGTCCTGACGATCCGACGCGTCCACAGTGTCCACAGTGTCCACAAATCGCAAGCAACCGACGTAACACTGTCTGTGCGGCTGTCTGCAGCCGAAATAATGCCGCCCCCGGCGTTCTGACGTGACGGGGGCTCAACCGTGTCTCAGCCGTAAGTCCGCGCGTTAGCTCCTTGCCGCCGCAGCGCTGTCACGTCGTGCGGGTCACCTTGAGCGGCATGAACATGTTGGCGGGGTGGTCGGAGTTGGGCTGACGCGCGAGGCTGGGACGGCTGGGATAACTCAGCTCATGGAAGATCATCGGCATGACGCCGCTTGAAACCGAAGCCATTCCAAATAGGCTGGAGGAGCCATTTCGATGAGTCCGGCAAATATGTCTGCAGGATTGTTCCTAGGCGCCCAAATATATGTTACCGACCGCGCACAAACGCTCTTAAAAAGCGCACGAGAAAAATGATAGGCAAAGCCAAGTAAATGATAAATATCCGCCGACCAATCAGGGGTTTTTCAAGTTCTGAACGTTACATCACAATGGCGTTTTTGGTGGTGGCTGGCTTTGCATTGTTATTTCTCGCAATGGATATGATGCGTGCGTTCCAACTCCCCTTTTGGCGGCATGACGCAGCATTTTACCTTGAAAGCTACCGCTTGAAAGTTGTCAATGAGGGACGCTGGCTAAACTTCTTCGTGTTCCCAGCAGCCCAGATCATCCATCCGTCGATTTACTATACGCTGAACAAACTATTGTATATCAGCGTGTTTTACGTCGCATTCAATCGCGCCACGCAGGACCGACTTATCGCCATTACTATAGCGCTTTCTGCGGTGACGCTCCCAAGCTTCCACGCACAATTTATGTGGCCTTCACAGCAAATTTTGGGGCCCTTTATTCTACTTGTCTATTTCACGATGCTTAACCGCCACAACGTATTCTTTCTGAACATAATTGCAGGCGTTTTGTTGTTCGGCGTAATAAACAACCTCATTTTTCTGTTACCGCTTGGCCTGCTTATCTTCCACAAACCGGTGGATCTGCGATTTTTCACTTGTTGGTTCGTTTCATGGTTTGGCGGTTTCATAGCCGGGGCTCTGACCGCATACGCAGTTGTCTTCGTGGGCTTTGGAAGGGTTATCCAGCTGGCTGCTTGGAGAAGACCGGAACCCGCGACAACACTCGAGCAGTTTATCGTCAACGTGGACTACGCCGTTTCAAAGACCTTTGAATACCTGCTCACCAATTTTAGTCTTCTAGCTCTAGCAATTCTATTTTTCATTGCTGTGCTCCTAATTTACAATTTGTTAAAAGCTAAGTTGCTTGGCTCCCTCAAGTCGCTGGTGCTGATCTGCTCCGCGTTGCTTATGGGGTTTATGGCGGTCGGACTGCAGACCGTCCCCTCAGGCATAAAATTTGCGTTCCGCACAGCCTTTCCATCCGCAGTTATGTTTCTCGCGGTGGCGTCACTACCCTACGTCTTTCAAAAGCAAACCTTTGTCTTTCGTGGTTTGATCGCTGTCGGACTTGCACTTGTGATATTCACGGGCGGATTATACGGCCTTCGCCTGAAGGAGCACTTTATTCAAGCGGGCACAATTCTCGCTTCAGTTGTAAAGGCAGTTGAAGCCGAAGAACGGATTGAAACCGACGCCTTCAACACGCTGACCCTTTACCAGCTGCGCGAAGAGCCTTGGAACCTCCACGACTATGTTAATAGTCGCGTGCCGCGCGGTAGCCAAGGTCTGAACAGTTCCAATCGCTGGGGGCGAGCTTTTCACAGTCCCACCACGCGTTTAGTCAGGTCGTGTCACGGTCCGTTTGACAAACGACCCAAATACTGTCGTGAACTTCAGCCTAAGCTTGCAGATTTCTCGTGTAGCGATGTCGTAGCCGGTTTTTGTAAGGCCGCTATTTTGGCTGACAACGAAGTGATCCTGGTTATCCGGTGAATGGAATTCTCTACGTCACATTAATAGACTGCGCCTCTGGCAACCAAAACCAAACCCAGAATGATCATTAGGCAGATCTGGCTGATCCGGTCTTTTGCGGCATAAATGACCGGGTCGTCATGCATGTGGCCGCGGTGCACTGCCACTAGGGTGTGGGTGATCCAATAGAGAAGGATGGCGCAGACGCCCCAAAGGGCTTTGGGATGCGCGTAGAGTTCAACCACCGCGGACGAATTCACGTAGAGTGTCATCACGAGCACGGAAATGTAGCCTGCCCCGGTGGCAATCATCGCAACGATTGGCAAGTCGTCAACGTAGTAGCCGCGTCCGCTGGCGTTAAGCTTGTTCCGCCCGGCGCTGTCGATCAGCTCCGCCTGGCGCTTAACCGCTGCTAAGGATAGGAAGAAGAATGCCGAGAATGCAAGCAGCCAGAATGACACCGGAATCCCTGTAGCTGCTGCGCCTGCTATGATCCGGGCTGTGTAGAGCCCGGCCAGCACGTATATGTCGATGGCGATCCGACGCTTCAGACTCAAGGAATAGGCGGTTGTTAAAAGGTAGTAGACAATCAGTGACATTTGGAATGAAGAACTCATGCTGATAGCAAATAGGCCTCCCAAGATCAGCAGTCCTGCCGCCATCCATGTTCCGTGGGTAATCGGAATGCTGCCAGACGCAAATGGTCTGAATCTTTTGCGCGGGTGGGCCCGGTCACCCTCTAGATCGAGAAGGTCGTTCAACACGTAAGCACTCGAGGCTATCAGGCTGAAGCAAACGAAGGCGAGCGACGCCATTAGGAAGGTCTGATTGTCCAGCTGATGCGCGGCTAGCATGGGTAAGAAGACAAGGGTGTTTTTCAGCCATTGATGTGGCCGCAATGCCTTTAGGTACGACTTGATCGAGTTGGAATCTGTTTCTAGATGCTCGACGCTTTCACAGACGCTCTCAGCCTCCCGGCGGAGAGCATCAGGGGCATTGACCGTGATCGCCTTGGCTGCCCGCTTCCAAACCGGCAGATCGGCCTTGGCATCGCCCATGTAGGCAAAGCCTTTCGATCCGAAGCGTTTTTCCAGAAATTGTCCTTTATACTCGCCCTTGAGATTCAGTTTGCCATCCGAGCCGTGCACCTCATCAAAAATGCTCAAATGCACTGCGATTGCGTCGGCAATATGCTGATCACTGGCCGTGACCAGTGCCGTTCTTCCTCCAGAAGCACGCCATTCTTGTATGAACGAGATCACCTTGGCATCGTAGGGCAGGTTTGCAGCGTCAACGTCCGAAGCAGCTGCAAGATAGCGTTTTAGAGATACTAGACCGCCGGTCAACGCTGCGGCGGAGAGGAAAGGACTGCGCCAGTCAAGACCAAAGGCTGACCAGAAGCTTTCAAAGAGCATGTCGCTGCGCAGAAGTGTACCATCCAGGTCGACAGCGAGGGTTTCACATGAATTCTTTGGCAACTGGATGGAACCTCTATGTTAGCGATAGTTTCAAGCTCATAGCCGATTTAAATTCAAGGGTCTCGCTAATACGACATTGGGCTATTCTCAATACGCCTATTGGCCTGCCCCATCGAAGTGGTCCAACCCAAATTTTAGGCGCGGTTTCTGTTTAGAAAGGCCCTATCGCCTCCTACTCGACGGGGTAGGACGAGTACCGCGGGCATGACGGTTACCGAAGCTGGAGGCTTGTAGCCAAGCGAATCATGAGGCCTGCAGGTATTGTATTCGATTTTTTCATAATCAGCTCAGCACCTGAGCATAAAAAACAGTGAAAGTTGTATTGGTATATCACAACAACACTTACTATTTCTCTACGCCGCTCACTTCAGACCACTTTGACCCTGTCGTCTGTGGCCGTGCCGATCCAGACCGCTACCTGATCCTTGGCTTCGACACTGAGTACCAGTGCTACGTGGATCAGCCTGAGCGGAGGCTAGAGAATGAGGTTTTAAGCTACCAGTACAGCTGCATCGTTGCAGAGCGTGATTGTGACGCAGACAATCACTATCGATGGTCTGGCTTGGTGCGTCCATCAGGTCCTGAGATTGATGATCGGCTAACGCTGACCGTGGAGTGCTCCCGAAAAAGTGGTCCAGCTTTTGAGTTAGGATTGGCTCCTTAGAGAAGGAGCAGGATGATGGCTAAACGAGCCAAGCCAGAAGAAATCATTGCAAAGCTGAGAGAAGCGGAGGTTCGACTGAGCCAAGGCGAAAGCGTTGGCATGGCAGCTAAGTCGATCGAAAACTTTAATCAGCAAGGCCGCGAGAGAGACATGGGCGTTGTTAGTCGAAGACAATCGACCCGACCGTGAAGAAACCGGCTCTGTTCTTCGCTCATTAGGGTTCAAAGTGAGAACCTCGAAAACCAGATATGAAGCTGAACTTGAATTAGCTAGCCGTTCCTATGATTTGATTGTTAGCGATTTCGATCGTGGCGGAGAACAGGCGGGGATCGAGATTTTGAATCTCTCTTTGGACCACTCGCCCTTGGCTAAACGGATCTTGATAAGTGGCCGGTCCACGCTCAAAGCCGAAGACGCCTCAAATTACACTTTCGTTGCCAAACCAATCACCAAAGCGAGAATAAAAACTGCCTTACTCGAATTCCAAAGATTGGGTTGAGGACTACTTATATTCTGCTTTTCGGCTCACCCCCCGTCTCGCGAAACAGCGGGGGCAGCCGCTATGGCGCAGCCCTATGGACGCCGTGGACGCCTCTATGTACGCGGATTTTTAAGAATTGGTTCTACGGTACCGCTGTTAACGCCAAAAACGGCAATGGAAATGGGCGTCCGTCGTGTCCGGAAGGATGAACGGGGCCACCTGTGGCATGTCTGCGAGACGTGGGGAGCGGCATAGGTAAGAGGGCTCGAAGATTTTTGTCGTGCAACAGCACCTCAGATGATGTCCGCTATTAACTGTGCAGCCGTCGCTACTGCGCCTGCTCCACCTGTGCCGATGTCTTCAAAGACAATGGTGTGGCGGCCACCGCTATCGGTCCAAGTGAGATCGCCGGTCGCATCTGTGATCTCTCCTGTAGTGGCGCTTACCCCCGCTGCAACGTCAATTGTGTCATCGTTGAAATTGAAGTTCCTAATAGCGACAGCTCCCCCAGATTCACCAATTGAACCTTGGAACGTTACTATGTCAGCCGCTGTGTCGTCGCCAAGGTCGAACGTTGCAGTACCGGAAAAAGCGGCTAGATAAGTGCCAAATGTCAGGCTGTCCTCACCTAAGCCGCCTGTGTAGGCAATCGAACCGCCGCTAGCAGCATAGTCTTCAGCCACAAACGTGTTGTTGCCACCAGCAGACATGTTGAAGGTGGCATTGCCGCCGCTGAAGACCAAAAAGTTGCCGAACGTCAGGCTATCGTCGCCTGAGCCACCTTCGTAGGAAATCGAACCGGAGAAACTAGCAGCACCACCGGCGCCATCCATGCCCGGGGAGCTAGCAGCGGCGGTTCCAGCCACAAGCGTATTGTTGCCGCCGAGCGACATATCGAACGTGGCAATCCCATTATCATGGGCCAAAAGGGTGCCAAAGGTCAGACTATCGTCACCTGAGCCGCCTGTGTAGACAATCGAACCGGATGAATAAGCAGCGGAGCTTCCAGCCACAATCGTGTTGTTGCCACCGGCCGACATGTCGAATGTTGCAGTGCCACCTTCATAGGCCAGATCGTCGCCGAATGTCAGGTTGTCGTCACCTGAGCCGCCTGTGAAGGAAAGCGAGCCACCAGAGGCAGCGTAGTTTCCAGCAACAAACGTGTTGTTGCCACCTGCAGACATGTCGAATGTTGCAGTGCCACCTTGATAGGCCAGATAACCGTCAAACGTCAGGCTGTCGTCACCTGAGCCGCCGGTATAGCTCAATGAGCCAGAGTCGGCAGCGTAGTCTCCGGCCACAAGCGTGTTGTTGCCACCCAACGACATGTCGAACGTTGCGGTGCCACCGCCATAGGCCAGATAATCGTCAAACGTCAGGCTGTCGTCACCTGAGCCGCCTGTGTAGACAATCGAACCGGATGAATAAGCAGCGTAGTTTTTAGCAACAAACGTGTTGTTGCCACCTGCAGACATGTCGAATGTTGCAGTGCCACCTTGATAGG
>PAPT01000039.1 GCA_002708995.1 Geminicoccus sp. | reverse complement strand
CGGACCCCCGCCGACCCCCAGGCCGCGCCCGTTGCGGATCAAAGCTGCCCGTTCTCGGGGCAACCCTGGCTGGATCAGCGCCCGTCGTCGGACCTCAATAGAGGGCGTCGGGCATGGAGGCCTTACGCTGCTGGATGTAGGCGGTCAGCGCTTCGTCCACGCCCGGGTCGATCGCCGGGGCGAGGGTGTCGTAGTCCTTGATCATCTGCTTCCAGCGTGCATTGGCGCGCTGATACATGTCCTGTGAGCCCTCGATTTCCCACTGCTCGAAGGAGGCCGAGTTGGCCAGCTTGGATTCATAGAACGCGGTCTGGTAGTTGCGGTTGGTGTGGTCACAGCCCAGGAAGTGGCCGCTTGGGCCGACCTCGGCGATGGCGTCCATCGCCTGATCGTTCTCCGACAGGTCTACGCCCCCCTGCATGATGTGGATCATGGCGAGCTGGTCGGCGTCCATGACCAGCTTTTCGGGGCAGGACACCAGCCCGCCCTCGAGCCAACCTGCCGAGTGCAGCATGAAGTTCACCCCCGCGCCAACCGCAGGCAGGATCGACATCATGGTCTCGTAGGCGGCCTGCGCGTCTGGCACCTTGGAGGCATTGAGCGAGCCACCTGAGCGGAAGGGCAGCTTCATGCGCCGGGCGAGCTGGGCCATGCCCATAGTGATCAGTGCCGGTTCGGGGGTGCCGAAGGTCGGTGCGCCCGAGGCCATTGACATCGACGCGGCGAAGGTGCCGAAAATCACGGGCGAGCCGGGTCGGATCATCTGTCCGTAGGCGATGCCGGTCATAGCTTCGGCCAGACACTGGGTCATGACCCCAGCCGGGGATACCGGTGCCATGGCCCCGGAAATCAAGAAGGGCGACACGATGCAAGCCTGATTGTTCTTCGCGTAGACCCGCAGCGCGCCATTCATGATGCCGTCGTAGGTCAGCGGTGAGTTCACGTTGATCAGGCTGGTGGTGACGCAGTTCTGGTCCACGAAGTCAGCGCCGAACACGAGCTTGCACATGTCGACCGTGTCCTGGGCGCGCTGGGGTGTGGTGACCGAGCCCATGATCGGCTTGTCGCTAAGTTTCAAGTGACTGTAGACCATGTCGAAGTGGCGCTTGTTCACCGGCACGTCGACCGGCTCGCAGATGGTCCCGCCCGAGTGGTGCAGGGCGGGGGACATGTAGGTCAGCTTCACCAACGTTTCGAAGTCCGCCAGCGTGGCGTAGCGGCGACCCTCGTCGTAGGAGCGGTAAAACGGCGGGCCGTAGACCGGGGCGAAGACCGTGCGCTTGCCGCCGATTTCGACGTTGCGGGCCGGGTTACGGGCGTGCTGGGTGAAGGACGAAGGTGCCGTCTTGCACAGCTCACGGACCATGCCCTTGGGGAAGCGGATGCGGCCGGTGTCTGTCTTGCCTTCGGCGAGGGTGATATCGGCGCCCTGGTCTCGCCATCGGTCGATGGCGTAGGCGTCCTCGGAGATGTTGATGCCAATTTCCTGCAGGATGGTCTCGGCATTGGCCTCGATCAGCGACAGACCCTCCTCGGAGAGGACGTTGACGTCGGCGAGTTGGCGGTCGATGACGGCCAGCTGCTCGATGCTGGAGGGGGCACCGGTGCGGGCGGCGCGGCGGCTGCCACGACTACCGCGGCGGCCACCAGTTTGTTCAACTGCGGTCATGAGCAAGGGTCCTCATTTAGGGCTTGGATCCTTTGTGTGTCGGCTGGCAGCGAATAACTATTCCACTTCCGCCCCAGACTGCCGTTTGACCGCCCCTGCTTCAGGCGCTTGTGAGGTGAAGCCTGGTTCCTGTCGAGCCGCGTCCGTGGTGTCCTTGGCGGCGCAGCACGGGGCGGCGGCGCTCCGGGCAATCTGGCTCCACAGGCGCTACGGATCAAGGCAGAAAGAGGAATGGTGGTATGGGGCTTTCTCGCATCGGCGCGGCGCGCGTTTTTGACAAATGGGCGCTCGGGCTATGCCTGATCCCTGATCTGCCTTTGCACCGGGATAGCGCTCGGGCGGCGGGTCGGTCGAAAGGCGCGGGCTAGACCCTGGCCTCAGTCCCTCGTGGGCAGACCGGTGGAGTGCTGCTGGTTGGCGGGATGAACGGCGAGGTGGTCGCGTTGGACGTAGCGTTGCTGGAAGTCCACCGGTTTCAGGCACACGAAGGCGCGGTCAACGTGGTCCAGTACCACGATCAGCTGATCTGGACGGGTGGAAGCGACGGTTGCCTGCGCGCCTGGTCCTGGCCTGAGGCTGAAGAAGTCCTCTGCCTGCGCGGCCCGAGGAAACTGATCGTGGCATGCTGGCAAGATCCGGTGCTGGGTGTGCTGGCGCAGAGCCACTAACGGGCGCTCTATCGTTGGCCCTTGCAGGATGGTCATCCAGCACAAGAGCCACGGCGCATTCGCAATGTTACCTGTCTTCAGCCCCTGCCGTCCGCACGGGAGCAGGGAGAGGCGGAGGGGCAGGGAGAAGAAGAAGAGCAAGGTGCTCGGCAGGAGCAGGTTTTCAGCTGGTTCGGTGCGCCGACAACGGGCCCTAAGGCCGGCGATATCGGAGCGCTGGCTGCCTTTGACCCGTTGACAGGGCGCTATGGTGCGACGCTGTTTGAGGATGGCCTCGCAACCTGGTCGCTGGCGCCCTACGACGAGACGCGGCTGCTCGCCTTCGGCCTCGACCGACGGCCGTGGATCGTGGATCCTGTGGCGGGCCTGCGCAAGCCAATCGAGTGGCACAGTCAGAGCGATGGGCCGAGGTCGCTCACTCTGTCCGACGGGGGTCGGATTCTTTACGGCGATGGGAAGATCGTCGGTGGAGGGGCAGTACAGAACGCCCCGATCAAGGGCCTCTATGGCGCGGTTCAATGGCCGGAAGGCCGGGTTCTGTTCCCAGGGGCCGACGGACAGGTGTGAGTCTATGCTGCCTGAGATGCTCACACCATCAGGACAGGGTTGCGGGCTCGATTTGACGCCGCTTCGCGGCTTACAAATCTCCCCCGCGCAGTGAAACGGACAGACCGCGCTGCACGCGGCCTAACATTTTTCCGCATTTTTTTGAAAATGCGCGACGCCTTGGCGAAGACCGCGAAGCGGTCGAGACAAGGTCGGCGCAACCATGTTGCAACCTAGAACTCCAACGCGCTCAAAGGCGCAGCCCTGGCTTCTGCCTCGATGTCAGCCTTCGTAGTGGTCCTGAACCAGCTTATTAAGAGATCGCACCGCAAAGCCGGTGGCCCCGGTGCCAACCATCGGCTTGGCCTTGTCCGCCCAGACCACGCCAGCAACGTCCATATGGGCCCACTTCTGATCTTTCTGGATGAAGCGCTCGAGGAAGCAGGCTGCCGTAATCGACCCACCCCAGCGGCCCGCGCTGATGTTGCGCATGTCCGCTTCTTTGCTGTCCAGCATCTTGTTGTATTCTTCCCCCATGGGCATGCGCCAGACGTATTCGCCCGTCGCCTCGGAGGCCGCATGGATCTGAGCGGCAAGTTCGTCGTCGTTGGAGAACAGCCCCGCTTTCTCCATCCCCAGCGCGACCAGCATGGCTCCGGTCAGGGTTGCAAGGTCGACGATGAACCGCGGCCGGTACTGCTCCTGCGCGTGCCAGAGCACGTCCGCCAGCACCAACCGCCCTTCCGCGTCGGTGTTGAGCACCTGGATGGTCTGACCAGACAACGAAGTGACGATATCGCCCGGGCGCTGCGCATTGCCGCCCGGCATGTTCTCGACCAGTCCGATCAGGGCGACGACATTGGCCTTGGCCTTGCGCGCGGCCAGCGTCTTCATCAGCCCCGATACGGCCGCCGCCCCGCCCATGTCCCACTTCATGTCTTCCATGCCGCCCGCAGGCTTTAGCGAAATCCCACCGGTGTCGAAGCACACGCCCTTGCCGACGAAGCAGACCGGGTCCTTGTGGGCCCCGCCGCTCGCGCCCTTCCAGTGCAAGGCGACCACCACGCTGTCCCGGACCGAGCCCTGACCGACGCCCAGCAACGAGCCCCAGCCTTCTTTTTCCATGCGGGCCTCATCGATGATCGTCACTTCCACGCCCAGCGGCTCCAGCTCCGCCTTCACCCGCTCGGCAACGGCAACCGGGTAGAGCACGTTCGCAGGCTCGTGCTTGAGATCACGGGCGAGGTAGTGTCCGGCGAGCCGCGCCGCCGCCTGCTCGAGATCATCCGCACCGGCATCCGGGTCGTCGCACAGCCCGACAATTGCCGTAACAGACTGGCGCTGCTCGTTCTTCAGCCGCGTGCGGTAGCCGTCGAAGCGGTAGGAGCGCATCGCCGCACCTTCGACCAGCAAAGCCGCCGTCGCCGCGCTGCCGTCGTGGGGCAGGATGCTCAGGCTTTCGTCGCCGGAGGTCGCCGCCGTGGCCAGTATTTGAGCCCCGGCCCGGTTGAGGTCGAGCAGGCTCGGGCTGTCCTTGCCCATGCCGCACAGCACGATCCGCGCCGGCAGGCCTTCGCCTGCCCCCAGCACCAGCTGGATCTTGCCCTTCTCGCCCTTGAACCGCGCGGCGTCCGCAGCCCGGCGAAGCGCACCGCCACTGGCCTTGTCGGCTGCGGCCAGCGGGCCACTCCAGGCCTTGTCCTCGACGACGGTGAAGGCGAGGGCGCCCGCGTAGGTCTCCGGGACTGCACTAAGGGAAATTGATGGCATGGACGCAGGCGTCATGGTGTTTCCTTCCTGGATTGCCGCAGCCCGTGAACCCTGCGGAACAACGGCCTGGACTAAGTGGTGTGACAACTTGCCCTCAAACTAAGCCGCCAGCCTCAAAGCGCAAGCGTGCAGGGCAGCAAACCAAGAATACCGTTTTGAGTTTGGTCGCGCAGGGCGGACCCTCGGCCCATGGAGTTGGGTTTTTTCATCGTACTGGCTGCTGCGTTCATGGCTGCCTTTGTGCAGCGGCTGGCGGGCTTCGGCTACGGGCTGATCGTAGCCCCGGTCGCCATGACCTACTTCAGCCCGATTGAAGTCGCCTTCCTCATGGCCTTCTGGGGTACAGCCAACTCCGCGCCCACTGCTTTTTTCACCCGCCAAAGCATCCCCTGGCACGCCTTCTGGCCGGTCGCGCCGTGGCTGATGATTGGCCTGATCGCCGGACTGGGCGCGCTGTTCATGGCGCCGGCGGTGGCCTTCAAGCTGCTCGCCGTGGTGATCTGTGTTCAGGCCTTCATTTCCGTGTTCTGGCCCCATCTGGCGACCCGTGGGGTTGGCTGGACCGCAGACGGCCGGGTTGCCGGCACCCTCGCCGGGGTGCTGCAGGCAACGGTCAATATCCCCGGTCCACCGCTGGTGGTGCACTACAATACCCTGCGCCTGCCGCAGGAGGCCTTTGTCGGTGTCTTTGCCATCATTTTTCTCTCGGTTTCGGTCGTCCGCGTGATTTTTGGAGGCGTCGCCTTCGTGCTCGGTCAAGAGTTGACGTTTTTGACCCAGGCCATTCCTGACCAACCGGTCTACACTCTGGGGATCGGGGCACTGATCACCGTCGCTGGTGTCATGTGCGGTCAGTTGATTGTCGGACGGGTCAGCACGGCCTTTTTCAAGCGATTGACGGCGGTGATGATCGGGGTTTCAGCGCTGGTGCTGCTGACGGATATTCTGGGTTTGCTGCTCGAGGTTGGCGGTTCCTGACCGGCTCACTTCAGCCTTAAGCATCGGGCTGTGACGGGTCGTCCGTGAAACAGCCAACGATGCATCCGGGGAGGCATCCGATTTGAACAGGGACTTGGGCGCCGCTGCCATTATCCTGACCGCCGTGCTGCTGATGACCATCGCCGATGCGATGATAAAGGCCTTCATGGGCGACATGGGCCTGTGGCAGCTGTTTCTGACCCGCGCACCCTTTGCCCTCGCGCTGCTGGTCGGTCTCGCCGCCGTCCTGCCCGCGCGCAATTGGCGCCTGCGTTCGGCCTGGGCAGCCCTGTGCGACCCTTGGGTGAGCCTGCGCTCCGTGCTGATCGTGCTTATGTACCTGTTCATGTACATGAGCTTTCCCTACCTCAAGCTCGCCGTGATGGGCGCCGCCTTTTTCATCGCGCCCATCTTCACCGTGCTGATGGCGGCGCTGTTTCTGAAAGACCGGGTCGGTCTGCGCGGTTGGCTGGGCGTGGCGCTGGGCTTTATCGGCGTGATGGTGGTGTCCCGCCCGGGCACCAGCGTATTCCAACCGGCGATCTTTCTGCCGGTCATCGCCGGGCTGTGCTACTCCTTCGCCGCCGTGCTGACCCGCGCCAAGCTCCGGCAGAGCAACACGCTCGCGGTCGCGCTGTCGCTCAACCTGATCCTGATGATCCTCAGCGGCCTGCTGGTGCTCGGGCTGAACTTCGCCCCGCCGCCCGCCGCTTGGGTCGAGCATTCACCCTTTATGCTGCGCCCCTGGGCGCCGATGGCGGGGCAGGACTGGGCGGCGATCGTGGTCATGGCGGTGCTGGTCTGCGGCATCACCGTGCTGCTGGCGCTGGCCTATCAGGTCGGGCGCACCGTCCTCGTCGCTACGCTGGAATATTCCTACCTGATCTACGCCGGGGTGATCGGTTTCGTCTTCCTCGGTGAGGTCCTTGACGGTTTCAGCCTGCTGGGTATGGCCATTCTTGTCACCGCAGGCGTGCTGGTGGTCACCCGGCCCGGCACTTCCGCCTCCGCTGAAGATGATACAGAGCGCGCGACCGCCGAAGAAACACCGGCCGACCCGGCCGCCTCTCAGCCCTAGTCGCTGTCGGGAAACTGCGGCAGGCCGTCCGTGATTGCGTAGTAACCCGGCTTGTAATCGACAAAGATATGCCGCTCCAGCCTCAGGCCGCTCTGGTCGTCAAAACTGCCAGCCATCAGGGCAACCGTCTCCCGCGCATCCGGGTCAGACAGCCGCCACGAGATATTGCACCCGCAGGCCCGGCAAAATCCGCGCTCGGCAAAGTCCGAACTCTCGAACCACGTCAGGGTTTCTTCCCGCGTCCACGTCAGCCCGGTTTCCGCCACGCTGGTGGCGGCCAGTAGGTGGCTGCTCATCTGGTTACACTGGCGACATTGGCAGGCGACCAGCGCCGCCATCGCCGTTCCCGCTTTGACCCGCCAGCGGGCGCTGCCGCAGGCACAGCCGCCGGTCAGCGTTTCAGCGGCGACCCTTGTTGGGAGTCCTGCCATGGCTGAGCCCTCGGCCGCTTCTGGGTGGACGTGGTCCACTGGACCCGCCGTGCGGCTTGCCGCCGTCTCGCTCTTCATCACTGACCCGTCCTCCCAACTTGTCCAACAACGCCTGCAGTTCGCTGATCTCGAACTCTAGATCGGTGCGCTCGGTCGAGCCTGCCCGGGTGCGGCGCTTGGCGAGTTTGAGATTGCGCAGCAGGCTGTCGAGCACGCGACGCAATTCGGTCTTATTCGGGGCTTCGATATGCACGTCGGTGTGCATCATCAGCTTGGAGTAGGCATCGAAATCCGACTGCGCCAGTCCGGTCAGCGCCTCGTCGAGCTCTGCCCACGAGTCAGCGTTGACGGCGAGCAGCCGTGAGTTCGGACGCCGTTCACAGGCGACCATGATGCGGACAAACTGCCAGACCGGGATTTCCATGGTGATGCGCCTCTTCCAGCCAGCTCACGGGTTCGGCACAGGTCATAAGCGGATTTTCAGCCAAAGGCCACGTCGATCAGCCTTGCGCGCCTCGCGCCGGGTTTCGGCACAGGCTTCAGCTTCTGGTTTCAGCGTCTGGCTGCAGCTTCTGGCTTCAGGCGCGTCACCTGGCCGCGCTGGTGCCGGTAGTGTGGCTGCGGAAACCCAGATCATCGAGCATGGCCTTGGCCCAAAGCTGGACCTCACTGTGGTGTTCGGCGAAGTCGCGGCGGTGCGAGGACCGGCAGCGCGCACCCGGGATCGGCGCCGGGTCGGGTTCGGCCAGCGTGGTCCAGGTCTCGATCATCGCGTCTGTGATCTCCGGGTGGAACTGGGTGCCCAGCGCGATATCGGTAATCTTGAAGGCCTGATTGGGGAAGTGTTCGGAGGCCGCGAAAGACCTCACGCCGTCGGGCAGTTCGATCCCCTGTCGGTGCCAGTGATAGACCTGCATCGAGTTCTTGCTGAACAGGCCCGCTTCGACCCCTGCGGGGGTCGGATCGAGGCGGTAGTAACCGCGTTCATGCACGTCATCCTTGTGGTCGTAGACATCGCCGCCGAAGGCCTTGGCGAGGATCTGCCCGCCCAAGCACAGCCCGAGGTACCGTCCACCGCCCTCCACGAAGGCCCGAACCCAGTTGATCTCGTCCTGCAAGAAAGGATCGGCGTCGATTTCGGTGAGCAATTGCGGCCCGCCGTAGAACACAGCGCCGCTGTAGGCTTCGGGGTCCGGCGGGGGCAGGGGCTGGCCCAAAAAGGGCCGCACCCAGATCGTCGGATAGCCGCGGGCCCGCAGCAAGCCCGAAATATAGTCCCGGGGCATGCGCACCGAATGCGTTACCAGCAGCACGGGCTTAGGAAACAAGACCACCATCCGAATCAGTAATTTTGCCTTAAGAATGCGTGGGAAACCCACTCCTAAAACGACTTTGATGGTAGTGTGCTTGATCCGGGGGCAGTTGCCAACTCTGTCCATAGGGACAAGCGGCTCTTGCGTCACATCCAGCCGAAAAACATGCTGGATTGCTTAACAAATGGGCTGCGCAAGCTTGATATTCAAAAGTTTTTGGGGCCAAAAACGCACCCACTGGACAGGCGCAGAGGCAGGGTTTGCCCGAACACGAGGCGCAGGGGTCGAAATGAGGCTGTTGTTTCAGTCCCTTAGCGGAATCGGTATCTGCTGATATTTCCCGGTAACCATGCAACAGGATATGGGCTCGCGCCGCCATCCACAGCCCGTACTTGGGGTGGATCATCAGGCCCAGATCCGACTGTGCGATCCGGGGAAAGCGCTGGGTCCACAGCACTACGAAGTTCGGTGCATCGGCATCAAAGACGAAGGTGACCCGCGCCGCCGCATCCGTCCCTGCCGCGCCCTCGGCGGCCAGAACGTCCGTGATCGCCCGGCGGGTAAAGGCGTCCACGGGGTGGTCGGGGACGGCTGCCCATTCCGGGCTCGCTGTCACGGCGTCCCAGAACGGCTGTCCGGCGCTGCCGACGGCCAGCTCGAGGCCCGCGTCGGTTTCCAGCGTGTCGAGGACGACGAAGCCTGCCTGCTCCAGCGCTCGGGTCAGTGAGACGAGGCGGCTCACTTGCCGATCTCCAGCACAAGCCCGTCGTAGGCGGGTTCCACGAAATCCTGCGTGTCGGCGAGGGTCTGCGCGTAGTCCAGCCCCTCGGACATGTGCGTGATTAGCCCGCGTCTGGGCTGCACGTGATCCATCCAGTCGCGGGTCATCTCCAGATGCGCATGGGCGGGGTGGGGTTCAAGGCGGTTGGCGTCGGCTATCCACACCTGCAGCCGCCAGTCGCGGAGCTGGTCAAGGATCGCGGCTGGCAGGTCGACGCAGTCGGTCGAATAGGCAAAGCCGCCGATGCGGAAGCCGATGGTCTCGACACTGCTGTGCGGTTGGCGCCAGAGCTGAAAGGGCAGGCCCTCGATCTCGACGTCGATCACGGCTTCTCTGGGTTCGACCACCTGCGGCTCGAACAAAGGCGGGTACCAGCCCGAGCCTTCGAAGATGTAGCGCATGTTGGCGCGGATGTGCGCGTCGGTCTCGGGCAGCAGGAAGATCGGCAGCGCCGAGCGCCGCTTGTAGACAAAGTGCCGGATGTCATCGATGCCGTGCAGGTGGTCGGCGTGATAGTGGGTCAGTATCACCGCATCGAGCTTGCCCGGTGGGCCGAAGGTCAGCAGCTGATCGCGCAGGTCCGGCCCGGTGTCGACGAGGATGGTCCTGTCGCCGATTTCCAGCAGGATCGAAGACCGCCGGCGGCGGTTGCGCGGATTATCGGGGTCGCAGCGACCCCAGCGGCCGGTGGGCAGCGGGACGCCGCCCGAGCTGCCGCAGCCCAGCACCGTGACCCGGATCGGGGGCAGCGTATGAGGCGACGCAAGCAGGGCGGCGGACGCGGTGTCGGTCATGCAGCCACCGGTACCGACTGCGGCACCCGTTTAAACAGGCGGAAGAAATTTGCGCCGGTCTGCGCGTGAAAGTCTGCCGCCGAGACGCCCTTGCGTTCTGCCCAGAAGGCAGCCGTGTGGGCGACGAAGGCGGGCTCGTTCGGCTTACCCCGGTGCGGGGTGGGCGCGAGGAACGGCGCATCGGTTTCCACCAGCAGCCGGTCGCCGGGTACCGTATCGAGCACGGCGCGCAGGTCGTCGGCGCTCTTGAAGGTGGTGATGCCGGAGAGGCTGATGAAACCGTCCATCTCCACCACGGCGTCGGCCAGCGCCTGCCCGCCGGTGAAGCAGTGGATCAGGATCGGGAAAGGCCCGTCCTGCCAGTGCTCACGCAGGATGGAGACGGTATCTTCGTCGGCGTCGCGGGTGTGGATGATCAGTGGCATATCGAGGGCGCGGGCGGCGGGAATATGGGCCTCGAACGAGCGTCGCTGCGCGTCCTTGGGCGCAAGATCGTAAAAGTAGTCCAGCCCGGTTTCCCCGACCCCGACCATTTTCGGGTCTTCGGCGAGCGCGAGCAGCGGCTCGGGCGCGTCAATGCCGACAGCACCGGCTTCGTGCGGGTGCACGCCCACCCCTATGAACACGTCGTTGTAGGGGTCTGCGATTGCCTTGATGGTCTCGAACCGGTCCAGCCGGGTGCAGATGGTCACGATCCGCTCCACCCCGGCAAGGCGGGCGCGACGGACGGCTTCCTCCGGGGCGGGGCCGATCTTGGCGTGGTCGAGGTGGCAGTGGCTGTCCACGAGCATAGGGCGCAAAGTTCCGGTATTCGTCGTAATTCGAGCAGAACCTAAGGCCGCGCTATTGTTTTTCCAATGACAATTGCGGGCTTTTCGGGTTCTGCTTCAACTTTATCGCCGTCTCCCTCGATCCAGCTGAGAGGTCACCATGAACTACGAAGTTTTCATCACCGCCGCCGTCACTGGTTCCGGTGACACCGTTGGCAAATCCGACAAGGTGCCTGTGACACCCAAGGAGATTGCTGAAGCAGCCATCGAGTCCGCCAAGGCCGGTGCCGCCATCGCGCACTGTCACGTTCGTGACCCCGAGACCGGCGCACCCGCGCGCAAGGTCGAATACTACCGCGAGGTGGTGGAGCGCATCCGCGAGGCCGACACCGACGTGGTCATCAACCTGACCGCTGGCATGGGCGGGGATCTGACCCTCGGCCCGGTCGAGCAGCCCCTGCCGCCGCTGGCCGAAGGCACCGATATGGCCGGCGCCACCGAGCGCATGGAGCACGTCGCGACGCTGCTGCCGGAGATCTGCACGCTGGACTGCGGCACGCTCAACTTTGGCCACGGCGATTATGTCATGACCAACACGCCCTCCATGCTGCGCGCCATGGCCCAGCAGATGACTGATCTGGGCGTGCGCCCGGAAATCGAGGCCTTCGACACCGGCCACCTGTGGTTCGCCAAGCAGCTGGTTGAGGAGGGCATCATCGAAGACCCGGTCATGGTGCAGCTGTGCATGGGCATTCCGTGGGGCGCGCCCAACGACATGAACACCTACATGGCCATGGTAAATAACGTCCCGGACAGCTGGGTCTGGTCGGCCTTCTCCATCGGCCGCATGCAGATGCCCTACGTCGCCGCCGCCGCGCTGGCCGGGGGCAATATCCGCGTTGGTCTGGAAGACAACCTCTACCTCGACCGCGGCGTATTCGCGACCAATGCTCAGCTGGTCGAGCGGGCGGCCGATATCGCCACCAACATGGGCGCGAAAATCATCGGCCCGGACGCGGTGCGTGAACGCCTCAAGCTGGTGAAGCGCTGATGGCCGGGGCGGGTCAGCCGGGCCGCTCGGCGGCATCCGTCGTCGCCATCGTCGGCGGCGGGGTGATCGGCGCGGGCTGGGCGGCGCGCTACCTGCATCGGGGCGCCGATATCCGTGTTTTCGACCCGGACCCGGAGGCCGAGCGCACGATCGGCGACGTGCTCGCCAATGCGGCAGCGGCCTTCGAGATGCTGTTCGGCGTCGCACCGGAGGCGGGCACACTGAGCTTTCACGCCACGCTGGCCGAGGCTGTCGCCGGTGCCGAGATCGTACATGAGTCCGTACCTGAGCGGCTCGACCTTAAGCAACGCGTGCACGCAGATATCGCGGCGGCTGCGCCCGCAGATGCCATCCTGTGTACTTCGACCAGCGGTCTTCTCCCCACCAAGATTCAGGAAGGGCTGGAGCGGCCCGACAACCTGATCGTCGCCCACCCTTTCAACCCGGTCTACCTGCTGCCGCTGGTGGAGCTGGTCGCGGGGCAGGGGACGGCCGAAGGCGTGATCGATCGCGCCGCGACCATCCTTGATTCGCTGGGTATGAAGCCCCTCAAGGTGCGCAAGGAAATCGATGCCTTCATCGCCGACCGCCTGCTCGAAGCGGTGTGGCGGGAGTCGTTGTGGCTGGTCAAAGACGGCGTGGCCACGACCGAAGAAATCGATGACGCCATCCGCTACGGCTTCGGCCTGCGCTGGGCGCAAATGGGGCTGTTCCAGACCTACCACACCGCCGGGGGTGAAGTCGGCATGCGCGCCTTCATCGAGATGTTCAAGCCCTCGCTGCACTGGCCCTGGACCAAGCTGATGGATGTGCCGGAGCTGGACGACGCCCTGATCGATACCATCGCTGACGGCGTCGAGGAACAGGCGCGCGGCTTGACCGCCCGCGATCTCGAACGCCAGCGCGACAAGAACCTCGTGGGCATCCTGCTCGCGCTCAAGGCCAACAACTGGGGCGCGGGAACGCTGGTCTAGCCCTGCGCTGGTCCAGCCCCCTTACCCCCGAACACAAGGGAAAGAAATCATGCAATTCGGCCTTACCCCCGAGCAGGAAATGGTGGTGGATACCGTCCGGTCCTTCGTCGAAGCCGAAATCTACCCGCATGAAGACGAGGTCGAGAAGCTGGGCTACGTGCCGCACGAACTGGGCGAGAGCCTGAAGCAGAAGGTGTTGGAAATGGGTTTCTATGCCCCGAACTTCCCCGAGGAAGTCGGCGGTGGCGGGCTTGACCACCTGACCTTTACCCTGCTCGAACGTGAACTGGGGCGCGGGTCGATGGCGCTGACCCACTTCTGGGGCCGGCCACAGAACATTCTGATGGCCTGCGAGGGGGAGCAGCGCGACAAGTACCTCTTCCCCGCCGTGCGCGGTGAGCGCATGGATGCGCTAGCCATGACCGAGCCTGACGCGGGTTCGGACGTACGCGGCATGAAAGCGACGGCGGTGCAGCAGCCCGACGGCGACTGGGTTCTGAACGGCACCAAGCACTTCATCTCCGGCGCCGAGCACGCCGATTTCGTCATTGTGTTCATGGCGTCGGGGGTCGAGGACACGCCCAAGGGTCCGAAGAAGAAAATCACCTGCTTCCTCGTCGACCGCGGCACCCCGGGCTTCGAGATCAACGAGGGCTATCATTCGCTTTCTCACCGTGGGTACAAGAACTGCATCCTGACCTTCGACGATTGCCGTCTTCCCAATGCGCAGGTGCTGGGCGAGATCCACGGCGGGTTCAAGGTCATGAACGAGTGGCTCTACGCCACCCGGCTGACTGTGGCGGCTTTCTGTGTCGGCCGCGCGCGGCGGGTGTTCGACCACGCCACCCAGTGGGCCGCCGAGCGCCACCAGTTCGGCCAGCCGATCGGCAAGTTTCAGGGCGTGTCGTTCAAGCTTGCTGACATGGTCACCGAGGTCGACGCCGCCGACTGGCTGACCCTGGCCGGGGCCTGGCGCCTCGATGAGGGGTTGGAGGCCAACCGCGAGATTGCGTCGGCTAAGCTCTATGCCTCAGAAATGCTGGCGCGCGTCACCGACGAGGCGATTTCGATCTACGGTGGCATGGGCCTGATGAGCGACCTGCCGATCGAGCGGTTCTGGCGCGATGCCCGGGTCGAGCGCATCTGGGATGGCACCTCGGAAATCCAGCGCCACATCATCTCCCGCGATATCCTGCGCAAGCTCGGGGCCTGAACCCGCTCCTGCTCTCGCTCCTGATCCTGATCCACAACCGCGCTCGCGCCCTTGCAGCCCGGTAGTGCAGGGCGTGCCACGCGGAAAAAACAGGTCGGCATCGGCGCTGAACCGCCTATAGTGGCGCCTCCCTACGACGCGCCGCGACGATGAAAGGTTAGAGCAATGTACGATCTCCGTGCGATCCGGGAGAATCCGGCTTGGTTTGACGCTGCCCTCAAGCGCCGAGGCCTCGATTCCCTCTCCTCTCAGGTGCTTGAGATGGATGAGACCCGCCGATCGTCCCAGACCCGGCTTGGTGAGCTGCGGGCGCGCCGCAATGCCGCGTCGAAGGAGATCGGCGCCGCGATGAAGGACAAGGACGCGGCCCGCGCCGACGCGCTCAAGGCCGAAGTCACCGAAATCAAGGAGCAGATGACCGCGCTGGAAGAAGCCGAGGCCATCGCTGAGGCCAAGCTGAACCAGCTGCTCGCGGGCCTGCCCAACCGCCCCGATGACAGCGTGCCCGATGGCGATGACGAAGACAACAACGCCGAGGTGAAGGTCTGGGGTGAGCTGGCCACGCTGGATTTCACACCCAAGCAGCACTTCGAGCTGGGTGAAGAACTCGGCATGATGGACTTCGAGACCGCCGCGCATATGTCCGGCGCCCGCTTTGTCATTCTGCGCGGCAAGCTGGCGCGGCTGGAGCGTGCCATCGCGCAATTCATGCTCGACTGGCAGATCGAGCAGAACGCCCTGACCGAGATGGAAGTGCCTTACCTGGTCCACGCCGATGCCCTCTATGGCACCGGCCAGCTGCCCAAGTTCGAAGAAGACCTCTACAAGACCAACTCGGGTCACTACCTGATCCCGACCTCCGAAGTGCCGCTGACCAACATCGTCGCCGACAAGATCGTCGACACCGACAGCCTGCCGATGCGGATGGTGTCCTACTCCCCCTGTTTCCGCTCGGAAGCCGGGTCGGCGGGGCGCGATACTCGCGGCATGATCCGCCAGCACCAGTTCAACAAGGTCGAGATGGTCACCATTTGCGACCCGGAAAGCTCGTGGGACGAGCTAGAGCGCATGCGGGGCTGTGCCGAAAGCGTGCTCGAGGTGCTGAACCTGCCCTACCGCGTCGTGACGCTGTGTACCGGTGATCTCGGCTTCTCGGCAGCGAAGACCTACGACCTCGAAGTCTGGCTGCCGGGGCAGGATGCTTACCGTGAGATTTCCTCCTGCTCGAACACGCTGGATTTCCAGGCGCGGCGGATGAAGGCGCGCTGCAAGTCCAAGACCGACAAGCAGACCCGCTTCCTGCACTCGCTCAACGGCTCCGGGCTGGCGGTCGGCCGGACCCTGATCGCGGTTATGGAGAACTATCAGCAGGCCGACGGCTCGATTGCCGTGCCCGAACCGCTGCAGCCCTTCATGGGCGGCCTCAGCGTGATCGCGGCAGACTGATCCATGGCATCGATGGTGGCGGACCGGCTGAACCCGGCGGTTGCTGCGCAGCTCAAGGGCAAGCGCGTGCTGGTGACCAACGACGACGGCATCGACGCCGATGGCCTTGCGCGGCTGGAAGCCCTGGCGCGTCGCTACTGCGACGATGTCTGGGTCATCGCCCCGGCAACCCACCAGTCCGCACGCTCACGCGGCATTACCCTTCGGACCCCGCTGCGGGTGGTGGAGCTGGGCGAGCAGCGCGCGGCCGTGACCGGTACGCCGCTGGATACCTTCATGGTCGGCATGCAGCATTTCTTCGATGACCGCCTGCCCGATCTGGTGCTCTCCGGGATTAACCACGGCGGCAACACCGGCGCCGATATCGGCTACTCCGGCACCTGCGGGATCGTCATGGAGGCGGCGATGCACGGCATACGTGGCATCGCCTTTTCCCAGCATACGGTCGGCGGGGTCATGGATTGGAGCGTTGCCGACGCGCACCTGAACCGGATCTTCGACGAGGTGATGCAGGTCAGCGTGCCCGAGACCATTCCGCTGTCGGTCAACTTTCCGGCCGTCATGGCGACCGAACCGGGTGCCGACAGCCTGCTGGTGGTGCCGCAGGGTTTCCGGGAAGACAAGATCGGCCTCACCCCCGGCGAAGACGAGGAAGGCCCGTTCTACAGCTTTGGCCACCTGCGCGATAACACCCCGGGAAGCCCGATTTCCGACGTTGCAGCCGTGGTCGGCGGGCGCATCTCCGTCACCCCGCTGCGCTTCAAGTGTGATCACACCGATTTTCTCGAGTCCGTCGGCACCCAGCTCGATCTGATCGAGCGGATGGCCGAGGACGAGGCCTGAGCGGGCGCCCCCGTGCTCCGTCGGTTGCGTCAATGGTTCTCGCCCGGCCCGGCCGCCGGGACTGCCCCCAGGGATAGACCCGGCGCGGAGACGACCAGCAGCCTCGACAGTCCACTGGCACAAGCCAAGCTCGAACTGGGCATGCAGCTGCGCCTGCAGGGCATTACCGACAGCCGGGTGCTGCGGGCCATGCTCGACCTCGTGCCGCGCGAGGACTTTGTCGCCGCCGCCATGCTCGACCGGGCCTACGAGAACGTTACCCTGCCCATCGGCATGGGGCAGACCATCTCCCAGCCCTTTGTGGTCGCGCTGATGACCCAACTGCTGGAGCCGGGGGAGGGTAAGCGCATTCTCGAAATCGGCACGGGCTGCGGGTATCAGGCTGCGATCCTCAGCCATCTGTTCGGGCAGGTGCACTCGATCGAGCGCCACAAGGATCTGGCCGAAACCGCCCGGCAACGGCTCGACCGGCTCGGGGTGGGCAATGTCAGCGTGCACCTTGGTGACGGTTTTCTGGGCCTGAGCGAGCAGGCGCCCTTCGACGGCATTATCCTCACCGCCGCCCCGCGCGAGGTGCCTGCCAGCCTCGTCAACCAGCTCGCCGAAGGCGGCCGTTTGGTCATGCCGCTGGAGCTTGAAAGTGGCGAACAATACCTTATGCGATTTACCAACTCGAAAGCGGGTCTGTTCGAGGAACGTTTCACCGAAGTCAGATTTGTCCCTATGTTACAGGGGATTCCTGACAAGAAACGCTCGCAAACTACGGTAATTGAACATGAATCTTTGAAAATAGAGTCGCCAAAAGTTGATTCGTCACTGTAATTCGGTGTAAGAATTGCAGAGATTTTGAAGCCTTCGGGTTTTGGTCCTTCGGGGCGCCTAAATTTTATTGATTTTAGAAGACGACATTCCAGAGGAATTGAGGCGTTGACCATGACCCATATTTCACGGGTCCGCTTGGGCACCTTTCCGGACACTGCTGCGCTGTTTCGCGCGTGGTCTGGCACCGATCACAGCCAGTTTCGCAGCCTCGGCCTGATCCCGATGCTGGCGCTGACGCTGTGCCTGTTCACCGCGCTGAGCCTGCTCACGGCCAAGCCAGCAGGCGCGCAGCAACAGCAACAGGATTACCAGCAGCAGCTCAGCGCCGTCGCGGCCGACTGGAACAGCGTCTATCCCGCGCACAAGACGGCCAAAGGTCTGGTCAACGCCGAAGGCATCTACGTGGTTCTGCGCGGCGATACCCTTTACGGCATCGCCAAGCGCTTCCGCGTGGGCGAGCGCACGCTGATCCAGCTCAACGGGCTGGGTGAGGCGGGCCGGATTGTGACCGGCCAGACCCTGCACGTGCCGTTGCGTGCTGCCGACGCCGGCATGGACGCACAGACCGCGCGCCACGTCGCCGTTGCCGTGCAAGCGCCGCTGGTCGCTGACCCCGCCGCCCTGCGCCAACACGTGGTCCAGCGTGGAGAAACCGCCTACCGTATCGCCACCAAATACGGCATCCGGCTGGATGACCTCGCCACGGCCAATGGTCTCGATGCCAGCTACGCCGTCCGTCTGGGGCAGGTGCTGCGCATTCCGACGCCCCCGCCGATTTCCACCGTGCTGACCCCGTCGACGGAGCTGGCCGCTGCCGGCGGTCTGACCGTGACCGCGCCAACCTTCGGACAGGCTCCAGGCTTCGTCCCGCCCATACCATCGCCGCGCCCGCCCGCGCCGACGAACCAACCCCTGCGCCTGACCGATGCGGGGGGAGTGACCGATCCTGCTGTGCCCGTGCTGGTTCCGACCGTGCCCGGGGACCAGGGAAGCGTCACCCGCGTCCACCTCTCCGGTGCGCGCACCTTTGCGCCACTGCCTGCCGTGCGGCGTGAAGAAACCGTGCTGCTGCCCGAGCGCGTGTCCAGCGATGGCGCCAATATCTTCAACTGGCCGGTGCGCGGTCGCCTGCTGTCGACCTTCGGCCCGCGCGAGGGTGGGTTCGTGAACGACGGCATCAACATCGCTGCCCGCAAGGGGGAGCAGGTGACGACATCGCTGCCGGGCGTGGTGATCTTTGCATCCGATGAGCTGGAAAAGTTCGGCAATCTGGTGCTTGTCCAGCACGACGCCGAGTGGGTCTCGGCCTACTCCCACCTAGACAGTCTGATCGTCGGCGAGGGGCAGCAGCTCCAGGCCGGGCAGGTTCTGGGTCATGTCGGGGTGTCGGGGAACGTCTCCCGCCCGCAGCTGCACTTTGAAGTCCGCCGCGATGGCAAGCCGGTCGACCCGCTCAAGGTGCTGCGCTTCTAGCCTGATCAGTCGGGCTGTCGGCGAATTCGGACTGGCCTTCGGACCCGCGTTTCGATCGACGGACTAAAGGTGCCGACCGATGAAGTCCTGCGCGAATTGCCAGGCCACACGGCCCGAGCGCCCGCCTCGGGTCGCCGCCCATTCGATGGCCTCGGCCCGGATCTGGTCAGCGTCTGCGCTGACCCCAGCGTGGTCGATATAGCCGCGGACCATGGCCAGAAAGGTATCCTGATCACAGCGATGGAAGCCCAGCCACAGCCCGAAGCGGTCTGAGAGCGAGACTTTCTCATCGATGGCTTCGCTGGAATGGATCGCCGCGCGCTGCTCATTCTCCATCATATCGCGCGGGAGCAGGTGGCGTCGGTTCGAAGTCGCGTAGAACAGCACGTTCTGCGGCCGCCCGGCGAGACCGCCGTCGAGCACGGTCTTGAGTGACTTGTAGGCGGCATCGTCGTAGTCGAAGGACAGATCATCGCAGAACAGCAGCGTGTTCGCCTCCAGACCCGCCAGATGGGTGAGCAGCCGCCCGACGGTTGCGATATCCTCGCGCGCCAGTTCGACCAGCAGCAGCGGGTGGTCGAGACCACCGTCTTCGACGATCTTGGCGTGGACGGCCTTGATCAGGCTGGACTTGCCCATGCCGCGCGCGCCCCAGAGCAGGGTGTTGTTCGCCGGGCGCCCTTGGGCAAAGCGCAGGGTGTTTTCCAGCAGCGTGCGGCGCGAGCGCTCGATCCCGAGCAGCAGGTCGAGGTCGATGCGGGCCACGCGCGGAACCGGCTCCAGCCGGTGCAGTTCCGGGCGCCAGACAAAGGCACTCGCCGCGGCGACATCTGTGGCCTCGACCGGGGCTGCATCGGGGGCGAAATGCGCGGTGAGAGACTGCAGCGTCTCCCGGATTGCCGCCAGTTCAGTCTGCAGCGCTTCGTTACTCATCGCCGGGTTCTCCCTCGTTCTGCGGCCGGTTCTGCCGCCGTGCTCCACCAGACCCTTACAGCGTCTGTGATACCGACGTGACTGGCGCAGCGTCCATTGACCGCCCATAAAGGCCGCAAAGCCCTGCAGGTGTCGCATGCGTGCTTGGGTCTGCAGGCGTGGCTTTATGGGCCTTGATCTGTATAGTCCGCGCAACGCCGCTGACCAGCGGGAAAGTGCCGGGGCGGCTATACCGCCGGTCCGTGCAACGAATAACAATTGGAATAGAGACGATGACACGCGCAACCAAGTTTCAATCGGCGTTGATGGCCGCCGCTGCACTCCTCGCCCTGCCGGGCCTCGCGAGCGCTCAAACTGCCAGTGCCAATGGCCAGCTGATCCAGATGGTTCTGATGTTCGGTATGATCGGTGTGGTCATGTGGTTCTTCATGATCCGCCCCCAGCGCCGCCGTGCGCGCGAGCAGCGGGAGATGATCGAAGGGTCGCAGCCCGGCGACAACCTGATGCTCAACTCCGGCTTTCGCGTGAAGCTCAAGCACAAGGATGAGCGTTACTTCCGCGTCGAGATGGGCGAGAGCATCCTTGTGGAGGTCGACCCGGCTGCCGTCACCATGAACATTACCGCGCAGGAAAAGCGCGCGGAAGAGGCAATCGAGAAGGCTGAGAGCAAGAAAGCCGCCCGCAGCAAGAACAACTAGAGGGCCGGCAGGCCCCGGTAAAACCCCGGAGGCCCTCGATCCTGAATGGCATTGGACAAAGAGGCGTAAGCGAATGAGCTATACCCGTTGGTGGCAACCCGTGCTGGTGGGGCTGGTCGTATTGGCCGGGCTTTACTTTGCTGCGCCGAACCTGTTCCCGCGCACGACCTACGACGAGAACAATCAGCCTCAGTCCTACGTGCCTGCGCCGTTCATGCAGTTTCAGGTCAATTTGGGGCTGGATCTGCAAGGCGGATCCTACCGCCTTGTGCGGGTCGATCTGGATGATGCCAAGGCAGCCTACATGAGGGATGTGCAGCGCATCGGCTCCAACACCCTGCGGGATCAGGGGGTGGCGCTGCGCGCCATCGCGTCTGACACCAACGTCCGCTTCCAGTTCCGCGACGAGACCGCCATGCTGGGCGCGCGCGAGATCCTGCGCGAGCAGTTCCCGACCGCCAACTACACCGACGAAGGTGCCGTGCTGACCGTCGGGATCGGCGATGAAGCCTTCGAGGTGGTCAAACAGGAAACCGTCCAGTCGGTGCGCGATACCATCGAGCGCCGGATCGATGCCTTCGGTCTGACCGAGCCAAGCATCCGGATTCAGGGCGAAGACCGCATCCTGATTGAGGTGCCCGGGGTCTCCAACATCGATGAGTACCTCGAAAAGCTCGAGCTGAGCATCCACATCGTCAGCCAGGCCGGGGCAACCCGGAACCCCAACGAGACGCTGTTCATGCTCCTGCCCGACAGCGGCCGTGTGCTGGCTCCCGGTGAAAAGCCGACACAGTACCTGATCGAGCGACAGGAGTGTGTAAACGGCTCGGATATTCAGGGCACGGGCGTCGATGCCGAGCGCGGTATTGCCGTGACCTTTACGCTCAACAGTCGCGGCACCAAGGACTTTGCCAACTGTACCCGCAACAACATCGGTGAGCGGCTGGCGATCGTGCTCGACGGCGAGGTGATTTCCGCGCCGAACGTCAACGAAGCCATCAACACCGGCGCTGTTCAGATCACCGGCGGTTTTGAGTTCAACGAGGCCAAGACCCTAGCCACCCTGCTGGGCACCGGCTCGCTGGCGGCCGAGGTCGAGAGCATCGAAGAACGCGTGGTCGGCCCCGGGCTGGGGGCTGAGAGCATCCGCTCGGGCGCCATCGCCTGTCTGGCGGCCATGGGCCTGGTGCTGGTGTTCATGGCCTTTTCCTACGGTCTGTTCGGGATGATGGCCAACGTCGCGCTGGTGGTGAACCTTGTGCTGCTGCTGGGGCTGCTGTCGCTGTTCGGCGCGACCCTGACGCTGCCCGGGATCGCCGGGATCGTGCTGACCGTCGGCATGGCGGTCGATGCCAACGTTCTGGTGTTCGAGCGTGTGCGCGAGGAAGCCCGCGCCGGGCTCGATCCGGGGGATTCAGTCGCGGGCGGCTATGGGGCTGCGTTCTCGACCATTCTGGACGCCAACCTGACCACCGTTATCGCCGCCATCCTGCTCGCTGCCTTTGGCACCGGGCCGATCCAGGGCTTTGCCATCACGCTGACCATGGGGATCCTGACCTCGATGTTCACCGCGCTGCTGCTGACGCGGCTGCTCATTAACCTGTGGCTCGACGCCTTCCGGCCGTCGACGCTACCGATGTAAGGGAGGGAGGCGCGCTCATGTTCCCTCTGATCCGACTTTTCCCGCAGGACAGCAAAATCGACTTTCTCGGCTTTCGCCGGATTACGCTGGTGCTGTCGCTGGTGCTCATCCTTGGCTCGATGGGGATTTTCTTCTCCCGCGGGCTGAACCTCGGCATCGACTTCAAGGGTGGGCTGCTGTTCGACCTGCGCTTCGGCGAGGCCATTTCGATCGACGCCGTCAAGGACGACCTGAGCGCGCTGGGCTACGGCACGCCGGAGGTGCAGGCCTTTGGCTCTGACCGTGACGCCAAGGTGGTTTTTGCCACCCCGAGCGCGCCGACCGAAGATGCGGAAATCGCGCAGGTCAGCGCCATCAAGCAGGCCGTGCGCGCGCTCTATCCGCCCAAGCTCGACGGTGAAGACCTCGAGCTGGCGCAGGCCGCTGCGACCGAAGGCAACCTCGACTTCGTCAACGGCAGCGTCGAATATCGTCGGGTCGAGAACGTCGGCTCCAAGATTTCAGGTGAGCTCGCGCAGAAAGGCGCGCTGGCCACCGCGCTGGCCCTGCTGGCCATCGCCGCCTACATCTGGTTCCGCTTCGAGTGGCAGTTCGCCATCGCGGCGCTGCTGGCCCTGACCCACGACGTGATCACCACCATCGGTCTGTTCTCGGTCTTCCAGTTCACCTTTGACCTGCCGACGGTCGCCGCGATCCTGACCATTGCAGGCTATTCGATCAACGATACCGTGGTGGTCTTCGACCGCGCGCGTGAGGAAATGCGGCGCTACAACGAGCGCCCAGTCATGGACGTGCTCAACATCGCCTTGAACCGGACGCTGTCGCGGACGCTGATGACCTCGCTGACCACGCTGCTGGCCTTGCTGGCGCTGTTCGCCTTCGGCCCGCTGGTGATTCGCGATTTCACCATCGCGCTGATGTGGGGCGTGGTGATCGGGACGTACTCCTCGCTGTTCTTCGCTACGCCGTTGCTGGTGGTCATGGGGCTATCGGCCCGGGCCTTCGACAAGAAGATTGTCGATGACGATGAGGACGACTACGCCGCCCAGCTCGCCGCCGCTGTGACCCAGATCGACGACGATGAGATCCGCGCCCGGGTCCGCACCGACGATGGTGAGGAGCGCCCAGTCGAAGCAGAAATGATCCTGCCCGAGGATCCGGAAAACGATGGCCCGGTTCAGGGTGGTCGCAGACGGACCCGCAGGACCAAGAAGAAGCGTCCGCTGGGCCGGAAATAACCGCACAGCGGCCTTTCCAAACTCCAGCGCGCGGGCCATATCCGGGTCATGGACATCACACCGCATATCCGCGAGAGCCGGGTCGTCGTTGACGGCTACGGCGACGGCGGCTTCCGCATCAACGGTGAGCGTCGCGAAGGCGGCCTGATCGTGCTGGAGACCGAGGCCCTGTCGATCCCGGCCGTAAGCATGGACGATCTGACCCCTGCCGTGCTGCAGCCGCTGGCCGACCGCGCCGACGCGCTCGACGTGGTGATTTTCGGCACCGGTGCGCGCATGGCGTTCCTGCCGCCCGAGGTGATGGAACTGCTCGACCGCCACCGCATCGGTTTTGACCCCATGGACACCGGGGCGGCGTGCCGCTCCTTCAACGTGCTGGTGACCGAAGACCGCCGCGCAGCCGCCGTGCTGCTGCCGGTCTGAGGCGACCGTAGAGCGAACCCCAGACGCCCCCCGGGAACCGGAGGCCCGCCGTGAACCCCTTCGCCGCCCTGATCCTGCAAGCCCACCCCGAGCCCGCATTGCGGATCGAGGCGTGGCTGCGTTTCGCCCATGAGGTCTCGCTGGCCCCGGGCAAGGTGTCGGAACCGGGTCTGGGTGAAATCCGTCTCAAGTGGTGGTCTGACGCTGCGTTAGAAGCCCTCGATACCGGCACCGACAGCAGCGGAAGCCCGCGCGCCCATCCGGCAGTGATGGCGTTCCACGAGGCCGTACAAGGCGCCGAAGTCAGCCCAGCGCCGGGGCTGGTCCGGGCCTTCATCGATGCCCATGGCCTCGACCTCGAGACCCGGCCCTATGCGGATATCGAAGCCCTCCGCGCCGATGCAACTGCCCGCTGGGGTAACCAGCTGCGGGTCTGCCTGCAACTGCTATCGGTCACTGACGAGGCGCACCACCACGCCGCCAACCACGTCGGCGCCGGGTTCGGGGTCCTGCAGGTGTTGTTCAGCGCAAAGATCGCAGCGGCACGCGGGCGGCAGGTGCTGCCGGGGCCCGAGGGCAGGGAGCTGAAGCAGATGTCGCCCGACGACCGCGCCCGGCTGGGCGCGGATCTGTGCGGGCAGGCGGCCTTCCACCTCGATCGCGCCGTCAAGCTGCTGCCGCGTCCCCGGAAAGAGGCACTGCCCGCGTTGCGCTTCTCGCTGGCGGCCCGCGCACTGATCACCGCGGCTGAGGCGGCCGGGGCCGATCCGCTGGCGCTGCCAGCGCCGGAGCAGGTCGCGCGCACCTTCCCACTGCGCCTGACCTGGGCGCGGCTCCGGGGTCGCTATGGCTGAGTTCAAGGATCGCTTAGAGGCGCACCGCGCCGACCCGCGCTACCTCGGCGATTGCCCGATCTGCGCCCGCCCCCTGCTCAAGGGGCCGAGCATCGATAAGCACCACTTTTTGCCCAAGTCCGAAGGCGGCGGGCCGGAGCATGCCCTGTGGGTGCACCGCATCTGTCACAAGCAGGTGCACGCGCTGTTCACCGCCAAGGAGCTGGCCCGCGACCCCGAGCTGCAGCGCCCGAGCGCGCTGGCGGCGCATCCGGACTTCGAAGGTTTCATCGCGTGGATACGAAAACAGCCGCCTGAGTTTAACGCACGAATGCGAAAAACCCGGCGGCTGCGGAAATAGTCTCCCTAAGCCCGCTAGTGAGCAGCCATCGGCGGTGTCGTGCCGTTTGCGGCTCAGAGTGCCTCTTCGAGGCGCTCGCCGACCCACGACCAGTTCACCAGCTTTTCCAGCACATCCTTGATGTGGTCCGGGCGGCGGTTCTGGTAGTCGAGGTAGTAGGCGTGCTCCCAGACATCTATGCCGCACAGCGGGGTCGCGCCGTGCGCCAGCGGGTTCTCACCGCCGGGGACACCCTGAGTCACTAGCTTGCCGTCGCTCAGCGCCAGCCAGGACCAGCCCGAGCCGAAGACACCGGCGCCGGTGTTGACGATCGCGTCCATCATGCCGTCCACGGAGCCAAAATCGCGCTCGGCCATTTCCTTGAGCTTGCCGGAGATACCCGAAGCCCCGCCTGCGAACTGGTTCCAGTAGAAGATGTGGTTCCAGGCCTGACCAGCGTTGTTGAACACGCCCTTGAGGTCGGCCTTGCCGAAGGAAACGCGCACGACTTCTTCAAGCGACATGTCGGCCATATCGGTGCCTTCGACCAGCGGGTTCAGCTTGGCGAAATAGGTCGCGTGGTGCTTGCCGTGGTGCAGCTGCACGGTCGGTTGACCGATGACTGGCGCGAGGAAGGTGTCGTCGTAGGGAAGGGCCGGAAGCTCAAAAGGGGCTGCCATTGTCTATCTCTCCAGTTTCTGCGTGCCGAATGACGGCGTTCTAAAGTCTAGATGTAAGGTTTCAGGCGCGGATCGCCAACCCGCTTATCGTCGCTGATGAGCAGGGTTGAAGTGCGGCGGCGGTGCAGCGCCTCAGCGCAGGTCGAAATCAACCAGCCGCGAGACGCTGTCGGCGGCGCCGGTCTTCGGGTCGATGTCGAAAGACTGGGTCACTGGCATGCCCAGCTCCAGCGACCACGTTTCACTGTAGCTGTAGACATCCTCAGGGTCGGTCGACGCCACCCCGTCGGCGTATACCGGCACGTCTTCGCAGGCCATGACCATGGTGCGGGTTTCGCCGAAGTCGGTCGGGTATGGCTCGGCCGGGAAGCTGTAGTCGCAGGTCGTCTGGACCTCGTCGAAGGTACCGCTCCAGTCCGCGAAGCCGTCAGAGGCAAACTGGGTAAACCGGCCGATGAAGCGGTCGCCGTCGTTGATCTCGGTGGGCATGGCGTCGCCTGTGACCGGGGCATAAACGATGGCGTATTCAGGATTAAGCGACGACAGCCAGAGCCGCCCGCCGAGTTGATAGTACTGGATTGACCAGTCGTCGAACTCACCATCGCCCTCGTAGTCTGAATCGAGGCGGTAGCGCAGCCGGTTGCCTTCGACCGACAGCACGGTGAAGCGGTCGATCTGGCCATAGTCCCAGGCGTAGTCGAAGGTTGAACCGCGGTTCGGGGTGGTCAGGGCGTTGTCGCTCTGCGCAGCAGCGCCGGCCGCCGCGATGATCAGGGCGCTCAGCCCGAAGCTTGCGGCGTTGAGGGTCGTCAGGGTTTTCTGCGGGTGGATCTGGATCGGATGCATCAGGCAGCCTCCTGCGTCATTAGGCTCGACTGGTAGCCTTTCTCGTAGTCCGGATAGGCCTGCAAAGCGCCCCGCGCGAGCAGGGTTTTCCGGTCCCGGCCCTTGATCTTCCGCTTCTTGCCGTTGGCGGTGATCTCGAAGGGTGGCGGGGGCGGGAACAGCCCGAAGTTCACGTTCATGGGCTGGAAGGTGTCGGGGTTGGCGTTGTTGGTCAGGTGCCCGAGCAGGGCGCCCATGGCGGTTTCCGGCGGGGGCAGGGGGCAGGCCCGTCCCGCCATCTCGGCGGTGGCCAGCCGCCCGGCGAGCAGGCCGATGGCCGCGCTCTCGATATAGCCCTCGACCCCGGTGATCTGCCCGGCGAAGCGCACGCGCGGGTCCGCGCGCAGCCGTAGTTGCTCGTCCAGCAGCACGGGGGAGCGGATGAAGCTGTTACGGTGGATCCCACCCAGACGCGCGAATTCAGCCGCCTCCAGCCCTGGGATCATGCGCAGCACGTCGGCCTGCGCGCCGTATTTTAGCTTGGTCTGGAAGCCGACGATGTTCCACAGTGTGCCTAGACGGTTGTCCTGTCGCAGCTGTACCACCGCGTGGGCGGCCTTGCCGGTGCGCGGATCGGTCAGACCCACCGGCTTCATTGGCCCGAAGCGCAGCGTCTCGCGCCCGCGCGCGGCCATGATCTCGATCGGCAGGCAGGCTTCGAAGTAGGGGGTATTGGCCTCCCACTCCTTGAAGTCGGTCTTCTCGCCTTCAAGGATCGCGTCGATGAAGGCGTTGTACTGCGCCTCGTCCATCGGACAGTTGAGGTAGTCGGTGGCGTTGCCCTTGTCGTAGCGCGACTGCGCCCAGACGATTTCGCGGTTGATCGAATGCGCGTGCACGATCGGGGCGATGGCGTCGAAGAAGGCGAGGTGCTCTTCGCCGGTCTTCTCGAGAATTGCCTGTGACAGCCCGTCTGAGGTCAACGGACCGGTGGCGATAATGACCTGTTTCCAGTCTGCAGGTGGCCAGCCGTCGATTTCCTCTCGGCTGAGCTCGATCAGCGGGTGCGCCTCGATCGCCTCGGTAACCGCACCGCTGAAACCGTGGCGGTCAACGGCCAGCGCGCCGCCGGCCGGGACCGCGTGCTCGTCGCCCTTGGCCATGATCAGCGAGCCCGACAGGCGCAGCTCGGCGTGGATCACACCGACGGCATTGGCCTCAGCGTCATCCGAGCGGAAGGAGTTAGAGCAGACCAGCTCGGCGAGCTGGTCGGTCTGGTGGGCGTCGGTGGTGCGCACGCCTTCGCGTCGCATCTCGTACAGGACCACGCGCTGACCGGCCTGCGCAGCCTGCCACGCGGCTTCCGAGCCGGCCAGACCGCCGCCGATGATGTGGAGTGTGTCTGAAGTCGTCATGTGATGCAGTTTAGGCGCAAATCTTCGGCGGGTCACCTGCAGCGCGACAGCGGTTCGCTCAGCCCCGCTATTCGAGCGGCACGGGCAGGGCGAGATAGTCGATCCCCGGCCTCTCAAAGCCCGGGAAGCTGTAGCGGATCACCGCCACTGCAACCGGTGCCGAAGCCGCCAGGCTGTCAAAGGGCAGAACCAGCGCCGCGATGCCGAATTGGGTCAGGCAGCGGCGTAAGCGGGGCAGGCTGCGGTCGCGGTGGATCAACTGGACCGCGCCCTGATCCCGGCGCAGGGTCAGCGCATAGCCCCGCGCCTCGGCATTGCAAAGAATATCGCGGCAGCTCAGCCCGTCACCCAAACCTGCGCCGGGCAGGTCGAAGCTCTCGATCTCCAGCGCCACCTCACCCGATGCCCAGCCGGGCTGGTCGATCATCAGCACCTGTGCCCGCGCTGGCGCTTCACCGGCCACCTCACCGGGGGCGTGCAGGTACAGGAGGCGATAATTGCCCAGCTCGATGCCGAAGCGGGCGAGGGGAGACCTCGGCTCGGTCAGCGCCGCACGCAGGGCGGCAACCCCGTCTTTGGTGTTGCTGATGATGTCGCCCGCGGCGTCGAGCTGCATGCCGCCGAAGCCGCGCGGGGTGCCGCCGACGTAGCGATCCCCCGCCAATTCGAGCACGTAGAGCACGGCCGAGCCGGTCTGTTCGACATCGGGGTCTGGTAGGTGACGAAGGCGAAGTGGCTCGCTTCTGCGTTGAAGCCGATCAGAAAGCTTTGCGTCAGCGGCGAGGCGAGGGCGGCCCGGACGCTGGTGTTCAGACCAACCAGCGCTGCGAGGAGGACCAGCAGCGCGGCGACCGGGGTTGGCAGGGCGGGCCGGAATGGGTTTGAGCAAGGCCTCATGGTTTTCCTTTCTAGCGCAGGCTCCGATACGATCTCTGCGCGGCTGCTGTGCACGGGCCAGGCAGAGCGTCCGGTCTGACGATTTTCCCTATGGACATCGCGCAATTGCGGGGCTACTTAGCGCTCACAAATTGCGCGGGTGTAGCTCAGTTGGTTAGAGTACCGGCCTGTCACGCCGGGGGTCGCGGGTTCGAGCCCCGTCACTCGCGCCATTTGTAAAACAGACGCTCAAAGGGCCTCGGCATCGCCGGGGCCTTTTGCGTTTCCGGGGGCTGTTGGCGCATCTTTCATTTTGACGTGACTCCTGTCTCTGAGACGTTTGTTCTTCATTTAAGCCAAAAAATAGAACTCGCTGAATGGGAAAAACAGCAATTTTTATCCCTTATCGCGTAGCACTGCGTTTGCGTGGTTCAGGGCGTGATACGCGACATACCGTGTCGCCCGCCCTCAAAAAACCGATAAGACACGGAGCCAAGGCCCCCATGCTGACCCTCGTTTCCAGGCCCGATACCCCCGTGCTGCCTCTTGCCCTCGGCCCCAACCTGACCGGTGGAGCGACGGCGCAGGGCGGCGACGCGCTGCGGGCCCTGCCGCGCAGACGCCTTTCTGACCGAGGTGGAAATTCTGTGCGCCGGGTTCCGCAAGCAGTGTCAGGATATCCTCGCAAACGGGCTTCACCACAGAACAAACCCGGCACCGCAGCTTCAGGCCATGGCCGGTCTGGGCCTGATTGAAGGCTTCTGGGAGAAGAGCGACAACTGCGGCACGGTGGTGATGGATGCGCCGTGGCAGCCCGATGCAGAGCCGTTGATTACCCTGCAGGCCGCTGCCGCTGATTCAGCACAGTTGAAGCGCCGGGTGCAGACCCTTTAGACCGCTCAGCATCTGCTGGTCGAGGCTGCGGACCTCCTTGGCCGGATCGAGCAGCAGCTGACCGCCGCCCGTGCGCGCGCCGTTGTGTTCGTGGTGGGCGAGGGCTTCGAAATTGCCGCCGTCATCCAGGCTGACCCAGAAGGCCCCGGCCTTGTCGGCATTGCCGGTCCTGCCCTGCGCATCGGGCAGCAGGCACCCTGCCACGATCACGTCGAGGTCGAGGCTGTAGTCTGCCCGCACCCCCGGCCGGCCCCAGCGGTTCAGCTGCTGCTGCACCAGCCGGTATCGGCCGTGGTCGTCTTCTGCGATCTGATACAGCCACAGTCTCTCGCCGGTTTCCTGCTTCAGGCCGCGCAGCTCGGACTCGCTGAGGTCGATGCGCTCAAGGTCGAAGCTGTGCTCCATCGATGCCCCGCTGGCATGGTGGCTCACGGCCAGCCGCAGACGCTGCTCGTCGGGGACGAAGGCCAGCGACGGCCCGCTGAGCATCAGCACCTGTACCCGATCCGGTGCGGTGTTTAGCAGGTCGGGGGCACGGAACACAGTGACGGCGGCAATGGCCAGGGAACTGCTCGCAGCGACGGCCAGCAGCAGCAGGGGGGCAAGGAGGAAGCGCATATCAAATTCGCCTTTGTATGAAACTGTCCCTTTGTTGAGGGCGATTTAAGGCGAAATCTGGTCAGAGACGCTGGCGTTCTGTGACATCTTGGGGCGAATTGGCGGATTGGGTGGCCTTTTCAGCCGGCTGGGTCGGGCGTCCGCGCCCACCTTACAGAAAGGAATAGGGGTCGATATCAACCCGCATGCGTAGCGCGCCCGGTGTCTTCAGGCCGCCCAGCCAGCGGGCGAGGTAGGGTTGCAGTCGCACCCCCGGTGCACTGCGCACCAGAAATCGCCGCCGGTGCCTGCCCCGGACCACGGCGATCGGGGCGGCCGCAGGGCCGAGTACTTTGACGCCATCGGCATCCTCAGGCTCACGCGGCTGGCGCTGGACCAGTTCGCGGCAGAAGGCGTCGAGGCCGTCTTCGTCCGGGTCGCTGACCACTACTGCCGCCAGCCGGCCGAAGGGGGGCAGGGCCATCATCTCCCGCTGACCCAGCTCGGTGTCATAGAAGGCGTCGCGCTCGTCGGCGATCAGCGCCTGCATCACCGGATGGTCCGGCTCGTGGGTCTGCAGCATGACTTCGCCCGGGATCTCGGCCCGTCCGGCGCGACCCGCGACCTGGTGCAGCAGCTGGAAGGTCTTTTCACTCGCCCGGATATCGCTGCCGTAGAGCGAGAGGTCGGCATCGACCACGCCCACCAGCGTCAGGTCGGGGAAGTGGTAGCCCTTGGCGAGGATCTGGGTGCCGACGAGAATATCGATCTCGCCGCGCTCCACCGCCTGAATCAGCTCACGGATCGAGTGGCGCTGCATGGTGTCCGAGGAGCCGATGGCCACCCGGGCGTCGGGGAAGCGGCGCACGACTTCCTCGCCCACGCGCTCTACCCCGGGACCGCAGGCGACCAGCGAGTCTTCCTCACCGCAGGCCGTACAGGTGTTGCTGGACTTGGACTGGAAGCCGCAATGGTGGCAGACGAGCCGCCGCGCCAGCCGGTGCTCGGTCAGCCACGCATCGCAGGAGGGGCATTTATAGCGGTGGCCGCAGGCATTGCACAGCGTCAGCGGGGCATAGCCCCGGCGGTTGAGGAACAGCAGGCTCTGTTCGCCCGCCACCAACCGCTTCTCAACGGCCTCGACCAGCGTCGGCGCCAGCCACGTGCCACGCTTGGGCCGGTCCTCGCGCAGGTTGATCAGCGAGACCGTTGGCATGGTCGCCCCGCCGTGGCGGCTGGGCAGGATCAGGCGCTGGTAGCGGCCTTCGTTGGCATTGAGCACGGTTTCTAGCGAGGGCGTGGCGCTGGCCAGAACGATGGGACAGTCGGCGATGTTGGCCCGGACCACGGCCATATCCCGCGCCTGATAGACCACGCCGTCTTCCTGCTTGAAGCTGCCGTCGTGCTCCTCGTCGAGGATGATCATCTCCAGCTCACGGAAGGGCAGGAACAGCGCCGAACGCGCGCCGACCACGACCCGGGCCTCGCCTTCGGCGACCGCGCGCCAGGTCTCAGCGCGCTGCTTGCTGGTCAGATCCGAGTGCCACAGCGCCGGGGCGCAGCCGAAGCGCTGCTTGAAGCGGCTGAGCCACTGCCCGGTCAGCGCAATTTCCGGCAGCATGACCAGAATCTGGCCTGTGTTGGCCCGGTCGGCGAGCAGACGGTCGAGCACGTCGAAATAAACCTCGGTCTTACCCGAGCCGGTAACCCCGTCGATCAGGGAGACGCCGAAGCCCTGCGCATGATCGGCGACCAGCCGGTCTGCGGCCTCTTGCTGTCCCTGACTGAGCGCGAAGGTGTCGCGGCGAAGCTTTGGCACCGGCCAGCGCCCTCGGGGGCGGCGCTCGAAGGCTTCAACGAGGCCGAGCTTGATCAGGCCGTCGAGCACCGTGGGTGAAACGCCGCTGCGCTGGATCGCGGCCGGGCGGTGCAGCGCGCCCTCCCGACTGTCGCCGAGCAGGGCCAGCACCGTGGCGCGCGCGGGTGTCTCGCGGTAGCCCTTCGGCGGGCTCTGGTCGGGGACGACCCGGACCCAGCGCTCGGCCGTGGGTGGGAGCAGGCCGTCGGGCGCTGACAGGGTCATGCGCAGCACGGCTCCCGGCGCGCTCAGGGTGTAGCGGGCGACCCAGTCGACAAATTTGCGGTGAAAGTCGGGGATGGGCTGGGCCGAAAGAACCTGTGTAATGGATTTTAACTTGGATTCATCGACCTCAGAGGCAGTTTCGTCTCGGTCCCAGACCACGCCCAGTGCCGTTCGCGGCCCGAGGGGGACTCGAACCACATTTCCCGGTTCCACATATGTTCCCTCCGGGACCGCATAATCAAAGGGTCCGGGGAAGGGAAGTGGTAATAAAACGGAGATTCGTGTTGTAGTCATGCAACGAAACTGATAGATTGCAGCTGGTTATGGGGTGAACTTCAAGTTATATGATTTCATTACCGGGCCGATTTGTTATGTAGGCACGCATATTTGAGTCGCGCAATTTCAGCGCATATTTGATTATCATATTTTGAGGCAGCTAATGCGCTTTTTCGTGGATACGGCCGACGTGACCGAGCTGGAGAAACTCGTTGTCACCGGAATGGTCGATGGAGTCACCACAAATCCTTCGCTGATCGCTAAGTCCGGTCGCAACATCCTTGAAGTCACCAAGGAGATTGCGGACGTTGTTCCCGGTCCCGTTTCGGCTGAAGTGACGGCGACCGACTACGACACCATGATAGAAGAAGGCCAGAAGCTCGCCAAGATTGCGGACAACATCGCCGTGAAGGTGCCGCTGACCGTCGACGGTCTGCGCACCTGCAAGACCCTGTCCTCGCAGGGCACCATGGTGAACGTAACCCTCTGCTTCTCTGCGGCTCAGGCCCTGCTCGCTGCCAAGGCTGGCGCGACCTTCATCTCACCCTTCGTCGGGCGCCTTGATGACATGGGCATGGACGGGATGGAGCTGATCGAGAGCATCAAGGACATCTACGACGCCTATCCGCAGTACAGCACCGAAATTCTCGTCGCCTCTATCCGCACGCCGCGCCACGTAGAGCGCGCTGCGGAAATGGGCGCAGACGTGGGCACTCTGCCGCCGCGGGTTCTCTGGGATATGTACCAGCACCCGCTGACTTCGAAAGGTCTGGATGACTTTTTGTCGGACTGGGGCAGGACAGGACAATCTATCCTTTGACAATATAGGGTTAGACCATGAAATCCTCGGGGGAGGATCGTGCGAAAGCAGCATAATTGTGCTGTATTGCGCATGGATTACGCGGGTTCGGCACGGCAGTTGCAAAAGGTCAGTTTCCTGACAGCAATTTCCAAGCTGAAACTCAAAGTGGTAACGGTCCGCATTTCAAACCGGAGCCACGACTCATTTTGAACAGGCAGGCGCTAGCGTCTGTCGCATTTAATGGTGTGATGGGAAATTTTGCCCATGATGAATAACCAGGGGAACATAACCGGTGGTGCGACTGCCGGACTGTCCTCAGCGACCCAAGCAGCTTCGGCGCTTTCGCCGGGCGCTGTTCGGACCTTCCTGCAGGAAAACCCGACGTTTCTGTCCGACCATCCGGAGCTTCTGGAGAGCGCTTCGCGTGCGATGTCGAACGAGAATAACGTCGTGGACTTTTCCGCCGCTCAGGCGACGCATTTCCGCCGTCGCTATGAATCACTCAAGACCAACCACCTCAGCCTGATCAGGGCAGGGCGCGAAAATCAGTCTCATTTGGACGAACTGCGCTCGGTTTTCCTGCAGCTGATCCGGGTTTCTTCGATCCCGGCAGTGGTGGCCACGATTCTGGACACCTTCGGGCACCGTTTTGAAGTGCCCTTCGTTGTCCTCGGTATCGAGGCCAACCGGAACGAGACCGGCGAATTTCATGTCGAGCAGTTCCGACGGCTGACCCCCGGGTCGGTCGAGCGCCTGATGGGCGATCAAGACTGCCTCCTGTCCCCGGTTGCCGGACAGGAAGCCATTATTTTTGTCGATCATGCGGACGAGGTGCAATCCTCCGCGCTTTACCGCCTGAGTATCGGCATGCAACGCCGGCCTGCTGTCCTCGCCTTTGGCACACGGGAAACGGGAGCATTCTCTCCTGAACAGGCCGACGACCTTATTTCAATCTTGTGTGGCGCCGCTGGCGCTGCCCTCAGCCGGGAATTTGACAGACTATGAGCACCCCAGAACAGCGGCGTTTGGCCGACACTCTCTCGCGCGTGGACAACGACACAGCGTCCAAAGTCATGGAATGGGTCGGCTGGCTCGAAACCGAGCGCCGCGCATCGCGTCACACCATGGACGCCTACCAGCGCGACATGCGCGCCTTTGTAGAATTCCTCAGCGATCACGTCGGCGCCACGCTGACCCGTGATCACCTGGAGAGCCTGTCCTCGCGCGACATGCGCGCCTGGCTCAGCCACGAAAGCGAAGACGGCAAGTCGCCGGCTTCGATCGCCCGTGCGCTGTCGGTTGTGCGGTCTTACTTCCGCTGGACCGCTCGTCAGGGCTACATGGAAAACGATGCGGTTCTGTCGATCCGCAACCCCAAGCAGCCGACGGTTGTGCCCAAGGCGCTGACCATTTCCGAGGTCACCGACCTGTTCAAGGCCTTTGACAGCCTCGCCGGCGACAAGACCCGTCGCCCCGGTGACCGCTGGATCGACCTGCGCGACCGCGCGATCCTGATGCTGCTCTACGGTTGTGGCCTGCGGATTTCCGAAGCGCTCGAGCTGAACACCGATGACGTGACCCGTGCGCAGGAAACCGGCGCGCTGACCATCCTCGGTAAGGGCAACAAGGCGCGGCAGGTTCCGTTCCTGAACACCGTTGCGGACGCCATCCGGCAGTACCGCGAAGCCTGTCCTTTCGCTGAAGATCCGACCATGCAGCTGTTCCGCGGTGCCCGCGGCGGTCGCCTGTCCCCACGGATGATTCAGAAGCGCCTGCAGGAGCTGCGGGTTCGCCTGAACCTGCCCGAAGGCACTACGCCGCACGCGCTGCGCCACTCCTACGCCACGCACCTGCTGGGCAACGGCGCCGACCTACGCGCCATTCAGGAGCTGCTCGGTCACTCGGCACTGTCGACCACGCAGCGTTACACCGACGTCGATACCGAGCGTCTGCTGCAGACCTACCGCGATGCCCACCCGCGTGCGGCCAGCACGCAGTAGGGTCTCCGGCTCGAAGGCTTTCAGATCAGTGGCCCGAACAGGGCCCCCTCTTATCTGACACTATGCGGCGTTCTCAACCGGGAACGCCGCTTTTTTATGCTCCGCCCTTGCTTGCCCAGCCAGATCGTCTAAGGCTGCTGGTAAAACGGGTCGGGGACATAAGCCGTGATTAAGGCATTGATTCGCATAATTTTTTTGGGTGCTGCGCTGACCTTGGCCGGCTGCGATCATACGTCGCTGCCCGAAGTGAGCATGCTCCCCTCCGCGGCCAACAACCCCCGCGCCTCCGGCGCCAGCCAGGGCGAAGCTGCAGACGACTTTGTCGCCACGGGCGCTGAATGCGGCATCGACCGCCGTGAAGTGGCGACCATGGTCTACCTGCCCATTGGCGCGGATCTGGGGGAGGGCATCCTCGGCTGTGTCCTGCTGCGGGCGCCGGCCCGGGTTCGAAACGCCGGACTCCACGACCGACTCTGGACCATTTCCCGTGCGCTGATCCCCGATGCCGACGAATTCAGGATCGAGCGTTTTATCCTCGCACAGGATGGCCGCACCGACACGCTGGCCTTTGTCGCCACCCTCGACGATCAGGGGCGCAGCTGGGAATACGGCATCAACCTGCAGGATCTGAATCTGCTGGACCGCTCTGTGTTCGATGAGCTGCTGAGCACGATCATCCACGAGTACGCCCATATCCTGACCCTCAACGAGACCCAGGTCACTTACGACAGCGCGCTACTCGACTCCTACACCGACATGGAGATGTCCGACACCGAATACGAAGCCCTGTTGGTGGAGGTTGAAGCAGATTGCAGCGCGGCATCGGGCGTGTTCGACGGTGAAGCCTGCTTCATGCCGGGCAGTTACCTGTTCGACTTCTATCGCGGGTTCTGGGACTGGTACGGAGAAGACGCGCTGGAGCTGGCCTTCGAAGGCACGCTGTTCGAGGACTACGGCACCGATTTCGTCAATGACTATGCCGCGACTTCGCCGACCGAAGATTTTGCCGAGAGTTTTGCGGCCTGGCTGATGCCGGAGCACGAGGCGTTTCTGATCACCGAGACGGTCGAAGACAAGTTTGCGTTCTTTGAAATTCAGCCGGAGCTAATGACGCTGCGTGCCCAGATCGAGGCTGGACTTGATGAGGTCCGGGCTGGGCGCTTCTTCTGAAAAACCTCAAAAAAATCAATATAATACAATAGCTTAGAGAGACGCTACATCTCGCCATCATGGCCGCGTCGCCGGTCCATCTGTCGCAGAACCCCGCGCTGGATCTTGCCGGTAATAGTCATGGGCAAATCGTCGATGAAGCAAATTTCGCGCGGGTAGGCGTGCCTGGACAGGCGTGAGCGCACGTGGTCCTTCAGCTTGTCCTTCAGCGCCTTGTCGGCGGTGATCCCCTTAGCAACGACGACGTAGGCGACGACGATTTCACCACGATCAGCGTCATCACGGCCGATGACGCCGGAGAGCTGCACGGCGCTGTGGGTCTGCAGGCATTCCTCGATCTCAGACGGGCCTATGCGGTAGCCCGCCGAGGAAATGACGTCGTCATTCCGGCCTTCGAACCAGAAGTAGCCGTCACGGTCTCGGTAGCCCCGGTCGCCGAGGATGCACCAGTCACCGACAAACTTCTCTGCGGTCTTGTCGGGCAGGCGGAAGTATTCGAGGAACAGCACCGGGTCGGGTCGCCGGACGGCAAAATTACCGACTTCGCCAGCAGGTAGGACTACCCCTTTATCATCGACAATCGCAACGTAGTGCCCGGGCACGGCCCGGCCCATGAAGCCAGGTTTGATGTCCATGATTTCATGGCAGTTGGAGATGATCAGGTTAACTTCGGTCTGGCCGTAGAACTCGTTCACGGGGCGGCCGAAGACCGTCTGTGACCATTCCTGCAGCGGTGCGCCGAGCCGCTCGCCGCCGCTGCCAATCGAGCGCAATTCGACACCTGCCACCGGGCGTTCGATGGATTTCGCCATGAATTTCAATGCGGTAGGCGGTAGGAAGGCGTTTCTGACCCGGTGCCGCGCCATGAGGTCAAAGGCGGCTTCGGGGTCAAACTTTGCGAAGCGCCGGGCGATCACCGGCACCCCGAAATAGAGCGCGGGCATGAGCACGTCGAGCAGGCCGCCGATCCACGACCAGTCCGCCGGGGTCCAGAAGCGGTCGCCAGGCTGGGGCATGAAGTTTTGTGGCATCTCGACCCCGGGCAGGTGGCCGAGCACCACCCGATGCGCGTGCACCGCACCCTTGGGCGGGCCTTCGGTGCCGCTGGTGAAGATGATGAAGGCGCGGTCGTCGGCGCGGGTGGCCAGCGCCTCGAATTGATCCCGGGCCGGGTAGACAAAATCAGTCCAGCTCAGGGCGTGGTCCGAGGCGCCGTCGACGGAAATCACCGCTGTGAGCGAGGGCAGGTTATCGCGGTCTATCAGAGCTGCTCCGGTCGCACTGGTCACCAGAAACCGGGCCTCGGCGGTGCGCAGGCGGAAGTTGAGCGCGTCTTCGCCGAACAGCTCAAACAACGGCACGGTGATCAGACCGGCTTTGAGCGCGCCGAGGTGAGCGGCGGCGGTTTCTACCCGCTGGGGCAGATGCACGCCGATGCGGTCTCCCACCCGCGCGCCAGCAGCGGTCAGCGCATTGGCGAAGCGGTTGGCCAGCCGGTCGAGGGCCAGAAAGCTCCACTCGCGGATGCTGCCGTCTTCCTGCTCGTCGATGATCGCGATCCGGTCCGGGTCGGCCTTGGCCCAGAATCCGGTTGTCGCCGCGCCGATGTTGAAGGTCTCCGGGATCTGCCACTGAAAACCGCGCACCAGCTCGGTGTAGGGCTGGGCGCTCAGCAGGGCTCGGTTCGGCGCGTTTATCGTCATGGGACCACTCTAAGTGAGTTTGAGACATTGGGGTAGGTGCCCATTTTTCCGCTGCGCTTGCACCCTGAACTGAGCGACTTCGGCCGATACAGCCCATTTTTTGTGCGATGCTTCAGGCCTGTGATTGAAGGTCACGATTCGGTATCAATCTGATAAACATACCTCTTGAGATGCCGAGCGCACTTGTGCTCTAAGGGGCCGCAGTCTGGTGGTAAGGGCTTTCAAGGCAATTGGGAGGTTGCGCTCGGTGGAACTTTTTTCCGCGGTTTCAGAATGGTTTTTTCAGGATCTCATCGGCGGAAACTGGACGTTCTACCTACAAAATCTACCCCGGCTTCTGGTCGCTGGCCTGCTTGAGGGCATGATCCTCGCGGTCATCGCGCTCGCCTTCGTACTCATCTACCGCACTACGGAAATCGTCAACTTCGCGCAGGGCGATTTCATGGCCCTGTCGATTTTCATCATGCTGGTGCTGACCCAGTGGACCGGCCCGGAAATGGTCTACGGCGTCTATCCCGACGGCCCCTGGTCCATGCTGGTACCGTGGCTGATATCGGCGGTTCTGACCATCGTGCTGATGATCGGCTTTTCGATCGGTGCGGACCTGCTGATTTTCCGCAACCTCGCCGGGCAGTCGCCGCTGGCCATCGTCATCATCACCATCGCGCTGGGCTTCATCATCCGCAACGGGCTGGACGTGATCGTCAAGCCGGACGCGGCTGCAAGCGTGCCCTTCCCGCTGGCCAAGCGCTATAACTTCGACCTCGGCTTTTTCAACATCGACATCTCCGAGCTGATCACCCTGATCGCCGTGCCGTTGCTGCTGGTTGCCGTGGTGCTGTTCCTCAACCGCACCAAGGTCGGCGTCGCTGTGCAGGCGAGCAGCCAGAACCAGATGGCGGCCTATTACATGGGCATACCGGTGCCGCGGCTGAACACGCTGGTCTGGGGGATCGCGGGCGCGCTGACGGCCTGCGCCGGGATCCTGTTCGCGCTCAACGATACCGCCCGCGTGAACAGCGCTGTGGGCCTGACCCTGCAGGGCGGTATCCTCGCCTATGCCGCGGCGATTGCCGGCGGCTTTGGCTCGATTACCGGCGCGATCCTCGCGGCCATCTTGCTCGGCATCACCCACCAGATGTTGCAGGGCGCGCCTGGTGTGCCGTCCTTCGTCGGCGTGAATGCGCCGATCCTGTTCCTGTTGGCGATCCTGTTCCTGCGGCCCGGTGGTCTGGTCTCGCAGATTCAGGTCAAGAAAGTCTGAGGGCGGGGAGCGGATCATGCGGTTTCAGTTCAAGCAAAGCTACAACGCCGACATCAACCTGTTCCGGGACAGCCTCGCAGTGCGCGATTATCTGATCGTGCTGGCTGTGTTCATGCTTGCGCCGATGGTGATGCTGAGCTCGGGCGGCGGGTCGACCCTGCTCGACTTCGGCACCAAAATTCTGATCTTCTCAATCGCCGGGCTGGGCATGATGATCCTGACCGGCTTCACCGGGGTGGTCAGCCTCGGACACGCGGCCTTCATGCTGCTGGGGGCCTATCTCTATCACTATCTGCTCAATCTTGTGGGCGCGGATACCTTCGGCATCTGGGCGATTATCAGCGGCCTGATCACCACGATCATCGTCGCCGGTATTGGCTATCTCGTCGCCCGACCGGCGCTGCGGATGACCGGGATTTTCCTGTCCATCGCCTCGCTGCTGTTCTTTGAGCTGGTCAACGGCATGCTGACCAACGTCGGCGGTTTCGCCGTCGACAAGCTGGTGGTCAGCGACACCTGGGTGCACACGTTCTGGCTGGGGGTCATGGACCTGCTGCGGGTCGAAGTCAGCCTGTTCGAGCGGGTTGTGTGGTGGAACCCGCTGAGCTGGCTGCAGGGGCTTTACAACGCCCTGATCCAGTTCGACGTGGTGATCGCCGGTCGGGCCGAAGCGCCGCAGCTGCGCGTCGCGGCCCACGGCCTGCACCTCTACTACGTCAGCCTCGTGCTGCTGATGGTCGGCATCTGGATCACCCGCAACATCACCCGCAGCCCGTTGGGCCGCGGGCTGGTCGCCATCCGCGACAGCGAGGTTTCGGCGCGCTGCATGGGCATCGACGTCAAGCACGGCAAGTGTCTGGCCATGGCGATCAGCGCCGGGTTCACGGCGATTGCCGGCATCCTGTTTGCCTATTCGATCGACGGCGAGTTTCAGGCCGGCAAGGTCGGCGACGGCTCGATCACGCTGGTGGAAAGCATCGTGCTGCTGCTGATCGTCGTGGTCGGCGGACTGGGCTCGATCCACGGCGCCATTCTGGGCGCCATCGCCTACATCGGCCTTCGCTTCATCCTGTTCGAATACATCATCAACTTTGAAGACATCGCCCACGCCCTGCACGCCGGCATGCCGTTTACCGAAGACTTCCTGTCGGGCAAGAAAACCTACGTGGCAGAAGGCTTCGGCGACCAGATCCGGCTGTTCTTCGGCGGGGTCGCGGACTATCTCGCCGGGGTCGCGGTCCTGGGTGATATTCTGTTCGGCCTGCTGCTGATCGTGATCCTGTCCTACGAGCCGCTGGGCCTGTTCGCCCGGTATCGCAAGTCATCGGCCTACTTCGACTTCTTCCCCTTCTACCGGCGCAACACCTTCCGTCGCCAGCGCGCCTATTCCAAGACCGACCGGTTGCATTGAGGCGGGGAGGGGACAGCTGACATGAGCAATGACAACATCTTCGAGGCCGACGACCTCGCCATCCACTTCGGCGGTATCAAGGCGGTCGATGGTCTGACCTTCGCGGTCGAGCGCGGCTCTATCTTCACCATCATCGGGCCGAACGGCGCCGGCAAGACCACGATCTTCAACGCCATCTCCCGCCTCTACGCCATGACCCGTGGCCGGTTGAGCTTCGACGGGCAGGACATCACCTCGCTGCCCGCTGAGCAAATCGCCTCGCTGGGCATTGCCCGCACGTTCCAGAACATCGAGCTGTTCGAGAACGCCAGCGTGCTGCAGAACCTGCTGATCGGCCGCGCGACCCACGCCGGCTCGCGCTTCTGGCAGGACATGCTGTTCATGCCGGGGATCAAGCAGGCTGAACGCGAGCACCGGCACAAGGTCGAAGAAGTCATCGATTTCCTCGACCTCCAGCCCTACCGCGACAGCCTGATCAACGGCCTACCCTACGGCGTGCGCAAGGTGGTGGAAATTGCCCGGGCGCTTTGCACCGAACCCAAGCTGCTGCTGCTCGACGAGCCCGCCTCGGGCCTGTCGGTCGAGGAGACGCAGGATCTGGTCTACTGGATCAAGGATATCCGCAAGCTGCTCGGCATCACCGTGATCATGGTCGAACACGACATGAGCCTCGTGAACAAGGTCAGCGACCACGTGCTCGCGATCAACCAGGGTCGGTTCCTCGCCAGCGGCACAGTGCAGGAGGTTCAATCCGACCTGGCCGTGATCGAAGCCTACCTCGGCGCAGACGCCAACCGACGCGCAGCAGGAGGGACATGATGGCCAAAACGGCAACCAAAAAGACGGCGAGAAAGGCGACCGAAGCCCCGGCCACAACGGTGCTGAGCGTCGAGAACATCGAGACCTACTACGGCCCGATTCAGGCGGTGAAAGGCCTGTCGATCGAGGTGAAGGAGGGCGCGTTGGTGACGTTGCTCGGTGCCAACGGTGCGGGCAAGTCGAGCACACTCAAGACCATTTCCGGCATTCTCGAGCCCGACAAGGGCCGGGTGCTGCTCAAGGGGCAGGACATCACCGGTTTCCGGCCCGACCGCGTGGCCGCGCAGGGCATCGCCCACGTGCCCGAGGGTCGGGAAGTCTTCCCTTTCCTCTCGGTGCGGGAAAACCTGCTTATGGGCGCCTACCTGCGCTCGAACAAGGATGCGGTCGAGCGCGATATCGAAGCGGTCTACGACTACTTCCCGATCCTGCGCGAACGCGCGGATCAGCGCGCCGTCCTGCTCTCAGGCGGGCAACAGCAGATGCTGGCGATCGGCCGGGCGTTGCTGTCGTCGCCGAGCATCATGCTGCTCGACGAGCCTTCGCTGGGGCTCTCGCCCTTGCTGGTGCAGGAAATCTTCGCCATCATCACTCGCCTGAACCGGGAGCGCGGCGTGACCATGCTGCTGGTCGAGCAGAACGCCAGCGTTGCGCTTGAGCACGCAGACTACGGCTATGTGCTCGAACTGGGCCGAATCGTGATGGATGGCCCCTGCACCGAGCTGGTGAAGAGCAAGGACGTGCAGGAATTCTACCTCGGCATGGGCGAAAGCAGTGCTGAAACCGCAGAGAGCGGGCGTGAAGACAAGCGCTGGAAGCGGAAAAAGACCTGGCGCTAACCGCTGGTGTGCGCGCTTGGCGCGCGTCCGGTAAGTGCAACGACAGACGCGACGAACACGACGGGAGAAAGACAGACCATGGACGGTTCAGCCCCCATTTCCCTTGAGCCCCTGCGGCTCCGCTCGCCGGGCGCAAGCTCGGACAGTCCGCTTGAGTTCGATGGCTGCGACACACTGAGCAAGCTTTTCCTCGCGCGGACCCGGGCGCTGGGTGACAAGACCGCGCACATGGAAAAGCATCTGGGCATCTGGCACCGCTACAGCTGGAACCACTACCGCGAGACGGTCGCGACGGTGGCCGGCGGGCTTGCCGCCCGGGGGCTGGGCCGAGGCTGCCGGGTCGGCATTCTGTCCGAGAACCGCAAGGAGTGGGTCTACGCCGACATGGCCGGCCAGTGTCTGGGCGGGACCGTCGCCGGCATCTACCAGACCGATGCGCCGACCCAGTGTGAGCACATTATCACCGACGCTGGTCTGCAAGCGCTGTTCGTCGAGAACGACGAGCAACTCGACAAGTTCCTGGAAATCGAAGCGCGGGTCCCGGACCTCGGGCTGGTCGTGGTCTTCGACATGGACGGGCTGGAAGGGCTCGATCACCCCAAGATCATCAGCTGGGACCAGTTGCTGGACGAGGGCCGAGCCTTTGTTGCGGAAAACCCCAACCACCTCGATGACGCCGTCGCGGGCTCGCAGACCGATGACGTCTGCCTGCTGGTCTACACCAGTGGCACGACCGGCAAGCCCAAGGGCACCATGATCACCTCCCGAAACATTATCGCGGCCATGCAATATGCCGATGCGGTGTTCGAACCGACCCCGGGCGCGTCGATGATTTCCTACCTGCCGCTGGCGCACATCTACGAGCGCAGCCTCGGCGCCTACCTGCAGATTGCACACGGGCTCAACGTCTGCTTCGCCGAGAGCGTGCAGACCGTGTTCGACAACATCCGCGAAGTCTCACCCGAAATCATGAACGGCGTGCCGCGGGTGTGGGAGAAGATTTACAGCTCGGTCAATCTGCGGATGAAGGATGCAACCCGTCCGGCGCAGGTCATGTTCAGCTGGGCGCTGCGCGCGGGTGAGCGCTGGGCTAAGTATGCGCAGGTTAATCAGCCGGTGCCGCCGCTGATCGCCGCCGAGCGCTGGCTTGCTAACCGGCTCGTGCTCTCCAACGTGCGCACCATGATCGGGCTGAACAGCGTCACCCGCTGTGTCTCCGGTGCTGCGCCGATTTCGCCCGAGCTGCTGCGCTGGTACTGGGCGCTGGGCGTGCGCATCTACGAAGGCTGGGGCATGAGCGAAACCGTCGCCGCCGGCATCGTGAACACGCCCAAGGGCACCAAGGTCGGGACCATCGGCCGCGCCATCCCCGGCACCAACGTGCGCACCGATCCCGATAGTGGTGAAATCCAGGTGCAGTCCGACCTGATCTTTGCCGGGTACATCAACCTGCCCGAAAAGACGGCGGCCGAGTTCACCGGCGACGGCTACTTCCGCACCGGTGACGTCGGTGAGATTGACGATGAGGGCTACGTTCGCATCACCGGCCGGATCAAGGACATCATCATCACCGAGGGCGGCAAGAACGTTGCCCCGGCCGAGATCGAGAACGAGCTCAAGTTCTCACCCTACATCACCGACGCCATCGTCATCGGTGACCGGCGCAAGTACCTGACCGCGCTGGTCATGATCGATCAGGAAAACGTGGAGAAGTACGCGACCGATGCCAAGGTCAGCTTCTCCAATTTTGCCAGCCTCTGTGCCGCCCCCGAAGTGGTGGCGCTGATCGAAGCCGAAGTGGAGAAGGTCAACGGCAAGTTCGCCCAGGTTGAACAGATCAAGAAGATCCGGCTCATCGATCAGCTGCTCACGGCAGAAGATGAAGAACTCACGCCGACGCTGAAGCTCAAGCGGCAGACGGTGGAAAAGAAGTACGCTGCGCTGATCGAAGACATGTACTAAATCGGCGGAATGTCGTAATTAAACCCTATGGCCGCGATCTGGGACGTATGTGGTCCGCGGCACTCACGCGTTGCAGGATTTGGGAGGAATAATCATGAAGCGCATTTTGACGGCAGCTACGGCTGCACTCGCCGGCCTGGCCTTTGCGGCCTCGGCTCACGCTCAGCAGGGGGTCACCGACGACACCATTCTGCTGGGTTCACACACCCCACTGTCCGGTCCGCTGCAGCCTTGGGGCGCAGGTTCGACCGGTGCGGCCAAGATCTACTTCGCTGGTGTGAACGCGCAGGGCGGTATCCATGGCCGACAGATCGAGCTGCTGGTTGAAGACAGCTCCTACCTCGTGCCAAAGGCGACCGAAGCCGGTCGTAAGCTGGTCGTTGACGACGGTATCTTCGCGATGCTGCTCGCGCTCGGTACCCCGCACAACAACGCGGTGCTGCCGATTCAGGGCGAATTCAACGTTCCGAACCTGCTGCCCATGACCGCTGCACGCTCCATGTCCGGCACCGCCGGTGACGGCATGCCAGAGCGTTTCGGCGCCCTGTCCAGCTACTACGATCAGGTTGAAGCGGCCGTTGGTCACTTCGCTGCCGGTGGTGCGAACATGCCTTGTGTCATCTACCTCGACACCGACTTCGGTTACGAGATCCTTGAGGGCGTTGAGTCCGGTGCCGCTATGGCCGGCGTTGAAGTTGCCGCAACCGCAGCGCACCAGCCTGGCGATTCCGACTACGTCGGTACCCTGACCAAGCTCGCTGGCGCAGGCTGTAACGCCGTTTACCTCGGCGTGAACTTCCCTGAAGCCATCAGCATCAAGGCGACCTCTGCTGCCATGGGCCTGCCCATGCCGATCGTCGGTTCGACCGCAATTTTCGAAGAAGCGGTCATCCTGCTGGGTGCACAGGCTGGCGTACTCGAGGCCCTCGAAGGCCTGTACGCTGCTGGTTCGTGGATCGGCATGAACGATGCCAAGAACCCTGACCTCAACCCCCTGCACGCAGAGGCTGCCAAGTTCGAGGCTACCTTCCTGCAGGTCACCGGCGCGCCGCTGGTGACCGGTGCTGCGCTGCTGGGTCACAACGCCGCGATGATCACGGCTGCTGCGCTGCAGGCCGCTGGCCCGGATCTCACCCCTGAGAGCCTGACCGCTGCCATGGAGAGCATCGAAGTGCCGAACATCTTCACCGGTGACACCATCAGCTTCGGTGAAGGCGGTCGTACCGGTTCCTCTGCCGTTTACCTGAGCCAGATTCAGGGCGGTCAGTGGAGCTTTGTCGAGAAGCTGCGCGACTAAGATTTGTCCGTGCCCCGGTCGGCCCTGCTCCTGACGGCAGGCGGGACTGGGTGCCCGGGACAATCCAAAGCGTTTGAAGTGCGTGGGACCATGCCGGTTCCACGCATTTTTTTTGCGCTTAAAGAGGCCGAAGTTTGGTGGGGTGAGGTGCGCCTCAGGCGACCTGCGCGCGCAGCAGGCGCTGCAGGTGCAGGATGGTAGGCCCATGCTCTCGCGCGGATCCGGACTCCGGCTCGCCGTGACCGGTGATCACCAGCTGGGAAATCTGCCGCTGCTCCATCAGCGCCAGTGCCGAGGCGGCGCTCTGCCCGGCATCGAGGGTCAGCGGGTCGCGGGTCATGATGTCTCGCGCCAACACTGCGGCCTCGCCTACGCGCGGCGGATCGCGCAGCAGCGCGCGGCGCAGGTCGCCGTCGGTGATCAGCCCGGTGACAGCGGCGGCAATGGTGTCGGCCCCGGTGGCGGCCCGGCTGTTGGGGGCGGTGTTGGGGGCAGTGTCGCGATCAGTCACCAGCGCGCAGCCCAGACCGCCCCGCGTGATCGCTTCGGCAATCTCGCGCAGGCTGGCCTCAAGGGCCACTTGCGGCGCCGGGGGCAGGCCGTCGAGCAGGTCGCCGACCCGGGCCAGCGCTGCGCCAAGGCGACCGGAGGGGTGCAGGCGGGAGAAATCATCGGCGCTGAATCCGCGCCCATGCCACAGCGCGGCGGCGAGCGCATCGCCCAGCGCCAGCATCAGCAGCGCGGATGTCGTGGGGGCAGGGATGGCCGGGTCGGCTTCGGCGACCGGCGGCAGCCGCAGCAGGCATCCAGCGGCCTGCGCCAGATCGGAGCCCGCGTCGCTGGTAACCGCGATCAGCGGCAGGCCCCGGCGCTGGATGAATTGCAGCACCGGCAGCAGTTCCCGCGACTGGCCCGAGTTGGACAGGATCAGCACCGCGTCGCCTGAGCCGATGATGCCGAGGTCGCCGTGCCCGGCTTCGGCAGCGTGCAGGAAGAACGACGGCGTGCCGGTGCTGGCGAAGGTCGAGGAAACCTTCCGCGCGACGTGACCGGATTTGCCGACCCCGCAGACAATCAGCCGCCCCGTGGCCCCGCCGATCAGCGCCACAGCTTCAGCAAAGGCGGGGTCGAGGCTGTCGGCCAGCGCGTCCAGCCCGGCGCGTTCGGCGCGGATGACCCGACGCCCGGTCTCAAGCGCTGCCGCGGCGGACCCGGTTTCAGCCCGCTCAGAGGCCATTGGGGTCACCCTTCTCCGACAGCAATGCCTCGATCCGGGCGATGTCTTCAGGATTGTTGACCTCCCAGAACCGGAAGCCGCGGCTCTCCACCGGGACGCAGCGCACGGGCAGGTCGTTTTCGAGGAAGCGCAGCTGTTCGAGGCCTTCGGTAGTCTCCAGCGGCCCTTGGGGAAGGCGGGCGTAGTCGGCTAGCGCTGCGGGGCGGAAGGCGTAGAGGCCGACGTGGTGCCAGACGTCCATGCCCCCGGACTGGCCGTCAAAGGGCAGGACTTCCTTGGAGAAATACAGGGCGCGGCCGCTGGCGCTGATCACGGCCGTGGTGCCGCCGACCTGCCCGCGCGCACGGTCTGCGCGGAAGTGGGCGAGGGTCTCGGGCGTGCAGCGCACTACCGGGGTGGCGACGGAGACCGCCGGGTCGTCGAAGGCGGCGATGATGTCCTCGACCACCCACGCGGGGGTCAGGGGTGCATCACCCTGCAGGTTGATGATCACGTCGGCCTGCAGGCCCTCGGCGGTCAGGGCGGCGTAGGCCTGAGCCACGCGCTCGGTGCCGTTGCGGCAGGCCGGATCGGTCATCAGCGACCGGACCCCGGCGGTTCTGGCGGCTTCGGCGATCAGCGCGTCGTCGGTGGCGACGTAGACGGCCTCGACCCCGGCGACGGCGCAGGCGGCCTGCACGGTGTAGGCTACCACTGGGCGACCGGCGAGCGGCGCCAGCATCTTGCCTGGGAAGCGGCTGGCTTGCATCCGCGCCGGGACGATGATCACCGCCTTTACCACGTGCTCAGATCCAGACGATCCGCCGGCCGTGACCGGGCGACGGCGTCGATGGTCAGCAGGTCTTCGAGCAGCGCCGCCATATGCGCCAGCGGCACCATGTTCGGGCCGTCGGACAGCGCTGCATCGGGGTCGGGGTGGGTCTCGATGAACAGGCCGTCGACACCGACTGCCACCGCCGCGCGGGCGAGGGTGGGGACAAACTCCCGCTGCCCGCCGGAACGCCCAACCTGTCCACCGGGCTGCTGCACCGAATGGGTGGCGTCGAAGGTCACGGGGTAGCCAAGCGCCCGCATGGTCGGCAGGCCGCGAAAGTCGCTGACCAGCGTGTTGTAGCCAAAGCTGGTGCCGCGGTCGCACAGGATCAGGCGCTGGTTGCCGGCGTTTGCGCACTTGGCCGCGACGTGCTCCATGTCCCAGGGCGCGAGAAACTGCCCCTTCTTGATATGCAGGGCGCGGCCGGTGCGGGCGGCGGCTTCGAGCAGGTCGGTCTGGCGGCACAGGAAGGCCGGGATCTGCAGCACGTCAACGACCTCGGCGACGCGCGCGCAGTGCTCGGGTAGGTGCACGTCGGTAAGGACCGGGCGCCCGGTCCTGCGGCGGATGCCGTCGAAGGCGCGCAGGGTCGCGTCCAAGCCCATGCCGCGCGGGGCGTCAGCGCTGGTGCGGTTGGCCTTGTCGAAGGAGGCTTTGAAGATCAGCGGCAGGTCGAGACGGGTGGCGATCTGGTCAAGCGCGGCGGCGATTGCTGCCATAGCCTCTGGCGATTCCGCCTGACAGGGTCCGGCGATCAGCACCAGCGGCTGGCCGCCGCCGATGGCAAAGGGGCCGAGGTCGACGCTCATGGCCCGGCCGGACGGTCAGTTGATGGTTGCATCGTCGGGGGTGCTCCCCTCGCGTAGCTGGTGCAGGCCCTCGCCGTTGAAGTGGACCACCACGGCGGTGAAGCGCCGGAAGCTGTCCATGATTTCCTCGATGCTGAGGCGGTGCACCGGCAGACTGTTGGTCATCAGCACCGAGCCGTCGGAGGGGTTGATGCTGAAGCTCGGCAGGCCCGGCCCCCCGGTGCGGAAGTTCTCCAGCAGCAGCTGACAGGCGGTTTCCTTGCTCAGCTGGTCGATCTTCAGCGGGATTTCAGCGAGAAAATCGAGGCAATCACTTCGCACGCCCTGCCCGAAGGCGACGACGACGTTCTTGCCGATGTTGATGCGGGCAAGCCCAGTTTCATCGAATTGCAGGCCTTCTGCACCGAGCTCTTTGGCGATGGCGGCAAGAGCGTGTGCAGGGGATGGGTAGCTCATTCGGGTCTCCGGTGCTCTGAAGCGGTGCTTCAATTCCTGTGGCTTTGGCGCCTGCGTCGCACATTCTGCGGACTCATGCAACGCCCGGTGGCGGGCTCAACCGCTGCTGGGTGCAGCGCAGCGCTGGCGCTTGCCGACGGGGGAAGGAAGCCCCATCTGCAGGCCATGGCACGAAGACCCTTTGCATTCCGACCCTTCGAGTTTCTGATCCTCGCCGGCCTGGGGCTGGCGGCGGTCTATGGGCTCGTGAGCTGGACGCAACAGCGCAGCCAGTGTGAGGCGCCGCTGGATAGTCTGATGATAGCCGTGCCAGATGGCAGCGATGTGGCGTATCTCCGCGGCACCATGATGGGGGAGGCGAACTGCAAACTGCGCCGACTGGCGCGCGCCTATCCCAGCGTGCGCACGCTGGTGCTGACCGATATCCCCGGCACATTCGATCTGGTGGACACCCAGGCAGCGACCCGCTTTCTGCGCGCTCAGGGCTGGAACACGCTGGTTCCCGGCAACGGCCGCATCGCCTCGGGCGGGGTCATGCTGTTTCTCGGCGGGGTCGGGCGCACCGTGGAGCCGGGTGGGCAGGTCGGGGTTCACGCCTGGTCCCAGACGTGGCAGGGCGCGGTCTATTCCTCCCCAGACGACATCCCCGCGCGGCTCGAGCGGGTCTACCGCGACATCTATCGCGATCTGGGGGTCGATCCAGGCTTCTACGACTTTCAGGTCGAGGCGGCCCCGTCCGAGGACATTTACTGGATGAGCCGCGCCGAGATGCGCCGCTGGGGCCTGATCTGATCTGATCCGGTCAGCTGCGCCCGAGCCTGCTCGCGCGCGCTTCGCGCCAGAATACGAACAGGCCGCTGGCGATGACGATGCTCGCCCCAACCAGCGTCAGCGGGTCGATGTTTCCGCCGAAGAACAGGGTCTGGAAGATGATCATCCAGATGATCGAGAAGAAGAAGAACGGCGCCACCCGCACCGGCCCGGCGTAGTGCATGGCCAGCACGTTGAAGACGTGCCCGCCGGTCCCGAATATCCCGCCGACGAGGATCAGGAGCGCCCAGCCGGCGTTGTTACCCGGGCCGACCAGCTGTCCATCGACGAAGAAGATCACCGGCGTCAGCGCGATGGCCCCGACGGCGGTGGTGTAGAACACGGCCGAACCCGCACTGTCGTGTCCGGCGAGCTGTCGGGTGGAAAGCTGCATCAGCGCAAAGAAGGTCGCCGCACCGACCGAGCACAGCATCCACGGCGAGAAGCCGTCGCCCCAGGGCTGCATGATCACCCCGATCCCGCAGAAGCCGACCAGAATTGCCGTCCAGCGCATGCGCCCGACCCGCTCGCCGAGAACGAATTGCGACAGCGCCGCAATGATCAGCGGCGCGGCGAAGAAAATGGAGATGGTGGTGGTTACCGGCAGGTGACCCAGCGCGGTGAAGTTGCAGACCGTCGTACCCGCCATGCAGAACGAGCGCCAGAACTGTCTCAAGGGCCGATTGACCCGCCAGATATCCCAGCGGCGCTCCATCAGCGCGCCAAGAAAGTACGACGTGACCAGACCCGCGCTCAGGCGCACCCAGACCACCAGCAGCGGCGGCATGCCGCGCAGGTCGACGAGGTATTTCGCGGATGCATCCAGACCCGACCAGAAAATGGTGGCCGTGATCATGAATCCCATCCCGACGAGAAAATTCTGGGCGGGTACAGCCATCGATATTTTCCGGGTCAGAGCAGACGGCGCAGTCTGAAAGAACAGCGACGCAAAGCCTCTGGGCGAAGGGGTCCAACTGGTGTTAAGGACCATAGCCAACCCTTCGTGTCACTCAAAAAGGTGAAATTGCCATGGCTTCTGGTATCCCAAGCACGGCCCGCGTCGTTGTTATCGGCGGAGGCGTCGTCGGCGTATCGGCCCTCTACCATCTGGCCAAAAAAGGCTGGGGTGACTGCGTCCTGCTCGAGCGCACGGAGCTGACGGCCGGGTCGACCTGGCACGCTGCGGGGCTGCTGCCGCTGTTCAACGTGTCCTATTCGGTCGGCCAGCTGCACCAGTATTCGGTCGAGTTTTACCGCACCCTCGAGGATGAAACCGGGCAGGCGGTGAGCTTCCACAACACCGGTAACCTGCGCCTGGCCATGAACAAGCAGCGGATGGACGAGTACCACTGGTACCGCTGCACCGCGGACACCATCGGCGTGGAAAGCCACATGCTGACGGTCGAGGAAATCAAGAACCTGTGGCCGCTGATCAACACCGACGGTCTGGTTGGCGCGCTCTGGCACCCCTCTGATGGTCACATCGCACCGGTGGACCTCACCCAGTCGCTGGCCAAGGGCGCGCGCGCCATGGGCGGGCAGATCTTCCAGCGCACGGTCATGACCGATATGGAGCGCACGGACGCGGGCGAGTGGGTCATCACTTACCAGTCCTACGACAACCCCGAAGAGACCGGCACCATCACTTGTGAGCACGTCATCTGTGCCACCGGCAACTACGCGCGCGAAACCGCGCTCAAGGTCGGGCTGGAAATCCCGGCGATCCCGGTCGAGCACCAGTACATTGTGACCGGTGAAGACCCGGTGCTGGTCGACTACCGCGCGCAGGGCAACAAGGAGCTGCCCGTGCTGCGTCAGTCCGACAGCTCCTGGTACCTGCGCGAGGAACGCGGTGGCTGGATCCTGGGCCCCTATGAGGAGGGCGCCCCGGCGCGCTTCGCCGACGGTGTGCCGGACTGGTTCGAAAAAGACCTGTTCGAGGGCGATCTCGAGCGCCTCATTCCCCACGTCGAAACCTGCATGGAGCGGGTGCCGTCGTTCGAAAACGGTGGTATCAAGCAGATCGTCAACGGCCCAATTTCCTACGCCCCCGACGGCAACCCCATGGTCGGACCGGCCTTTGGCATCCCCAACATGTGGATTTCCGAAGCCCACTCCTTCGGCGTTACGGCCGCAGGCGGTGCGGGCTGGCAGCTGGCTAACTGGATCGTCGACGGCGAACCCACGGTGGACATGATCGGCGTCGATCCACGCCGTTTCGGAGTAGTCACCAAGCACTTTACCAAGCTCAAAAACGAAGAGGCCTACAGCCACGTCTTCGTCAATCACTTCCCCATGGAAGAACGCCCTGCGGGCCGTGAAGCACGGACCGTCCCCTGCCACCAGCGTCTCAAGGACGCCGGCGCGGTCATGGGCGCGCGCTTCGGCTGGGAACGCCCGAACTGGTTTGCCCGGAACGGCGAAGAGCCAAGCGATACCTACTCCTACCGCCGCTCGAACTGGTGGGAGCCGGTCAAGCGCGAGGTCATGGGCATGCGCGAGCGGGTCGGGCTGCTGGAGCTTTCCGGCTTCTCCAAGTTCGAGATCGAAGGCCCCGGCGCACGCGGCTTCCTCGACGGGCTGGTCGCCAACGCGATCCCGCAGAAGCAGGGGTCGGTCCGCCTCGCCCACGCCCTGAACCGCAGCGGTTCGGTGCGCTCGGAATTCACCATCACCAAGCTCACCGATGGGCAGCTGGGCGAGCGCTTCTACGCCATCTCCGGCGGCGCGGCGCACGACTATGACCTCGACTACCTGCTCAAGTCCGCGCCCAAGGACGGCTCGGTCTACATCAACGATGTCACCACCCAGTACGGCGTGTTCGTGCTCGCTGGGCCTGATGCCCGCCGTCTGCTCGAGCAGCTCGCCGATGGCGACGTTTCCAACGAGGGCTTCAAGTGGTTGACGGCCAAGGAAATGACCGTCGGCTTCGCGCCCAAGGTCCGGGCGCTGCGGGTCAACTTCGTCGGCTCGCTGGGCTGGGAACTGCACCACCCGATCGAGTACCAGCTCCACCTCTACGACGCGATCATGGAAGCGGGGAAGAAGTACGACATCCAGTTGGTCGGCCTGCGCGCTATGGATTCGATGCGGCTGGAGAAATCCTACCGCATGTGGGGCACCGATCTGAACGCCGAGAACTCGATCCTGCAGGCGGGCCTGAGCCCGTTCGTGCGCATGAACAAGGGCGAATTCATCGGCCGCGATGCGCTGGCGCAGGAAAGCGCCGACGGCGCCAAGCTCAGCTACGTCACCATTGAAGTCGATGCTGATGACGCGGACTGCTTCGGCAACGAGCCGATCATCATGGGCGATAAAGTCGTGGGACGCGGCACGGCGGGCGGCTTCGGTCACTACGTCAACAAGTCGCTGCTGTTGGGCTACATGGATGCCGAGCGGGCTGAGGTGGGCGCGTCCTGCTACATCCGCGTGCTCGACGGCCTGCGCCCGGCGAAGATCATCCCGCACAGCCCCTTTGACCCCAACAACGAGCACCTGCGTGCCTGATTTTGGCCGCAGGAGCCTGACCAGCCCCAATTCAGCCCGGTTTGCGGGCCAAGGAAGGCGGGGCTGGACTGGGCTGAGCTTGATTCTTCGGGGTTGAGCCAGTGCGCGGGGTCAATCGGGTACTGGAGCCGTGTGTGAATAGTTTTAACGCGTTGCAAAACAGCATTTTTTTCCGCTTCTGTCGCCGTGCCTTGGTCTCCCGGGCTCCCTCGAATCTGGTGTGCAGCGGAGCCTTTGTCGGGCTGGCGGCGCTGGCCATGGCGCTCAGCACTCCCGCCAGCGCGCAGACCGTGACCCTGCGCGACCCGGCCTTCGACCTCAATCCGGTGCCGAGCAACAACAACACCGCGCCGTGGGTGCCGGGTTTCCTGCGCGGTCGCCCGCTGGGTCTGGTCGTCGGCATCAAGCCGAGTTTCGAAGGCTCGGGGGACTTGATCCCGAACTACGGGCTGGCCTCGGACTACAGCAACGGTTTCAGCGCTCGCTCGCCGCTGCAGACCATGGGCTCGATCGACATCCCACTGCTGGATATGCCGATGCTGAAGTTGGGTATTGCCGGCAATCTGCTCCCTGAGATCAAGGCTGAAGGACCGCGCGAGGGCCTCGACCGCCTGCTCCCGTCCATCACGGCCGGTGCCTGGGGCAGCGCCGGGGTCGAAACCCTGTCCGTCGACGTGAAGGTGCTGGGGCAGGTCTGGGCGCCCGAGCTGTTCGAGAACCCGCGTGAGGGCTACGAGGCGCAGTTCGGTATGACGTTTTACACGCCGCTGGGTCGTCTGGGCGGGGGCCGTAACGTCGACTTGGCCTTTCGGGCAGACGTGACCATTGCCGATGACGCCTATATGAACCAGCATTTCGGCATCTCGGCGAGCGAGGCTGCGGCCTCGGGTCTGGATGCCTTCACCGCGTCGGCGGGGCTGAAATCCATGGGCGTTGGGGCCGGTCTGGTGCTGCCGCTGAGCCGCAATTTCGAGCTTCAGGGCAAGGTCGGGGTGACCCAGTTGCTGCACGACGCGGCGGCTTCTCCGTGGGTCGTTGAACGCGGTGAGTCCACCGATCTCAACGGAAACATCGGCTTCGCTTTCAGATTCTGACTGCAAAGGCAATGCCTCAGGCGTAAAACTGCCGTGCACGCAGGGGGCGCTGCTGTGACAAACTAAGGCTTGAGATTTGACCCTGCGGGGTGTTTTTTACGGCCGAAGTATGCGGGGGAGAGTCTGCCCCGCTTCACTACAGCCGAGTGTCGTCATGCCCAAAGCTATCGTGGACGGTGTTGAAGTCGAATTCGAACACGGGATGAGCGTTCTTCAGGTCGCGGAACTCGCCGGGGCTGAGATCCCCCGGTTCTGCTACCACGACCGTCTGTCGGTAGCCGGCAACTGCCGCATGTGTCTAGTCGAAGTCGAAGACCAGCGCGGCCGTGCGCCCAAGCCCGCCGCCTCCTGTGCGCTGCCGTGCAGCGACGGCCTCATGGTCCACACCCGCACCGACAAGGTGAAGAAGGCGCGCGAAGGCGTGATGGAGTTCCTGCTTCTCAACCACCCGCTGGACTGCCCGATTTGCGATCAGGGTGGCGAGTGCGACCTGCAGGATCAGGCGCAGGCCTTTGGCCGCGACGGCTCCCGCTTTGCCGAAAACAAGCGCGCGGTCGAAGAAAAGTACATGGGGCCGCTGATCAAGACGATAATGACCCGCTGTATTCAGTGCACCCGCTGCGTGCGCTTCGCCACCGAAGTCGCGGGGACCGAGGACATCGGCCTGCTCAACCGGGGTGAGCACGCGGAAATCTCGACCATCGAGCGGGCGGTGCAGTCGGAGATGTCGGGCAACCTCGTGGATATCTGCCCCGTTGGTGCGCTGACCTCCAAGCCCTATGCCTTTACCGCGCGCCCGTGGGAGCTGCGCAAGACCTCCTCGATCGACGCCATGGACGCCGTGGGTGCCAACATTCGCATCGACGCGCGCGGTCGCTCGGTACTGCGGGTGCTGCCGCGCCTGCACGAGGACGTCAACGAAGAGTGGATCGCGGACAAGTCCCGCCACGCCATCGACGGCCTGAGCCGCCAGCGCCTCGACCAGCCCTACGTGCGCAGCAACGGCCGCCTGCGCCCGGCGAGCTGGGACGACGCCTTCGCCGCCATCGCCGCGAAGTTCAAAGAAACCGCCGCAGATCGGATCGCCGCCATCGCGGGCGACCAGTGCGACGCGGAAAGCATGTTCGCGCTCAAGTCGCTGATGGACGCCAAGGGGGTCAAGAACCTCGACTGCCGCCAGGACGGCGCAGCGCTGGCGACCGGCGGCAACGCCTCGGGCTGGCGCTTCAACACCACCATCGCCGGGCTGGAAGAGGCAGACGCCATCCTGCTGATCGGCTCCAACCCCCGCTGGGAAGCGCCGCTGATCAACGCGCGCATCCGCAAGCGGTTCCTGACCGGTGAACTGCAGGTCTTCGGCGTGGGTGCGCCCCACGACCTGAGCTACCAGACCGACTGGGTCGGCGCCGGCCCGCACACCCTGAGCGAGATCCTCGCGGGCAAGGTTGCGGCGGCCAAGGCGCTGAAGGCGGCCAGCAAGCCCGTCATTATCGTCGGGCAGGGTGCCCTGACCCGCGAAGACGGCGCGGCCGTGCTCAACCTCGCCGGTCAGATCGCCGAAAAATTCGGCGTTATCCAGGACGACTTCAACGGCTTCAACGTGCTCCACACCGCTGCGGCGCGGGTCGCAGGCCTCGACATGGGCTTCCTGCCCGGCGAAGGCGGTCGCGATATGGCCGGCATCCTTGCCGGGGCGCAGGCGGGCGAGATCGACATGGTCTACCTGCTCGGCGCAGACGAGTTTGATACTGAGGCGCTGCGCGAGACCTTTGTGGTCTACCAGGGCCACCACGGCGACGCGGGGGCTTCGGTCGCTGACGTGATCCTGCCCGGTTCGGCCTACACCGAGAAAAACGGCCTCTTCGTCAACACCGAGGGCCGCGTACAGACCACGCGGCTGGCGACCTTCGCCCCCGGTGATGCCCGCGAAGACTGGACCATCCTGCGCGCGCTGTCCGGCGCGCTCGGCCAGCCGCTAGTCTTCGATGACCTCGAGGGCCTGCGTCAGAGCCTGATCCAGGCGGTGCCGCACATTGGCGGGATCGACCAGATCGCGCCGGTGGAATGGGCGCTGCCGGGCGCTGCAGGCGACCTTTCCGATGCCCCCTTCGAGGCTGCCGTCGGCAACTACTACATGACCTGTCCGATTTCACGAACATCCCAGACCATGGCCGAGTGCACCGAGGTTTATCTGGCCGGTTCGCTCGATCAGGCGCGTGAAGCGGCGGAGTAAGTCAGCATGATCATGGACCTTCTGCTCAACACCGTCTGGCCGGCGGTCAAGATCCTGCTCACCATCCTCGTGGTGGTGGTGCCGGTCATCCTGGGCGTGGCCTACATGACCCTCGCCGAGCGCAAGGTCATCGCGGCCGCGCAGTTCCGCCACGGGCCGAACGTGGTCGGGCCGTTCGGGGTGCTGCAGCCCTGGGCCGACGCGCTCAAGCTGATGTTCAAGGAAGTGATCCTGCCCGCCGGGGCGAACAAGGTCGTGTTCTTCCTCGCGCCCATGCTGACCTTCGCGCTGGCCATGCTGGCCTGGGCGGTGATCCCGATCACCGAGAATTTCGCCATCGCGGATATCAATCTCGGCCTGCTGTACCTGTTCGCGATTTCCTCGCTGGGGGTCTACGGCATCATCATGTCCGGCTGGGCCTCGAACTCGAAGTACCCTTTCCTTGGCGCGCTGCGCTCGGCAGCACAGATGGTCTCCTACGAGGTTTCCATGGGCCTGATCATCATCACCGTGGTGATCACTGTGGGCGCAGGTGGCTTTAACCTTGGCAACATTGTCGAGGCGCAGAAGGGGCTTTGGTTCGCCATCCCGCACTTCCCGATGTTCGTGGTGTTTTTCATTTCGGCGCTGGCCGAGACCAACCGTGCGCCCTTTGACCTGCCCGAAGGCGAGTCCGAGCTGGTCGCCGGTTACTTCCTCGAATACTCGTCGATGCAGTTCGCGCTGTTCTTCCTCGGTGAATACGCCAACATCCTGCTGATGTCGGCCATGACCGTGGTCCTGTTCCTCGGCGGCTACCTGTCGCCCTTTGGCTTCTGGTTCTTAGACGATGTTTGGATGCAGCCGATCTGGTTCGTGCTCAAGACCTCGCTGATCGCCTTTGTCTTCCTCTGGGTTCGCGCGACCGTCCCGCGCTACCGCTACGACCAACTGATGCGTCTGGGCTGGAAAGTGTTCCTTCCGCTGTCGCTGTTCTGGGTCGTTCTCACCGCCGGCGTCATCGTCGGCTTCGGCCTCTAATCGAAAAGGCGCTGGTTCATGTCAGTCCTCTTCCGTTCCATCCGTAGCCTGCTGTTGCTCGAGCTTGTCCGTGGCATGGCCCTGACGCTGTGGACCATGTTCACCGGCCGCCGGGTCACCGTGAACTATCCTTACGAGAAGGGCGTGCTGAGCCCGCGCTTCCGCGGGGAGCACGCGCTGCGCCGCTACCCGACCGGCGAAGAGCGCTGCATCGCCTGCAAGCTGTGCGAAGCCATCTGCCCCGCGCAGGCCATTACCATCGAGGCCGAGCCGCGCGAAGACGGCTCCCGCCGCACGACCCGTTACGACATCGACATGACCAAGTGCATCTACTGTGGCTATTGCCAGGAAGCCTGCCCGGTCGATGCCATCGTGCAGGGGCCCAACTACGAATTCTCCACCGAGACCCGGGCGGAGCTCTACTACAACAAGGACAAGCTGCTCGATAACGGCGATCGGTGGGAGCACCTCATCGCCGCCAACATCGCGCAGGATGCCGCCTACCGCTGAGCGGGCGGCAGTCGACCGGACCAAGACGAACGACCTGATCTGACCCTCCAACGTCCGGCTGCAGGAATGTAAAGAACTATGGCAGAGATCATCACGGGCCTGGCCTTCTACCTCTTCGCGGCGGCGACCATCGCCTCCGCGCTGATGGTTGTCACCTCGCGCAACGCCGTGCACTCGGTGCTCTTCCTCATCCTCGCCTTCTTCTCGGCTTCGGCGCTGTTCGTGCTGCGCGGGGCGGAGTTCGTGGCAATGATCCTGGTCATCGTCTACGTCGGCGCGGTCGCGGTGCTGTTCCTGTTCGTGGTGATGATGCTGCACGTGGGTGAAAACCGGCTGTTCCAGGGCGTGAAACGCTTTGGCGTGGTCGGGGTTCTGGTCGGGCTGGCGGTGCTGGCCGAGCTGGTGCTGGTTGTCACCACGCGCGCCTTCCGCCCGGAAAACCCGGCCCCCGCGACCAACCCGCAGCCCGAGGGCGTGAACGTCACCGAGGCGCTGGGGCAGATCCTGTACACTGATTACTTCCTGCTGTTCCAGATGTCGGGTCTGGTGCTGCTGGTCGCCATGATCGGTGCCATCACCCTGACCCTGCGCAGCCGCGACGGGGTCAAGCGCCAGTCCATTCCGCAACAGATCGAGCGCAGCCGCCAAGAAGCCGTGGCCCTGCGCAAGGTTGAATCGGGCAAGGGCATCGGCTGAGGCAGCCGCCAAACGGCACGAAACGACTGACTGACTGATTGACTGACTAGCGACAAACACCGCGCGTCTGCCCCACCCGGAAAACGGGGCCAGCCCGCGCCACGGAGATGAAACGAAAACAATGGCTATAACGCTCGAACACTATCTGGTCGTGGCAGCGCTGCTGCTGACCATCGGCCTGTTCGGCATTTTGCTCAACCGGCGGAACGTCATCATCATCCTGATGTCTGTCGAACTGATCCTGCTGTCGGTCAACGTCAACCTGATCGCCTTTTCCACCGAACTGGGCGACCTGACCGGGCAGATTTTTGCGCTGCTGATCCTGACTGTCGCTGCGGCTGAGGCCGCCATCGGGCTCGCGATCCTCGTGGTGTTCTTCCGAAACCGGGGGAACATCGAGATCGAAGACATCAACTCGATGAAGGGGTAGGGCTCAGCCGTGTTTGATTTCGCTATCGAAAAAGCCATCGTCTTTCTGCCCCTGCTGGCTGCGATCCTTACCGGGTTCGCGGACAAGCGTCTGGGCGACCGCGGCGCACAGATCCTGACCTCCGGGGTCATGGTGCTGTCGGCGCTGCTGTCGGTCTGGGTCTTCGTCCAGGTCGGGCTGAACCACAAGGAAGCCTACGTCGTCCCGCTGTTCACCTGGTTCGCCTCGGGTGACTTCGCCACCGCGTGGGCATTGCGCATCGACACCCTGACCGCCGTGATGCTGGTGGTGGTGACGGTCGTCTCCTCGATCGTGCACATCTACTCGGCCGGCTACATGTCCGAGGACAAGTCGATCCCGCGATTTCAGGCCTATCTGAGCCTGTTCACCTTCGCCATGCTGATGCTGGTCACCGCCGATAACCTGATCCAGCTGTTCTTCGGCTGGGAAGGGGTGGGGCTGAGTTCCTACCTGCTGATCGGGTTCTGGTACCACAAGCCTTCGGCCAACGCCGCGGCGATGAAGGCCTTCATCGTCAACCGCGTGGGTGATTTCGGCTTCGCGCTGGGGATTTTCGGCGCCTTCATGCTGACCGGATCGGTGGCCTTCTCCGGCGCCGATGGCGTGCTCGAAGTGGCCAGCCATGTCGATGCAGACCACCTGCTGCCAGGCCTGTTCGGCTTCTCGTTCCAGACCTCGGTCAACGTGATCTGCTTCCTGCTGTTCATGGGCGCCATGGGCAAGTCGGCGCAGTTCCTGCTCCACACCTGGCTTCCCGACGCGATGGAAGGCCCGACGCCGGTCTCCGCGCTGATCCACGCCGCGACCATGGTCACGGCCGGGGTGTTCATGGTTGCGCGCCTGTCGCCGCTTTTCGAGCTGGCGCCGCTGGTGCTCGACTTCGTCACCGTGATCGGCGCGATCACAGCGATTTTCGCCGCTACGGTCGGCCTGACCCAGTTCGATATCAAGCGCGTCATCGCCTACTCGACCTGTTCTCAGCTGGGCTACATGTTCTTCGCCGCCGGTGTCGGGGCCTACGATGCTGCGATCTTCCACCTGATGACCCACGCCTTCTTCAAGGCGCTGCTGTTCCTCGGGGCCGGTTCGGTCATCCACGCCATGCACCACGAGCAGGATATGCGCAAAATGGGCGGGATCTGGCGCAAGGTGCCCGTGACCTACGCCTACATGTGGATTGGTTCGCTGGCGCTGGCCGGGATCGGGATCCCGTTCCTGTTCGGCCCCGCCGGGTTCGGCTTTGCAGGCTTCTATTCCAAGGATGCCATCCTCGAGGCCGCGCACGCAGCCCATTCGCTGGTCGGTAACTTCGCCTTCTGGGCTGGGATCACGGCGGCGTTCCTGACCGCCTTCTACTCCGGCCGCCTGCTGTTCCTGACCTTCCACGGCCCGACCCGGGCGGACCAACACACCTTCGACCACGCCCACGAGAGCCCGCTGGTGATGATCGGCCCGCTGGTGATTCTCGCCATCGGTGCCCTGCTCGCAGGCGGCGTCGCCTACCCATGGTTCATGGAGGGCGGGCACCACGCCTACGAGGCGGGCAAGCACGCCAAGGAAGCGACCGACGGCGCGACCTTCTGGGCGGGTTCGGTGGTCAAGGACCACGACCTGATCGATAAGATGCACAAGTCTGCGGCGTGGGTGAAAGTCCTACCGCTGGTGATGGCGGTCTCCGGCCTCGGGCTGAGTGCGCTGTTCTATCTGGTGATGCCGGACGTGCCCAAGCGGATCGCCTCGACCTTCAGCTGGGTCGACACGTTCTTCCGCCGCAAGTGGTTCTTCGACGAGCTCTATGATTTCATCTTTGTTCGCCCCATCCAGTCCTTCGGCCGGTTCCTGTGGAAGGTTGGCGATGGTGGCATCATCGACCGCTTCGGCCCCAATGGGGTCGCCAGCGCCAGCCAGCTGCTGGCGCGGTTCTTCAGCTCGATGCAGACCGGCTACATCTACCACTACGGCTTCGTCATGGTCGCCGGTCTGGTGGCGATTATTACCCTGTTCCTGCTCGGAAGCGGCTTCTTCGGCCAGCTTCTCGGCGGCGGCAATTAAGCGGGAAGGACCGAGGATACCATGATGGAAAACCTGCCGTTTCTTTCCATTCTCATCGCCCTGCCGCTGATCGGTGCGCTCGCGATCCTGCTGCTCGCGCGCGGTGATGACGAGACCGTCGCCCGCAACGCCAAGCAGGTTGCGCTGGCCAATTCGGTCGTCGTGTTCCTGCTCTCGCTGCTGCTCTGGACCGGTTTTGACCGCCAGGACCCGGGCTTCCAGTTCACCGAGGAATACACCTGGCTGGCGCAGTACAATATTGCTTACCGCGTTGGTGTGGACGGGATTTCGGTGCTGTTCGTGCTGCTCTCGACCTTGCTCACGCCGCTGTGCATCCTCTCGGCCTGGAGCGCGGTGAAGACTCGGGTCAAGGAATACATGGTCGCCTTTCTGGTGCTCGAAGCGCTGATGATCGGCACCTTCGTCGCGCTGGATCTGGTGCTGTTTTACGTGTTCTTCGAGGCCGTGCTGATCCCGATGTTCCTGATCATCGGCGTCTGGGGTGGTCCGCGCCGGGTCTACTCGGCCTTCAAGTTCTTCCTCTACACGCTGGTCGGCTCGGTGCTGATGCTGGTCGCGATCATGACCCTGCTGTTCACCCAGGGAACGGCGGATATCACCGTGCTGATCGAGGGCGATCTGGGCTTCGCGCTGAACCTGCAAATCTGGCTGTGGCTGGCGTTCTTCGCCTCGTTCGCGGTGAAAATGCCCATGTGGCCGGTGCACACCTGGCTGCCTGATGCCCACGTGGAAGCCCCAACGGCGGGCTCGGTGATCCTGGCCGGCGTGCTGCTCAAGATGGGCGGCTACGGCTTTCTGCGCTTCTCCCTGCCCATGCTGCCCGAAGCCTCCGAGGCCATGAGCCTGTTCGTGCAGATCCTGTCGATCATCGCCATCGTCTACACCTCGATCGTGGCGCTGGCGCAGGAGGATATGAAAAAGCTGATCGCCTATTCCTCGGTCGCGCACATGGGTTACGTCACGCTGGGGATCTTCTCGCTCAATGGGCTGGGGGTCAACGGCGCGATTTTCCAGATGCTGAGCCACGGCGTGATTTCTGCCGCGCTGTTCCTCATCGTCGGTGTCGTCTACGACCGCCTGCACACGCGGATGATCTCGCGCTATGGCGGGATCGTCGAGACCATGCCGCGCTACGCGATCGTGTTCATGGCGTTCATGATGGCTTCGGTCGGCCTGCCCGGAACCGCCGGCTTCGTTGGTGAATTCATGACCCTGTTCGGCGCCTTCCAGGACCGCATGTGGATCGGCACCCTCGCAGCCTCGGGCATCGTGCTCGGCGCCACCTACATGCTGCTGCTCTACCGCCGGGTGGTGTTCGGCAAGCTGGAGAAGGACGACCTACGCGCGCTGCTCGATATGACCCCGCGCGAGATCATCATCTTCGCGCCGCTGGTCATTCTCGTCATCTGGATGGGTGTCTGGCCCATGCCTTTCCTCGATATCATGGCGTCGTCGGTTGACGCGCTGCTGGTGCCTTTTGTTGAAGCCGACGCGGCCGGGGCCGCTGTCGCGGCTTCGCAGTGAGCCTCGGAACGGAGCCTGAACCATGAGTGCGTTTTCTGCTGACCTTGCGGTGATCCTGCCCGAGCTGGTGCTCGCCGTCATGGGCATGGTGCTGCTGCTCTGGGGCGCCTTCCGCGGCAACCGCGATTTCGGCGTGATCACCGTCGCGGCCGCGCTGCTGATGTTTGCCGCCGCCGCGCTGGCCATCGTCGCGCCGACCGGCAATGGCTTTAACAGCCTGTTCGTCAACGACGCCTTTGCCCGCTTCAGCAAGGTGGTGATTTTCGCCGGTTCGGGCGTAGCGACGCTGATGGCGCTGACCTTCAGCGCCGATACCTTCCGCCGCTTCGAAATGCCGGTGCTGATGGTCTACGCCGCCACCGGCCTTTCGGTCATGGTGTCTTCACAGGATCTGATGACCGTCTATCTGGGGATCGAGCTGTCGTCGCTGTCGGCTTACGTGCTCGCAGCCCTGCGCCGGGATAACCTGCGCGCGTCTGAGGCCGGGCTGAAGTACTTCGTGCTTGGCGCCCTGTCCTCGGGCATCCTGCTCTACGGCATGTCGCTGGTCTACGGCTACGCGGGCGGCACAGGCTTCGAGGCTGTGGCGGCGGGTATCGCCGGTGAGCCGTCCTTCGGGCTGATCATCGGGCTGGTGTTCCTCATGGCCGGGCTGGCGTTCAAGATTTCTGCAGCGCCCTTCCATATGTGGACCCCCGATGTCTACCAGGGCGCTCCGACCCCGGTTACGGCCTTCCTCGCGACGGCCTCGAAAATGGGCGCCTTCGCGCTGGTGATCCGGGTCATGCTGGAGCCCTTCGCCGATATCGCTGACAGCTGGCGGCAAATTGTGATCCTGCTCGCCGTGGTGTCGATGGTCTGGGGCTCGCTGGCTGCGATCTGGCAGAGCAACATCAAGCGGCTGATGGCCTATTCCTCGATCGGTCACATGGGGTTTGCCCTGGTCGGTGTCGCGGCCGGAAGCGAGGCCGGGGTTGCCGGCTGTCTGGTGTATCTGGCCACTTACGTCATCATGAACCTCGGCGCCTTTGCCCTGATCCTGTCGATGAAGCGTAGCGGTGAGCCGGTCGAGGCGATCAGCGACCTGGCCGGCCTGTCGCAGGAGCGGCTGCCGATGGCGCTGGCGCTGCTGGTGATCTTTTTCTCGATGGCGGGGATTCCGCCGCTGGCGGGCTTCTTCGGTAAGTTCCTCGTGTTCACGGCTGCGGTCGAGGCTGGCTTCTGGTGGCTGGCGGTGATCGGCCTGCTGACCTCGGTGATTTCAGCCTTCTACTACATCCGCATCATCAAGGTGTCCTTCTTCGACGATCTGCCGGAGGAAGGCACCTTCGACGACGCGGGCTTTACCCTGCGCGCGGTCTACGGGCTCTCGGCGCTGTCGGTGCTGCTGTTCATCGTGGTGGTGTCGTTCGTCGTTGGCTGGGCCAACACGGCGGCGGGTGTCTTCGCCTGACCGAGGATCGAACCACGGTCGACAGCCTCTTCGACCTGTCTCAGGCCGACCTGCCAGCGCGCTGGCAGGGGCGCTTTTATGAAAGCCTGGGCTCGACCAGTGACGAGGCTCTGACCCTGCTCCGTGCCGGAGAAATCACCACCCCGACGCTGATCATGGCGGGCGAGCAGACCGCCGGGCGCGGCCGGGGGCGCGGTGCCGGCAGCTGGAGCACCAACCGCGGCAATCTTGCCGTCAGCTTCGTGCACTTCCCCACCGCCCCGCAGACCGACTGGTTTGCGCTCAGCTACGCTGCCGGGCTTTCGCTGGCGCGGGTGCTGGTCGAGGTTTGCGGCTTTGACGATGCCGAGGTCGGGCTGAAGTGGCCCAACGATGTCTTTGTTCGGGGTGCGAAGATCGGCGGTCTGCTGCTGGAGACGGCAGCCACGCCGCAGGGCGTGCCCACGCTGGTGCTGGGCATGGGGGTCAATCTGGCCCACGCGCCGCAGCTCGAGGGCGCGGTCTATCGCGCTGAAAGCCTGCGCCGTCTTGGTTATCATGGCCCGGAGAAGCCGGTGATCCGCGGGCTGATCGAAGCCTGGGATTCGACAACCGCCGGTTTTGACCGTATGCAGGCGCCGCGTACACCCCTGTTCCGCGACTGGCAGGCCAAGGCCATGTATCTGAATCAGGAAATCACCGTCCGGCTCGGCCCCGGGCAGCACAAGACCGGGGTGTTCATCGGCCTTGATGAGCAGACCGGGGTGATGCGGTTGCGGCACTCGGATGGGACGATCGAACCAATTGTTGCCGGTGACGTCGGGCTGCTCGGCGGCGGCGGCGGCAGCGGTGACTGAGACTGAACCCGTGATTGAGACTGTCACGATGACCAAGCCTGCGCCGACGCCTACGTTTACGCCTGCGCTTACGCCCACGCCCACGCTTACGCCCACGCCTCCCCTTGGGCGCCCCGCGCCAGCAGTCGGGCGTTGATCACACAGAAGTTGGATAAGGCCATGTTGCTTGCCATCGATTCCGGAAACACCAACGTCGTCTTCACGCTCATGGACGGGGAAACGCCGCTGCGCTCCTGGCGGCGGACGGCCGACGACCGCCGGACCGCCGACGAAGACGGGGTCTGGCTGCGCGCGCTGATGGAGCAGGGTGGTTACAAGCCCGAGCATGTTGAAGCGGTGATCATCTCTTCGGTGCGCCCGGCTGCCCTGTTCGGCCTGCGCCAGCTGGCCGAGGTCTACTTCGGCACCCTGCCGCTGGTGGTCGGTGAACCGGCGGTGCCGCTGAACTTCGATATCCGCGTCGACCGGCCCGACCACGTCGGTGCTGACCGGCTGGTCAACACCCGCGCTGTGCAGTCGGTCCTGGGGCAGGGGCCTGCGATCGTGGTGGATTTCGGCACCGCGACCACGCTGGACGTGGTTGGTGCAGACGGTGCTTACATTGGAGGTGTGATCGCACCGGGGGTTAACCTTTCCGCCGAAGCCCTGTATCAGGCAGCAGCGAGGCTCCCGCGGATCGACATCCAGCGGCCGGGCCAGGTCCTCGGCCAGGACACGGTCGCCTGCATGCAGTCGGGCCTGTTCTGGGGTTATGTCGGCATGATCGAGGGGCTGATCCAGCGCTTACGCAAAGAATTGAACATGCCCAGCGCGCCGGTGGTGGCGACGGGCGGTTTGGCCGTGATGTTTTCGGACGGCACCGATGTGTTCGACCACATCGACTCGGATTTCACCGTCAAGGGATTGGCGGCGCTATACTCGGATTGGGCTAAGACGCAGGCCTAGAAAATTGATCGCGTCACAATGAAGAGAGCCCGGACCGCGCCTCCCATGCGTGGCCACCGGGTGCTTTCAACATGGCACTGCGGACACCAGCGGTGCCAAAGGAGACTTATGGCTGGACGCCTGACAAAACCTGCCAAGGATGAAATTCTGTTCGTAGCCCTGGGTGGCTGCGGAGAAATTGGCATGAACCTTTACGCCTACGGGCACCGCAATCAGTGGCTGATCGTGGATTGCGGGGTGGCCTTCGGCGACCTCAGCACCCCGGGCATGGACGTGCTTGTCGCCGATATTGGCCCGCTGCTCGACGGGGGCGGTGAGATCGTTGGCCTCGCCATCACCCACGCCCACGAAGACCATATCGGGGCGATACCGCATCTGATCGAGGAGCTCGACTGCCCGGTCTACGCCACGCCCTTCGCGGCTTCGATGATCGAGCGCAAGGTCGACAGCTACGGTGGCCGCGAGATGGTGCTGCACCGCGTGCCCCAGGGCGAGAGCGCGGATATCGGCGTTTTCAATGTCGAATTTGTCCCGGTGACCCATTCGATCCCGGAGGCTTGCGCCCTGTCCATCACCACCCCGGCGGGTCGGGTGATCCACACCGGGGACTGGAAGATCGACCACGACCCGCAGCTGGGCCGGATGATCGACAGCGACCGGCTGGCTGAACTGGGCCGGGAGGGTGTGCTGGCGCTGGTCTGCGACTCAACCAACGCGCTCGAAGAGGGCCACAGCGGGTCAGAGGCCGAGGTCTATCCCGGTCTGCTCGATCTGGTGGAGAAGGCCACCGGCCGGGTTGCCGTCACCTGCTTCGCCACCAACGTCGCGCGGGTGAGTACGGTGGCCCGAGTGGCGCAGGCCACGGGGCGGCGGCTGGCGCTGGTGGGGCGGTCGTTGCACCGGCTCTACGAGGTTTCCAAGGAAAACGGCTATCTGCAGTCCTTCCCCGACGTGGTTGGCGAGGACGCCATCGGCCGGCTACCGCGCGAAGAGGTGCTGATGCTGGTGACCGGTACGCAGGGCGAGCCGCGGGCGGCGCTGTCCAAGCTGGCGCGCAATGAGCATCACGACGCCTTTCTCGATGCCGGTGACACCGTGATCTATTCGAGCCGGGAAATCCCGGGTAACGAGGTCGATATCAACCGGGTGCGCAATCAGTTGGCGGCGCTGGGCGTGAATGTGCTCGCCGATGGTGAGGACGGTCTGAACGTGCACGTCACCGGCCACCCGCAGCGGGATGAGCTGATGCAGATGTACCAGTGGACCCAGCCGAAGGTCGCGCTCGCGGTTCACGGTGAGGCACGCCACCAGCTGGCCAACGCCAAGCTGGCCCTGACCTGCCAGGTCGGGCAGGCGCTGGCCCCCGGTGATGGCGACGTGATCCGTCTGCGCGAGGGGCAGGAGGCCGAGATCGTGCAGCGGCTGGAGCTCGATGTATTCGGGCTGGATGGCAGCAGATTGATCCCGCTGGAGAGCGAGGTCATGCGTCTGCGCAAGCGGATGATGCACAACGGCACGATCAACGTCGCCGTGGCGGTCAATGCGCGTGGTAACCTGGTGGCTGATCCGGTCATGTCTTCGCAGGGTGTGTTCGAAACCCTAGAAGAGGACGAGATCGAGGACGAGGCGGCGGACTGGGCCTGGGACGCGGTCGACCGCATGAACCGGTCAGACCGGCAATCCGATGACGCCATCGAAGCGGTGGTGTTCAAAGCGCTGCGGAAATTCTGTAAGGATAATATCGGTAAGCGGCCATTGGTGACAGTGTCGGTGCTGCGGGTCTGAGGCGACGGCCGGCGCAGGCTGGAAGGCGGCCCCTTTGGTGGCCTAACTGGCGCTTGCTGGCGGGCGATAGTGGTTGCTGCGGGCGCGGGTCGCGTGCCTATCAACCGACAAGGGAGGCAGGAAAGCATGCTGGGACGGCTCAACCACGTAGCCATTGCCGTGCCTGATCTGGCGGCAGCGGCCGAAGTCTACGCTGGGACGCTGGGCGCTGAGGTCTCCGCGCCCCAGCTGCTGCCGGAGCACGGCGTCACGGTGGTTTTCGTCACCCTGCCGAATACCAAGATCGAGTTGCTGGAGCCGCTGGGTGAGGACAGTCCGATCGCCCGGTTCCTCGAGAAAACCCCAGCGGGCGGGATGCATCACCTGTGCTACGAGGTCGAGGATATCGGCGCTGCGCGGGACCGCTTGCTGGCCGTCGGCGCCCGGGTGCTCGGTGATGGTGAACCGAAGATCGGCGCGCATGGTAAGCCTGTGTTGTTCCTGCACCCTAAGGACTTCAGCGGAACACTGATCGAGCTGGAGCAGGTTTGAGGGTTTTGGCCCTACTCCCAAGCAGTTGATGGTGGCGTGCTCGATTTGACGCCGCTTCGCGGCTTACAAATCTCCCCCGCGCAGTCAAACGGACAGGCCGCGTTAAACGCGGCCTGACGTCTTTTCGCATTCTCACTGAAAATGCGCGTGGGAGGGCCGAAGGCCGCGAAGCGGCCTAGGCCCGAGCGCGCCACCTATCCGTTGAAACTCAATACGTTTCGCTTTGAGTGTCGCTTCAGTTGACGCTCACCAAGCGGAGTTGATCCTCATCCTGCCGAAGGACTTTGAGGGTCATTTGGCGTGATGAGCTCCAACGCGCTCACAGCGCAGCGTTTTGAGCGCAAAGGGAGACCGCGCCCGCTTGTCAGGCCCGGGGCCTGCAGGCATGATCGCAACCTGAGAAACTTGCCTCAAACTTAGGGAGTCCGTTCATGGTTGAGAGCAGAGCCGCCGTCGCCGTCCAGGCCGGCAAGCCGTTGGAAGTCACCACCATTCAGGTCGAAGGCCCGCGCGAGGGCGAGGTTATGATTGAAATGCGGGCCACCGGGGTGTGCCACACCGACGCCTTCACCCTCTCTGGAGCCGACCCTGAGGGCATCTTTCCGGCCGTTCTCGGGCACGAAGGCGCCGGCGTCGTCGTCGATGTCGGCCCCGGTGTGCGCTCGCTCAAGAAGGGCGATCACGTCATTCCGCTCTATACGCCCGAGTGCCGCGAGTGCGACTACTGCACCTCCGGCAAGACTAACCTGTGTCAGTCGATCCGTGAAACCCAGGGCCAGGGGCTGATGCCCGACCATTCATCGCGGTTTTCGGCCGGAGGCGAGAAGCTGTTCCACTATATGGGCACCTCGACCTTCTCGAATTTCTCGGTGCTGCCGGAAATCGCCGTCGCCAAGGTCCGGGAAGACGCCCCCTTCGACAAGATCTGCTACATCGGTTGCGGGGTGACCACCGGCATCGGTGCCGTCACCAAAACCGCGAAGGTCCAGCCCGGGGACAATGTCGTGGTGTTCGGGCTCGGCGGTATCGGCCTCAATGTCATCCAGGGCGCGCGCTTAGCCGGTGCCGACATCATCGTTGGTGTCGACATCAACCCCGGGCGCCGCGCCATCGCCGCGCAGTTCGGCATGACCCACTTCGTCAACCCCACGGAGGTCGAGGGCGACCTCGTGCCCTATCTGGTCAGCCTAACCAAGGGCGGGGCCGATTATTCCTTCGAGTGCATCGGCAACGTCGACGTCATGCGCGACGCCCTCGAGTGCTGCCACAAGGGCTGGGGCACGTCGATCATCATCGGCGTGGCACCGGCGGGCGCGGAGATTTCGACGCGGCCCTTCCAGCTGGTCACGGGCCGCAACTGGCGCGGCACGGCCTTTGGTGGTGCCAAGGGACGCACGGACGTGCCGAAGATCGTCGACTGGTATATGGAAGGGACGATCAACATCGACGATCTGATCACCCACCGCATGCCGCTGGATCAGATCAACGACGCCTTCGATCTCATGCACGAGGGCAAGTCGATCCGCTCGGTCATCGAATTCTGATCGGCAGACAACCCCGATAACACCTCTGGAAACGACGAGACCACCCGATGAACATCATCAGCGAATGCGGCTGCTTCGGCGGCCGTCAGATCACGTTCGAGCACGACAGCGCGGCCACCGGCACCCCGATGCGGGTCGCGGTGTTCCTGCCGCCAGCCGCCGCAACGCTGGCGCCGGGCGAGCGCCTGCCCGGGCTGGTGTTCCTCTCCGGGCTGACCTGCACCGAGGATAACGTCACCATCAAGTCCGGCGTGCAGCGCTACGCCGCAGAGGCCGGGCTGGTGTTCATCGCCCCCGATACCTCGCCGCGCGGTGAGGGCGTCGCCGACGACGAGCGCTACGACCTCGGGCAGGGCGCGGGCTTCTACGTTGATGCGACCCAGGCCCCCTGGGCGCCGCACTTCCAGATGGAGACCTACATCACCCGCGACCTGATCGCCGTGGTCCGTGAAAACCTGCCCGTCGACACCAACCGGCTGGGGGTCAGCGGGCATTCCATGGGCGGGCACGGGGCGCTGACCCTCGCCCTGCGCCATCCGGGCCTGTTCAAGTCGCTGTCCGCCTTCGCCCCCATCGCCGCGCCCATGCAGGTGGATTGGGGCCAGACCTGCTTCGGCGCCTATTTGGGTGATGACCAGTCCCGGTGGGCCGAGCACGACGCCAGCGTGCTTTACCGCAGCCAGACCTTCCCCGGACCGGTGCTGGTGGATCAGGGCGAAGACGACCCCTGGCAGGAAAGCGGGCTACGCACCGAGGCGCTCGAGCAGGCCTTCGCCGGCTCCGGGCAGCAGGGCGAAATCCGCCGTCACGCCGGGTACGATCATTCCTACTTCTTCGTGGGCAGCTTCTTCGACGATCACATCCGCCACCACGCGCGCGAGCTGGCCCGGCTCTGATCACCTTGAGCTGAGCCCATCCCAGTCCATCCCAGTCCAACACAGTTCATTCCATCCCAGCCCAGCCCAGCCCAGCCTTGGCTCTGGCCCCGTAGGCGCGCGTGACGTACAAGCGGGACAAGCCGTAAAGTGTGCAAAGTCTGCGAAGACGGCGAAGACTGCACAAACGCGGACATAAGGGGGTAAGGACCATAGCCGCAGGGCCATCAGAACAGGCAGGAGCCGAAACCATCGCGGGGAGAGGCGAGCCAACCCAAGTCCACACGACGCCACGTCCCAAATCCGGCCGGGACGCCGGTGAGGGCTGGCCGCAGTCTTTTCATTTGCAGATCAGCCCCGGCGCCTGGAGCCGGCCGCAGCAATGGGACCCCTTCTGCGCCTGCATGCGCGGGCACGGCGCACATCTGCAGAGCCTTGCTGTGACCACCTGGCCCGGGCACAACCCGGATGCAGGCCTGCAGGCACACGCCGAGGCCGTGCTCGCCGGTATCCCGCCCGAGGCCGAGAACGTTGTGCTGCTGGGACATTCGTTCGGCGCCTTTCCCATGCTCGAAGCCGCTGTCACGCTGGGTGAGCGGGTCAAGGGCCTGCTGCTGATCGACGCCTTCCTGCCGGAGCTGGGCGCTTCTATCTTTGCGCAGTCCGAGGGCAGTTCAGGCCCTGAGGCCATCCGGGCTGCGGCGGTCGATGGTCTGGCCCAGCCGCCCGATCCGGCGATCTGGGGGCTGAGCGGGGTGCGGGCCGAGGCGGCGCGCGCGGTCATGCAGCCCCACGCGCTGCGGGCCTTCGAGGAAGAGCTGAGCCCCGCCGCCATGGCCGCTATCGATACCATTCGGCCGCGCGGCTTCATCAACGCCAGCGCCCACGCCCGCAGCCCCTTCCGTCGCGGCTTCGAGGCGCTGCAGGGTCGGCCCGACTGGCTGAGCCTTCAGATCGAGGGCAGCCACCTCTTCCACCTCGAGCGTCCCGCCGCGCTCGCCTATTGGTGCGGGCAGCTCCTGCGCATGGCAGCGGGTCGCAGTTTCTGAGTTGAACCTTGCCCAAGCCGGGCCTGAGGCGCTAGGGATAGTGCCGTCTCCGTCACCTGAATTCGAGGGAAATTCCCGCCATGGTCGAAGCCTCCAAGTTGCGAACTGAAACCCTGGCACTGCACGCCGGTCAGACGCGGGATCCGCGCAACGGCGCGCAGGCCGTGCCGATCTACCAGACCAACGCCTATGTCTATGAAGACACCGAGCAGGCCGCCTCGCTCAATAACCTCGAGATCGGGGGGCACCTCTATTCCCGGATCAGCAACCCCACGGTTGCTGCCGCTGAAGAGCGTATTGCGGCGCTAGAAGGCGGGGTCGGGGCGCTGGGTCTGTCCTCGGGCCACGCTGCGGTGTTCCTGACCATCGCCACCCTGCTATCGGCGGGTGATCATATCGTGGCGACCAAGGCGCTCTACGGCGGGTCCATCAACCTGATGAAGCTGACTCTGCCGCGCTTTGGCATCATCACCACCTTCGTCGATGGCTCGGACATCGACGCCATCCGCGCCGCGATCCAGCCCAATACCCGCATGATCTTCGGCGAGGTCGTCGGCAACCCCGGTCTGGACGTGCTCGACGTTGCCGCCGTCGCTGGGGTGGCGCAGGAAGCGGGCCTGCCGCTGGTGGTCGACAGCACCTTCACCCCGCCGCCGCTCTACCGTCCGTTCGAGGATGGCGCCAACATCGTCATACACTCGGCGACCAAGTGGATCGGTGGTCACGGCATCGCCATGGGTGGTTTCATTGTCGATGCGGGTAACTTCGACTGGGCGTCCTCGGACAAGTTCCCGACCCTGACCGAGCCCTATCCCGGCTACCCGGGCATGGCCTACGCCGAGCACTTCGGCCCCTCGGCCTTCATCGCCCGCGCCCGCACCGAGGGCCTGCGCGACTTCGGCACCGTGCTGTCGGCGCAGAGCGCGTTTTACCTGATCCAGGGCATGGAAACGCTGTCGCTGCGCATGGAGCGGCACATTGCCAACGCCCGCGCGGTGCTCGACTTCCTCGCCAACCACGAAGCCGTCGCCTGGGTCCGGCACCCGGACATGCCCGACCACCGCGACCACGAAGTCGCCCAGCGTCAGCTGCCCGAGGGCGCGACTTCGATGATCGTGTTCGGGGTCAAGGGCGGGTTCGAGGCTGGCAAGGCCCTGATCAACAGCGCCCGGCTGGCCAGTCACGTCTCCAACGTCGGTGACGCCAAGACCCTGCTCGTGCACCCGGCCTCGACCACGCACCTGCAACTCGGCCCCGAGCAGCGCAAGCTCGCCGGTGTACCCGACGACATGATCCGGCTGTCGGTCGGGATCGAGCACGTGGATGACATCATCGACGACCTGCGCGCGAGCCTGCGCACCAGTCAGCGCGCCGTCGCCGGCGACGCCAAGGGCTGAGGCTGAGGCGACAGAGAACCGGCCCGTTCTCGAGGCCAGAAATACAGACAGAAACGAAGACGAGCATGAAATCAGTTGAAGTTCGCGGGGCGACGGCGCTCTATTTCGATGCCGGGCAGGGGGCCAAGGACGGCCAGCCCAACATCATCTTCATCCACGGCTCGGGCTGCGATCACTCGGTCTGGGGCTACCAGTCGCGGTACTTCGCCTTCCACGGCTGGAACCTCTACGCCGTCGATCTACCCGGACACGGCGTCGGTGCGCGCGTCTCGGGCGGCGAGCCGCTGACCTCAATCGAGGCCATGGCCGACTGGCTGATCGATTTCATGGACGCTGCTGGTATCGACAGCGCGACGCTGGTTGGCCACTCCATGGGCTCCCTGATCGCCATCGAGCTTGCATCTCGCCACGGCGACCGGGTTGACCAGCTGGTGCTGACTGGTCCGACCGCCGCCATGCCCGTCCACCCCGAACTGCTGCGCGCCGCCGCTGACCGGGAGGAGAAGGCCGTCGACTTGATGATGGACTGGGGCCACGGCCCGGCCGGGCACACCGGGGGCAACATCGCGGCGGGCACTTGGGCCAAGGGCACAGCCAAGCGCATGGTCATGCCCCGGGTCGCCGATGGCACGCTGGGCATCGATCTGGCGGCCAGCAATGCCTATGCAGGCGGCGGTGAAGCGCTCTCCCGGATCACTGCCAAGACCACCGTCATCGTCTCCCAGCGCGACCGCATGACCGCACCCAAGAACGGCCTCGCCGTAGCAGAGGGGATCGAAGGCGCACGGGTCATCACGCTGTGGGACATCGGCCATTTCGCCCACGGCGAGGCGCCGAACGACAGCCTTGGTGCGATCAAGGCAGCGGTACGCTGATCAGAGTCCTGCAAACGGCCAGTGACGGCTTCTTGACTCTCCTTGGGTAAAACGTGCATTTTACCATAGAGTTGTTAATCAGAGGAAACCCGACCCCATGACGCAGAACGTCGCCGCGCAGGATGCCCGCACGGTGCCCGATTCCAACCCGGTCAGCTGGCAGGCGCAGGACGATGTGCTGCTCATCACCATCAATAATCCGCCGGTCAATGCGCTGGGCCACGCGGTCCGGGTCGGCCTGATCGCCGCAATCGACGCGCTGGAGGCTAACGGCAGTGTGGTTGGCGCCGTGCTGACCGGTGGCGGCCGGGCCTTTGTAGCCGGGGCGGATATCACCGAATTCGGCAAGCCGATTGCGGAACCGGGCCTCAATGAAGTCATCGACCAGATCGAAGGTGCCAGCAAGCCGGTCGTTGCCGCCGTTAACGGCTTCGCGCTGGGTGGTGGGCTGGAACTGACGCTGGGCTGTCACGCCCGCATCGCCCACCCCAAGGCCAAGGTCGGCTTCCCCGAAGTGCATCTGGGCGTCATTCCCGGCGCGGGTGGGACGCAGCGCATGCCGCGCCTCGCTGGGGTCGAGATTGTGGTGGAACTCAGCACCACCGGCAAGCCGATCAGCGCCGCGCGGGCGCTTTCTGCCGGCATCGTCGAGGCCGTCGATGAAGACTGCGTCGCCGCCGCTGTCACGCGCGCGCGCGAACTCGCCGCGGCGGGTGAATGGACCCGCGTGGGCGAGCTTCCTTCGCCGAGCGTGCCTGAGGGCTATTTCGAAGCCGCCGAAGCCGCCATCGTGGCCCGATCGCGCGGCCAGATCTCGCCGCTACTCTCGCTGGAGGCCGTGCAGGGTGGGCTGACGCTTCCCTTCGCCGAAGGCCTGAAGCTGGAGCGTGATATTTTCATGCGCGGTCTGACCAGCGATCAGTCCAAGGGCCTGATCCACGCCTTCTTCGGTGAGCGTGAAGTCGCCAAGATCCCCGGGCTGGCCCCGGCTGCTAAGCCGCGGGACGTCGCCCGCGCTGCCGTGATCGGCGCTGGGACCATGGGCGGGGGCATCGCCATGTGCTTCGCCAACGCCGGGATCCCGGTCACCGTGGTCGAGCAGACCGAAGAGGCGCTCGAACGCGGTCTGAACCTGTGCCGAAAAAACTATGAAAACAGCGCCAAAAAGGGCCGGATGACCGAGGCTAATGTCGAAGAGCGCATGGCGCTGCTCACCGGTACCACCGACATGCAGACGCTGGCCGAGGTCGATCTGGTGATCGAGGCGGTGTTCGAGAACATGGGTGTGAAGAAGGATATCTTCACCCGACTGGACGCCATTTGTAAGCCGGGCTGTGTGCTGGCCACCAACACGTCGACGCTGGATATCGACGAAATCGCCAGCGTCACCGACCGGCCGCAGGATGTGGTCGGCATGCACTTCTTCTCCCCCGCCAACGTCATGCGGCTACTGGAGAACGTACGCGGTGCCGAAACAGCTGACGACGTGATCCTGACGGCCATGCTCACGGGCAAGCGGCTGGGCAAGGTCTCGGTGCTGGTCGGGGTCTGCGACGGCTTCGTCGGCAACCGCATCCTGCACCAGTATCTGCGCTGGGCGTCGATCCTGCTCGAAGACGGCTGCATGCCCGAGCAGATCGACCGCGTCTGGACCGAATTCGGCATGCCCATGGGGCCATTTGCCATGTCCGACCTTGCTGGGCTGGATGTCGGCTACCGCATCCGGCAGGAGCAGGCGGCGACCCGTTCGGGCAACGAGCGCTACGTCGAGATCGGCGACCGCGTGGTTGAAATGGGTCGGCTGGGGCAGAAGACTGGCGGCGGCTACTTCGACTATATCGAAGGCTCGCGCAAGCCCATACCCAATGCCGCGGTGACAGCGCTGGTGCTGGCCGAGAGTGCGCGCAAGGGCATCGAGCGGCGCGACTTCAGCGACGAAGAGATCCTTAATGCCCTGACCGACCTGATGACCAACGAGGGGGCCAAAATCCTCGAAGAGAGCATCGCCATGCGGCCGGTCGACATCGATATCACCTACATTTTCGGCTACGGCTACCCGGCCTTCCGGGGTGGGCCCATGTTCCGCGCCGACGCCGAGGGGCTGGCAGCCAGCCTCGAGCGGATCGAGGCAGCCTACGCCCGGACCGGTGATCATGCGTGGAAGCCTTCGGCGCTGCTGAAGCAGCTGGTTGCCGAGGGCCAGACCTTTGAACAGTGGAGCAAGGCGCGCGCGGCCTGAGGGCCTCGCCGCGTACCGCCGTCCCAGCAGCCTCAGGAGACCTGAACCATGGCGCACTTTAACATTGGTGCACGCGAGGCGGTCATCGCCTCCTTCGCCCGGACCCCCATCGGCAAGGCCTATCGCGGTGCCTTCAACGACACCGGCGCGCCTGCCCTCGCCGGGGCGGCCATCGCGGCGGCCGTCGAGCGCGCCGGGATCGATGGTGCTGAAGTCGACGACTGCGTGATGGGCTGTGCCATGCCGCAGGGCTCTTCGGGGCTGAATATCGGCCGGTCGGGCGCGCTCGCTGCCGGGCTGCCGGTATCGGTGTCGGGTATGACGCTGGACCGCCAGTGCTCCTCGGGGATGATGGCCATTGCCACAGCCGCCAAGCAGATCGTTGCCGATGGGATGACCACCGTGGTCGGCGGCGGGGTTGAGTCGATCTCGCTGGTGCAGAATGAGCACCAGAACACCCACCGCCTGCTCGATCCAACAGTGCTGAGCAACGCGCCGGACTACTTCATGCCCATGCTGCAGACAGCTGAGACCGTCGCCGCGCGCTACGGCGTGTCGCGCGAGGATATGGACCGCTACGGCGCTAATTCGCAGACCCGCGCCATCGCGGCGAACGAGGCCGGGCGTCTGGCCGACGAGGTCATCGCCATGACCGTGACCAAGAAGGTCATGGACCGGGAAACCGGCACCGTCACCGACGCCGAGATCACCATCGATCGCGACGAGGGCCTGCGGCCTTCCACCTTCGAGCAGGTTTCCGGCCTCAAGACCGTAGTGGAAGGTGGCACGATCACGGCCGGAAATGCCTCCCAGCTCTCCGACGGCGCAGCGGCGACCGTGGTGATGGAGCGCGCTGAGGCTGAACGACGCGGCATCGAGCCACTGGGTTTCTACCGCGGGATTGCCGTGGCAGGCTGCGAACCGGACGAAATGGGCATCGGCCCCGTGTTTGCCGTGCCCAAGCTGCTCGATGCGCATGGGCTGAGCCTGGACAACATCGGCGTGTGGGAACTCAACGAGGCCTTCGCGGTGCAGGTGCTTTACTGCCGCGACCGGCTGGGTATCCCCGACGAGCAGCTGAACGTGAATGGCTCGTCGATCGCCATCGGCCACCCTTACGGCATGACTGGCGCGCGGCTGGTCGGCCACGCCCTGCTTGAAGCCAAGCGCCGGGGCGAACGCTTCACTGTCATCACCATGTGCGTGGGTGGCGGCATGGGCGCTGCGGGCCTGTTCGAAATCGCATGACCGAGCCACAATAGACAAAAATTGAAGACTGGAACTAGACCATGGACCTGACTTTTTCCAGCGAAGACCTGAAATTCCGCGACGAGGTTGTCGCCTTCTGCGAGACCCAGGTCGACCGCGAAACCCGTGAAAAGACCCGCCTTGGCCATCGTCTGACAAAGGGTGAAATCGTCGACTATCACCGGGCGCTATACGCCCGTGGCTGGGCCGTGCCGAACTGGGCGCCTGAGTGGGGTGGTCTGGGCTGGAGCGCGCTCCGCAACCAAATTTTTGAGGAAGTCGCAGCCGCTCACCACTGCCCACGGCGGCTGGCCTTTGGGGTCAGCATGGTGGGACCGGTGCTGCAGGCCTTCGGCTCGCGAGAGCAGCAGGAACGCTACCTTCCCCGGATCGCCAGCATCGAGGACTGGTGGTGTCAGGGCTTTTCCGAGCCCGGTTCGGGTTCCGATCTGGCGTCTCTCAAGACCTCGGCCGTGCGCGACGGCGACGAATGGGTGCTCAATGGTCATAAGACCTGGACCACCTACGCCCAGCACGCGGACAAGATGTTCATCCTCACCCGCACCGACAGCGAGTGTAAGCCGCAGAAGGGGATTTCCTTCATGCTGCTCGACATGGATACGCCAGGGATCGAAGTGAAGCCGATCGTGCTGCTAGACAACTATCACGAGGTGAACGAGGTCTTCTTCGACAACGTCCGTATTCCTGCCGAAAACCTCGTGGGCGAGGAGAACAAGGGCTGGGATTACGCCAAGTTCCTGCTCGCACACGAGCGCTTCGGCATCGCCCAGATCGGCGCGGCCCGTGAACAGCTGAACCGGCTCAAGGCCATCGCTGGAATGGAGCAGACTGAGGGCGACGGTGCGCTGATCAACGACCCTCTGTTCGCACAGCAGGTTGCAGAGCTAGAAATGGACTTGACCGCGCTCGATATCACCAACCTGCGGGTGCTGGCCGACCCGGCCAACCAAGCCGACCTGACCTTCGCTGGGATGTTGAAAATCCGGGGTTCGGACCTGAACCAGCGGCTCAGCCGCCTGATCATGGAAGCCGTCGGTCCGGCCGCCGCCGTGGAGCAGCAAGGTCTGGTTCTCCACGGTCGCAACGAGCCGCCGCTGGGGCCGGACTACGCCGCCGGCGCAGCGCCGACTTACCTGAACATGCGCAAGGTTTCGATTTTCGGTGGCTCCAATGAGATCCAGCGAACCATCATCGCCAAGGCCATGCTCAGCGCCTGACCCCGGCTACCTGACCCGCGCCACCTGACACCCGACGAAACAGGAACGATCACCATGGATTTTGGCCTCAGTGACGACCAGCGCCTGCTGCAGGAAACCGTCAGCCGCTTTGTCGCCGACCGCTACGCGCTCGACCAGCGCAAGGGCTATCTCGCCAACGCGGCCGGCCATGACCCCGCCGTAGCAGCAGAGCTGGATGACCTCGGCCTGAGCCTTGTGCAGGTGCCTGAGGATCTCGGCGGGCTGGGTGGTGATGCCTTCGATGCGCTGGTGGTCGGGGAGGCGCTGGGCCCGGGGCTGGTGCTCGAGCCGGTGCTGGACGCCATGACGGCGGTCTGTGCGCTGGGGCAGGGCGTGCCTGACGTGGTGGAAGCCGCATCGGCGCATACGCTGGCCCTGTTCGAGCGCGGGCAGCGCCACAGCCTGAAACCGGTCGGGTGCCGGGTCGATGGCCAAGGCCACTTGAGCGGTGAGAAAACACTGGTCGCCAATGTCGCCGGACTGACCCACGCGCTGGTATCGGCGTTGGACGAGGCGGGCGCCGTGGGGCTTTACCGCGTGGCGCTGGACGACGACGGCGTGACCCGGTTCGACTATCCGCTGCAGGACGGGCGACCCTTCACCGACCTGCGACTGGAGGCGGTGCCTGCAAGCCGGATCGAGGGCATCGGCTTTGCCGAAATCGAGGCTGCAAACGCTCGCCGGGTGATTGCCGAATGCGCAATGGCCGTTGGCATCATGCAGGCGGCGGCTGAAATGACCCGCGAATATCTCAGCGTGCGCAAGCAGTTCGGCCGTCCGCTGGCCGCGTTTCAGGCGCTGCAGTTCCGGCTGGTGGATATGAACATGGAGGTGCAGGACGCCCGTTCGATGGCGATCTGGGCGGCCAATCAGGCCAATCTGCAGTCCGGAGACGCGCTGCTGCGCGCCGCGTCCATGGCCAAGGCCAAAATTGGCCGGGCAGCGACGCTTGTGGCCGAAGAGAGCATCCAGCTGCACGGCGGTATGGGTATGACGCTGGACTACGGCATCGGCGCCTACGCCAAGTCCCTGACCACTTTCAATCTGCTGAATGGGGATGTGGGCTTCCACACGGCCCGCGTCATACGGCTGGCGGCCTGAGTTTCACGCCGCGGGGCGTGCGTTGCCACAAAAAAGAGGGGGCGATGGCAGCCGGCGCCATCGCTCCCAGTTCCGACCTCGTTCTTCGGTTAGAACGTGGTCGAAATCGAGCCATTCAGACCCATGTCGCTCTACGACCCGCCCTTGAGGCTGGGCTGATGGGTTGCGGCTTCGGTCGCGGCTGGGTCGACTGGGTCCACTCAGCCAGATTGCTCTCGATGATGTTGCGGACGATTCCTATCTTCGGGACACCCTCGATCTGACGCCAAATGAAGTTCGAGTAGTCCAGTACGAGGATAGTGTTGCTCGCCTCTTCGGGTGCCGGGACCAGGGTGGCGCGGGTCTGCGCGGTGGCGTCGGCGCCGAGCAGGCTGAGCCCCAGCCTGAGCACGACGGCACAAGCACACGCCGTGGCAGGCGTGCAGGGTGGTTCAATGACGTTGGCTTGGCGGCGGGCATGGTGCAATCTGGTCCAGTTGAGATCCCCGTCACGGGCTGCCCAAACCCGATTGAAGACGCTGGTCAGGATGACAGCAACCCGCCTGCCAGATGGCTAATCAAAAGCATCGCCTATTCGGTTCGCCTGCGAATTCTTACATAATCAGAATAAATCCCTAAAATCTGATCTGTTCAAAGTTTCGATTCGTAAGTTCTGCGACCAGTGTCGGTAAACGCAGGCCCCGGCACCATGGTTTTTACACATTTTTCCCTTAAATAGCCTCGTTATCGGTCCTCAGCTTGCGTTCTGATGGCTATGCCATAGAACTCGAGGCCAAGCGCCGCATCAAAAGCGGTATCGTCACCGGCCTGTTTATTAGAAAATTATGCGAGTCAATTTGGTTGCTACCCAGCGGGTATTGGGGCATATCACAAGAGCACTCGTGGAGATGGAGATCACTTAGTCATGAAAAAGATTGCAATCGCTGCCGCTGGTTTGAGCATGCTGGGTTTGGGTGCCTGCGTGACCCCGGCTTACATGCCCATGTACGCTGAGTCCCATGGCGACGGTGACCATGCAGCTGAGACCTACTACGTACACCCGACCGGTAACTGCGTTGTACCCGGTGCGCTGGTTGGAGGCCTTGCCGGCCTCGCCGCTTACGCGCTGGCTGATGAAGTTCTCGACTGGGCTGGCCCGATCAACCGTGATGAGCTGCTGCTCTCCGGTATCGCCGGTGCCGGCGTTGGTGGTCTGATCAGCGCAAACTCCTACTGCCCGCGCTACCACTACTAAGCGCAGCGGCCGTAAGGCAGAGTTTGGACGCCGGGTGCCGAAGCTCTTTCGGGGGCGTTGGTGCCCGACTTTTTTTATTGCCCTGAGGCCGGGGGGGGGCTGAAGGGGGGTGCTCAGGTCTCGTTCGTGATCCAGTCGTCGATCGCAGCGGTGATGTCCGCGGGGCTGTCTTCCTGAATGAAGTGCGAACCCGCGACCGTGACTTCGCGCTGGTTAGGGAACCGGCGGCACAGCGCCCGCATATCGCCGGTCAGGATCGCACCCGGTTCGGCGTTGATGAACAGTTTGGGCACGTCGGACTGCGAGAGCCAGTCGGCGTAGTCGGCCGCGACGGACACCACCTCGGCCGGTTCTCCGGCAATCGGGATCTGCCGCGGCCACGACAGCGTCGGCCGGCGGTCTTCGCCCGCGTTGGCGAAGGGCGCGAGATAGGCCGCCATTTCCGCCTCGCTCAGCTCGCGCAGGATCGAGCCCGGCAGGACGCGTTCGACGAAGATATTCTTCTCCAGCACCATGGCTTCGCCGCTTTCCGAGCGGAAGCCCTGGAACACCCGGCGCGAGGCTTCGTTCCAGTCCTCCCAGCTCGGCACCGGGGCGACCAAGGCCTCCATATAGGCGATGCCGCTGACCCGCTCGCTGTGCCGCCAGGCCCAGTGGAACCCCAGCGCAGAACCCCAGTCGTGGATCACCCAGATCAGGTCATCGCCGACCGCCAGCGCCTCGAGCGCTGCGTCGAGAAAGCGCGCGTGCTCGGCGAAGGAATAGCGCTCCGGCCCGCTGTCGGCGAGCTTGTCCGAATGCCCCATGCCGATCAGGTCCACGGCCACGCACCGGCCGTGGTGGGTCAGGTGGGGCATGATATTGCGCCAGAGATAACTGCTGGTCGGGTTGCCGTGCTGAAACAGCAGGGTGCGCCCGGGACGGGCGGCGGCGGTCGCGGGCAGGTCGACCACGGCCATGCGGTGGTCGAGCACGTCGATATAGCCGTGGGGCAGGGGGTCGGGGCTGATGGCGCTTGGGTCGGTCATGGCGTCGGGCGGCTTTCGGGCTGTGGTGTTCGTTCGCGTGTTCCAGCGCTCAGCAGAGCACAGCGGAGCGCCAAGGCCTAGCCCCGGAAGCCCCTGCGAGCGCGGGCGCCGCCGACCGGGCCGCGCGGTTCTCTCTTGTTCTACTGTGCCCCGCTGCCCATCTCAGAGCCATGCGACCGCTGCTTTAGGGGCGGTAAAGGCGCAGGAACTGACGAAGGAACAGCATGGAATTTTCCGGTTCATCGCGGCTTCGGGCCGACCGCGCCGCCGTCTGGGAAGCGCTGAACGATCCGGCTGTACTTCAGGCCTGCATTCCGGGGTGCGAGCGCTTCGAGCACACCGGTGAGGGCCTTTATGCCATCGAAGTCGGCGGCCGCATCGGCCCGATCAAAGCCCTGTTCACGGGCAGCATCCGACTGGTCGAGCTCGACACAGCCCGCACCTACCGGCTCGAGGGCGAGGGGTCGGGTGGTGTTGCCGGCATGGCCAAGGGCATCGCGGACGTGCAGCTGGATGACATCGCGAGCGGCACCGAACTGGCCTACGCCATTACCGCCGTCACCGACGGTCCGATCGCGCGCTTTGGCGCCAAAATGATGACCGGCACAGCGCAGCGGTTTACCGAGCGGTTTTTCGATGCGCTGGCCGAGCACCTCGGTGGGAAGCTCGAACAGGCCTCTGCGGGGTAGGCGTCCGGCCGCTGGTTCTGCCCGCAGGCACCGGGCAGCCCTCGACCTCGACCCCGCCCTGTGCAATGTCGGTACAGTTGTTGTTTCACAGTGATCGGCGGGGCCGTGTCTGACTTTCTTCTGCTTGGCCAGGACGGCCAGTTCTGGACCCTCGCGCTGGTCGCTGTCCTGCTTATGGGCGTGTCCAAGGGGGGCTTTGGCTCCGGCCTGAACGTGGTTTCCACGCCGCTGCTGGCGCTGGCGTCCAGCCCGGCGCTGGCGGCGGCGGTGATGCTGCCGCTGCTCAACGCCATGGACATGCTCGGCCTGCGCGCTTTCTGGCAGCAGTGGGATGCGTCGACCGCGCGGTCGCTGGTGCTGCCCATGCTCGCCGGGGTGATCCTTGGCACGCTGCTGTTCACCGTGGTCGATGCGGATATGCTGCGCATCCTGCTCGCCCTTGTCTGCTACTACGTCCTCGCGCACCGCTGGGGCATCCTGCGGCGTCTGCGGTTGGTGGCGACCGACGCAGAGGGGCGCACGCATACCCCGCGGCCCGGGGGGCTGGTGGGCTGGATCCTTGGCGGTCTGCTCGGCATCACCAGCACCATTGCCCATGCCGGCGGGCCAGCAGCGGCGGCCTATCTGCTGCGCTTTAACTTCGATAAGACGACGTTTCAGGCGACGACGATCCTGACCTTCACCATCGTTAACATCATCAAACTGCCGTTTTATTTTGCCATTGGACAGTTTCCGGTCAGCACCCTGAGCCTGTCGCTGGTGCTGCTGCCGTTCGCGGCAGCGGGGATGATCCTCGGAGTGTTCCTGCACCGGATGGTGCCGCAGCGGCCTTTCTTCGTGCTGATGGAAGGGGCGCTTTTCGTCACCGCGAGCAAGCTGGTCTGGGATGGCGCCCGTGGGCTTATGGGGCTGGCCTGAGTCCGATCGAAACAACCGGTGCGGGTGAATTGCTGCCCAGGGCAAAGCCGCCTACAACAAGGGGCCAACGACCACGGGCAAGCGACTAAAGAGCGCAAAGCCGAGCACTGTGAGGGGGAGGGGCGTTCGTGAGTGCACAGGATGATACCGGCAAGCCCTGGGTCTTTCCGCTGGATACCGACCCGGAAACGCTGGAACCGCTGGACGGTATCAACCGTTTCCCGGTTATCATTCCGATTAAGCGGGGCTTCCGCCCGTTTCGGTTCATCGGCGTCTGGGGCCTGCGGTTGATGGGCTGGCGGGTGCTGGGGACGCTGCCTGATCGCGGCAAGTTCGTCGCTATCCTAATGCCCCACACCTCGAACGTTGACTTCATCCTCGCCGTCTGGATCTTTTTCCTGTTCCGCGTCGACATGAAGTACATGATCAAGGGCGATGTCTTCAAATACGGCTTCGGCGCATTCCTGCGCTGGACCGGCGCGATCGCAATCGAGCGCACGGCTGCCCATGGACAGGTCGAATCCGCCGTCAAAGCCTTCCGCGATGCCGGTGATCGGGCCATCCTCGGGCTGACACCGGAGGGTACGCGCTCACCCACGTCGACACTCAAGAAGGGCTTCTACTACATCGCCAAAGGCGCAGACGTACCGCTGCTGCTGGTAACCATGCACTACGACAGGAAGATCATTCAGTTCGGGCCGACCATCCGCTCCGACCGCGATTGGGAAGAGGTTGCCGACGACATTGAAACCTTTTGCGGGCAGGTGCAGGGCCGCACCCGGGGCTATCTGGACCGGGTCGAAAACGGCTGGATTCACCGCCGAAAGCGGCCCTAGCCCGCAGCCCCGGTGTTCGCGGAATCGCCCGCACCGTTGACCTTACGGCCCTGCGGCAGAAATAAGGGAGACGCACTGGATAGACCGGTGCACCCGATCTGCCTGCAAGGAGCTTGTTGGCCCCATGACGACCCCATCGAGAGAGGCGCCCGTCGCCGACGCCGCAACCACTGACGCTTACTTCCGCCCGGACGTCGCGGTCTTCATCCTTCGCGCCCAGCCCTTCCATTTCGGCCACCAGTCGGTGATCCGCCGCGCGTTGGAGCAGGCGCGCCACGTTGTGCTGCTGCTCGGCTCGGCGCTGCAGCCACGCACGCCGATGAACCCCTTCACCCACAACGAGCGCGCCGCCATGATCCGGGCCAGCTTCGATGAAGCCGACAACGCCCGCATTCAGATCGTGCCGCTGATGGACGTGCTCTATAACGACCCTGCATGGATCACCAATATCCGGGTTGCCGTGCAGCGGGTCATGGCGCGGATCGAGCCCGAGCGGCCCGACCCGGAAATCGCTCTGATCGGGCATTCCAAGGACGAGAGCTCCTACTACCTGCGCCTGTTCCCCGAGTGGCAGAGCATCGACTGTGACAACTATCGCGGCATCAACGCCACCGACCTGCGCCGGGCAATCTTCGACGCCGGCGGCGACCTCAGCGACGATAGCACGCCGGTGCTGGAGACCCTGCGCAAAGTCACCCCTGAACCGGTGATCCGGCTGCTCCGCGATTTCATGGCGCAGCCCGAGCTGGCCAACGTGGTCGAGGAGGACCGCTTCATCCAGAACTATAAGTCGGGCTGGGCCGAATCGCCATATCCGCCGACCTTTGTCACCGTTGCCGCCGTGGTGGTCCAGTCCGGGCACGTGCTGCTGATCGAGCGCAATACCCGCCCGGGGCTGGGACTGACGGCCTTGCCCGGCGGCTTCGTGCGCGAGGACGAAAGCCTCGAGGACGGCGTCATTCGCGAGCTGCGTGAGGATACGCGGATCAAGGTGCCAGAGGCCGTGCTCCGCGGCTCGATCCGCTCGACCGACGTGTTCGACTATCCCAAGCGCTCGGCGCGGGGGCGGACCATCGCCCACGCCCATCTGATCCAGCTGCGCGACAGCACCAGCCTGCCGCAGGTGCGGGGCAGCGAGCAGCGGCTGGTCGCGTTCTGGCTGCCGTTCCACCAGCTCGACCCGCAGCGGATGTTCGAGGACCACTACCATATCATTCGCGCCCTGATCGGTACCTCGTTCCGCGACGAGATGGAGACCTGAGCCCAGCCCGTCTGGTCCCGTCCTGTGGCGTGCGGCGCTGCGCTGTGCCTGCCTTTCATCCCCGTCAAAAGCCTTCGGGTTTGATCCTTGCTGTCACAGGGGAGGGACAGCAGGCCTTCATGCTTGCGATCGGAAAGTGCAATAACAAATGCACTTTATTGCACAAAGGTTTAGTCTTCCGTTGCGAATGGCAGTCAGGGCTGAAGGTTATGGTCGTCTTCGATCTCACAATGCACGACACTGCGGCCGGATTGCCGGGGCTGAACCGCCGCCTCGAAGCGCTGGGTGCGCATTATCGCGGGCCGACGCGGGGGCTAGGCACGCTGCAAGTCGGGCTGGACGAGGGCATCAGTAACATCATCGAGCACGGCTATGGTGCCACCGGCGGCCGCTGCCCGGTCCGGGGGGTGGTCGCGGTCTCCGGCGGGGCGGCCGGGAAGGCTTCCGGGGCTCAGGCAGGTACTATTTTCGCCAGGTCGAGGATTGGGGACCAGGCTTCGACCCCACGCGGGTGACGGTCCGGCGGGGGCCTGCAGCGGGAGTCTCAACGCCAGTCTCAACGCCCCGTTGGGGCAGGGCCTTTGCCTGCTCCGCCACCTGTGCAGCGGCCTGCGCTACCGCCGCAGCCGTGGCCGCAATCGCCCGAGCCTGCGGGTCACCCCATGATTGATGGCGACAGCATGAACGGCGGTCCACCCCTGGCCGACAGCGGTGCAGCAGGCCCCCGACGGCGTCCGCTCGGCCCGCTGAGCATGGCCAAAAAGGCGGTCGACGGCTTCCTCCTGCTCCGGCCCTGGGGCAAAACCAACCGCGCCACCAGCGCTGCCTTCGAAGACCGCCTGCTGCCGCTAGTCAACGGCGGCCGGGCCGTGATCGTCGACCTCGGCGGGTTCGCAACTGTGTCCTCGACCAGGCTGCAGGTCATGGTGCAGCTGGTCAGGCTGGCGCGCGGCCGGTCAAGCCTGATCTTTGCCGCGCCCAACGAGATGGTTTCCGACATTCTGAACGTCACCGGCTTCGACACCCTGCTCGATATCGCCCCCAGCCTGCCCGTGGCGCTGGTGCGCGCCGCCAAATCCTCCTCGGAATAGCGTTCTCGCGAGGCCACCACGGTCCGGTCGCTTCCCGTGCGCGCCCGCGCCAATCCAGCGGCTGCCTTTGTTCCGGCATGACATTTGTAGGTCTGCAGAAGGGCGCCGGCCGCTGCCGCAAATGGCAGTTGTGGGCGCAATAAGTTTTCCATGCTGTCCGGGCGAGGTTCATGTCCATGTCTGCCACTGCGCCGCCAGCGCGCATCCTGTCCATTTCCGGGGATCCGGCGACCGTCGCGCTCAGCGCGCGGGTTCTCGCGGTGCTGGAAGAGCGCACGGGCCAGCCGGTAAGCGCGCTGTTCCACCTGATCGTAGGCGAGGGCACTGGGGCCGCGCTAGCACTGCTGCTCGAGCTGGCGCATTCCGCACAGGACCAACAGCCCCCGCACCCGGTGACCGCCGAAGCCGCCGTGCCGCTGCTGGCCGAGGGTCTGCGCAGGCGCCATCACAGCTGGCTGGGCTTGGGTCTAGGTCGGGATCTGGGTCGGGGTTTGGGCGAGGCCAGCGAACCGGCCCTGACCACGCCAACCAGCCCGCTGGCGCAGGCCGACCTGTCCGCCGCCGTCACCGACATCGCTGTCCTCGTGTTCGATACTGCGCAGGCCCGGCCGTTACTGTTCCGCAGCTGGAAGGCGCAGGGGCTCTACCTCCGCGCGGGCGAGGGGCGGGGGCGCCACGACTTTCGCGGCCACAACTTTCGCGGCCACGACATTCTGCGCGCAGCACTGTGTCATCCCGCCAGCGGCCCTGCGGCGGTGCAGGCGCGCAGCCGTATGGGCTTCGAGGTCGCCGGGGGTGGGGCGCTGGCCCGTGACCCGGT
>PAPT01000038.1 GCA_002708995.1 Geminicoccus sp. | reverse complement strand
CCTCGACGCCGAGCAGATGACGGCGCTGCTGGTAACCCACGATCAGGGCGAGGCCTTTGCCTTTGCCGACGAAGTGGCGGTGATCGGCGGCGGCCGGATCGAACAGGCAGGGTCGCCCAAGTCGCTATACGCCATGCCGGCATCGCGCGAAGTGGCGCGGTTCATCGGCGAAGGCTCGTTCCTGCACGCCGAATTTGCCCCCGGCGAAATGACGGTGGAGACGCCCTTTGGCGCGGTCATACCGCGCTGGATCGAGGAACCGCCGTCGGCGGCCGAGCGGATCGAAATCCTGATCCGGCCCGAAGACCTGTCGCTGGCGCTGCAGGGCGACGAGGGCACGCACGTGCGGGTGCTGAGCTACCGCTACATGGGGTCTTTCGTCGATCTGATGGTTGCGCTGGACGACGGCCAGCAGCTGCACTGGCACTCGCCAGTGATGACGGCGCCGAGCGCAGGGGCGGTGGTGCGGGTGACGCTCAAGGGCGGCCTTTACCCGGCCTTCCGGCAGTAGCCTCAGCCTTCGGGATTTGAAGCGCCGTACCGCCTTGGCCTGACGGGGCGTGAGGGCGGCGCCGTGCTAGGCGCGTTGCGCCCTGCTGGGGACGCCGACGACGACCCCGGGCATGACGTGGGCTTCGTCGTAGGCCTTGCGGGCGAAGACCTCTCGCACCATCGGCGCGAAGAAATCCAGATCGTGCATTGGGTAGTCCGGATCGAAGCTTGACTGGTCCCAGCATTCACAGAAATCAACGCAGGACTGGTAGAACGGGTGGTCGCGGAACGCCTGCCGCTTTTCAGGGTCCCAGCCATGGTGCTCGGCGTAGTAGACCATCTGGAACACGCCGTGGTGCTCGACGGTCCAGGCGACCTCGTTGCGGACGAAGGGGCGGATGACTTCAGCGGCCATCTTGTCGTGATTCTGCGGGGCGAGGCCATCGCCGATGTCGTGCAGCAGGGCGCCGACGATCCAGTCGATATCGGCGCCGTCGTTGAGCGCCCGGGTGGCAGACTGCAAGCCGTGCTCGAGGCGGTTAATCTTGTAGCCCGCGAGGGTCTCGTCGGCCTGGCGCGCCAGTTCCTTCAGCACCCGCTCCCCGGTCTGGTTGAGGAAGGGCTGCTCGAGCTGGTGCAGCGCGAGGTAGTCGTCGCGCGTGCCGTGCTTCATTTCGGTGAAGGAAACCTGGAAGTCTTCAGGGACCTGGTCGTTCATGGCCTGCTCCGCTCTTGCATAGGTTGATTTGGTCTTCATACAGGCCGGGTTGAACCCCGTGCAAGACCAGGAACGACATGACGCAGGTCGTCTCCGGTGCAAGCCTTTGAGCTGCGGCGTTGCGCGCTCGATTTGACGCAGCTTTGACAAAAAGCCACGCCGTTCTGCAGCTCAAATCTGTCTATATCCATCACAGCGCCCAAGGCAGCACCCCCATCACGCAGGAACATCCGGCCCCATTATGCCAGCTATCGTCGCCACACCACCCACGGATACGACCTTGATCCGCAGTTATGCCCAGCTTGGCCTTACCTCGTTCGGCGGTCCGGTTGCACACATCGGTTACTACCGCACCGCCTTTATCGAACAGACCTGCTGGATGGACGACGATGCCTTCGCCGAGCGACTGGCGCTGTGTCAGGCCCTGCCGGGACCGACCAGCAGCCAGATGGCTTTTGCCTGTGCCTGGCACATGTCTGGGCGCCTCTCGCTGGCTTTCGTCTGTCTAGGCCTGTTCCTGCTACCCTCCATGCTGATCCTGCTGGCGCTGGGGTTGTTCTTTGTCGCTGCCGCCAGTGGTGGCCTCGGCCTCAACGGCCTTCAGGCCTTCATGGGGCACCTGTCCGACTGGATGGTGCCGCTGGTGATCGCCGTCATCACCCACGCCACGCTGGGGATGGCGCGGTCACTGTCTGTCGGCGCGGGACGGCGGCTGACCACGCTTCTCGCCTTCGCCATCGTTCTCATCCTGCCGCTGTGGGACTTTGGGTCGCTGCAGGTGTTCGCCCAGCTCACGCCCATTCTGTTCGGTGGCGCCATGGGCCTGCTGTTCCTGCGGGAGCGCAAGGGCGTAGAAATCCTGGCGGACGCACCCGGCAGCGACACCACCCCCGCGCAGGGCGCGCCCATATCCGCCGCTGCACAGTCACGAGCAGGAGCGCGGGCAAGGGAACCGATCAGCCCCAGCCTGCTCACCTCCTCCAGCCTGCTCGCCTTCTCCGGCCTGCTCGCCGCAGCCCTCGCGATCATTCTGTTCGACCTTGGCCCGGCGCGTCTGCAGCTCCTCGCCGGGCTCTATGAAGCCGGTTCCCTGGTCTTTGGCGGCGGGCACATCGTCCTGCCCCTGCTCGACGAGGTGCTGGTCGAGCCCGGCCTCGTCCCTGAAAGCGCCTTCCGCACTGGCTACGGGTTCGCCCAGGCCATCCCCGGCCCCGTCTTTGCCGTCGCCGCCTTCCTCGGCGGTCAGGTCGGCGGGCTCGAAGGCCTGCTGCTGGGGGTCGCCGGTACCGTCGTCATTTTCCTGCCAGGCGTGCTGCTGGTCATGGCCGTCGTACCGCTGTCGGCCAGCTTCTCCCGCAACCGGGCCTACCGCGCTGCGCTGGCGGGGGTGAACGCTGCCGTCGTCGGGCTGCTGGGGGCGACCGCCTTTTCGCTGTTCTTCCTGCTCTGGACCCCGGGCGCGCTGGTCCAGCACAGCGATACGCCGCTGCCCCAGGTTGGCGCGGCGCTCGTCGGCCTGTTCATGCTCTGGGTGCTGAGACTGCCGCCGCTGCTGCTGATCGCGCTGACCCTCACCGCCGCCCTGATAACCACGCTGCTCTGACACTACGTCCAGGCGTTGGGTGTCGCCACCGTTCCTGCTAAGCTGTCCTCGCAAGTATCGTCGTCCACCAAGGGGGCCGCACACCGTGGAACCAAGAACCGAATCCTTCATCTACGAGCAACTGCTGGCATCGTCCCGTGGCGAGCTGTTCGGCCCGACCAATGCGCAGCTGCCCGCGCCGCCGATGCTAATGTTCGACCGGATCACAACCATTTCCGACGGCGGTGGCGCCTTCGACAAGGGCCAGCTGATCGCCGAGTTGGATATTCGCGATGACCTCTGGTTCTTCGACTGCCACTTCATCGGGGATCCGGTCATGCCCGGCTGTCTGGGCCTCGACGCCATGTGGCAGCTGGTCGGTTTCTGGCTGGGCTGGACAGGAGGCGAGGGCAAGGGCCGCGCACTGGGTTCTGGCTCAGTCAAGTTCACGGGGCAGGTCACAACGGACGTCAAGCTCGTCACCTACCGCGTCGACATCAAAAAGGTGATCCGCCGGGGCATCAACCTTGGCATCGCCAACGCCACACTGGAAGCGGACGGACGGGAGATCTATACCTGCGAAGACCTCCGGGTTGGCCTGTTCACCTCACTGTCTCAATTCTAGCGAAAGCCCCACTCATGGCCATGCGTCGCGTCGTTGTCACCGGTCTCGGTATTGTCTCCAGCATTGGCGTCGGGAAGGACGCCGTGAGTCAGGCTCTGCGCCAGGCGCAATCGGGTATCGTGCTGCAACCCGACTACGTCGAGCGTGGCTTCCGCAGCCAGATCGCGGGCACCATCAAGATCGAGCTCGAGGATCACATTGACCGCCGCGCACTACGGTTCATGGGCCCGCCTGCGGGCTACGCCTACATCGCCATGCAGGAAGCGCTGGACGACGCTGGCCTCGAAGAAGCCGACTACGCCGAGAACGACCGCGTCGGTCTGGTCATCGGCTCCGGCGGCCCATCGATGAAGTGGCAGACCTACGCCATGGAGACCGCTGCGGAAAAGGGCGTTAAGCGCATCGGCCCCTTCAACGTGCCCAAAGTCATGTCGAGCACCTGCTCGGCGGTGCTGTCGACCCTGTTCAAGATCCACGGCCACAACTACTCAATCACCTCCGCCTGCTCGACCTCGGCGCACTGCATCGGCCACGCTGCCGAGCTGATCCAGTTCGGCAAGCAGGACGTGGTCTTCGCCGGCGGCGGCGAGGAAGAGCACTGGTCCCTGTCCATGTCCTTCGATGCCATGGGCGCCATGAGCTCAAAGTACAACGACCGTCCGGCCGAGGCATCGCGCGCCTTCGACAAGGACCGGGACGGCTTCGTCATCTCCGCCGGTGGCTCGGTGCTGGTGCTCGAGGAATATGAGCGCGCCAGGGTCCGTGGCGCCAAAATCTACGCCGAGATCGTTGGCTATGGCGCGACCTCCGACGGCCACGATATGGTCGCACCCTCGGGCGAAGGCGCAATCCGCTGCATGCGGCAGGCGCTGGCGGGCTTCGATGACCGCGCGATCCGGGCAAGCGACGTGCAGTACATCAACGCGCACGGCACCTCGACCCCAGTCGGCGATGTCGCCGAACTCGGCGCGGTCAAAGAGGTCTTCGGCGAAGGCACGACCCCGGCGGTTGGTTCGACCAAATCCCTGACCGGCCACGCGCTCGGGGCAGCGGGCTCGAACGAAAGCATCTACTCGCTGCTGATGATGGACGGCGGCTTCCTCGCGCAGTCGCCCAATATCGTCGAGCTGGACGAAGCCAGCGCAGGCGTCGATATCCTGACCGAAGCACGCGAGCTGGACTTTCACACCGCGCTGTCAAACTCCTTCGGCTTCGGCGGCACCAACGCCTCGCTGATTTTCTCCAAAGCCCTGCTCTGACCCTCAAACGGAACCGGACGCAGCAGGCTGATCGGGCTCTTTCAAGCGCCTAACCAGCGGCCCCCGCCCGGCGCAGCAGCCGCAGGCGGGTCTCGTTGCCCGTCTCCGGCGAGCGCGGGATCAGCCACGACAGGATCAGCGACCCCGCCGCCAGCCCAGCCCCGGTGAAGAACACCCAAGCCGGCGATATCAACCAGATTACCCCGAAGATCAGCGGCACCACCACGGCTGCAATGTGGTTGATGGTGAGGGCCACCGCCGCCGTGCTGGCCATGTCCTCAGGGTCGGCAATCTTCTGCAGATAGGTCTTCATCGCGAAGGCAAGCTTGAAGAAAAGGTGGTCGAGGATGAACAGCAGCAGCGCTACCCACGGCGTGGTGACGATGCCGTAGAAAATAAAGATCGGCACCAGCCCGATGTACTCGATGATCAGCGTCCGACCCTCGCCGAAGCGCTTGATGAAGCGCCCGACCAGCGGCGCCAGCACCATGTTGAGCACCTCGTTGAGCAGGATCAGCAGCAGCATGTCCTTAATGTTCAGCCCGAAGCGATCGACCAGCAGGAAGGGCGCGAACACCACGAATATCTGCCGCCGCGCCCCAGCGAAGAAGGTCAGGGCGTAGTAGAGCCAGTAGCGCCCGCGCAGCACGATGCCGGTGCGTTGTTTCACGCCGGTGTCGGGCAGGTTGCCGAAGCCCCAGCCGACCACCGCGGCGGCCACGCACACTCCGCCCCCGACCAGGAATACCAGCCAGTAGTCGAAGCTGAAGAACTGGAACAGAAGCCAGCTGCCACCGATCGCCGCGATGGTCGCCAGCGAGTAGACCGTAACCACCCAGCCAAGCAGCACCGGCGCCCGGTCCTTCGGGAACCACTGCAGCTGCAGGCTCTGCGCGTAGGTCTCATAGTAGTGGAAGCCGACTGACATGATCGACATGGTGATGGCGATGCCGAGGTAGGTGGGATAGAACCCCGTCAGCGCTGTCCCTAACCCGATCAGCGCGAGAAAGAATACGGCGAGCCGATGCTCCCGGAACACGGCGACGAGGAACACCGCCGTAAAGGCCAGAAACCCCGGAATCTCACGGATCGAGTGCAGCGAGCCGATGTCGAGGCCGTCAAAATTCGCCCGCTCAACGGCAAAGTTGGTGTGCAGCTTCTCCCAGACCACGTAACCCACCGCCGAGCCGGCCGCCATGATCATGATCAGCGCAACAGCACGGCGCAGGGTCGCACCGGAAAACTCAGGGGTTGCCATTCCGGTTGAAGGAGTCGCAGGCGTCGTTGGGGTGTCGGGGGTCGTGGCGGTTGTCACGGGTTACCAACTCCTCGTGAATGGGGTGAGCCTGCGCCTTTGCCGCGCTTTCGCCTATCCCTTTGGCGGCCTGACTGATCCGTCGCGAAGGGTTTTGTAGCCCCGCGAAAAGCCTGCACGGCCGAAATGCCCGGCCAGAAGCGGCAAAGCCCGCGTAATCCTCTGCGGCCTTTGGGAAAGGCGCCAGACCGCATAGCGGTCCGACGAGAAGTTCAAGGGATAAAGGGCTTTCAGGCGGCTCAGTCGCCGGCAACTTCCTCGCCGGTTTCCTGATCTACTTCCTTCATCGACAGCTTGACCTTACCGCGGTCATCGAAGCCGATGCACTTAACGTATACCTCGTCTCCTTCGTTGATCACGTCGGTGGTCTTGGCGACCCGGCCCTCGGTCAGGTTGGAGATGTGGACCAGACCGTCGCGCGAGCCGAGGAAGTTCACGAACGCACCGAAATCGACGCACTTGACCACTTTACCGCGGTAGATCGTACCCACTTCCGGATCGGCGGCGATGCCCTTGATCCACTCGATCGCAGCCGCGATCGAATCCTGGTTGGTAGCCGAAACCTTGATCGTTCCGTCTTCTTCGATGTCAACGGAAGCGCCGGTCTTTTCGGTAATCTCACGGATCACCTTACCGCCGGTGCCGATGACTTCGCGGATCTTGTCCTTGTTGATCTTGATAGTTTCCATCTGCGGTGCGTGCGGAGACAGCTCTTCACGGGCCGTATCCAGCGCCTTGGCCATTTCGCCGAGAATGTGCATCCGGCCACCCTTGGCCTGCTCGAGCGCAATTTCCATGATCTCCGGGGTGATCGAGGTAATCTTGATGTCCATCTGCAGCGAGGTGATGCCCTCAGACGTCCCGGCAACCTTGAAGTCCATATCGCCGAGGTGGTCCTCGTCACCGAGGATGTCGGACAGAACGGCGAAGCGCTCGCCTTCCTTGATCAGACCCATGGCGATCCCGGCACAGGCCCGGCGCAGCGGTACACCCGCATCCATCATGGACAGCGATGAGCCACAGACCGTCGCCATCGACGACGAACCGTTGGACTCGGTCACTTCCGAGAGCACGCGGATGGTGTAGGGGAAGTCGTCCTTGGCCGGCAGTAACGGACGCAGCGCCCGCCACGCGAGCTTGCCGTGGCCGATTTCACGACGCCCCGCGCCGCCCATGCGGCCGGTCTCACCCACGGAGTAGGGTGGGAAGTTGTAGTGTAGCATGAAGTGCGAGCGGTATTCACCCTCAATGCTATCGATAATCTGTTCATCCTGCGCCGTACCCAGCGTAGTGGTCACCAGCGCCTGGGTCTCACCGCGGGTGAAGACCGACGAGCCGTGGGTGCGTGGCAGCACGGTGGTCTCGGAGACGATCGGGCGCACGGTCTTGGTGTCGCGACCGTCGATCCGCATGCCGGTATCGAGGATACCGCCGCGGACGATGTCCTTCTCCAGCTCCTTAAGCGCTCCGCCGATCATGCCTTCATCGAACTGCTCGGCGAGGGCTTCCTTGGCAGCTGTCTTGGCAGCGCTAATGGCTTCCACGCGATCCTGCTTGACCGTGTGCTTGTAGGCTTCGGTCAGGGCGGCTTCGGCCTGAGCCTTCACCGCCACAGCGCAGTCGGCCAGCTCGGGCGCTGGCTCGGGCAGATCGATTGGGTCCTTGGCGCAGTCTTCGGCAAAATCGATGATCATGTCGATCACCGGCTGGAAGCTTTCGTGGCCAAACTTGACCGCGCCGAGCATGACCTCTTCGGATAGCTCCTGAGCTTCGGATTCCACCATCATCACGCCTTCGGCGGTGCCGGCCACGACCAGCTCGAGGTCAGTTTCCTTGATCTCGGAAAGGGTCGGGTTAAGGATGTACTCGCCGTCCTTGTAGCCGACCTTGGCAGCGCCGATCGGGCCGAGGAAAGGCAGGCCGGAAATGGTCAGCGCCGCAGAAGCGGCAACCATGGCCAGCACGTCACCGTCGTTCTCGAGGTCGTGGCTGAGAAGGGTCAGGATGACCTGGGTCTCGTTCTTGTAGCCATTTACGAACAGCGGGCGGATCGGCCGGTCGATCAGGCGGCTGACCAGCGTCTCTTTCTCGGTCGGGCGGCCTTCGCGCTTGAAGAAACCGCCGGGAATGCGGCCTGCGGCCGAGTACTTTTCCTGATAGTTGACGGTCAGAGGGAAGAAATCGATGCCCTCCTTGGGCTTGCGGGCCCCGACAGCCGTGGCGAGCACAACCGTGTCGCCGTAACGGGCGAGAACTGCCCCATCCGCCTGGCGCGCCACGCGCCCGGATTCCAGGGACAGCGTGCGGCCGCCCCACTCAATCGTTTTCCGTGTAATATCAAACATGTCTTGTCCTACGACCGCGGGCATACCAACACGCCCAATGCGCAGCGGTAACCGACCCGGGGCCAGCTTTTCTCTTTGTGTTCAGTCGTCTGCCCTGAAACACCGGACCCACGCAGCAGATGCCTGAGACGCCTTCGGTGCGGCTCGCCGGACTGTCGTAACCCGAAGGTCGGCGGTCACAGTGAGGGGCTGAAGGCTGGCGCCTGGTGCGTAAGTCCGACGCCCACAGGGTTGAGGGCGCCCACGTGCGGCTGTTCCAACGCAGTCCGTCACCTTGCATATAATGCGGCTGTCGGAAACAAAAAACCCTGAGATGTCAAAGCACCTCAGGGTTCTGATTCTGCCGGTTGAAGGCAGAATGGGGTCTCGGCGTGCCCGAGGCGGCGCTAGCGGCGCAGGCCCAGACGCTCGATCAGAGACTGGTAGCGGCCTTCTTCCTTGCGCTTGACGTAGTCCAGCAAACGGCGGCGCTGGCCGACCATGATCAGCAGGCCACGGCGCGAGTGGAAGTCGTGCTTGTGCTCTTTCATGTGCTCGGTGAGGTTCTTGATCCGCTCGGTCAGGATCGCGACCTGCACTTCCGGGGAACCGGTGTCACCGGCCTTAAGGCCGTATTCGGCGACGAGTTCCGCCTTGCGTTCTACAGTAATCGACATTCAGTATTTTCCTTATCGGCAGCATCTTGTTTAAAGATTGAAGACACGGAAGGGCTGCAACTGTCCCGCCTCGAACCGTGCCAGCGCCAGCAATTGGCCTTGTACGGTCAGAACAACCTCGCTGTCGAGATCAAGATCTCCGAGCTTGTCGATCTGAGACCGGCGCACCAGTGAAACCGGGTTGCCGTTTCGTATGCGAGCCGCTTCCGCCGGTTCCAGCTCCACAGCCGGGATGCCGGCCAGCGCATGGATTGGACCCGTCAGAAACTCAATCAGGGCGCTCTCTTGCCCCACTTCTTCGAGTTTTTCCAGAGAAACCGCCTGTGATTCTTGGAATGGCCCGGTTGCAAGCCGTCGGAGGCTCGTAACGTGGCCCAGCGTGCCGCAGGCCAGCGCGATATCCCGCGCCAGCGCCCGGACGTAGAAGCCCTTGGTGGCCTCCACCTCGAAACGGGCTGCTTCAGGGCTGCACTCGAGCAGTTCGAGTCGGTACACGGTCATGGGACGGGCCGCGAGCTCGAAGTCCTCGCCGTCGCGGGCGAGGTCATAGGCGCGCTCGCCGTCGACCTTGATCGCCGAAACCCGCGGGGGCACCTGCATGATATCGCCGAGAAAGCCGCTCATGGCCGCGCGCACGTCGGCCTCGGTCGGGCGATGGTCACTGGTGTCGATGACGTCGCCCTCGACATCATCAGAGTCGGTGGCAGCGCCGAAGGCGACGGTGAACTGATAGGTCTTGAGGCCATCCATGACGTAGGGCACCGTTTTGGTCGCCTCCCCCAGCGCGACGGCCAGCACCCCAGTCGCCAGCGGATCTAGCGTGCCGCCGTGCCCGGCCTTCTGCGCGTCGAACAGCCGCCGCACCCGGTTTGCAGTCTCGGTGGACTGCAGCCCTGTGGACTTGTCGATGATCACCCAGCCATGAACGGGCTGGCCGCGTTTGCGTCGCGCCATAACTCTGTGCTTAACCGGAAAACTACGTCGAGCGGGGTTCCTACCCCCCTCGCCCACTTGATGAGAACCCACAATGCCGCACGCCACCCCCCTGACAAACGAACAAAGGGCCGAACTGGGCCAAGACCATCCGCACTGGACCGCCGTCGAAGGCCGGGACGCGCTGAGCTGCCGGTTCACCGGCACCAACTTCATCCACGCCTGGGGCTTCATGTCTGCCGTGGCGCTGGAAGCGGAAAAGCTTAACCACCACCCGGAATGGTCCAACGTCTACAAAACCGTGGACATCACCCTGACCACGCACGACACCGGCGGGCTGTCGGACCTTGACCAGCGGCTGATCGCGAAAATTGACGCGCTGGCCGACCGCTTGGGCCTGACCATCGTCAGCGGCGGGCCTGCCGCCGGACAGGGCGGCTGAGCGTGCGGCTGGCTTGGATCCTCGGCCTTGCCGGGCTGCTGCCCTTCGTCCTCGGGCTCAGCGCCACCATTAACGGTGCAGGCGCTGTCGCCGGGCTGGGCGAGCCCATGGTGGTGCTGGGGCTGACGGTCGACGGCCCGCGCCTACTGCTGTCTTACGGCGCGGTGATCCTGGCATTCATGGGTGCGATCCACTGGGGCACCGCGCTGCAGCAGGCGCCGGCGCGCAGCTGGCTGTTCGCCATGTCGATACTACCGGCGCTCTACGGCTGGATGATCTGGGGGCTGTCGCTGGTCAACCCTGATAACCTCGGCCTCGCGCTGGTGGCGTTGGGGCTGGGCTTCGTGGCCCTGCTGATCTTCGATGTCCTGCGCGGGCGCGAGGGCGACTTTCCCCGCTGGTATCCGCCGCTCAGGGCGGTACTCACGCTCGGGGTCGCCGCCTGCCTCGGGCCGGCAGCGCTCTACCTGTTCTGATCCGCTTTGTTTGACGGTCAGGCGTCGGCGTCGTCCACCGGGGTGAACTGGCGCTGGATGTCCGCCTCGGTCATGGTCGCCGGCACCACGGTAATCGGCACCCGCGACTGATTGATCAGGTTGCGGGCCAGCGAGCTGACCAGCGGGCCGGGATTATCGCCCACCGCCGCCGCCAGAATGAAGACCACGATATCCTGACGCTCCTGAATCAGCTCCAGAATCGCATCGACCCGGTTGCCCAGCCGCACGAAATTGATTGGGTCTCGACCCGACAGGCGAACGACGTCGGCCGCGTTACGGGCGAGCAGGTGATTGGCTTCCTCGATCGCCTCCTGCTCTGCCATTTCCCGCAGGCTGGCCCAGTGCATGAAACTGTCTGGCTCGATCACGCGCAGCAGCGCCACACGGCCATTGGTAGCCCGGGCCCGCGCACAGGCATAGGCGAGCGCGACCGAGGACTCGTCCGAGTCATCGATAACCACGAGCAGTAGCGGCAACTCGTTCACAGCAGCGGTCGGGGCGGATGCCTCCGTCATGAATTCTCCCAGGGTCGTCTACGGAACTTTGGCCTTAGCGCCGGTTGCGGAATACCCGCTCAGTGAACCCGCCGGCTGATAGTGCTACTAATACGCATAGCAGACCATATAGAAAAGCATAATCTTTTGCGCCGCGTGAAACGAGGGCGACAAAGCCGCGCTGGCGGATTTCGAAGGTCTCGGCGGCGAGGACCACGGGCTCGGCGTCGGCCGCTCCGTCCGTGCCGGTGTGATCATGGAAAATTAAGATGCTGTAACGGCCGGGCGGGGCACTGGCCGGCAGCGGGATTTCGGCAAAAAACAGCCCCGTCGGCTCCAGCTTGATGGCGCCGGGCAGCAGCAGCAGCGCGCCGTCACGAATCATGGCCGCTTCGAGCGGGCCTTCGGCGGGCCGCGGGGGCCGTTCGGTCGAAGACAGCTCGGCCCGGATCGCCGGGATGGTTTGCGGCGCCGCGTCGATCGGCTCGTTAACCTTAACACCGAAGCGCCGGACGCTCTGGGTGAAAACCACCTCGCGCGGCGGACCGATCAGCTCAAGCCGCACCGGGACGTCCTGGGAGGCTGTCGAGCCGAACGTCCGGACGATGATCTTGCCGCTGAACAGGCCGACCGAAACCTGGCTTTCGACCGCCGCCACGTCCGGGCCCTGCGCACGCGGCGCGGCCGCGAAGGCCAGCAGCATCAGCAGGGTCAGCAGCGCCAGCGGAAACGGGCTAAGCGCCAGCAGGCGACGCGACCATCTGAAGTGACGCAGGGGGCGATCAGGCATGGCCACCATCCCCCTGCCCGAAGGAGAACTGCACCGCCGGGCCGCCGACGAGCAGGTCCATCAGGATCTTGATGCAGACCGCGAGCACGATTATCGCGAGCAGCACCCGCAGTTGTTCGGCGTTGAACCGCCCGGACAGGCGCACGCCGATCTGCGCGCCGATGACGCCACCGAGCAGCAGCAGCCCCGCCAGCACCAGATCGACGGTGCCGTTGAACCAAGCGTGCTGGAGCGTGTTATTCGCCGTGACAAAGATAATGGTGAACAGCGAGGTGCCGACCACGACCAGCGTCGGCATGCCCAGCAGATAGATCATCGCCGGGACCATGATGAAACCGCCGCCGACCCCCATGATCGCGCTCAGGAAACCGACACCGACGCCGACGGTGATCGGCAGCAACGCAGAGATATAGAGCTTGGAGCGCGGGAACTTGGTGCGGAACGGCAGGCCGTGCATGAAGCCGTGACGCCGGCGCAGGCTGACTGCCTTGCCGGCCCGACGGCGCAGGATCGCCTGCAGGCTTTCGACCAGCATCATCCCGCCGACACCGCCGAGGAACAGCACGTAGAAAATCTGAATGACCAGGTCGACCGATCCCATGGAGACCAGCCAGCGGAACACCAACACGCCGACCGTGGAGCCGAGCAAGCCGCCACCGGTCAGCAGAACGCCCATCTTGATATCGAGGTTGCCGCGCCGGAAATGCGCTAGCGAGCCGGACACGGACGCCGCACAGATCTGGGTCGCCTCGGTCGAGACCGCCACAGACGGTGGAATGCCAACGAAGAACAGGATCGGGGCCATCAGGAAACCGCCGCCGACACCAAACATACCGCTCATGGCGCCGACCAGCGCCCCGAAGAACACAATGACAAAGGGGTTTGTCGCCATCTCCGCAATCGGAAGGTACATACTCATTGCTTCGATGCGTCCTCCCTTTGCTTCATGGCTTCAGTATCCTGTTTCTTTTCGGCTCAGGCGCGGAGCATGCCGACGATGTCGTAGACCTGCTCGACCACCGGATCAGCGATTGCGCGGGCGCGGGCCGCGCCATCGCGCAGGACGCCATCGACGTAAGCCGAGTCATCGAGCAGGCGCTGCATCTCAGCACCGATCGGGGCAAGCTGGTCGACCGCACGCTCGGTCAGCATGGCCTTGAAGTCGCTGAACGATTTACCGGCCACGTCGGCGAGCACGCTGCGCAGGTCTTCCCGACCCAGCGCCGCGTAGATGGCGACCAGGTTGGTGGCTTCGGGGCGCTCCTCGACGAAGGCCTCGGTGATGGTGCCGTCCTCGCCCAGAACCTCGACCCCGGGCAGGGCTGCCGGGTCGGTCTTGGCGCGGCGGATCTTGTTGGCGATGGCGTCGGCATCGTCGGTCATGTTGATGCGGCTCATGTCCGAGGGGTCAGACTTGGACATCTTCTTGGCGCCGTCGCGCAGCGACATGATGCGCGCCTCGGCCCCCAGAATCAGCGGCTCGATCATCGGGAAGAAATCGACGCCGAAGTCGTTGTTGAACTTACCGGCGATATCGCGCGTCAGCTCCAGATGCTGCTTTTGGTCCTCGCCCACAGGCACGTGGGTGGCGAGGTAGACCAGAATGTCGGCCGCCTGCAGCACCGGATAGCCGTAGAGGCCAACGGACGCGGCTTCGCGGTTCTTGCCGGCCTTGTCCTTGAACTGGGTCATACGGTTGAGCCAGCCGACGCGGGCGACACAATTAAAGACCCACGCGAGCTCAGCGTGAGCGCGGACCTGCGACTGGTTGAAGATGATCGCGTTTTTCGGGTCGATCCCGGCGGCCAGAAAAGCCGCGGTGATTTCCCGGGTCTGATCGGCAAGCCTGGTCGGATCCTGCCACGTGGTGATCGCGTGCAGATCGACGACACAGTAGACGCACTCGTAGTCGTCCTGCAGATCGGCGAAGTTACGGACGGCGCCGAGGTAGTTGCCAAGGTGCAGCCCGCCGGTGGGCTGAACCCCGGAGAAAATCCGCGCTTTGGTCGAACCAGACTCGGTCATGGCGCTGCTCCCTGAATTTGAGGCGGCCTGAAAATCTGGTGTCCCTATGGCGCTCTTAAACTCGCCGGGTCAACCCGAGCGCCTGCCCAGCCGCCGCAAGGCAGCTATGGCAGAAGGCGGTACTGCGTTCATAACAATGCCTATTAATATGTAGCCGGTGAGTCCGGCGAGCACCAAACCGGCCATGATTGGCACGCGCTGCCAGGCCGCGCCCGAGACGAAGATTTCAGCGCTCAGCCCGCGCAGCAGCCACAGTCCCGCGCCCATCACCGCCGCAGCGATGCAGACCCGGGCCAGCTGTGCCACCAGCGCTGCATCGGGGCGCCAGAACCCCCGCGCACCAGTAAGCCAGGCGGCCGCAAAGGCCTGCAGCCACGCCGCGATAGCGATCGACAGGCCCAGCCCGAACACGCCGATCACGGGGAAGAGGGTGACAGCCAAGGCCACTTGCACCCCGACCCCGACAAGGGTGACCAGCATGGGGGTCAGCGTATCTTTGCGGGCGAAGAAAACGGGGTAGAGCACCCGCTGCAGGATGACGGGCAGCAGCCCGATCGACAGCGCCATCAGGATCCAACCGGCTTGCCCCGAGGCCTCTGCGTCAAACCGACCGTACTGGAACAAAGTGGCGATAATCTCACGCGGCATGACCAGCAGGGCCACCGATGCGGGGATTGCAACGAATCCGGCAAGCGACAGGCCGTCGTGGATCGTCTGCCCCGCACCGGCATCGTCACCGCGGGCCAGCGCGCGCGACAGGGTCGGCAGAATTACCACTCCGAAGGCGATGCCGATCAGCGCCAGCGGCAGGAAATAGAGCCGTTCGGCGAAATAAAGCTGGCTCTGCGCCCCGACGATGTCCGAAGCCAGCGCCCGGTTGAGCAGGGAGGAAATCTGCAGCCCCGCCGCCGAAGCGACCCCGGGGCCCATGAGCAACATCATCCCGCGCAACCGCCGGTCCAGACGCGGCAGACGCGGAACCACCGTGATCCCGACCAGCAGGCTCGCCAGCAGCCAAGTCACCCCGAACTGGAACCCCCCGGCGCTTAGAACCCCGACGCTGAGCACGTGCGCCGGGTAGCCGATCACCGGCACCGCCAGCACCAGCGCGGCGATCAGGATGACGTTGTAGCCGATCTGAACCCCCGGCCCGGGTGCAAAGCGGCCATTGGCGTTGAGAATCGCGGTGCACAGCGCCATCAGGCTGATCAAGGTCAGATAACCGAACATCAGCCGGCTGAACAACACGGCGAGAGCGAAGCGCTGACCCGCCGGATCATAGCCCCGAGAGAGGAAGCCGATCACCGCCGGCATCTGCCATAGGATCAGGACGCTGAGCGGCAGCAGGATCACCAGCAGCAGGGTCATAACCTGCCCCGCAAACCGGGCCGCAGCGGCCTTGCCTTCGCGCGTCTGCAGCTCGGTGTAGGTCGGCACGAAGGCGGCGTTGAAGGCCCCTTCGGCGAAGATCTGGCGGAAGGAATTGGGCAAGGTCAGCGCAAAGGTAAAGGCATCCCCGACAGGCCCGGCGCCGATGAACACCGCCATGAAGATATCGCGCACGTAGCCCAACGCACGGCTGATCAGGGTCAGACCGCCAACGGTTCCCACGGAACGGGCGAGGTTGCCGGCATCATTCTCCGGATCACTCCCGGTCTCGCCCCGCTGATCCGGCTCAGCCACGACTGAGGCTTTCCATCACCCGGTCCTTGACGCGCTTGACCCGGTCTTCGCTCTCAACCTTCCCGCCAAGCCCGTCGAGCAGATAGAACACATCGACGTAGCGCTGCCCATAGGAGCTGATTTTGGCGCTGTGGATCGCCAGCCCGTCGGCGCCCAGCGCCCGGGTGATGCGGTACAGTTCGCCGGGGCGGTTCGGGCCACTGACTTCGAGCAGGGTGAAGTTCTCCGACGTCTTGTTGTTGATGACGATGGCGTGGTCGGGGTCAAGCACCTGCAGGCGCTGCGAACGGCGCTTGAGGCGCTTTTCGATCTCAGGGCCCAGCGGCATCTGTCCGGTCACCACGCGCTCGATCGTCTCGTGCAGGCGCTTGCACTGACCGTCGTCGAGGGCCTCACCGTTGGAGGTCGACACCGCAAAGGTGTCGAGCACCATGGAATTGCCCAGCGTGTGCGCCTTGGCGCCGTCGATATCGTGCCCGCATACGCCGACAGAACCGGCGATCCCGGCGAACATTCCGGCGTGGTCGAGGACGTAGACGAAGACCTCGGTCCAGCCTTCGTCTTTGTACTGGCGGAAGGAAACGCCGATCTTGTTGCCGTCTGACTCCGTCGCTGTGATCAGCGCCAGATGGCAGAGGATGGTGTCTGGCTCGTAGGCCAGCCAGTAGGGTCGCGGCGCGACCAACATCATCAGATCGAAGGCCCCGCGATGGGCTTCGGGGACGGCCCGCCCGACCGCCTCGCGGCTCTCTCGCGACCGGTCGTGTTCGCGCGCCGAGGCGCTGTCGCTGCCCAGCGTCAGCACGTCAGCTGCGCCAACGAACAGCTGGCCGAGCAGGGACGCCTTCCAGCCGTTCCAGACATCCGGGCCGACGGCACGAATATCGGCGACTGTAAGCACGAACAGCGCCTGCAAACGCTCCAGCGAGCCAACACGTTCGGCAAATTCACGCACTTCAGCGGGGTCGTCGAGGTCGCGCTGGAACGCCACCGAGGACATGGTCAGGTGCTCCCGGATCAGCCACGACACGAAGGCCGTCTCGCTCTCGCTCAGGCCCATGCGCGGGGCCATGGTGCGCGCCATTTGCGCGCCGAGGATCTCGTGCGGCTCGTCGCGCCCCTTCATCAGATCGTGCAGCAGCATGGCAACGAACAGCGCCCGGGTCTGGACGATCTCGCCAAAGACTGCCGTCGCGCGGCCCATGCTCTCATCGCCCTCGTCGTTGGCGATACGGTGCATGATCCCAACCGCGCGCAGCGTGTGTTCATCGACCGTGTAGTGGTGGTAGCGGTTGAACTGCATCATCCCGACCACGGCCCGGAACTCAGGCAGCAGGTATCCGAGCACTGAGGTGTCGTTCATCAACCGCAGCAGCTCCAGTGGGTTGCGGCTGTGGCACAGGATGTCGAGAAAGATCGCGTTGGCCTCGGGGTCGTCCTGCAGATGGTGGACCGAGACCAGCCGCGCCTTCTGCATGATCCCGCGCAGGCTCTTGGGGTGAATCTCTATGCCCTCATCATGGGCAACCTTGAAGATACGGATCAGGTCGATGGGATTCTCTTCGAAATGCCGGGCATTGCGGGCGCGCAGGCGATTGTTCTGCACGCGAAAGCCTTCGATCTCGTTGCGCGGTATCAGGAAGGCAGGCAGGCTCAGGCTGCTCTCCGCCTGCACGTCGTCGAGCACACTGGCGAGCACGAAGTAAGAGAGAGCGCCGACGTCGCGGGTCATCTTGTAGTAGCGGGTCATGAAGCGCTCGACCCCCTGCCGGCCGCCCCGCCGGGCGTAGCCCAGCGCCTTGGCGATATCGAGCTGCAGGTCGAAGGTCAGCCGGTCCTCGCCGCGCCCCGTGTTCAGGTGCAGGTGGAAGCGCACGGTCCAGAAGAAGGTCTCCGCCGTCCGCATGTGCTCGGCCTGCGCCGCGGTCAGCAGGCCGTTGCGGTGCAGCGCCTCCGGCCCTGCATCATCGAAGCGAGCGCGGGTAATCCAATAGAGGGTGTGCAGGTCGCGCAGGCCGCCGATCCCTTCCTTGACGTGGGGTTCCAGCGCATAGCGGCTGTTGCCGGGCTGGAGGTAGCGCTGGCGCCGTTCCTCGATCTTATCGTCGGTGAACCTGCGGCTGCGCCCCCCTTTCACCATGGAGCCGATTTTGGCATCGAGACGGCGGGCTAGTGCCACTTCGCCGCAAATCATGCGGTTTTCGATCATCGCAGTGAGGGTGCGAACGTCGTCGTTGGCCTCGGTCACGCACTGGCGCATGGACCGGACCGCCTGCCCGACCTTAAAGCCCGAATCCCAGAGCACGTAGAGCAGGGCCTCGACCGCCTCGGCCGATGGGTCACTGATCGGGTTCTGGGTCAGGAACAGCAGGTCGATATCGGAAAAGGGGGCGAGCTGCCCCCGGCCATAGCCGCCCAGCCCGATCAGGCTAATCGGCGTGCGGCGGCTATCGGGCAAAGCATCCTGAATGTGCTCGAACACCCGCACGATCACCACGTCGGTCCAGTGCGCAAGGCGCTGCGCGGCAGTCCAGCCGTTGTCGTCCCCGGCGAGCAGGCTCTCGTGCAACTGGGCCAGAACGGCGGCCCGCTGCGCCCGGATCTGCTGCACCAGCCTGTCGCGGTCGTCGGCGAATGGATTGCCGTCACCGAAATCGGGCAGGCTGGGCGGGTTCATGTTGGCAAGGCTGGTCATGGCCCTAGTCTACCTCGGATCGGTGCAGGTCGCGCAAGGCGTAGAGTGCCTCCAGCGCCTGCTTGGGAGACATGTTGTCAGGGTCGAGAGCGGCAACCTGTTCCACCACTTCGGCCCAACCGCGGGGTGTTTCGACCGGCGCATCAGCGGTGGCCGCTTCCGGTGCTGCCATGGCCGCAAACAGCGGCAGGTCCAGCCCCAGCGCCTCCGACGTGGCCCCGCTGGCCTCGCTGTTCTCCAGCGCCTGCAGCACCGCGAAGGCGCGGTTGATCACGGTCTCGGGCAGCCCGGCGAGCCGCGCGACCTGAATGCCATATGACCGGTCCGAGGCCCCGGCGACGACCTGATGCAGGAAGACGATGCTGTCCTCCCACTCGCGGATTGCCATGCGGTGGCAGCTGACGGCGTCGATCTGATCGGCCAGCTGGGTCAGCTCGTGGTAGTGGGTGGCGAACAGGCAGCGGCAGCCCAGCCGGGTTACCAGATGCTCGACCGTCGCCCATGCAATCGACAGTCCGTCAAACGTGGACGTACCGCGCCCAATTTCGTCGAGGATCACGAACGAATGGCGCGACCCCTGATTCAGGATAGCCGCGGTTTCGATCATTTCGACCATGAAGGTCGAGCGACCCCGCGCCAGATCATCCGAGGCCCCGACCCGGCAGAACAGGCGGTCGACCGGGCTCAGCGTCAGCGACTGTGCGGGCACGAATGACCCCATCTGCGCAAGCACCACCAGCAGTGCGTTCTGGCGCAGGAAGGTCGACTTACCGGCCATGTTCGGCCCGGTCAGCAACCACAGCCGGTCGTCACCGTCGAGCGCGCAGTCGTTGGCGATAAAGGCCGAACCATCCTGCTGCCGCAGCGCCTGCTCGACCACGGGATGACGCCCGCTGGTTACCTGCAGAGTCGGCGGCCCGTCGACGAAGGCAGGGCGGCTCCAGCCCTGATCAGCGGCGAGATCGGCAAGCCCCGAGACGGCGTCGAGCGCGGACAGCGCTGCCGTCATCCGGTCCAGATCCGACGCCTGCGCCAGAATCGCTGCGACCATGGCGGCGAACAACTCCAGCTCCAGCCCCAGCGCCTTCTCCGCAGCCGACCGGATTTCAGCTTCGAGTTCGCTCAGCTCGACGGTGGTGAAACGCACTGCGTTGGCGAGCGTCTGTCGATGGATGAAGGGACCCTCGGCCTCGATCGGCACCTTGTCCGCATTCACGGCAGAAACGTCGATGAAGTAACCCAGAACGTTGTTGTGCCTGATCTTGAGGGACGTCACCCTCGTCATTTCGACGTACTGCGCCTGCAGCCCGACGATCAGGCCTTTGGCGTCGTCGCGCAGAGCCCGCAGGCGGTCAAGTTCGGCGTGGTGTCCTGGGGCGATAAAGCCGCCGTCGCGGGCAAAGCTCGGCGGTTCGTCGACCAGCGCCGCGCGCAGATCGGGAAACAGCGCGTCGGGCTGCCCGAGGTCGGCGAGGCACTCGTCGAGCATGGGGGGAAGCAGGCGCTTACTGAGGGTGGAAACCAGCCGGTCCGCCATCGCCTGCGCCCCATCCAGTCCGGTCAGCATGGCCTGAATATCGCGCGGGCCACCGCGCCCCAGCGACAGCCGGGTCAGCGCCCGCTCCATGTCTGGCACCTGCCGCAGAGCAGCGCGCAGATCCTGCCGCAGGCCGCTGTCCTCCACGAGCGTCGATACAGCCGCGAGGCGGTCCTCGATCGGGCCGATGTTAGCGAAGGGCTGGGCCAGCCACTCGCGCAGTCGCCGCGTCCCTGCGGCCGTCACCGCGCGGTTGATGAGGGCAAAGAGGCCGCCCTTGGCCTGCCCGCTCTGAGTCGTGAACAGCTCCAGATTGCAGCGCGAGGCCGGGTCGATATCGAGGCTATGATCGGACTGGCGCTGCTGGAGCGGCCGCAGGCGCGGCATGGTGCCCTTCTGGGTCAGCACCACGTAGTCGACGACCGCACCAGCCGCTGCGACCTCGGCCCGGGAAAAATCACCGAAGGCGTCGAGGTTGGCGACGCCGAAGGCCTGACACAGCCGGTCATTGGCGTTGCTGCTGTCGAAGCGCACCCGGGGCAGCGGAGATTGTGCTGCGCCACTGGCCCCGATGGCGGCCATGAAGTCGGCATCCTCCAGCCCGGCATCGGCAAAGATGATCTCCGCAGGGCCGAGCACCTCGATCCGCTGCCCCAGCGCCCGAATGCCGTCAAAGGACTGCACGTGGAATTCACCCGTGGACATATCCAGCCAGGCCAGCGCCAGCCCGCCGCTGACCGACGCGACCCCGGCGAGAAAATTGTGCGCCCCGGCGCTGAGCACGGCGTCTTCAGTCAGGGTGCCAGGAGTCACCACCCGCACCACTTCGCGCTGGACCACCGACTTCGAGCCGCGTTTCTTGGCCTCGGCCGGGTCTTCGGTCTGCTCGGCGATGGCGACCTTGAAACCGGCTCGGATCAGGCGGGACAAATAAGACTCGGCCGCGTGGTGGGGCACGCCGGCCATGGGGATCGGATCGCCGCCGTGGGTGCCGCGTTTGGTCAGCACGATATCTAGCGCGCCGGCGGCTTTCTCGGCGTCATCGAAGAACAGCTCGTAGAAGTCGCCCATGCGGTAGAACAGCAGGCATTCGGGGTGCTCGTCCTTAATGTCCAGGTATTGGATCATCATCGGCGAGGCCCCTGCCCTCCGGTCTGTGGCGGTTGACTCCACCGACGCTTGGTCATTTGTTGATGCCATAGATATGCAGTTTGCTAAACACGTTCCCGGGTTTGGGGTGAGAGGGCAATTCTTATGAGCCAGGACGTCTACCGCATTACGGAACGCGAAGCCCTCCTCCTGCATTCCAGCGGCCGACCCGGCAAACTCGAAGTTACTGCTACCAAGCCTCTGGCGACACAGCGAGACCTTTCTCTGGCTTACTCGCCAGGCGTTGCCTACCCTTGTCTCCGCATCGCCGAAAACGAAGACAGCGCCTACGACTATACCGCCAAGTCCAACACCGTGGCCGTCATCTCGAACGGCACAGCCGTTCTGGGGCTGGGCAATCTCGGGGCGCTGGCATCCAAACCCGTGATGGAAGGCAAGGCGGTGCTGTTCAAGCGCTTCGCCGACATCGACGGCATCGACCTCGAATTCGACACCGAAAACGTGGACCGCTTCTGTGAAGCCGTCGAGGTCATGGCCTCCTCTTTCGGCGGCATCAACCTCGAGGACATCAAGGCGCCGGAGAGCTTCATCATCGAAGAGCGCCTGCGCGAGAACCTCGACGTGCCGGTCATGCACGACGACCAGCACGGCACCGCGATCATCGCCGCCGCCGGCCTGATCAACGCGCTCGAACTGACGAGTCGAAGCCTCAGCGACATGCGCATGGTGGTCAATGGCGCGGGCGCCGCCGCCATCGCCACACTGTCGCTGCTCAAGGCTATGGGCATGCCCCCGGAAAACGCCGTCATGTGCGACAGCCGCGGGGTGATCTACCGCGGCCGAACCGAGGGCATGAACCAGTGGAAGTCCATGCACGCAGTCGAAACCGACCTGCGCACGCTCGAAGAGGCCATGGACAGCGCCGACGTGTTCTTCGGCCTGTCGGTCAAGGACGCGATCACGCAGGACATGGTGGCCTCGATGGCGGCGCAGCCGATCATCTTTGCCATGGCCAATCCCGACCCGGAGATCAAACCCGAACTGGTCGAAGAAGTCCGCGACGATGCCTTCGTTGCAACCGGCCGGTCGGACTACCCCAACCAGGTCAACAACGTGCTGGGCTTCCCGTATATCTTCCGCGGCGCGCTCGACGTGCGGGCGCGGGCGATCAACGACGAGATGAAGATAGCCGCCGCCAACGCCATCGCCGCACTAGCCCGTGAAGACGTGCCGGATGAGGTCGGTGAAGCCTACGGCCGCAAACTCAAGTTCGGGCGCGAGTACCTGATCCCGGCGCCATTTGACCCGCGCCTGATCGTCGCCATCCCGCAAGCAGTGGCACGCGCGGCCATGGAAAGCGGCGTTGCCCGCCGGCCAATCATCGACATGGAAGCCTACGCCGAAGAGCTCAAAGGCCGCCTTGACCCGACCTACGACCGGCTGCAGCGGGTCTACGACCGCGCCCGAGGCAAGGGCCAGCGCGTGGTTTTTGCCGAGGGCGAAGACCCCCGCGCCGTGCGCGCTGCACTGGCGCTGCAGAACGGCGAACTGGGCCGCCCGATCCTAGTTGGGCGGCAGGAAGACATCGAAGCCACGCTGGTCGACATGGGTCTGGCCAAGAACGCGCTCGAAATCCGCAACGCCGGGCAGCGCCGCGAAGACAACCCCGAGCTGGTGGACATGCTGTACGCCCGCCTCAACCGGAAGGGCTACCTGCGCCGCGACTGTCAGCGCCTGATCCACCAGGACCGCAACGTCTACGCCGCCTCCATGGTGGTCTCGGGACAGGCGGACGCGATGGTGACCGGCCTGACCCGCGCCTTCGGCAGCTGTTTCGAGGACGTGCTCAAGGTCAGCGACCCGGCGCCGAGCGAGCGGATCATGACCTACGCCATGTTCATCCGGCGCGGGCAGACCGTGTTCCTCGCTGATACCTCCGTCGCCGAAAACCCCGACGGTCGCGCGCTGGCGGACATCGCAGTGCAGACGGCCGCCACCGCCCGGTCGCTGGGCTTCGAGCCGCGGGTCGCCCTGCTCAGCTATTCCAACTTCGGCCAGCCAGCGCGGCCCACGACCCGCGACGTGCGCGACGCCGTGCAGGAGCTGGAGCAACGTGGGGTCGATTTCGAATTCGACGGCGAGATGCAGGTCAACGTCGCGCTCGACTACGAGCTGATGCAGTCGACCTACCCGTTCTGCCGTCTGACCGGCCCGGCGAACGTACTGGTTATGCCCGGCCTCCACGCCGCCAATATCAGCCAGAAACTGCTGACGGAATTTGCCGATGGCACAGTAATCGGGCCGGTGCTGCAGGGCCTCAATCACGCCGTACAAATAACATCAATGACCGCCAAGGTTTCGGACGTGCTCAACGCTGCGGTTTTCGCAGCGATCGAGAGTGCCCGAAAATAGTTCGAATTCTCTTTATTATCTGGCTAACCTGTGGATAAAGCTTGGATTCGGGGGCATTTGCTCGTAAAAGGACGCATATTCTTACGCAAATCGGGGATTGCCGATTGGCGGTGTTCTGTATTTCGGAGGTCCCTAGGCCCATGTTTTCAAAGACCAAAAAAGATGACAATGGCGCGGCACCCGTCCCACCGGTAGCGCCCGCCGCACCGCAGGTCGCGCCGGCCGGTGAACGCCGACTGGCGACGCCCCGACCCACCGTTTCGCCATCCAGTGACACGCCCAGCCAGGCACCAGACCCGTCAGCGGCGTCAGCAGCGGCGGCAGCGGCAGCATCGCCTGCCCCGCCCGTTGCTCCTGCATCTGCACCGTCGATCAAGGCGTCACCGTCGCCCAGCAGTCCGGCACCCCGGTCTGCCGCCGGCAGCGCGGTCCGCGCGAACGGCGCAGGTGAACCCGTCGTCTCGAACCCGGCGCCGCGCCCCGCAGCGCAACAGCCCAGAGGGAGCCAGACCTTGCAAGAAGCCGGTAAACTGATCGTTGGTCGTGAAATAAAGCTCAAGGGTGAGATCACCTCCTGCGAGCGGCTCGTGGTCGAAGGATCACTCGAAGCCGCGCTGATGGACAGCCGTACGCTGGACGTGACCCCGGGGGGCCACTTCAAGGGCATGGCGGTCGTGGACTCCGCCACCATCAGCGGTCATTTCGATGGCGAGCTGACGGTCGAAGGACTGCTGACCGTGACCTCAACGGGTCGCATCATCGGCACCATTCGTTTCGGGGAACTTGAGGTTGAACGCGGTGGCACCCTGTCCGGGGACATCGCCATTGCCGGCACCCCAGCGCGGGCCTCTGGTGGCAAGGCGGCTGACCAGGACGACTAAGTCTAAGCTGGCACGTCTGCCACAGTCTGCGGTCACAGGCCCGCGAGCCTAGGCCTGCAGTGGAATTTCAGCCGTGTTTTCGTCTAAAACACGCGCTACATTGACAGTGAAGGGCTCTCCCCGAAGTGGTTTCGGGTCGGGTCATCAAGACTTTGGGAATTGTACCAATGAACAACCTGCGTTTCTGGCTCTTGTCCCTGATTGCGGTGCTTGCTTCCGGTTCGGTCGCGGCTGCCCAGAAGCCGGAGAAGCTCGGCGACTTCACCGCCTGGCAGGCCTTCCGCATGGTCGAGCCATCGGGTCAGGTGGTGTGCTGGATGCTGACCGATCCCCAGTCCTCGCAGCCCGGTAATCTGCGCCGCGGCGACCCATGGCTGTTGGTCGCCCACCGTCCGGGGCAGGAAACCCGTGTGATTTCCTTCGAATCCGGCTTCCCCATGGATGCGAGCAAGCGCCCGATCGCCTCGGTCGGCGGTAAGAACTTCGCCATGTTCAGCAAGGGCGGCGAAACCGCGTGGAGCCACCCGGAAGACGACGCGGCGATGATTACGGCGCTCAAGCGTGGCCTCAGCCTAACTATCGAAAGCCGGTCGGCACGGGGCAACGACATCCGCGATCAGTTCTCGTTACGCGGCTTCACCAAGGCCTACGACAAGATTTCGCAAGCCTGTAACGTTTGATTTGCCATGGATCGAGGGGTGGGCGCATAGCCGCCCACCGTTGAGCCTGCCCGCGGTCTGTGGCACTGCAGGGCCATGAACCAGATTGCCGCCACCCCGGAAATAAGTCCCTCACCGGACCTGAACCCCGGACAGTTTGCCTCGGCCGACGGCCAGCGGGTCAACCTGATCGGCATTCCGCGCACGCAGCTCAACGACATGCTGGTCGAGCGGGGGCACAAGCCGTTCCGCACCAAGCAGCTGTGGCAATGGCTGTACTGGCACGGTGTCACCGACTTCGACGCCATGACCAATCTGTCCAAGGATTTCCGGCAGAATCTGGCCGATGAATTCGTCATCGAGCGCCCCCAGGTCTCTGAGGCGCTGAACAGCGTCGACGGCACCGCGAAATGGCTACTCAAGTTCCCCGATGGCAACGAGGTCGAGACCGTCCACATTCCGGAGGCGGATCGCGGCACCCTGTGCGTCTCCAGCCAGGTCGGCTGCACGCTGACCTGCAAGTTCTGCCACACCGGCACCCAGAAGCTGGTCCGCAACCTGACGGCGGCCGAGGTCGTGGGTCAGATGATGCTCGCCCGCGATGCCTTCGGCGAGTGGCCGACCCCCTCGGACCATTCACGCATGATCACCAACGTGGTGATGATGGGCATGGGCGAGCCGCTCTATAACTACGACAACGTTGCCGCCGCGCTGCGCATCGTCATGGATGGCGAGGGCCTGTCGCTGTCCAAGCGGCGGATCACGCTGTCGACCTCCGGCGTCGTGCCGGCGATGCGCAAGTGTGGCGAGGAGCTCAACGTCAACCTCGCGATCTCCCTGCACGCGGTCGACGACGACACCCGTGACCACATCATGCCGATCAACAAGAAGTATCCGTTGGAAGAACTGCTCGACGCCTGCCGCACCTACCCCGGCGTCACCAACGCGCGGCGGATCACCTTCGAATACGTTATGCTCAAGGGCGTGAACGACAGCGACGCCGACGCGCGGCAGCTGGTGCGGCTGCTCAAGGGTATTCCATCGAAGATCAACCTGATCCCCTTCAATCCGTGGCCGGGGTCGGACTTCGAGTGTTCGAGCGCAACCCGGATCGCTGCGTTCCAGACCATCATTCAGGACGCGGGGCTGTCGGCGCCGGTACGCACCACGCGCGGGGAAGACATCCTCGCCGCCTGCGGTCAGCTCAAGTCGGAAAGCCAGAAGCTCCGGCGCTCGGAGCGGGATCGTCTCGCAGCGGCACATCTGGCAGCACAGGTCGCAGCGGTCGATTGACCGGACCGAAGAGCAGCGCGGAGAGGGGCTCTAGGCCCGCCCGCTGCCACTGCGGGCAATATCGAACAAGCATTGCCGGGTCAGCGCATTCACCGGCGCATCGGTCTGCCGCACCGCCGCCAGACAGTTTTTAACCAGATCCAGCGCCGTGAGGCTGCGCGGCAGTGGCCAGTCTCGCGCTTGCGCCGTGAAGGCATCCTTGGTCTTGAAGAACAGGGACGGGCGCAGCCCGGCGATCGCGGCCTGCATCGTCTTTCCCTCACCCACGGCCACGCCAACCGACATGAAGCGGTTGAGGTGCATGCGCAGCATGCTCAGCACGGCGTTGGGGTCCGTGCCCGCAGCCAACTGGCGCTCGAACTCGCTGTCCACCCGCGCGGCGTTGCCAGCGGTGACGGCGAACAGCAGCCGGTCCAGCTCTAGCCCCGCCGCGTTGGGCGCGCAAGCCTGCACGTCTTCCAGCGTGACTTCGCCGGCTTCCGGGCCGACGTAAAGCGCCAGCTTCTGCAGCTCGTTCAGGGTCAGCGCCCGGTCACCGCCCAGATGGCCCTGCAACGCCTGCCGGGCATCGGCACTGACGCTCAGGCCGTGTTCCTCTTCGAGCACCTGCCGGATCAGCGCTGGCAGCGTGTTGGCATCATCACTGTAGCAGGGCACGGCCGCGAAGCCGTCTGCCTTCTCTGCCATCACCCGGATCTTGGCGCGCGGGGTCAGCTCGCCGGCGGTCAGCAGCACAAAGGCCGCAAGCTTGTCCGGCTCGGTCTGCAGCACCGTCACTGCGCGCACCAAGTCGGCATCGCTGCCCGTGGCCTCCACCAGCCGCGGGCCGCCCATGAGCGACAGCGCGTGGGCTTCGTCGACCAGCCGGGTCGGATCAGCCTCGATTTCGTTGGCGGTAAAGCGCACGTGGTTCATGGGGTCAAATTCGGCGCCGAAGACAGCCTCGCGGATCAGCTTGACTCGCTCCTGAACCAGCCCGCGGTCAGGGCCGTAGACCAGCGCCATCCGGGCGCGCTGCGGCGCGGCGCGGCAGAATGCATCGGCGCTGGCGGAAGAAACCTTCATGGTCGGGACAATGCCACGGAAACCTGCAAAGCCAAATCGTCAGCGAGCTGATGCAGCGCCCGGGTTCTGGCCTGCTCCGCTGCGCTACCGAAGCGCCAGCCGGTCTGCGCCCGGCGCTGGTCAGAGCGACCGCGGGCAAAGCCCTGCCAGACAATGGCCTCGGCTTGACCGGAACCAGCCACGCCAGTGGTGCGGATCTGGAACCGGGCCGTGGCTTCAACCTCGGACCAGCTGCAATTCCGACCGTCAGTCAGGCAAGCGCGCGGGTTCAGGGCCAGCACCTCGTCGGTGTCGACGCTGAGCTGTAGCTCCAGCGCGTAGAGCGGATTCCGGGGCTGCTCGAAGCGGTTAAGCCGCTGGACCAGCGCGGCGCGGAGCACCTGCCCGTCACGTGCCGCGATCGACGGAATGGCAATATCATACTGACCAGTGGAATCGCGCAGCTGGGGCTGGAACCCGCACCCGGCGAGGCTCAGCAGCAGAAACAGCAGCGCGGCGCCGACCCGGACCATGGATCAGGCCACGATGTTGACGATGCGCCCGGGCACGACGATGACCGTCTTGGGCGGGTTGCCGTCCAGCGTCCGCTGGACACCTTCCAGCGCCATGGCCGCGGCCACGGTGTCTTCCTTGCTCGCATCCTTGGGCATGTCGATGGTTCCGCGCAGCTTGCCGTTGACCTGCACGCCGATGGTCACACTGTCGTCGACCAGCAGCGCCGGATCGACCTCGGGCCAGGGCGCCAGGCAGACGAGGTCCTCCAGACCCAGCTGCGCCCAAAGCTCCTGCGCCAGATGGGGCATCATCGGCTCGAAGGCGCGGATGAAGAAGCGCAGGCACTCGCCCAGCGGCTCTCCCGCCACGCCGGGCTGGCCCAGCGCCTTACCCAGATCGTTGGCGAATTCGTAGAGCCGCGCGACGGACTTGTTGAAGCCGAAGGTCTCGATGTCCTGTGTCACGCCGTCGGCCATCTTGTGGCTGGCAACGCGCAGCGCCTTCATGGCCGGAGCATCGGCGTCGCCGGGCTGATCCAGTGCCCCGGCGGCCTCCGTCACCAGCCGGAACACGCGCTGGGTGAAGCGCCAGGCGCCCTCAGCGCCGGACTCAGTCCACTCGAGATCGCGGTCTGGTGGACAGTCGGACAGCATGAACCAGCGGGCCGTGTCCGCGCCGTAGACCTGAATGATCTGGGCCGGGGCGACAACGTTGCGCTTGGACTTCGACATCTTGATCACGCGGCCGACGTCGACCGGCTTGCCGCCGTCGAGCGTGATGAAGCAGTCGCCGCTCTTCTCGATCTCATCGGGGGCGAGCCAGTTGCCATCCGGGTCCTGATAGGTCTCGTGGCAGACCATCCCCTGCGTGAACAGGCCGGCGAAGGGCTCGTCGACCGAACCCTGTCCGATGACGCTCATCGCGCGGGTGAAAAAGCGGGAGTAGAGCAGGTGAAGCACGGCGTGCTCGACCCCGCCCACGTACTGATCGACCGGCAGCCAGTAGTCGGCATCCTCGCGAATGACCGGGGTTTCGGCGCGGGGCGAAGTGAAGCGGGCGAAGTACCAGGAGCTGTCGACGAAGGTGTCGAGCGTGTCCGTCTCGCGCCAGGCCGGACCGCCGCACTTGGCACAGGTGGTCTGGGTCCATGTCGGATGGTGGTCGAGCGGGTTGCCGGGCTTGTCGAAGCTGACGTCCTTGGGCAGCTCAACCGGGAGCTGATCGTCGGCAACCGGCACCACGCCGCAGGTGTCACATTGGGTCATGGGGATCGGGCAGCCCCAATAGCGCTGCCGCGAAGCACCCCAGTCGCGCAGGCGGTAGGTGATGCGGCTCTTGCCGTGGTCGCAGCCTGCGAGCATGGCGATGGCCTGCGACTTGGCCTCATCGGTCTTCAGGCCGTCGAGCGGGCCGGAATTGACGTGTGGGCCATCGCCGACGTAGGCCTCTTCGCCGATCGGGCCGTCTTCGCCGTCGGGACCGGCGACCACCCTGATAACGGGAAGGTTATATTTGCGTGCGAATTCGAGGTCGCGCTGATCGTGGCCCGGACAGCCGAAAATGGCGCCGGTGCCGTAGTCCATGAGGATGAAATTGGCGACCAACAGTGGCAGGGTCTGATCGGGGAAGGCTGGATGTTGCGCGCGCAGGCCGGTGTCGAAGCCCTTCTTCTCCTGCGTTTCCAGTTCGGCTTCAGACGTGCCAGAGCGCTGGCATTCGCGGATGAACTCGGCCAGCTCGGGGTTATCGGCGGCGAGTTCACTGGCGAGCGGATGCTCGGGCGCCATGGCAAAGAACGACGCGCCATAGATCGTGTCGGGACGGGTGGTAAAAACCACCAGCTGGTCGTCGCGCCCCTCTATCGGCAGCGCCATTTCCGCGCCTTCCGACCGGCCGATCCAGTTTTCCTGCATCAGCCGCACCTTGTCTGGCCAGCGGTCCAGATCGTTGTGGATCGCATCCAGCAGTTGCGGGGCATAGTCGGTGATCTTGAAGAACCACTGGGTCAGCTGCCGCTTTTCCACCAGCGCACCGGAGCGCCAGCCGCGGCCGTTCTCGACCTGCTCGTTGGCCAGCACGGTCATCTCGACCGGGTCCCAGTTGACCCAGCTTTCCTTCTGGTAGACCAGCCCCTTTCGGTACATCTCGATGAACATGCGCTGCTGCTGCTCGTAGTACTCGGGGTCGCAGGTGGCGAATTCACGGGTCCAGTCGATCGACAGGCCCATGGATTTCAGCTCGGTCCGCATCAGATCGATGTTGCGATAGGTCCAGTCGGCCGGGTGCACCTTCCGCTCGAAAGCCGCATTCTCGGCAGGCAGGCCAAAGGCATCCCAGCCGATGGGGTGCAGCACGTTATAGCCGCGCGCGCGCTTGTACCGCGCCACCACGTCACCCAGCGTGTAGTTGCGGACGTGACCCATGTGAATAGCGCCCGAGGGGTAGGGGAACATTTCCAGCACGTAGTACTTTTTGCGGCTGGGATCGGTCTCGGCGCGAAAGGCCTGCCGCTCATCCCAGACGGACTGCCACTTTTTCTCAGCGGCGGTGGCGTTATAGCGGTCGGTGCTCATGGATCAGTCCCGATCATGTGGCGGTCAATGATGGCGGCCATTCTTGCCGCAGGGGTGGCCGGGTGGAAAGGCTCGGACCCGGCTGGAAGCTATGCGGCGCCTGCAGCCGGTTTTCGCGGCCGTGGCACCCGGGTTCCAGGGAAAGGGTCAATTCAGGCTGATCTTCAGCTGCTGGGCGACGCGCAAAATCTGACCCTCTAACTCACGCGCGGCCGGCAGCGACGATGGCGCACTCCGCCACATACCCTGCTCCAGAATCTGGCGGTGGACCGTCACGTGGAAGGATCCCGGCCCCAGAACATCGCTGGTGTGCTGGACATCGACACGCACCCGCTCGGGCCGCGCTTCAGTCCCGGAATACCAGTCGGTGGAGAACAGCCCAACAGCCCAGTTCGCCTGCGAAACTGGCATGAAGGCCAGCGTCCGCGCCGTAGCATCCCAGAGGTAGGGGTTTACGCTGCCTCTCGCCGACGGAACGGCCGCGAGATCGCTGGCAACTGGCAGCCCGTCCGAGCCGAGGACCGGTTCATCGACTCCAAAGGTCTCAGCCGCCAGATCGCCGCCTATCCCAAAGAAGCGACCAAGAAAACCGAAGCCGCCCTGCCCTTCGCTGGCCGTCCCTATTGCTTCACCGCGCGCTGCGGCGGCCTGCCGCTCGGCTTCGAGCTCTGCGCTACGGGCCGTGCGGAAGGTAAAGTTTCCAAAGCCGAAACCACCGGCGCCACCGCTGTTTTGCGTCTGGGCTGTCGACAAGGTCGATCCTGCAGCCAGCTCACCGCTTGCGGAAAGAATGCCGCTCACCGGCACCACGCCCTCGGGCAGGACCGCACGCAGATCGCCCAGTGCGCCGACATCGGTTCGGGTATAACGACCGGTTTCGTCCTGCGCAAAGCTTATGGTGTTGTCACCGGCGATGAGGTTGATCTCGTCAGTTGCGCCGCAAGCTGTCAAACCGGCTAGAATGCCCAAGGCTGCCAGCTGCAGCACTGAGCGCCGGACGGCGGACGAACCACCAAGAACCACGCTCGGGGCCGAAGTCGGGGCTGAGGCATGCGAGGGCGCAGGCGCAGCAAAGTATTGGCGATACGCAGGCAGCACAGCAGGCTCAGCCATCCTGTTGGTTCTTGTTCTTTTTCTGGTTGCGCTTGATGCGCAGCTTGTCGGCGTAGGTGAGTTTGCGGCCGACGCCGGTAATGCCGCCCACGGCGAACTGCTTGGCGTTCTTGGCCAGCTGGTCGCCGAAGTCCTTGTATTCCTCGGGAATGTAGTCGAAGCGACGCATCTGCTCGTGGTGATTGCGGATCACGCGACGCACCTGCTCGTCGGTCATTTCCTCTTTCCAGTTACCGGTCTTGCCTTTGCGGAAGAAGGCGTCGCCGCCCATCTTTTCCTTAAAGCCCTGATCCTTCTCCTTGGCCTGAATCTTGTCGAACTTCACCGCTTCTTCTGCAGCGATGACTTCCTCGCGAGAGAAAGGTAGGCCCAGATGCATGGCCGTGCGGTGGAAGGTGTCAGCCGGGTCGTGCTTCATGTCCTCGTAGCGCATGTAGATCACGCGCGGGTCAGGCTCAGCAGTCCAGGACGAGACGTGCTCGGACCACGACCCCATCAGCTGCGGGATCTGGCCGGGCGACAGCGCCTTTTCTTTGGCTTCTTCATCAGAAAGCTCGGGGCGCTTGTCCTTTTCAGCCTTGATGGCCTCTTCGAGGTCAAATTTCTTCTGCCGGCCGCCGATGAAGTGCGATGGCCGTGCCATAGCCTGAATCGAGCCGTCGATGTCGGTGTTCATATGACTGGCGAAAGACGGGGTCACGTCGAGTGGATTACGCACGATGTAGACAGCGGAGCGGAAGGTATCGAGGCCGATGGTCCGGGTGCCGTGCCAGGCGCCATTGCACAGGTGCGTCTTCACAAATACCTTTTTGTCCTGCTGGATGGCCAGCAGCTTTTGGGCGAGCGGCATGGTCTGGGCGACCTCCTGATCGCTGATCTCGTAGTGCGGCTTCCCAAGAATCCGCTCGAACAGCTGGAAGGTCACGTCCATCTGACCGGCGCGGCCGGCAATGTCGGACAGATTGAAGTTCGTATCTTCACGAACCAAGGGGTTGAACAGCGCGAACAGGAAGAGACGCGTCCAAGTGTTCCCTGATTTCGGGAACGACGCGAGGTAAATCAGGCCTTTTTGGGGAGACAGCTTGGCTTTGGTCAGCTGGCGCCGAAGCTGTTCAGCGACTTCGGGCTTGATGTAGTCGGCAACCTCCAGCAGTTCAGACCCGCCGCCGGTTGCCTCAGTCGCCACTGCTTCAACCGCCGTGTCTTTGTGGGTGTTGGTCGCGAGTTCTTTTTCTTGCGCGTCCATGGTCATGGTCTCCGATTAAAGGGCTTCGTCGGGCCTGTTGGTTTTGCCCGATGACTCGCGTTTCTAGTGCGATTCGATCAGAGTCTCAATCTGCTGTGAAAGCGCATCTGACAGTTTTTTCTTCAAGCGTGCGTTTTGGACATCGTGGGACACGCTATAGGCCTGAAACAGCAGCGACAGATTGTAACCCTTGATCCGGGGCCAGAGGTCATCCGGGATCGAAATCCCGTTCTCATTGGCGACGCTGCGGAAGATCGTTGACGCCACGGCCGGACGACTCAGAAAACTCAGGGCGAGGTGTTTCAGACACAGCAGTTTCGTTCCTTAATTACTGGCGGCGCAAAGGCGCCTGTATAGGGCAGCCTTACCCGGATACACAGCGGCTTCGGCGAGCGCTTCAAGGCGGCGGTGTTCACCATGGCGGCGGGCACGCGCGCGCCGGAGCCGACTACCACCCGCTTTGCTTTCACGTCATCGTGGTCGTCGACCGGCAGCAGATTAAATCGACGCTGGATGAGGTCCGAGACAGCCTCCGCACCCAGTTGGAAAACCAGAAGATCTCATTCATGCTCGACCAGCCGCGCGAAGCCTCGGACATCAGTACGATTATCGAGCTCGAGCCGGGGGCTGAGCGTTCCTGACCCGATGACAGGCGCCAGCGGGTCTTTTTTCCGGCGCCGGCATCGGCTAGGCCCAATGGCTGACAGCCTGACCTGAGAGCCCTCCATGATCGACACCCCTGTGATTACCCGCGAAGACATCGACACCCAGCACGGCCCCCACGCCTGGACCCCGGAACAGTTGCTGGCCCGCCTGCAAGAGCTCGAGATCGACACTGACACCATCGACCACGACCCCATGTGGACGGTCGAGGACTCACGGCGGCTGCGGGTCGACCTGAGCGAGGATGGTCACTGCAAATCGCTGTTCCTGCGCAACAAGAAGGGGCAGATGTGGCTGGTGGTCATGCTCGAAGACCAGCGGTTGGACATCAAGGCGCTGGGTCAGGCGCTGGACCAGCGGCTCTCCTTCGCCAAACCAGACCGGCTGATGGCCTATCTCGGGGTGATCCCGGGGTCTGTCACGCCCTTCGGCGTGGTCCATGATACCGACCAGGCGGTGCAGGTGGTGCTGCAGAAGCGGATGATGGACTGCGCCGTGCTGCACTATCATCCGCTGCGTAACTACCGGACCACGTCAATTTCGTCGGTGGACCTGCTGGCCTTCTTGCGCGCCGAGGCGCACGAGCCGATGATACTGGACTTCTAAGCCTAAGCGGTTGAGAGCAGCCCTCAGGTTGCCGGGCGCCCTCAGACCCACCACTTAAACCACAGCACGCCGTGCCCGAACGGGCAAAATCCGAACGAAAGCGGAAAGATCACGAGATCATGAATGAACTGATCGGCCTCAAGGCCCCCGTCCAACCCCAGGCCCCTGCCGATGTCATCATCGACGGCACCGAAGCCACCTTTGCGCAGGACGTGATCGAAGCCTCCATGCAGCAGCCGATCATCGTCGATTTCTGGGCGGAATGGTGCGGCCCCTGCAAAACGCTGGGTCCGATGATTGAGAAGGTGGTCACGGCGGCGGCCGGCGCGGTCAAGCTGGTGAAAATCGATACCGAGAGCAACCAGCAGCTCGCCATGCAGATGCGGATCCAGTCGATTCCGACCGTCTATGCCTTTTACCAGGGGAAACCGGTCGACGGCTTCATGGGCGCCCTGCCCGAGAGTCAGGTACAGGCCTTTGTCGACAAGCTGATCGAAGCAGCGGGCGGCGCGGCAGCAGGCGCTGTAGGCGGCGACGGCGCCGGTGCTGAGGCCAGCGCCGAAGACGTGCTGGAGCGGGCAGACACAGCCCTCGCAGAAGGGCAGAACGAGCAGGCCCGAGACCTTTACCGCGCCGTGCTTGAGCAGGACCAGACCAACGTCAAGGCCTACACCGGCTTCGCCCGGGCCATGCTCGCCGAGGGGCGGTTGGCCGAAGTGCAGTCATTGATGGAGCAAGTGCCCGAAGAGCTGCTAGCGCAGCCGGAGATCATCAGCCTCGCCGGCATGATCGGACTGGCTGAACAGGCGGCATCGCTGCCTGATACGGCGACGCTGCAGGCCGCTGTCGACGCCAACGCCAACGATCACGGCGCCCGCCAAACGCTGGCGCAGGCGCTGCTGGGGCGCGGACAGCCGGAAGCTGGGGCCGATCACCTGCTGGAGATCATGCGCCGCGACCGGGAATGGAACCACGACAGCGCGCGCCAAGCTTTGCTGGCGTTGTTCGACGCGATGGGGCAATCGGCGCCCCTCACGGTGGCGTACCGGAAGAAACTGTCCGCGCTGCTGTTCAGCTGAGCCGTGCCGGAACGCAGCCTGCCGACGGAGCCCGCCGGCTCTACGGGGCGCTTCTCGGTCAGGGGTGCGGCGATCGGCACTTTGTGAGCGGGTGCGCCATTGCCCACACTGGCTTTCGGTTCATATTCGGAATCAACGATACATCTGGACCCAACGCGGGGAAGTGAGGACGGCCATGACGGCACGGGCATTTTTGCCAAAGACGCTGGATCTGCTGCCAGCGGAGCTGCCGATATTCCCGCTGACGGGAGCCTTGCTGCTGCCCATGGGGCACTTGCCGCTGAACATCTTCGAGCCGCGCTACATCGCTATGGTCACCGATGCGCTGCGGACCCCGCAGCGACTGATCGGTATGGTGCAGTCTTCGGATCAGGCACAGAGCATGGGCGAGGCCCCGGTCCACGGACTGGGTTGCGCGGGCCGAATCAGCGCGCTTTCTGAGAACGATGAAGGGACCATCCTGATCACCCTGACCGGCGTCATCCGCTTCTGTATCGAAGAGGAGCTGCCGCTGGCGGCAGGTGGATACCGTTGCGTTCGCGCTGACTTCAGCCGCTTCGGCTCGGATCTGAGCCGGATCGCGCCGGACCCACAGGCCAAGGACAGCGCAGAGGCTAACGCCGACGGTGACGTGCTGCGCGCCTCGATCATCGACGCGACCAAGCGCTATTTCGATGCCAAAGGCTTCAGCACCGACTGGGATGGGATCAACAACCTCGGGCTGGCAGAATTGGTGACCTCGCTAGGGATGGCCTGCCCTTTCGATCCGATGGAGAAGCAGGCCCTGCTCGAAGCGCAAACAGTCGAGGAGCAAGCCCGGACCCTCGCGCAGATCCTGACCATGGCCGCCATGGGAGACGGCCACGAGAGCAATGCGGCTGTAAACTGAGACCAACCCTTTGAGGTGCCGGGGCGCGATCCCGCCACCGAAAAGACCCTGAATCCGAACGATAACAAGAAGACAGCGGACGCCTGCGACGACCATGACGACCCCCAACGATACGAATACCCCTTCGGCGGCAGAGGCTTCAGGCCTCGATCCGCGCGTTCTTGAACTGCTGGTCTGTCCGTTGACCAAGACGACCCTCCACTACGACCGCGATGCGCAGGAACTTGTATCGGAGCAGGCCGGGTTGGCCTTTCCGGTGCGCGGGGGAATTCCAATCCTGCTTGTTGAAGAGGCCCGGCGGCTCTGAGGGTTGCGCCGACCTTGTCTCGTTTGCGCTTAAAACTCTTCGCTGTGAGCGCGTTGGAGTTCCTCGGTGCAGCAACACTCAAAGCGGAGTGTGTTGAGTGTCGACTGAAAGAAGATTGCGTCGACTTGTCCCCGACCGCGCTTCGCGCGGCGGGGCCAAGCGTCGCGCATTTTCATAGAAAATGCGAAAAAACGTCAGGCTGCGAGCAGCGCGGCATGTCCGTTTGACTGCGCTGGGGAGATTTGTGAGCTGCGAAGCGGCGTCAAATCGAGCCCGCAACCCTTAATCGATGTAAATTTCGCGCTTACCGGTCTTGTCCGGTGGGCCGACCATGCCCTCCTGCTCCATCCGCTCGATCAGCCGGGCTGCACGGTTGTACCCGATAGACAGCTTGCGCTGGATGTAGGACGTGCTCGCGCGCTTATCATTGGTTACGACCTTTACGGCTTGCTGGTACAGGTCGCCGTCGGCATCGGCTTCCTCGCCACTGCCGAACATCTCAGCCTGGTCTTCATCACTGATAAACCCGACTGGGTCGTTGGTCAGGGAGTCGACAAACTCGGGCTCACCCTGATTGCGCAGGTGCTGGACCACGGACTGCACCTCCTCGGTGCTGACAAAGGCCGAGTGCACCCGCGTCGGGCGACGACCCTCCGAGCTGAACAGCATGTCGCCAACCCGCAGCAGTTGCTCGGCCCCTGGCTCATCGAGAATAGTCCGCGAGTCGATCTTGGTGCGGACGTAGAGCGAAATCCGGCTGGGAATGTTAGCCTTAATCGTCCCGGTAATGACATCCACCGACGGCCGCTGAGTCGCGGTGATGACGTGAATGCCGGCGGCCCGGCCCATCTGGGTCAGGCGCTGCAGCGATGATTCGATGTCCTTCTTCGCCAGCTCCATCAAATCCGCCAGCTCGTCCACGATCAGCACGATGTAGGGCATGGGCTTGAGCGGCAGCTCACGCTCCTCGTATTCGGGCTGGCCGGTATCGGGGTCAAAGCCGGTCTGCACCCGCTGGATAATTGCCTCGCCATCGGTCACAGCGCGGTCGATGCGTTCGTTGTAGTCGAGAATACCCCGCACCTCCAGCTTCATCATGGTCTCGTAGCGGTCCTCCATCTCCCGCACCGCCCATTTCAGCGCTACGATCGCCCGGCGCGGATCCGTCACCACCGGTGACAGCAGATGTGGAATGCGATCATAGAGCGACAGTTCCAGCATCTTCGGATCGATCATGATCAGTTTCAGCCGCTCGGGCGGCAAGGCATAGAGCAGCGACAGAATCATGCCGTTGATCGACACCGACTTACCCGAGCCAGTCGTCCCGGCGATCAGCAGATGCGGTGCCCGGGCCAGATCGGCCACGGTCGGATTGCCGGCAATATCGATGCCCAGCGCCAGCGGCAGTCGCGCCTTGCTGTCAGCGAAGGCGTCGCTGTCGATAATCTGGCGCAGGTTAACCGGCGTGCGGGTCTCGTTGGGCAGCTCAATGCCAATCACCGACGTCCCTGGCACCACTGCAATCCGTGTAGAGTGCGCTGCCATGGCCCGTTTGATGTCGTCGGCCAGTGAGACCACGCGAGCGATTCGCTGCCCGGGCGCGGGCGCAAATTCGAACAGCGTCACCACCGGTCCCGGACGGGCGTTCACCACCCGGCCCTTGATCTTGAATTCGTCGAGTGCCTGCTCAAGCTGCTCGATCCGCTCTTCGAGTTCGTGCGCCTGGACGCCCTTTTGCTCGACGTCTTCGGGGTAGACCAGCAGGTCGACCTTGGGCGCCTGAAACGGCCCGGCGTAGGACGGCTGCGGCTTGGTCGCCGGCACGCCGATGCGGGTGACACGGCGGGGGGCTTCTTTCAGCGCAGCCTGCACGTGCCGCTCGGCCGTCGAGCCGGACTTGGAAGCAGCATCAGCGCCGGCCGCCGACGCGATCGCTGCAGCAGACCCCGAAGCAGCGGCCATTGAAGGCTCATCGAATTCATCATCCGGAACCCTATGATAGAGGCCTGTATCACCGTCGGCGAAGGGATTGTCAGCCGTGTCGGGCGCAAGGTTTTCCAGCCATGGGTCGGCAACGTCGGCGCGCGGCGTGGTCTTGGGCTTGAGGAAGGACCAAGCCGCCGTCACCGTCTCGGCCGCGTCCAATTCGACTCCGTAGGTGGTCTGACCGTAGGGGCGGCCGGCGTGGTCGATGCTGCCCTCGGCGCTGTCCTCGTCTTCATCGTAGAGCGAAACTGACCCGCACGGGGGCGTCGTCTCGATGGTGAAGTCGTCCCGCTCGGAATCAGGGATGTAAACCGTATCACTCTCGGCCAGCCTGACCCGGACCGCGTCAGGGTCGGAGTAGACCTCCTGCACCTCGTCCTCGCCGAAACTGGGCTCCTGTGGGTCGGCCAGCGCGAACTGACCGATCGGAGCCCGGTCCCCTGACGCGCCAAACCCAAAGCCAGTTTCATCGGCAGGCCCAGCGGACGCCATGCCCGCCGCAGCGCTGTCGGTCCACGGCTGGGCCCCGAAGCCAGAGACGCCATTCTCACTGGACCAGGCTGGGTCGGCTGACACCCCACCATCGTCGCTCGGCTCAAAGGCCCGATCGCGGTCACCCGCGCTGGTCGCTGCCCGGGTAGCCCCCACCCGCGACCGCTCACAGCCGGTTCGGTCGCCCAGTGCAGGCATCAGATTGCGTTCGAGTCCGAGGGCAAAGATCATCCCGACGGCACCACCAACAAAGCACAGCACCGTGCTCACCGCCTTGGGCAGGAACAGCCAGCGCTGCAGGTTCTCGAGCATCAGCATGCCCCCGGCACCCCCGGCGCTAGACGGCTTGGTCCAGTCCGACTGGAACGGGAGCGAAGACAGCACGGCGGCCAGCATCAGCAGCGCCGGCAGCGCAATCAGTAAGCGCAGGACCACCAGCCCCTGTGCCCGCCGGAACAGGCACGAAGCCGCCCAGTTGAGCAGCAACAGGGGCGCCAGATAGGCCGTTGCCCCGAAGCCCTGAAGCAGCACATCCGCCCAGAACGCACCCGGCCGGCCGACCCAGTTCTCCGCTGCGCGGGCCGTGGCGGTGTTCAGAGATGGGTCGTTGGCGTTGAAGGTCAGCAGCGCCAGCGTGGTCGCCAGCGCCAGTGCACCTAGCGCCAGACCAGCGAGCTGGATCAGGCGGTCACGCGCCTGTACCCCGGTGCCAGAGGGCAGCAGGCCCTGCGGCAGCAAACGGCGATAGAAGCGGAACAAGCCCCGGCGGCGGCGGTTGGGACGGTGATCGGACGACAGCGAAAAAGACATCTGGCCTCTGAAATACCTGCGAAAAATAGCGACGGCGCAGGACAAGTCGGGTCAAAATCGCCCGACACCCACGACGCATAAATCGAATTATTATGTTTTACGCGACAGATTGAACTTTTTCAATGCCTTCGCGGCATTTCCTCGACCAAATCCTGCGTTTTTAACCCCGGAGCACAAAAAAGCCGGCGGCCCTTATAAGGCCACCGGCTTTGACTGCGGCTGATTTCAGCAACGGTAGGAAGCTCAGAGAGCCGCCGCGTCGGTCTCACCCGTGCGGATGCGCAGGGCCTGCTCGAGGTCAATGACAAAAACCTTGCCATCACCGATCGCACCAGTGTTGGCAGCGCTCTGGATGGCTTCGACAACGGCTTCGGCCTTGTCGCCGGGCACGGCCAGCTCGATCTTCACCTTGGGCAGGAAATTCACGGTGTACTCGGCGCCCCGATAGATCTCCGTGTGTCCCTTCTGGCGGCCGTAGCCCTTCACTTCCGTAGCGGTGAGGCCTTCGATCCCGAGCTCTGTCAGCTTATCGCGAACAGGTTCCAGCTTGGACGGTTTAATTACGGCGACAACCCATTTCATAAGCTTTCCCAATCGTTCTTTTCTGTTGGTTATTGGTTGTTTGTTTCGGATCCTCCGACGGCGACCTGTTGCCTGGCGATGGCCGGTGTCGCGCGAAACTGGGGAGGATCGTCACCCACGACACCGGATCCAAAGCCAAAAGCACGTGCTGCTGCGGCCTGAGGAGGTGGCCAACAAGAACACGGCTTGCCCCGATTGCTGTTCCAAATAGCGTGCCAGTTTTTCATAGGGAATACTTTTGTTTATTATCAACTATTTAACAGGCATTCATCTGCGCTGATACAGGAGCCAGGCGCGACCGTACCGCGCAATTATTGTTCAATGCCCAAACGCTGTGCACAGCTGTGTGACGCCATGGCCCGCTGATTTCCCACCATTCGTGCCTATGTTAGGAGTGCCGCAGCTCTGACGATCACACAGGATTACCGCCGTCCATGCCCCCACGTTCCCGCACCTCTACTGGCAAGGCTGCCAAGGCCGAAAGCGCCGCTAAGGGCTTGAGGCTCCGCAAGCCAAAGGCACCCGACATCCACGACATTGTCGTGGTCGGCGCAGGGCTGGCCGGACTGGCGCAGGCGCGCATGCTGCAACAGCGGGGCTTTACGATCCACCTGATCGACCCACGCGAACGCGACAGCCTGCGGGCGCCGTCGGCCGACCGGCGCGCCACCGCCCTGACCCCGGCCTCTGTCCAGCTGCTCGACTTGCCCGTCGACTGGCTGGCGGCCAAGGGTCAACGGATCGAGTCCATAGTGGTCGACGCGGGCCTTGCGCCAGCGCTCAGTGAGGACGAAGCCCTGCGCCTGAGCAGCGGCGCCTGGGTGGTCGGCAACGCCGACCTCTATGCCTTCCTGGTTGAACACACCGTTCTGGACGGCCGTTTCGGGCAAGCGGTCACCGGATCAAGGGTCGAGGCGGGCCGGCGCCGTCTCACGATGGCCAGTGGCGACCCGGTGGAAGCGCGCGTGGTAGTCGCCGCTGACGGCCGGAACTCGATCCTGCGCCGTGAAGACGGCATCCAGCGACAGCAGCAGGACTTCAGACAGATCGCCCTGACCGGTGTAATCCGGCACGAAGACCCGCACGCGGGCCGCGCCTTCCAGCGCTTCCTGCACGGCGGCACCTTTGCCCTGCTGCCACTCCCGGCTGATGACGGGGGCGAGGGACACGCCAGCAGTGTCATCTGGGTCGAACCCAGCGCCAGCGCCAAGGGGCTGTTCGCGCTGGAACCTTCGATCCTGACCGAGCGCATGCAGTCCCGCTTCGGCGATGCGCTGGGTCGGCTGTCAAAGACCGACAATGAGGACTGGGGCCAGTTCCCGCTGCTCGCCCACAGCTGCGACCGCATCATCGGCGAGCGACTGGCGCTGATCGGAGAGGCTGCGCACAGCATCCACCCACTGGCCGGGCAGGGCCTGAACCTGAGCATCAGGGACGCCGCCGCCCTGACCGATACCCTCATGGAACAGCGCCACTACGGGCTCGACCCCGGCGACGCGCAGGCGCTCGAGCGCTATCAGCGGGCCCGCCGCGCTGAAACCGCCCGCATGACCGGCCTGACCATTGGCCTGAACAGCCTGTTCAGCCGCCCGGGCGGACCACTGCGTGCAGCGGCGGCCGTCGGCCTGCGGGCGCTGGACCAGATGGGGCCGATCAAGGCTCTGCTGGAGCGCGAAGCCCGACGCTGAGGCTGGACAGGAGCGGCTTCAGGCTCAGGCCTTGGGGAACATCTTTGACTCGGCAGCCAGAGCGCGTGGACGGATCCGGGCTTCGCGGCGGGCCATGTAGATCGCCGCCGCGGCAATCACCGCGCCGCCGGCGAGGCTGGCCAGCTCCGGCACCACCCCCAGCACCGTCAGCTCCAGCAGCGCCACAAACGGCAGCCGCAGATAATCAAACGGCATGATCATCGACGCCTCGGCGTTCTTGGCCGCCAGCACCATCGCCCATTGTCCCGCCGTGGCGATGAAGCCCGCCCCGATCAGAATCAGCCACACCTGCAGGCTCGGCATCTGCCACACCAGCACCGCCGGCACGACCATGAAGGCCGACATCCACAGGCCCTGAAAGGTCACAATGCGGATCGTAGTTTCGGTCCGGGTCAGATCCTTGATCAGCAGAAAGGCCGTCGCCATCAGCACCGCCGCCAACAGCGGCAAAGCCTGCGCCCAGACCAGATCCTGCTTCCACGGCTCAGCGACGATCAGCACGCCGAGAAAGCCGACCACGGTTGCGGCGATACGGCGGCCCCGGATGCGCTCACCCAAGAACATCACCGCCCCAAGGGTGACAAAGAACGGCACGGTGAAACTGAGTGCCACCGTCTCGGTCATGTTCAACCGTGAAAAGCCGAAGAACAGCAGCGTCATAGCGCTGACCCCGACCACCGACCGGATCAAATGGCGTCCATGACGTTCGGTCCTGAACACCGATGGACCAGCAATCACCGTAAAGGGCAGGATCGCCACCAGCCCGAAGAAAATCCGCGCGAACACGTACTGGAAAGGGTGAATACCGACATTCGACGCCTGTTTGACGAATAGGCTCATCCCGGCAAAGCAAAGGACAGCCAGCACCATCCACAGGATGGCGCGCAGGTTGTTGGTCTGCTGCGGGGAAGCCTCTGTCATCGCCGGAGTGTGCGGCAGACAGGGCGGTTTGGCTCGCCTGTTCTGGGCAGAACTGCCCTGCCCTCCGCCAGACTGGAGCCCTGCCTTTCAGGCGCTGGAACCGTTAGCGCTTTGACAAGGTCGCTGCAAGGCGGCATGCAGGGGCGGGTTTGCATCGCAGGCAGGCAGGCAAACAAACCCGAGAGAAAGAGAGAAACAAGGGCAGGCAGGCACGGCCATGCGCGGATACTTCGCCGTCGGCGTACTGGAAATTTCCAAATCACGCAACATGGGCGCGCTGATGCGCACGGCCCATGCCTTTGGTGCGGCCTATACCTTCAGCATCGGCTCGGAGGTCACACGGCAGCAGGTTCGGCAGGCGGACACATCGAAGGCGGAACTGCACCTGCCCTACTTCGACTTTGCGAGCCTCGATGACATGACCCGGCCCCGCGGTATGGAGCTGGTCGGGGTCGAGCTGACCGACGACGCGATCGAGCTGCCGTCATTCCACCACCCGCTGCGGGCGGCCTATATCCTCGGACCGGAGAAAGGGTCTCTGACCCCGGACGTGCTCGAGGCCTGCGATCACGTGCTGAAAATTCCGACCAAGTTTTGTGTGAACGTAGCCTTGGCGGCCGGGATCGTGCTCTACGACCGCCACCTGCAGCACGGGGCCTGCTCGCCGCGTCCGGTGCGTCCCGGCGGCCCATCCGAAGGGCGGGCGGCGCACGTCCACGGCGGCCGCTTCAGCCGCACGGGCAAGTTCAGCTGAGCCGCAAGCTGGGCTGCTCAGGCGAAATAGAGCCGCCAGAGCAGCGCCGTAGCGGCGATGCGGCCGAACAGCGCAACGGTCTGTACAAAGCCCTGAAAGAACTTCAGCCAGCCTTAAGGGCGCTCGATCGGTAAGTCGGAAAGATTGGGGGAGAAGGCTTCGCGCGCCAAGGGCCGGAGCGCAATCGTCGGTTGGTGCTGTAGCATGATCGAAACTCGTTTTTTTCCGTTGCTACAAAAATATTTTAATTAAAATAATTTATATAGAAGTCCTGACATTATGGGCCGAGTCGACTCTTGCGTCGCTTGGAGGGCCAAGGCTGGACATTTGGTGTATCGCGGGCTTCATAAGGCGACGTTTTTCGGCTAATGCCGTCGGTCGGGCCGCGGACGCAGCCTTTTTGACTGGCGAACTCCAATGCTTTCACAGCTTCTGTTGTCCCTCTTGCCGCCTGTGATTTACCGGGCTCCCTTGTGGCTGTTCCGCCGCCTCCGGCACGGTGGCTTGCCAACACTGCCAACCGAGTTCCGCAAGGTCCGGCGCGGCCATCACGGCCTGTGCAACCTGATCAACGACTACAGCTTTGACACCGTGCTGGACGTCGGCGCTGGGACCGGTGCACACGCCGCCGTCCTGCGCGCGAACCAGAAAGCCTTTACGGCGATTGACTTCGGGACGTCAGTCTACGCGGAGCATCGGTCGTCGTCTGTGTCGTGGCGGCGGGTCGATATCGACTTTTTTGATTTTACCCCGGAGACGGCTTTCGACTGCGTCTGGGCCTGCCACGTTCTGGAGCATCAGACCGATCCGGGCGCCTTCATCAGACGCAGCATCGCTCTGACCAAGCCAAATGGGATCATCGCGATTACGGTTCCCCCGCTCAAGCATCGGATTGTCGGTGGCCATCTGTCGCTCTGGAACGCCGGACTGCTGCTCTACCAACTGACCTTCAACGGCCTCGACACGCGTGACGCAGCAATTTGCAACTATGGATATAACGTGTCTGTCATCGTTAGAAACACAGCGCGGCCGCTGGTAACGCTGGATCATGACAAGGGCGATCTGCTCAGGCTCAAGCCCTTTATGCCGGCCTTCGTTGACGAGCCTTTCGAGGGTCGCATCCACCGCTGGAACTGGTGACGGCCCATACGCGAAAAGCCGCAGGATGCGCGGCCAACCCTCGGGGTGCCGGGGGCTGTCAAATCGCCGATATGAGAGAAAATGGAGCGGGCGATGAGATTCGAACTCACGACACCTAGCATGGCAAGCTAGTGCTCTACCCCTGAGCTAAATAATTGCAAAGGTGCGCTTTTTTCATGGATAGCCAAATTAAATCTGCTAGTGGATCCAAATGTGAATCATTCAATTATTGTACCTCTGTCTGTACCCATAAATGAAGGTTCAAGGGGTAGCTTTCTGCGGAATGCTATAATTACGTGCAACGGCGAGTAGCTCAGAAGCGTCCGGGTCAATAATCCCAATTTCACTCAGTTGAACGACCGTATTTTCTAAATATTCAAAGCTAGTTCCCAAGATACCTCTGCCTGTTGCAGCATAACGTATTTGCTCCAGCCGGGTGATGTCTTGGCGAATGTGAGGCTGCTCATGATCAGCAACAAACGTCAGCGCTACCTGGCTCGTACCATCGATTTCGATTGGTATGAACACCGCCAAATAACCTGGAGCAATCAATTCACGACGGAACAGAATCTCGGTTTCTTTATCCACTTTTTCTGAGGTGATCTTGAAGGCTAATCCTTCGCAGCCTTGACCTTGATCTAAAGCAGCCATTAACCCAGGTTGCTCGCTAGTGCCTCGCCCGCCTTTGTCGTCCACCAGAATAAATCGACGTTGATGGGTAGGGGCAAAAGCACGGCGCACTTCAGAAAAATCGATTGCTGGATCCCACATTAATGAGGCGTAGCCGAAAACATACAGATCACCAGTGTGTTGAGAAAGAGCCTCTGAGCGAAGTCGCTCACGAATATCGTCTTCGTAAAAGTCGATCTGCAGCTCTTGGCCGCTGTTTTCTATTTGGGCCCTAATCTTCTCGGTAGTGATTGACCGGTAGAATGAGTCCCTGAAGGGCTTTATCAGTTGGCGAAGCTCGGGATGGAAATGAAACGGATCTTTTATAGGGTTCGTCTTTGGCATCATTTCTCCCATTGTGAGGTAAAATTTTAAAACAGGGCTCTTATGGTCATAACAAATGCGAAGTCCTATCATCTCAACCAAATCATAAGCGGAGGAGTTCGGTATGCACATTCAGGTCATTAACTTTGAGTTAAACATTCCCCACGAAGACTACATTGCCGGCGCAACCGAAGCAGCATCGGTGTTTTCGGAAATGCCAGGACTTATCAGCAAGCACTGGCTTGGTGATAAGGAAAACCAAATCTACGGTGGAGTATACGTCTGGGAAAGCAAAGAAGCTTGTGAAGCCTACAAAGAAGGTCCCGTATTTGCAGACGTTATGAGCAACGAAATGTACAAGAATCAGTCCTCAAAAGACTATGGTGTGCTCGATGGACCCACGGCGATCACTGCTTGAGGCCCTGTGTAAAAAAGCTCCTAGGGGGCCTGAGATACAACAAACTACCACCATCTGTGCAGACCATCGCAGCACAGATGGTGCGGCTGGAAAGAGTTCACTAATTTGAACGTGTTAAAGTTCATCGCCGCCTTTATCGTTGGTGCTTCAGGCTTTGGCGTTATTTACTACATTCTGAACTTTGCGTTACCGGTCTTGGCCCTCGCCGTCACTGGATCTGAGTGGGACGTGCCTCCTCTCTATGGCTCTCTCTCACTCATTCTCAATATTCTGGTAATCTGGCTCGGAGCAGGTTTCGCCCCCAAAGTTTGGAAGCGAGGGATCAGGGCTGGTGCCGTGAGTATGGCGCTACTCGGTGTTCTGGCACTGGTGGGCTTTCTTATTGTGAGTTGGATAGTATTGACGGCCTAGCAAAGCCCCCGCTTATGTTGCGGTTCAAGGCGTCTACTCACAGACACCCGTGCAAGCTGCAGGAATCTGGAGGGTCCCACCCTTAATTAGAGGTACTTGTGGGCGGTCACTCGGCTGATACCAATCTTTCTAGCGGCTGCTGAGATGCTGGAGCCGGCTTCGACCAGTGCCTTCAGCTTTTCGATCCTCTCAGCCTGAAGCGGCTTCCGACCCTTGTACTTGCCCGCAGCCTTTGCCTTCGCAACGCCTTCCATCTGACGCTCTCGGCGCAGTTCTGTCTCGAACTCGGCTACAGCCCCTAATACGCCCAGTAGCAGCTTACCCATCGGCCCTGCGGTATTCACCTGTGGCTGTTCAGTACACTCGAAGCTGATGCCTTTGGCTGTAAGGTCCGACAGAAGACGGTGAAGGTCTGCTTGGCTACGTGCAAGTCGGTCAAGGCGACAAACTACCAAGGTGTCACCCTCTCTGGCGTAGTCTAAAGCTGCGGCAAGCTGCGTTCTGTCAGTGGTGCTGGTGCCACTTACCTGCTCGCTGAAGATTTTGGTGCAGCCAGCAGCTTCAAGCTGTTCGACCTGCAAGTCTGTGCTTTGGTCTGTGGTGCTGACTCTAGCGTAGCCGACCCTTTGGCCTGACATGGCCATCACTCCTAAGCTGTTAACTTAGGCTTTTGTATATCACTTACACATGTAAAGAAAAGCCGTTTTACGGTCTATTTTAACTGATTTGGTGACCTGTGTAGCTGTTAATCAAGAGTCTACCCTATCTTAATCATTACTAGCTCGATTAGGGCCTGAACCGAGGTTCAACCAGCTTCCCGTGGGAAAATGACCCTGCCGTAGGAAATTGAAGCAGTCGCTGAGACACCAAGCAGCCTCCAAACCCCTGATATCTTTCAAACCTCAAGGCTCAGATGTTGTGACAACAGCTTTCTAAGGCTCTGAAAGGCATTGCCCTCTAGAATTGAAATTATCATGATAAATACGCCCTCAATGGTCGTAGGGAGGCTTTGAGGCTTTTCTGGCCTGAGAGGCTCTGCATGGGTCAAAGCCCCTGAACGGGCCTCCTGCGGGCTTCTAGGGCTACATGAAGTAGTCGAGTGGGTCTGTAGAACCACCTACTCCATCAAGTCCCTCGAAATAGATTACTCCGACTGACTTGGTCACGAATCCTCTCAAGTGCGATGGCACCACTACCCTATTCGAGTTCGCATAATGGCGAGACGTTCCAGTGACAGATGGAGATGCCAGATTCGATCTAGATTCCCGAATCAGAGTCGCAGCTAGGCTTCGAGAAGAAGGCGCCAAAGGCCTCTGCCATAGTTGAGTGGATATTGAAAAGGTGTTAGCGCTTTTTCGCATAATTATAGCTAAGAGCACGTGTAATGGGTATCGTTAAGCAGATCGGTCAGAAGTCGTCACGGAATTCGTTGAAGGCTTCTGCATCTCTTCTGGGTCTCGCAGCAGGTGCTGTGGGTTGGCCTGGTCTTGCTAATGCTGTGGGCGAGGAGACAGCTTCCCAGGTGCTGCTGCTGCCTGAGCACTATGAGCTGATGGATAACGGCGTTGTGGTGTTCAAGCTGGAGACCGGCGAGAACCTCAGCCTGACCTCAGACCAGTACCTG
>PAPT01000037.1 GCA_002708995.1 Geminicoccus sp. | reverse complement strand
GGCTTCGACCAGCAGGGTCTTCAGCCCGCGACCCTGCGCATCGCGGGCGATGCCGGTGCCGTTCACACCGCCGCCGATAACGGCGAGATCGTAGAGTTCTTGCGTGCTCATAGTCCTGTGCTGATGCTCGCCTTTCGTATTGGGCTTCCGGCGCGCTCGTGGCTCAGGCGCGGTCGATGATGTGCAGGTACGAGCCCAGAGTATTGCCGTTTCGGTGGCCCTGTCGCCCCAGATTTTTGTCGCTGCTGTCCCACGCGTTGAACAGGTTCGCGGGTTCGAGTTCTTCGGCGGTCGAGGCATGGAACTCATGCCCTCTTAGCCGGGGGCCGGCCCAGAAGTCTTCCGGGGCTGTCATGGATCGATAGCCGAGCCTGCGCGCGGCGCCTTCGCTGTAGTGGGTGACGACGGGCAGCAGTCCGGCCATGGTGTGGTGGGTGCCGTTCACCGTCATGGCCTGCCCCAGCACCATGTAGCCGCCGCACTCGCCGTAGATCGGGGTCGCGCGGGCGTGGTGTTCGCGCAGGGAGGCGAGAAAGACGTCGGCTGCGGCGAGGCGTTCGGCCTGCAGTTCGGGGTAGCCGCCGGGGAGGAAGATGAAATCGCTGCTCTCGGGGACCGCTTCGTTGGCCAGCGGGGAGAAGGTCTCGACCCGGGCTGCGCCGGATCGCAGCCAGTGCGGGTAGACGAAGGAAAAAGCGTCGTCGCGGGCGATGGCAACCCTGGCGCCCGCCGGGAATCTCAGCCCCGGACCCGCATAAGCTGGATCCGTATGGGCCGGGCCCGTATGGGATGCGCTGGTTTTAAGGGGGCCAGTCGGCGGGGAACCCGTCGGGAGAGGACTTTCGGGAAGCGCCGCCGCAGCCGCCTGCAGCGCGTCGAGGTCGACGCACCCGGGCAGCAACTGCGCCAGCCGGTCAGCCTGTGCAGGCATATCGGGCAGCTCGTCGGGTAGGGTCAGGCCGAGGTGCCGCCCCGGCCATTCAAGCCACGGCAGGCGCGGCACGGCGCCCAGCACCGGCACGTTTGGCAGGTGCGTGGTGAGGGCGTCGCTCAGCAGTGCCCGGTGGCGGTCCGAGCCGACCCGGTTGAGGATGACACCCGCGAGGCGCAGGCTGGGGTCAAAGTCGGCAAAGCCCCGGACCAGCGCGGCGACGGACTGCGACTGGCCCTTGGCGTCGACGATCAGCACCACTGGCAGGTCGAGGCTATTGGCCAATGCGGCCGTTGAGGCGTTGTTGCCGATGCCCGCTGCGACAGCTGTGTTTGCTGCGGCCGCTGGTCCCGGTACCCCGTCAAACAGCCCCATGACGCCCTCGATCAGGCACAGGTCGGCGCCGTCGCTTCCCTGTTGCAGGGTTTCAAGGATCGTTTCCGGGCGCATGGCCCACGGGTCGAGGTTAGGGCAGGGCCGGTCGGCAGCGATGCGGTGGTACTGGGGGTCGATGTAGTCGGGCCCTGTTTTGAAGCCTTGGGCCGCCGTGCCCCGGGCGCGCAGGGCCGCCAGCAGGCCGAAGGTCAGGCTGGTCTTGCCCGAGCCGGAAGACGGCGCTGCGAGGATCAGGCCGCGGGCCACTTCAGCCCTCGCCCGAATCGTTCGAGGGGCTGCTTGTGGGCTGGTTTCCGCGTTGGTGCTCCGGCCGGTTCCAGTGCAGGTGGTCGGCCAGGGGTACCACGTCGCCGACAACGATCAGAGACGGCGGGCGCAGGCCCGCGGCGGCCACGTCTGCGGCGCAGACCCCGAGCGTGGTCATGAGCACGGCCTGGTCTTCGTAGGTGGCTTTGCAGACAACGGCGACTGGCTGCTCGGCGGGTCGCCCGGCAGCGATCAGGCGCCGGGTGATCTGCTCGACGTGGCGGATGCCCATGAAGATCACCAGCACCGGCGAGCCCTTGGCCAGAGCTTCCCAGTCGAGGCGCTCGTCGGGCATATCGCCGGTCATGGAGTGGCCAGTGACGAAGGAAACGGCGGCGTTGACGTCGCGGTGGGTGACGGGGATGCCGGCATAGGCCAGCCCGCCGACCCCGGCGGAGATGCCCGGGACAATGCGAAAGGGCACGCCGGCCTCGCGCAGGGTCAGGCATTCTTCGCCGCCACGGCCGAAGACGAAGGGGTCGCCGCCCTTGAGCCGGACCACGCGCTTGCCGGCGTCGCCGTTGGGGCCGGGGCTGCGGGCGATCTCGATCAGGCGCTGGGTGATGTCGGTCTGCTTGGGCGAGGGGCGGCCGCCGCGCTTGCCCGCGAACACGATCTCGGCGCTGGCGGGCGCAAGAGACAGCAGGCGTTCATCGACCAGTGCATCGTAGACAACGGCATCGGCCTGCCGCAGCGCTTCGGCGACGAGCAGGGAGATCAGGCCGGGGTCGCCGGGGCCTGCGCCGACCAGCCATACCCAGCCGGGTTCGAGCGGTGGAAAGGTGTAATCGCGGATCATGGCTGCAAATCAGCACATTTGGGGGCAGACCGCCTAGGGGGCACGACGCATGGCACGCTCTAAATTGTTGCGCGTTTGGTCCTCGTCCGCTTCGCGCCCTTCGGCCCTCCCACGCGCACCCTGGAAGCTGGGCTCAAACGCGGGTCGGCGAAGGGGCCTGGAACAGGTCTGCGCGCCCTCTTCCAGGCAATGAGCACCGGTTATTTGCGCGCAGAGGCTTGGCAGCGGCCCCCGAAACAGGCTTTTGTGCCCCCATGAGCGTCTCGACCGTCCCAACGCCGAAGCGACCCGAGGAAACCACGGCCCTGCGCCGAGGCTGGACCACGGGTGCCTGCGCGGCTGCTGCCTCGGCTGCTGCCTTTGAGGCGCTGTCCGGCCGCGGTTTCGAAGACCCGGTGACGCTGACACTCCCCGGCGGGCAGACCCCGGCCTTCGCCCTCGCCCACGAAGCCCGATCCGACGATCCCGATGATCCCTGGGCGGAGGCCGGCATCATCAAGGACGCCGGCGACGACCCCGACATCACCCATGGCGCGCTCGTCAAAGCCCGCCTGCGCCCGGGTCCCAGTGGCAGCGGCCTGCGGTTCGAGTCCGGCGAGGGTGTTGGCACCGTGACCAAACCCGGCCTGCCCATCGCCGTCGGCGAGCCTTCGATCACCCCCGGGCCGCGCGGGCAGATCACCGCCGCGCTGCAGGCCCGGAGCGGTGGCCGCATCCCTGACGTGGTTGTCACTCTGTCCATCCCCGGCGGTGAGGACATGGCCCGCCAGACCCTGAACCCACGTCTCGGAGTGGTCGGCGGTCTGTCGATCCTAGGCACCACTGGGATCGTCATTCCCTATTCCTGCAGCTCGTGGATCCATTCCATCCACCGTGGCATCGACGTCGCCCGCGCGCTTGGCATCGACCACGTCATCGGCTCGACTGGCGACCGCTCGGAGCAGGCTGCCCGCCAGCTGTTCAATGCCCCAGACCAAAGCCTGCTCGACATGGGCGACTTTGCCGGGGGCATGCTCAAATACCTCGCCCGCCATCCGGTGCCGCGGGTCACCATCGCAGGCGGCATCGGCAAGCTGACCAAGCTCGCTCAAGGCGCGCTCGACCTGCATTCCGGGCGCTCACAGGTCGACATCGGTTTCCTCACCAGTCTGGTCGAAGCCAGCGAGCGAGCCACCGGTAGCGCCCCGGACTGGTCCGAGGTCGATACGGCGGCTCAGGCCCTGCTCGTCTGCGAGGCGGCTGCGGTGCCACTGGGCGATCTGGTTGCCGCCCGGGCCCAGCAGACGGCGCAGGCGGTGGTGAATGACGCGTCCCGGGTCGACATTCTCGTCTTTGACCGCAGCGGCAGGCTGGTGGGTCGTGCCGACTGACGCGCAGCATCTCGACGCGCGGCATCCCGGCGCGCAGCATCCTGACGCCGGGCATCACGTGCTGATCCTTGGCGGCACGCGCGACGCCCGCCAGCTCGCCGAAGCCCTCGCCGCGCAGGGGCTCCGGGTGACGTTTGCGCTCCACAGGCCCACGGGTGCAGTCCCACCACCGTCCGGATGCAGCCTGCACCTCGGCTCTTTCGGCGGGGAAGAGGGTCTTGCCGACTTCATCCGCGCACAGGGGGTAACCCAGTGGGTTAACGCCCTGCATCCTCACGCCACGACCATGCAGGCGCGGACGATCAAACTGGCACCGGCGGTCGGGCTCCCCTTTCACCGTCTCGAACGACCCCTTTGGCAGCCCGGAGCGGGTGACCGTTGGTCCCGTCACGACAGCGTCGAGGCGCTGATCGCCGGGATCGCAAGAATGGGTTCGCCCGCCCACGGCAAACCTGAAACCGCCACAGCTACGGACATCGGCGCCCAGCGCCACCGGCTGCTGCTCACTGTCGGTCCAAAGTCGCTGGCCGATTTCCTGCCACTGACCGGTCCCGGGATCGAGGCGGCGCTGTTTACCCGTCGCTTCGACACCGCCCGGGGTGAAGCCTTCGACCGCCTCGTCACGTGGATCGACGGCGCCCCCGACCCTGACCTCGCAGCCGAAACCGCGCTGATCGAAGCCCACCGCATCACCGCCCTGGTAACCAAGAACAGCGGTGGTCCGCGACCCGCCAAGCTCGACGCCGCCGCTACGGCCGGTTTGCCGGTATTCCTGCTCAATCCACCCCGGCTCGCAGGCCCCGCTTACAGCCGCTGGTCGGATATCCGCGACGCTGCACTGGCCGTGGCGGATTTGCGATAGATTAAGTCTCGCCCAACGCCATCGTGCACTCGCTTTGAACCTAAGGTCACCACCATGACTGTCGTCGATCCCGCCAGCGCTGACGAGCGCCGCCGCAGCGACCGCCGCACCAACCGGCGGCGGGGCGCGGGCGCGCGCCGCATGATCGACACTACCGTTCCCAGCCCCTGCATCCAGATGTGTCAGATCGACAAGGCCCGGAACCAGTGTACGGGCTGCAAGCGCACCATCGACGAGATCCGCGACTGGATGATCATGACCGCCGATGAAAAGCGCAGCGTCCTCGCCGCGCTCGACGACCGGTAGGCGCACATGGGCCTGCACCTAGTCCTCGGCGGTGCGCGTTCGGGCAAATCCGCCTTTGCCGAGTCCGCCGCCAGAGAAATCAGTCAGGAATACGCCGCCTCGCCACCGCCTGATAACGGCGGCTTTCAGCCCGGTCAGCGCCTCTATCTCGCCACCAGCCGCATCTACGACAGCGCCCACGAAGACCGCATCGCCAAACACCGCGCCGCGCGCGACCCCGACTGGCAGCTGCACGAAGAACCGATCGCGCTCGCGCAGACGCTGGCCCGGCTGGACCAACCCGGCGTCGTGCTCCTCGTGGATTGCCTGACCCTGTGGCTGACAAACCTGCTGCTCGATAGGGAGGATATCGAAAACTATGTCGAGGGGTTAGAACGAACCTTGCCCGGCTTGTCGGCCCACGTCATCCTTGTCGCCAACGAGGTCGGCCTGAGCGTGGCGCCTGAAACGGCGCTGGGCAATGCCTTCCGCGACGAGGCCGGGCTGTTGAACCAGCGCATGGCCGCCTGTGCGGATCGCGTCGATTTTATCGCGGCAGGGTTGCCGCTGAGACTGAAGGGGTAGGGCCGTGGCTCAGAAGGTGCCAGTAACCGTCGTCACCGGGTTTCTCGGGGCCGGCAAAACCAGCCTGATCCGGCATTGGCTGGAGAACGCTGGCGGCCGCCGTATCGCGTTGATCGTCAACGAGTTCGGCGACGTCGGGGTCGATGGTGAAATCCTGCGCGGATGCGGCATCGAAAGCTGCTCGGATGATGACATCATGGAGCTGGCCAACGGTTGCCTGTGCTGCACGGTTGCCGACGATTTCGTCCCGACCTTGGAAGCCCTGCTCGACCGCGACAACCCCCCTGAGCATATCGTCATCGAAACCAGCGGGCTGGCGCTGCCTAAGCCACTGGTCAAGGCCGTAGACTGGCCGACCCTGCGCCCGCGGGTCACCGTCGACGGGGTGGTCACGGTGGTTGATGGCCGAGCGGTTGCCGACGGCCTGTTCGCGCCCGACCCGGTTGCGGTGCAGGCGGCGCGCGAAGCCGACGATGCCCTCGACCACGAAACCCCGCTCGAGGAACTGTTCGAAGAGCAGTTGGGCTGTGCCGACCTGATCATCATCAACAAGACCGACCTGATCGGCGACGCCGATTGGTCCGATATCGAAGGCCGCGTGCGCGAAGACGCCCGCGCTAGTGCCGGGCTGATCAAGTCCACCTACGGCGCGGTCCCGCCAGCGGTTGCGCTGGGCCTCGATGCTGCCGCTGAAGACGACCTCGACAGCCGCCCTTCTCACCACGATGACGGCCAGGAGCACGACCACGAAGACTTCGACAGCCGGGTCTTTCACCTTGGTGAAATGCAGTCTGAAGCGGCGTTTCAGGCCGCACTCGAGCAGATCGCCGGCGACTTCAGCCTGCTCCGTGCCAAGGGCTTTATCGCCGTTGAAGGCAAGCCCCGGCGGTTCGCTCTGCAAGGGGTTGGCACCCGCTTTCAGGGCTACTTCGACCGCGAATGGCGCGACGATGAAACCCGCGGCACCGCCATTGTCTGCATCGGTGAGCACGATCTAGATTGGGCTGGTCTCGCCGACGCCGTCAATGGGATCGCCGCCTAGGCTGGGGCCGCTCCCGTGCACCTGCTCGCCGCCCAGCCCGGCGCCCTCAGCGACAACGACGAGGCCATCGACCTTGAGCAGTCGCCGGGCGCCATTGTTTTCCTGTCCGCCGCCGACACCGACCTTGCGCTGATCACGGCCGCTCAGGAAGCCCGTCTGGCCGACGCCGTACACGCCGCGCACGCCGCCGAGGCGCCGTCGCTGCGCGCGGCCAACCTCATGCAGCTGCAGCACCCGATGAGCGTCGATCTCTACCTCGACCGTGTGGTGCGCTACGCCCGGGTAGTGGTGGTGCGCCTGCTCGGGGGTAAGGCCTACTGGTCTTACGGGGTCGAGCAGCTGGTCGCCGCCTGCCATGCTTCGGGCGCAGCGCTTGCGTTGCTGCCCGGTGACGACCGAGCTGACGCCGAACTGCGGGCATGGTCCAACCTCGATGCTGCGACCTACGACGGGCTGTGGGCGCTGCTGGGGCAGGGCGGTGCGGTCAATGCCCGCGCCTTCGTCGATGCGCTGGGCGCGCTGGCCGCTCGGAACCCCGGTGATCTCGCTCCGGCTGTGCGCACCGCCGAGGCGCTGCCGGAAAACGGCCTGCTCGACCCCTCAGCCGCGACGACCCCTGACACGCTGGTGGTGCCCTTGGTGTTCTACCGCGCGCTGGTGCAGGCGGGCGACCTCGCCCCGGTGCAGGCGCTGACACAGGCCCTGTCGGCGCGCGGCCTGCGCCCGTTACCGATCTTCCTCAAGAGCCTGAAGGATGCCGGCTCACGCGCCTTCCTCGCCGAGACCTTTGCCGAGGCCCCGCCAAGCGCGATCATCAACTTCACAGCCTTTTCTGCCGCCAAGCCCGGACAGGCCAGCGACGACAGCCCCTTCGGCGTTGACGCGCCGGTGATTCAGGCCGTGCTCTCCGGCGGCTCTCTGGAGGCGTGGCGCGAGGGCACACAGGGCCTTGGCCCCCGGGATCTGGCCATGAACGTGGTCTTGCCCGAAGTCGACGGCCGGATTCTGAGCCGCGCCGTCTCCTTCAAGTCGGCGGGCGACCCGTCCCCGGCGACCGAATGCGCCGTGGTCCGTCACCAGCCACTGGCCGACCGCGTCGACTGGGTGGCCGCGCTGGCCGAAAGCTGGGCCCGCCTGCGCGCCCTCAGCCCCGCTGAGCGCACCGTCGCGCTGGTGCTCGCCAACTACCCCAATAAGGACAGCCGCGTCGCCAACGGTGTCGGCCTCGACGCCCCGGCCAGCACCATCGGTCTGCTGCAGGCGCTGGCGGGTGCGGGCTACGACATCGGCGAGGCCCCGGCCGCGCCCACTTCACCCGAGGCACTAATGCAGCTGCTGCTTAGCGGGCCAACCAACCGTGATCCCGCGCGCGATGCCAGCACCACAATCCGGCTGAGCGAGGCTGACTACCGCACCTTTTTCGACCAGCTGCCCGCGACGGTCCGCACGGCTGTCGAAGCCCGCTGGGGCGGACCGGTGCAGGATCCGTTCTGGGACGGCGCAGGCTTCCACCTCGCCCTGCACCGCTTCGGCAAGGTGCTGATCGGCATCCAGCCGCAGCGTGGCTACCACCTCGATATCGACGGCACCTACCACGACCCCGATCTGGTGCCGCCACACGGGTATCTCGCCTTCTACGCCGCCGTCCGGGCGCAGGCCCACGCCGTCATCCACGTCGGCAAGCACGGCAACCTCGAATGGCTGCCGGGCAAGGCGTTGGCGCTGTCCGAGGGTTGCTTCCCCGACGCGGTGTTCGGCCCCATGCCGCAGCTCTACCCCTTCATTGTCAATGACCCCGGCGAGGGGTCTCAGGCCAAGCGGCGCACGGCCGCCGTGGTCGTCGACCACCTGACCCCGCCGCTCACTCGCGCCGGCCTGCACGGCGATCTGTCGGCGCTGGAAGCCGACGTGGACGAGTATTTTCAGGCTGCTGGGCTGCACCCCGCCCGGGCGACGCTGCTGGCCAAGGATATCGTCAACAAGGTCCATGACTTCGGGCTGGCCGATGATCTGGGGCTCAGCGCTGAGGACGGCGATGTAGCCGTTCTGGGCAAGCTTGACGGCTTCCTGTGCGACCTCAAGGATCTGCAGATCCGCGACGGACTGCACATCTTCGGCGCAGCGCCCCAAGGCCCGCAGCGCCGTGATCTGCTGCTCGCGCTGGCCCGCCCGGGTTTCAACGATCACCCCTCCTACATCGATGCGCTGGCGCAGGCCGAGGGCATCAGCGCGCCGCTGCTGAGTCTCGATCCGGGGCAGGCGCTGTCCATCGACGGCATCGACGGGCGCCGGACTGTCGCCGACCACATCGAAGCGCTGGAGCAGCGGGCGCAGGCCATCCTCGACGGTGATGCCTCCGCGCCCACCGAAGCAGCCGCAACGCTGTTTTCCGCCATTGAGACAGTCATTGCGCCGCTGATAGACGCCTCGGCCACGCGGGAGCTGTCGGCGAGCCTGCAGGGGCTCGACGGCCGCTTCGTCCCGCCCGGCCCCTCGGGTGCGCCGACGCGGGCGCGGCTGGACGTGCTGCCGACCGGGCGCAACTTCTTCTCTGTCGACACCCGCGCGGTGCCGACGCAGGCCGCGTGGCGGCTGGGCTGGAAGTCGGCTTCGCTGCTGGTCGAGCGCTACGCACAGGATCAGGGCGACTGGCCGCGCCGCATGCTGCTGTCGTGCTGGGGTACGGCGAACATGCGCACCGGCGGGGAAGACATCGCGCAGGCGCTTGCCCTGCTCGGGGTCAAGCCTCAGTGGGATACGACCAGCGGCCGGGTCACGGGGTTCGAGGTGCTGCCGCTGGACGTGCTCAACCGGCCGCGTGTCGACGTGACTCTGCGGGTTTCGGGCTTCTTCCGCGACGCTTTTCCGGGCTTGATGGACCTGTTCGATGCTGCGGTGAAGGCCGTCGCTGCGCTCGATGAAACCGCCGGTGAAACCGAAGGGCAGAACCCGCTCGCCGCGCGGGTACGGGCCGAAGCAACCCGGCTGCAGGCCAGTGGGCTAGACCCGGCAGCGGCGCAGCGGCAGGCGAGTTTCCGGGTCTTCGGCTCCAAACCCGGCGCCTATGGCGCGGGGCTGCAGGCGCTGATCGACAGCGGTGCCTGGGAAGAACCGGCCACGCTGGCCGAGGCCTTCCTCAGCTGGTCTTCCTACGCCTACGGCCAGCGGGTGCAGGGCGAGGCGGCGGGGGAGGCGCTGCGCGGGCAAATGCGCGAGGTCGAAGCGGTGATTCACAATCAGGACAACCGTGAACACGACATTCTCGACAGCGACGACTACTACCAGTTCGAGGGCGGGGCTTTCGCCGCGATCCGGCACCTGTCGGGGCAGTCGCCCGCGGCCTACCACAACGACCATTCCGAGCCCGAGCGGCTGCGCATCCGGTCGCTGTCCGAGGAGATGGGCCGGATCGTGCGCGGTCGCGCCACCAACCCGAAGTGGATCGAGGGCGTCATGCGCCACGGCTACAAGGGGGCCTTTGAGATGGCTGCGACGCTGGACTACCTGTTCGCCTTCGCCGCGACCACGGATGCGGTCTCACCCGATCATTTTCAGGCGCTCTACGATGCGACCTTGGCACAGGATCAGGTGCGTGATTTCATAGCGCAGCATAACCCCGAGGCACTCAAGGATATGGCGGCTCGGTATCTGGAGGCCATTCGGCGCGGTTACTGGACGCCGCGTTCGAATACGGCCGGCGCCGCGCTGGCGGGCTGGTCCAGCGGAGAAGAACAGGCATGGCACTGAAGCGCCCCGAGGGCATGACCGACGAGGAGTTTATCGCCCGCGCCAATGAGAAGGCGCGGAAGAAGAAGGCCGCCCGCGACAAGATTCTCGCCACCAAGACCATCGAAAAGGGCCTGCTCATCGTCCACACCGGGCCGGGAAAGGGCAAGTCGACCGCCGCCTTCGGCATGGCGTTCCGAGCTCTGGGCAACGGCATGAAGGTCGGCGTGGTTCAGTTCGTCAAAGGCAAGTGGGAAACCGGCGAACGCGCGGTGCTCGAGAAGTTCCCCGACCAGTGCGTGATCCGCTCGATGGGCGAGGGCTTTACCTGGGAAACCCAAGACCGGGAGCGCGACATTGCAGCGGCCAAGGGGGCCTGGGCCATGGCGCAGGAGATGATCAACGATCCGAGCTTCGACATGGTCCTGCTCGACGAGCTCAACATCTGCCTGCGCTACGAATATCTCGACATCGCCGAGGTGGTCGCGGCGCTGCAGGCACGGCGGGAGATGCTGCACGTCATCGTGACCGGCCGCAACGCCAAGGATCCCCTGATCGAGGCGGCCGATCTGGTCACGGAAATGGGGCAGATCAAGCACCCTTTCCGCGAGCAGAACGTCAAGGCGCAAGTGGGCGTGGAGTTCTGATCGTGCCAGCGCGGACGCCCGCACTCATGCTGCTGGGCACGGGGTCGGACGTCGGCAAATCACTGGTGGCGGCCGGGCTGTGCCGGGCTTTCACCCGGCGCGGGCTGCAGGTTGCGCCCTTCAAGCCGCAGAACATGTCCAACAACGCTGCCGTAACCCGCGACGGCGGGGAAATCGGGCGGGCGCAGGCGTTGCAGGCCCGGGCCTGCGGCCTCCAGCCCCACACCGACATGAACCCGGTGCTGCTCAAGCCGCAAAGCGAGACCGGCGCGCAGATCGTGGTGCAGGGGCAGGTGCGCGGCTCGGCCCGTGGCGCGGAATATCAGGCGATCAAGGGCAGCCTCATGCCCGACGTGCTGGACAGCTTTCACCGCCTGAGCAATAGCGCGCAGCTGGTGGTGGTCGAGGGCGCGGGCAGTGCTTCGGAACTCAACCTGCGCGAGGGAGATATCGCCAACTGGGGTTTTGCCCGTGCGGCGTCGGTTCCCACGGTGCTGGTCGGTGACATTGACCGGGGTGGGGCGATTGCCAACATTATCGGCACCCACCGGCTGGTTTCCCGCGAAGACCGCGCCCTGTTGCGCGGCTTCCTGATCAACAAATTCCGGGGCGACACCAGCCTGTTCGCCAGCGGCAGCGCGCTGATCCGGCGCGAAACCGGGCTGCGGGATCTGGGCATCATTCCGTTCTTCCCTGCTGCCCGTGACCTGCCCGCCGAAGACGTGCTCGCGCTCGACCAGAGCGCGGCCGCCAAGCCCGACGCGCGTGTGAAAATCGCGGTGCTGCGGCTGGCCCGGATTTCCAACTTTGACGATTTTGACCCGCTGGCGGCCGAGCCGGGGGTCGAGCTGGTCTTCGTCCAGCCGGGCGAGGTTGTACCGGCCGACGCCGATCTGGTGATCCTGCCCGGATCCAAGGCGACCCTCGCCGACCTGGCGTTTGTGCGGGAACAGGGCTGGGACGTGGATTTGCAGGCACACGTGCGCCGCGGGCGGCCGGTGCTGGGCATCTGCGGCGGTTATCAGATGCTGGGAGCCCATATCGCTGATCCTGAGGGGATCGAAGGCCCGCCATCGTCGGCACCGGGGCTGGGGCTGCTGCCGATCGAAACCGTGATGAAAGGGCCGAAAACACTGGTCGAGATCAGCGGCCTTCACCCCGCCAGCGGCGCGGCCGTCGCCGGCTACGAAATGCATATGGGCGTGACCACACCGACTGAGTCGGACCGTCCGCCTGAGCCCATGCTCAGCCTCGGTGCGTCCAGCGGCAACGGCCAGCCCGACGGCGCGGTGCAGGGGGCGGTTCAGGGCTGTTACCTGCACGGGCTGTTCAACAGCGACGGCTTCCGGGCGGCGTTTCTGGCCAGCCTCAATCCGGCCTTGCAGAGTGATCTGGCCTTCGAAGCGCGGGTCGAAGCCACGCTCGACGCGCTCGCGGTGCACTTCGAAGACAGTCTGGATCTCGATCAGGTCTGGGATCTGGCCCGCGCCGGCTGAGCCTAGCCGGGCAGGTTTTTCAGGCCAGCCACAGCGTGATCAGCAGCAGGGCGGCAACTGCCGCCGTCATCACCACGCCACAGCGAAAATACAGCGCCAGTGCGCGGCGGATATCGCCGCTGGTCAGCGCGCGCCGTCCTGTGCCCATCGGCGGATCGTCGCTCCATCCCGTGTCGTACTTGCGCGGCCCGGCGAGCGAGATATCCAGCCCGGCGGCGAAGGCGGCTTCGGGCCAGCCTGCGTTCGGGGAACGGTGCCGGGGGGCTGCGGCGGCCATGGTGTACCAACCGCCACCGGCGATCAGACAGACCAGCGCCCCGGTCAGCCGCGCCGGGATCCAGTTGATGGCGTCGTCCAGCCGTGCGGCGGCCTTGCCAAAGTCCTCGAAACGGTCGTTGCGGTAGCCCCACATGCTGTCGAGGGTGTTCACCGCCTTGTAGGCGAGCAGTCCCGGCAGGCCGAACACCAGCCCCCAGAACAGCGGCGCGGTGACCCCGTCAGAGAAGTTTTCGGCCAGTGATTCGATGGCAGCGCGGGAGACCCCGGCTTCGTCCAGCGCTTCCGGGTCGCGACCGACGATGTGGGAGACGGCCTCGCGCCCTTCGGGCAGGCCCTGATCAAGGCGATCGGCGACGCGACCGACGAACTGCGCCAGCGTGGAGAACGCCAGCAGGATCAGCCCGAGCGCGGAGAACATGAGCGCGTAGGCCCAGCCCGGCAACAGCACGAAGGCCAGCACCCCGAGACCGTCGGCCAGCCCCACCAGCGCCAGCCATGCCCACAGGCCCCGACGACGGCGGACGGCGGCGCTCAGTCCGTCGCTGTTCAGCCGCTTTTCAACCCACGAAATCAGCCCGCCAAAGGCAACGACGGGGTGCCAGCGTGGTTCGAAACTGCGCGCCAGTCGGTACAGCACCAGCTCGACCAGCAGGACGGCCGTTAGAACGCCGGCGTTCAGGGCGACAAAATGAAGGATCAGGGTCATCATGACGCCAGAAATACAGCACGCGCCGCACTGTGTCGCGTCAAAGTGGGCTGCTCCATGCTGCTCTTCCGCGCTAAATCAGCTGTAACTCAGGAATCATTGTACCGGGGATCAAGGGTCATGAAGACAGGCGTAATGGTATGCGGCCACGGTAGCCGCGACGAAGGGGCCGTACGCGAGTTCGCGCAAGTGGCCGAGGGCCTGCGCACCCGCATGCCGAAGTTCGACGTTGATTATGGTTATCTGGAGTTCGCGACCCCGATCATCCGCGACGGTCTCGACCGCCTGCGGGAAAAGGGCTGTAAGCGGATCCTCGCGGTGCCCGGCATGCTGTTTGCGGCGGGCCACGCCAAGAACGACATTCCTTCGGTGCTCAACACCTACGGCGCCCAGCACGACATCGAAATGCACTACGGCCGCGAGCTGGGGGTCGATAACAAGATGATCCGAGCCGCCGGCGAGCGCGTGCGCGACGCGGTCGAGCGTGCCGACCTAGAACAGGGCGAGGTAGCCCCGCACGAAACTCTGCTGGTCGTCGTCGGTCGCGGTGCGTCCGACCCCGATGCCAACTCTAACGTGACCAAGATCACCCGTATGCTGTGGGAAGGGCTGGGCTTCGGCTGGGCCGAAACCGCTTACTCCGGCGTGACCTTCCCGCTGGTCATCCCGGCGCTGGAAAAATGCGCCATGCTCGGCTTCAAGCGGATCGTGGTCTTCCCCTACTTTCTGTTCACCGGCGTGCTGGTCAACCGCATCTACGACCAGACCGACGAAGTCGCGGCGGCCTTCCCCGGCCTGCAGTTCATCAAGGCCGGTTATCTGAACGACCACGATCTGGTGCTCGATACCTTCAAGGACCGGGTCGAAGAGTGCATCACCGGGCAGAACGTCATGAACTGCCTGAACTGTAAGTACCGGGAGCAGGTTCTGGGCTTCGAGGCCGAAGTCGGCCTGCCGCAGGAATCGCACCATCACCACGTCGAGGGCGGCGACAAAACCGGTGGCGGGCACAGCCATGGCCACGATCACGATCACGATCACGATCACGATCACGATCACGGGCACAGCCATGGCCACGACCACGATCATGCCCACGGGCAAAGCCACGACCACCCGCACACCCACCATCCCTACCCCCACGCTGATCACCCCATGGGGCCGTGGTCGCTGCCCGGCAACAAGCAGGGTGAGCACCTCGTCTGCCCCTGTGGTCGCTGGGCCGTGACCAAGAACGACGAACGCTTCGAGGCCTGAGTCGCCGTGAAGTTTGACTACGATAAGCAGCCGGACGCGATCTACGCGCAGTCGTTCGACATCGTGGAAAGCGAGGCCGGGGCCGCGCTCGACCGCCTGCCTGCTGCGGCTCGGGCCATCGCGGTGCGGATGATTCATGCCTGCGGCGAGCCTGCCATTGCCGGCAATATCATCGTGTCCGAGGATTTCGTCGACGCAGCGCTGAGTGCGCTGGCGGCCGAGCGGCCGGTCTATCTCGACGCCGAGATGGTGCGCATGGGGGTGATCCGGGCGGCCTTTCCACCGAAGGTGCCGCTGCTGTGCAGCACCCACGATCCACGCTCAGCGCCGTTGGCTGCCGAGATCGGCAACACCCGCTCGGCTGCCGGTGTCGGGCTGTGGGAGGACGATATCGAGGGCGGTCTGGCCGTCTTCGGCAACGCGCCGACCGCGCTGTTCTACTTCCTTGAGCAAGTCGCCGCCGGCGCCCTGCCCAAGCCCGCCGTCGTCGTCGGCCTGCCGGTCGGTTTTGTCGGCGCAGCGGAGAGCAAGGCCGCGCTGGCCGAGCACGCCGGGGCGATGGGCATGCCGTTTCTGACCCTGACCGGGCGGCTGGGCGGGAGCGCCATGGCCGCCGCCGTGCTCAACGCACTGGCGCGGATGATGGCTGCCAAAGCGGAGGACGCAGCGTGACCCGGCCGTGGCTGTCCATCATCGGTCTGGGCCCGGAGGGTGAGGCAGGCCTGACCGCCGGGGCGCTGGCCGCGCTGGGCAAGGCGACGCATGTCGTCTGTGCTGAGCGCCACGCTGGTTTGCTGCCCGAAGCGCTTCTCGCTGGTAAATCCATCCATCACTGGCCCGCCTGGCATCGGGCGGAAGCCGTCCTGCGCCCGCTGGAGGGCCAGTCGGTCGCAGTGCTGGGGACGGGCGAGCCCTTTCATTTCGGCGTTGGTACATCGCTGGTGCGCTGGTTCGGGATCGGTGCGCTGCGGGTGTTTCCGGCCTCGTCGGCCTTTGACCGGGCCTGCGCGCGGCTGGGGCTGAGCCAGCAGACGACGCCCTGTCTTTCCGCCTACGGCCGGTCGCTGGGCGCGGTGCTGCTGCAGGTGCGGCCCGGCCGGACCATGCTGGTGCTGGGCGACGGAGAGCTGGGCCTGCGCCTTGGCCCGACGCTGACCGCCATGGGGCTGGGGGCGAGCAGCCTGACGGCGCTGTCCCAGATGGATGGTGCCGGTGAGAGCCGCATCGACGCCCGCGCCCGCGACTGGGACCAGAGCGTCGACCCGATCACCACCTGGGCGATCACGCCCGAGTCCGATGAAGACGCCAACTCCGACTGGCCGGCGCTGCGGCACGAGCCCTTCGGCCTGCCCGACGGCGCCTTCCGCCACGACGGCAAGCTGACCAAACGCGAGTTGCGCGCTGTCAGCCTCTCGGCGCTGCTGGCTGCGCCCGGCGGCGGGCTGTGGGACATAGGCGCGGGCAGCGGCGCGATTGGGCTGGAATGGCTGCGCGCGCGGCCCGAAGGACAGGTTTTCGCCATCGAACCCCACGGTGAGCGCCGCGGCTTCATGGACAAGAATGCCCGCCGCTTCGGGCTGGGCTACGATGAGCACGATCGATTTACCGTCAGTGGTGCCCACGCGCCCGATGCTTTCGACGCCGCGGGGTTCAGCCCCGACGCGGTCTTCGTCGGCGGCGGGCTGAGCCGCGAGGGACTGCTCGAGGGTGCGTGGCAGGCCTTGAACAGCGGCGGCGTGCTGGTCGCCAATGCGGTCACGCTGGAGGGGCAGGCGGTGCTGTCGACCTGGCGCGAACGCGTCCACGGAGACTTCACCACGTTGTCGGTCAGCCGGGGCGAGGCCGTGGGCCGCTTCACCGGCCTGCGGCCGCTGATGCCGGTGCTGCAGTGGGTGGGCCGAAAGCCATGAGCCGCACGGAAATGACAGGCGCCACCGGCACAGTTTACGGCGTCGGTGTCGGCCCGGGTGACCCGGAACTGCTGACCCTCAAGGCCCTGCGCCTGATCCGCGAAGCGCCGGTGCTCGCCTATGCGGCGGCCGCAGGTGTCCCGAGCTTCGCCCGCTCGATCGTCGAGTCCCACCTCGAAGGCCTGCAGGCCAGGGTTGAAATCCCCATGGTCATGCCCATGGTCGCCGAGCGCTTTCCCGCGCAGGAGGTCTATGACAAGGGCGCGGCCGAAATCCGCGACCACCTGCAGGCCGGGCGCGACGTGGTGGTGCTGTGCGAGGGTGACCCGCTGTTCTACGGCTCGTTCATGTACCTGTTCGGCCGCCTCCACGGCGCCTTTCCGATCACGGTGGTGCCGGGGGTGTCTTCGGTCATGGCCTGCGCCGCGGCGGCGGGATGGCCGCTGGTGGCGCGCAATGACGCCTTCCGCGTCTTGCCTGCAACCCTCGAAGACGAGGCCCTGCGCCAGCAGATCGACGACGCCGAAGGACTGGCGTTCATGAAGGTCGGCCGCCACCTCGGGCGGCTCAAGGCGCTGCTCGCCGACGCCGGGCTGATCGACCATGCGGTCTACGTCGAGCGCGCCAGCTTGCCCAACCAGCGGGTGGTGCCGCTCGCGGCCCTCGACGAGGATCGCGCGCCCTATTTCTCCATGGTTCTGGTGCACCGTCGCGGGGGTGCCCATGTCCTCTGACGTGCTGTTTCTTTCACCGCTGGAACGCCACGCTCCGGCGCTGACCGGTTTGCGCGATGCTTTTGGCGGCGGTGAGGTGCTGGCCGGAACCGGGTTCTCCGAGGCATTGCGTACGGCCTTCGCGGAAGGACGCCCCACCGTGGGCCTGTGCGCGGCGGGGATTCTGATCCGGCTGCTGGCTGATCAGCTCCACGATAAGCACAGCGAGCCTCCGGTGGTCATGGTGACCGAGGCGGGGAATTTCGTCCCTCTGCTGGGCGGGCACCACGGCGCTAACCGGCTTGCGCAGGATCTGGCGGAGGCGGGGGCTGGTTTCGCCCTGATCAGCACCGCCTCGGATGCAGCCCTCGGTGCGGTGGTCGAAGACCCTGCGCCCGGCTACGCCCTGACCAACCCGGAACACGCCGCGACGTTCCAGCAGCGGCTTGCCGGGGGCGAGGCGGCGAATGGCGTACGGGTGGAGGGCGACTGGCCGCTGCGCAGCGATGGCCCCGCCCGTGAAAACCCTGCTGCGATCCTGTCGCTGGGTACCGAAGGCGAGGGCGGTGAGACCCATCTGCGCTACTGCCGCCGCGACCTCGTGCTGGGGCTGGGCTGCGAGCGTGGCGCCGACCCTGAGGCTATGACCATGGCCGTGATCGAGGCACTGGAGCAGGCCGGTGTCGACCCGCTGGCCCTCGCCGGGATCGCCAGCGTGGACCTCAAGCAGGATGAACCGGCGCTGGCCCGTCTGTCGGAGCGGCTGGGCCTGCCGCTGCGGTTTTTCAGCGCCGAAGCCCTCGCCGGGGTCAGCGTTCCCAACCCTTCGTCGGTTGTGGAAGCCGAGATCGGCACCCCGTCGGTGGCTGAGGCGGCTGCACTTCTGGGCGCCGGTGACCGTGGCGAGTCCGCCGCCGCATTGGTGCTGGAAAAGCAGAAGTTCGGCATCGGTACGCTGGCGCTAGCGCGCGCGCGCGAGGCAATCACTGACTTTGAGGCCGTTGGCACGCCGCGCGGTCGGCTGCAGCTGATCGGGCTTGGTCCGGGCCGTGCAGACTGGCGCCTGAGCGGCACCGCTGCCGCTCTGCGCAGCGCCGACCACCTTGTGGGCTACGGCTACTACACCGATCAGGTGCAGCCATTGCCCCATCAGCAAGTGCATACCTTCGCGCTGGGTGAAGAAGAGCAGCGCTGTCAGTTTGCCCTCGATCTGGCCACGACCGGCGTTTCGGTCGCCCTGATCTGCTCGGGTGACGCCGGGGTCTACGCCATGGGGGCGCTGACCTTCGAGCTCGCCGCCCGCGCTGAAGACCGGCGGGTGCAGGCGGTGGATATTCAGGCCCACCCCGGGGTCAGCGCCATGTTCGGCGCAGCCGCCCGGCTGGGGGCGCCGCTAGGCCACGATTTCTGCGCCGTGTCGCTCTCCGACCTGATGACGCCTTGGAGCGTGATCGAGCGCCGGTTGCAAGGGGCCGCCAGCGCAGACTTTGTGGTCTGCTTCTACAACCCCGTCAGCCTCAAGCGGGACTGGCAGCTGGCCGCGGCGCGCGACATCCTGCTCGCCCACCGGCCTGCGGAGACCCCCGTGGTGATCTGTCGCCAGATCGGCCGCGCGGAAGAGAGCTACACCCACCGCGACCTGGGCAGCCTCGACCCTGCTGACGTCGACATGTTCTGCATGGTCATCGTCGGTTCGTCCCAGACCCGGCGCTTCCAGCCGGTTAAAAACGGCCCCACGCACCTGTTCACACCGCGCGGTTACCTCAACCGCGGAGAGGACCCCAAGGAATGAGCACTGAACCCATCCACTTCATCGGCGCCGGGCCGGGGTCGCCGGACCTACTGACCCTGCGCGGGCGCGACCTCATCGCCGTCGCTGATCTGGTGCTCTACGCCGGGTCACTGGTGCCTGAAGGCGTGCTGGTTCACGCGCGGGAGGGTGCCGATATCCGTGATTCAGCCCCCATGGCGCTGGACGAGATCATGGAGATCATGGAAACCGCCTTTCGCGCCGGGCAGCGGGTGGCGCGGGTGCACTCGGGCGACCCTTCGCTCTATGGCGCGGTGGCGGAGCAGGCGCGGCGGTTGCGCGCTGCGAATATTCCCTACGACATCACGCCCGGTGTTTCGGCCTACACGGCGGCGGCGGCAACCCTCGGTGTCGAGCTGACCCTGCCCACGGTCTCGCAGTCGATTATTCTGACCCGCGTGGCCGGGCAGGCGACCGACATGCCCGAGCACGAGACGTTGGAGAACTTCGCGCAGACCCGCTCGACACTGGCTCTGCATCTGAGCATCCGGTACATGCGCGATATCCAGCGGCGGCTGATTCCCTACTATGGCGAGGACTGCCCCTGCATCGTCGCCTACCGGGTCGGCTGGCCGGAGGAACAGTTCATCCACGGCACCCTTACCACCATCCGGGAGCACGTTCGCGCTGCGAAAATCACCCGCACTGCGATCATTTTTGTAGGTCCGGTTCTCGGCGAAGCAGAATTTCCAGATTCCGCGCTATATGACGCCGATTATGAGCATATACTCAGGCACCGAAATCTGTCGAAAGACTGAGGAGCTATGGCCCCTGCCCGGGTGTTTCGCGGCTGATCACGCTGCCCTCGCCGGACCGTGACGCCTCAGTGGCATCGATTTCTGGTACCTGAAAGAGAGCTCGGAACGACCCCGTGCCGCCCGGTTTTTGCTCAGGTTATCTGACTTTGGAATGGGGATCCGCGATGTCACCGCGTGCGCTTTTTTCGTCTGTTCTGGCTGTGGTTGCGGCGCTGGGTGTGCTGGCCTGCGGGGCCTCGTCACCCTACTTCGGTGCCGACCTGATCTACGCCCGGGTGATGACCGATTCTGAGGGCAAGCAGACCCCCGTGCGCGCCTACTTCCTGCGCGATGCGGACGCCTTCGAGCGCAACTATGTCGACCCTGATGTCAACTATGGTGCTGCTAAACTCGACTTCGTGCATCCGACTTACATGATTATTTTCAATGCTTTACCCGGGGGTTCGATATCACACACCCGCGATTTGTCCAAGGCGGCACCGCTGCTGGGCCGGGAGCTGTGCAAGACCGCGTCGGTGGGCCAGATCACCAAGGAAATGGACTGGAACACGGGCGAGCGGAAGGTCTATGTCGAATGCGAAGGTCTGACCGCGCGCTACGATCTCAACGAGGATGGAGAGCTGGCTTCGACCCGGGCGAGCACCATCGACGACAGCTACATCCTCAATTACCGGGTGATAATGGACACCAACGGCGATGAGCCTGGATCGGTCATCGCGATGCACCCCGACGGTCGCCGAGAGCGCTTCTGACCGAGCGTTCCCGCGCCTCGTTGATTACTTATTCGGCAGAGATTATGGCTCAGCGCATAAGTTATGCAGGGGCGCTTATTTTCCACAGATTGTTCTGCATTCGCTCCACAGGTCCTCTGGACCTGCCGGCTGCTGCGCCCCAATGTGGCGCATAATATTCTTACAGGCTGAGGGTTTTGTGTGACGTGCTGGAGAGGGTTTCAGGACTAAATATTTTGTTCGTTTGCACGGGGAACACCTGCCGCTCCCCCATGGCTGAGGGCGTTCTGCGGGCGCAGGCAGCGCTGTGGGGGGTTGGCGATCGGGTGCTGATCGAGTCTGCCGGCACCACCCGCTGGCACGAAAGCCAGCCGCCGACGCCTGAGGCTCAGGTTGCAACCCGGGAGCGGGGGTACTTCATCAACGAGCTGCGGTCCCGTCCGGTCGAGGCCAGCGACTTTGACCGCTTTGACTGGATCATCGGCATGACCCGGGAGCATCAGCAGTTCCTGCGCGAGCGGCGGCAGAGCCATGATCAGGCGCAGATCCTGCTAATTACGGCCTTTTCAGCCAATCCGGGGTTCCGGGAAATCGCAGATCCTTTTTCGCAGGGGCAGGAGGCCTACGACTTGGCCCTTGACCAGATCGAGCGCTGCTGCGCTGATATCCTCCTTCGCGTGAGAGCCAGCGTCGCAGCCTGAACCGCTGCGGTCTGTGCTGAGCTTTCCGACCATGCCGTCGGCGCCATTGGTGCCGCATCCCTGAGGGGCCGGCTCTTCTGTACTTTTGAGGTCCCTGTGGCGGGTTCTGGAAACACTGACAAGCCTGAGATACCGGATACAACCGACGGGACCGTGCGTCGGTTCCAGACCGACGGTCGACTGCTGTTGGGCATTGCGGCTTCGATCATCGCTGCCTTCATGCTGACCACCATGGATGCCATCGCCTTCAATCTGCGGCTGACCTACGGCGTGATCGAGATGCAGCTGATCCGGAACGTTTCAGCCATGGTGTTTCTGGTCTCACTGATGCTTCTGCGGCGGGAGCGGTTCGTGCCATGGTTTGGTGGGGCCGGCATCGCGGTTTTTCGTGGCATCACGATCGTCCCCATCGGGTTTCTCTTCTTCTCGTCGTTCAAGCTGCTCGATCAGGGCTCGGCGACGGCGTTGATTTTCACCTATCCGCTGATGCTGACGGTGCTGGCGACGGTGTTTCTGGGTGAACGTGCCGGGGTCTGGCGATGGGGCGCGCTGCTGATCGGCTTCGCCGGGGTGGTGGCGGTGCAGGTGGCGCTGTGGCTTGCAAAGGGCGGTGAATGGGCGCTCGAAGACAGTGGCCGGCCGCTATGGTTGACCGCGACCTATGCCCTGCTGCCTGTGGCTGCGGCGGTGATGTTCTCGGTGAACATGATCTCACTGCGGTTCATGCCCAAAAGCGTCCCGGCGATTTCCATCACGTACGTCGGCGGAATCGCGTCGCTGCTAACAATCTTCCCGGTCTGGGTGTTGTTCGGCGAGCGGATCGCCCTGGACTGGGCGGCCCACTGGTGGCAGTTCGGGCTGATGGGCGTGGTGGCGATCGGGGCGGCGCAGGCGCTCAATATTGCCTATCGCTCAGCGCCAGCGGCGGTTGTGGGATCTTTGGAATACGTGGCGATCATCTTCGCGACCGGTCTGGCCTGGTTCACCCAATCACTGATCCCGCCGGTGGCGATCTGGTTCGGCGTGGCGCTGATCATGACGGGTGGGGTTGTGACAGCGTGGCGGGAGTCGGTGCACGCGAGGTGGAAATTGAGCCGCGCGGATGGTGAAGCCACTGTTGAAGACTAGGGTTGCGCCGACTTTTCCCCGACTGCGCTTCGCGCAGCGAGGCCAAGCGTCGCGCATTTTCCTTTTATGGCGCGTTCGGGCCTTGGCCGCTTCGCGGCCTTCGGCCCTCCCACGCGCACTTTCAGATAAATAACGTCAGGCAGGGCGAAGCACGGCCTGTCCGTTTGACTGCGCGGGGGAGCTTTGTAAGCCGCGAAGCGGCGTCAAATCGAGCACGCAACCCCTAATGGTCGAGGAAAGACCGCAGCTTCCGCGACCGCGACGGGTGCTTGAGCTTCCGCAGTGCCTTAGCCTCGATCTGCCGGATCCGCTCCCGAGTCACCGAGAATTGCTGACCGACTTCCTCAAGCGTGTGGTCGGTGTTCATACCGATACCAAAGCGCATGCGCAGCACCCGCTCTTCCCGCGGCGTCAGTGACGACAGCACCCGCGTGGTGGATTCACGCAGGTTGTTGTTGATCGCTGCTTCAACCGGAATGATGGCATTCTCGTCCTTGATGAAATCACCGAGGTGCGAATCTTCCTCGTCACCGATGGGCGTTTCAAGCGAGATTGGCTCTTTGGCGATTTTCATCACCTTGCGCACCTTTTCCAAGGGCATGCCCAACCGGGCCGCCAATTCTTCCGGGGTCGCCTCCCGGCCGATTTCGTGCAGCATCTGCCGACCCGTCCGGACCAGCTTGTTGATGGTCTCGATCATGTGCACCGGAATCCGGATGGTCCGGGCCTGGTCAGCGATCGAGCGTGTGATCGCCTGTCGGATCCACCATGTCGCGTAGGTCGAGAATTTGTAACCCCGGCGGTACTCGAATTTATCGACGGCCTTCATCAGGCCGATGTTGCCCTCCTGGATCAGGTCGAGGAACTGCAGGCCGCGGTTCGTGTACTTCTTCGCAATCGAGATCACGAGACGCAGGTTGGCCTCGATCATTTCCGCCTTGGCGCGGTTGGAATCGCGCTCGCCCTTCTGCACTTTCTCAACGATCCGGCGGAATTCAGTGACTGGCAGGTCGACCTGGTGGATGATGTCGGCAATGTCCTCGCGGATTTCCCGCGCCATCGAGCCGTAGCGCTCGTGCAGAATCTTCCACGACGGATCCGCTTCGGCCATGCGCTCGAGCCAGGTCGGGTCGATCTCGTTCTCGTAGTACTCTTCGATGAACTCGTCACGCGGGATCTTACAGCGGTCGGAAAGCTTCATCAGCTTGACCTCATGACCGATGATCGCCTTGTTGATCGACTTCATCTGGTCGACCAGCTGATCGATCAGATTGTTGTTCAGACGCACCAGCTTCATGGCGCGGATGACCGTGTCCCGGCCGTCTTCGTAGGAGGCTTCGAGGTCTTCGGGCACCTCGTCACCGTTCTGCAGGATGGTCATGCGATCCTGCTGCACCTTGTGCAGGCTGGCGTAGGCCTCGGCGATGACATCGAGGGCTTCCATCACGTCTTCACGCAGGATGCCTTCCATGGCGGACAGCGATACGCTGTTGTCATCATCATCATCGTCGTCGGACCGGGCACCCTCACCGGAAGCGCCTTCACCCTCATCACCTTCACCCTCTGCCTTGCCCTCAGCGTCTTCGTCTCCGTCCTCGTCGGCATCGCTGAGGCCGCTGACAGCCGCAACGTCCAGCGACGGATCGTTCTCCTCATCGTCGCCGGCGAGCGCGCGCATGTGCGCCGCGTAGGTAGCGTCGAGGTCGATGACATCGCGCAGCAGCACCACGCCTTCCTGCAGCGACTGACGCCAGGACATGAGCGCCGAGAAGGTCAGCGGCGACTCGCAGATCCCGGAGATGAGATCCTCGCGCCCGGCTTCGATCCGCTTGGCGATGGCGATCTCGCCCTCGCGGGACAGCAGTTCGACCGACCCCATCTCGCGCAGGTACATGCGCACCGGGTCGTCGGTGCGGCCAACGTCTTCGTCCTTGATGTTGCCGGTCGGGTTGGCGACGTCGGTGGACTCTTCGCTCTCTTCCTCGTCCGAATCAGCCTCGGCGTTATCGCCCTCAGTCACCGTGACGCCAGCCTCGGACAGCTGCGCCATCACGTCTTCGATCTGGTCGCTGCTGACCTGATCCTCGGGTAGGAACTCGTTGATATCGTCGTAGGTCACCGAGCCGTTGGCCTTGGCCCGCTCGGTCAGTTTCCGCACAGCGTTGAGAACGGTGTCCTCGCCGGCACTGGCAGCGTCCTTTGCCACTTCTGCTTCGGGGGCTTTGGCGGCTGCGCGCGCTTTGTTGCTCATTCAGACCTCGGTGTTCAGAACGAACCTGCACATCCCTCCGAAAGGAGAAAACCGGCACAGGGCCGGCGGGCAGTCCGTCGCGTTTTTTTAGTTTAAGTGCTGACCCCGCGGTGCGGGCACTTGTCAGGAAGAGGGCTTGGTGTCGGTGTAGGCCTTGGCGCGCAGGTGAAGGGCGTGCAGCTCCTCATCCGTAACGGCATAAGCAGGTAACGCTGTCTTCGAGACCTCCAGCTCGTGCTGCATGTCCCGGTGCGTGAAGCCTGCGAACAAGGTCTCCAGACCTTCGATCACCTCATCTTTCAGGGCACCTGGCTTTGCAAAGCCTGCGTGGAGCTGGATTTCAGAACCCGTTAAACGCTCGACCACGCTGTCTAGCCCTCGCTCCGACAGATGATCCCGCAGATGGGCAGTGTCAAGGGTTACCTCGCCAAACAGCGCCTGGATCAGCGCATCGCGGAATTGCGCCAACTCGACGTCGTGCATGGTCAGGGTGGCGAGGCTCTCACCGTAGAGCTCGAGCAGGCCGGGATGATTGAGCAGCGCGGCGAACAAAACCTCATAGGGTCGTCGGGCCAGAGACCGGGTATCGAGCGCGGAAACTCGGTCGTTGCCACCCAGGCCGACACCGGTCTTGGCGAAGGGCCTCGAACCGCCCCACGTCATGGGGCCGCGGCTCTGTCCATGCTGCTGGCCCTGATACTGGCGCGCGCGCTCCCACTGCTGCCCGCCCGACTTGCGGTAGGGGTGGTGGCCGAAGGACGCCTCGAAGCGCTGCACCATCTCCGCCTCGATCGCCGCGCTCAGGCTCGGGTCGGAGACCGTCTTCAGCTGCGCGCTGATCCGCGCCCACAGCGCCGCGCGCTGCTCGGCGCCGTTTCCAGCCATAACCAGCCGCTCCCAGCGCCAAAGTGACGCAGACAGGCCCTCGGCCTGCGACAGGACCGTCTGCAGCCCCCGCAAGCCGCCGTGGCGGAGCAGGTCATCGGGGTCTTGGCCCTCGGGCAGGGTGGCAAAGCGCACCGTTTTCCCCGCCGTCAGCAGGGGCAGGGCCCGCTCGGCCGTACGCCGCGCCGCCCGCTGCCCAGCGTTATCGCCGTCCAGACAGACGATCGGCGCCGGCACCATCTTCCAAAGCAGGCGCAGATGATCCTCGGTCAGGGCCGTGCCCAGCGGGGCGACCGCATTCGGCACCCCGGCCTGCGCCAGCGCGATGGCGTCCATGTAGCCTTCGACCACGAGGATTTCCCCCCGGTCGTGGGCGACCTTCCGCGCAAGGTGGTGGGCGTAGAGCAGCTGTCCCTTTTGGAAGATCGGGGTATCGGGGGAGTTGAGGTACTTGGGCTCGCCCTCCCCCAAAATACGGCCACCGAAGGCGACGGGGTTCCCCTGCCGGTCCCAGATCGGGAACATCAACCGACCCCGGAACATGTCGTAAGGGTCGCGGCCGTCGTCCGGCACCTTGGCCAGTGCTGCTTCGATCAGCACCCGGGCGTCAAAGCCCTGCGCCATGAGCTTGCGGAACAGCCAGTCGCGCGAGTCCGGCGCGTAGCCCACCTGGAACCGCTGCATGGTTTCCGGCGTCAGCCCCCGCTTCTCGATGTAGGTGCGGGCCTCGGCACCCTCGGGCGCAAACAGCGCCTCCTGATAGGCACGGACCGCCGCCTCCATGGCCTCTTTCAGGCCCTTGGCGCGCTCGGCCTTGCGCGCGGCATCCGGGTCGGCCTTGGGCATGTCCAGCCCGGCCTGCGAAGCCAACGTCTCGACCGCATCGAGGAAAGACTGGCCGTCGTGGTTCATGACGAAGCCGATGTGGTCGCCGTGCTCACCGCAGCCAAAGCAGTGGTAAAAGCCCTTCTCGTTGTTAACGTAGAATGAGGGTGTCTTTTCGTTGTGGAAGGGGCAGCAGGCGGTCCATTCGCGCCCTTTGCGCTGCAGCTTGACTCGCGTGCCAACCACGTCCGACAGGTCGAGCCTGTTGCGGATCTCATCAAGAAAAGCGGGGGGGATCGTCGCCACGGTCCTGCTCTCTGTCCTTCGTCGTTTCCCGGCCAAGCAGCATTTTCGGGATGCCGCCCAGCCGCCTTGCGGTGCTGCCCTGCAGACTCGCCGTTGGCCCGCAGACGTGGCCAGACCTTAGTGTTCACGGGCGCGTTGGTACCTCACCCGACCCAAGGGTTTTAGCCCAAGTGGGCAGGCATTATACGCCTTTTCGCGGCCTCGGACGTGATTTCTTTGAGTAAGCCTCTGGGTAAGGATGGGATAAGTCTGGTGAGTACCATCAACGAGGGCGCTTTGCTGGCCCTCTCAATCTCGGTTCTGTGGGCGCTGACCTCGCTGCTGGCGGCGGGTCCGGCGCGCGCGCTGGGCGGTATCCGATTCAACCGTCTGCGGCTGTCGATGGTGGCACTGGGCCTGATCGCCTTTGCCGCTTGGGCCGCGGTGCAGAACGGCGGCCTGCGGATCGACGTGTTCGGCTTCGGGGTGCTAAGCCTGTCCGGCCTGATCGGTATCTTCCTCGGTGATACGCTGCTCTACAGCACTCTGGCGCGGGTTGGCCCGCGCCGCACCACCATCCTGTTCTCCACCCACGCGCCCATGACCGCCTTGCTCGGGCTGCTGATCGGCGACGCCATGCTGCTCGAAGACTGGGCGGGCATCGTGCTGGTGTTCGTGGGGGTCGTGATCGCCATCGTCTACGGCAAGCGCCGCGACCAACTGCACGTCTGGGAGGCTGTGCGCGGTCCGCTGGCGCTGGGGGTTCTGCTCGGGCTGGGCGCTGCGCTCTCGCAGGCCGTGGGCACCATCATCGCAGCGCCGGTGCTCGATCCCGGCAGTCTGCAGGGAACCGCGATCGAAGGCCTGAGCCGGGCATTCCCGGGCGCCGGCACGGCCGAGCTCAGCCCTGCTGAACGCCCTGACTCGATCGTCGCCTCGGCGATCCGCGTCGCCGTCTCCGCCGTCGCCCTGTGGGTGGCGTTTCTGGTGCCTGGCCCGTGGTCGCCCGCGCCCGGAGATCCGGCAGCAGCGGTCCGGATCACCCCACGGCTGCTGGGCATCATCACCCTCAACGGTGTGCTGGGGATCGGTTTGGGCATGACCCTGTTCCTTATCGCCCTGACCCTGACCGACGCGGCGGTGGTCGCCACGCTGTCGTCGATGACGCCCGTGGTCCTGCTGCCGCTGATCTGGATCGTCACCCGCCAGCGCCCGGCGCTGCTGGCCTGGGTGGGTGCTGGTCTCGCGGGGCTGGGAACGGCTCTGCTGCTCTACCAGTAAGGTTCGGACCTGATATTGAGTTTGCTGCTGTGGCTGGAGGCAACAAAAAAGCCGGGTCAGACCCGGCTTCCTGCATTCGCTCTGCCCGGTGCCCCGCAACGAGCGTCGAGCAGTGACCGCCCGTCCCTCAGGCAGCCTTGGAGCGCGCGCACAGGCGCTGCTTGACGATCGGGGAGACCGACCCGAAGTCGATCTGGCCCGCGTACTTCTGCTTTAGGGCCGCCATCACCGGACCCATGTCCTTGATCGAACCGGCGCCGGTTTCGGAAATCACCTCGTCGAGTGCGGCTTCGACCTCGGCTTCGGACATCATCTGCGGCAGAAATCGCTCGATGACCTCGATTTCGGCTGCTTCCTGCGCGGCAGCGTCAGCACGGCCGCCTTCTTCGTACATACGGATGCTTTCCCGGCGCTGCTTGATCATCTTCTGCAGCAGCGAGAGAATTTCGGAGTCGGCGATGCCGTCCTCGTTGCCGGAGGCGCGAACGTCGATGTCCTGCTGCTTGATCGCAGCGTTGACCAGACGCAGCGTGGACAGCGTGATCTGGTCTTTGGCTTTCATCGCGTCCTTCATGGACCCGGTCAGTGTGTCGCGTAGCATGGACTGCCTGCGTGCTGTTTCAAGATTGCGCGGAAGCTAATGATGTGGCCGAACTTTGGCAATCACCCTCCAAGCCATCCACTGACTTGCGCCTGACGCATGAAACCTCACGGTGAGCCATTGCCGCACTGCTGGCATTCCTTGACGATCGGGAAGCATAACAGTACTCGACTTTCTTCCAGAGCGTGCGCTCAGCCCAAGCAGACCAGCACCGATTGGAGCCCGTCCCCCATGACCGCCACGAGCCCAGCTTCGGCCAGCCAAAAAACACGTTTTGCCAATGCCTTAGCCGCGCGACCCGCACCGGCGACCGGCGCGTTGGTTCTGGGCAGTGGCGCCGTGCTTTGGGGCGTAGGTCTCGGGGCTGAAGGTCAGTCGCTGGGAGAGGTCTGTTTCAACACCTCGATAAGCGGCTATCAGGAAATTCTGATGGATCCGTCCTACGCAGGCCAGATCATTACCTTTACTTTTCCCCATATCGGCAACGTCGGCACCAACGACGAGGATATTGAGGCGCACCAGGTATTCGCCCGGGGCTGCGTGCTGCGCTGCGACATTACCCGGCCTTCGAACTTCCGCGCCGCCCAGCACCTTTCCGACTGGCTGCGCGCCAAGGGCATGACCGGGATCGCCGGGGTCGACACCCGCGCGCTAACCCGGCTCATCCGCGACGACGGCGCCCCCAACGGCGTCGTGGTCAACGGCGACCTGAGCAAGGCGGCCTTGACCGTCGCCTTCGAGCAGGCATCGTCGTGGAGCGGGCTCACGGGCCTCGATCTGTCCAAGGACGTCACCACCGGCCAGACTTATCAGTGGTCGCAGACGACCTGGAGCCTCAAGGACGGCTTTGGCGAGATGACCGCGCCGACCCGGCGTGTGGTCACAGTCGACTTCGGTGCCAAGCTCAACATCCTGCGGAACCTTGCGGCCCGAGGCTGCGAAGTGACGGTGGTCCCGGCCAGCGCCACGGCCGAAGAAATCCTGTCCCACCAGCCCGACGGTGTCTTCCTTTCCAATGGCCCGGGTGACCCGGCTGCCACTGGCGTTTATGCCGCCGAGGCCGTGCGCGGTGTGCTCGACGCCGGCACCCCGATTTTCGGCATCTGCCTGGGGCACCAGATTCTCGCGCAGGCGCTCGGCGCCCGGACCTCGAAGCTGCACCAGGGCCATCGTGGCGGCAATCACCCGGTCAAGGACCTGAGCACGGGCAAGGTGGAGATCACCTCTCAGAACCACGGCTTTGCTGTCGATCTGGAGAGCCTGCCCGACAACGTTGAGGCGACCCACGTGTCGCTGTTCGACGGGACCAACGAGGGCATTCGTTCGATCCGCTACCGGGCGTTCTCCGTGCAATACCACCCCGAAGCTAGCCCCGGCCCGCACGATTCTCACTACCTCTTCGACCGGTTCATGGAGCTGATGGATGCCTAAACGTACCGATATCAACTCCATTATGATCATCGGCGCCGGCCCTATTGTGATCGGGCAGGCCTGCGAGTTCGACTATTCCGGCGCCCAGGCCTGCAAGGCGCTGCGCGAGGAAGGCTACCGGGTGATCCTCGTCAATTCGAATCCGGCGACGATCATGACCGACCCGGACCTTGCCTACGCCACCTACGTCGAGCCCATAACCCCGGAGATGGTCGCCAAGATCATCGAGAAGGAGCGCCCCGATGCGCTGCTGCCGACCATGGGCGGGCAGACCGGGCTCAACACCGGTCTGGCGCTGCACGACAACGGCACGCTGGAGCGCTTCGGTGTCGAGTTGATCGGCGCCCGGGCCGAGTCCATCGAGAAGGCCGAGGATCGCCAGAAGTTCCGCGACGCCATGGACAAGATTGGGCTGGACAGCCCGCGTTCCATGCTGGTCAACACTATGGATCAGGCTGAAGAGGCAGTGGCCAAGACCGGCCTGCCGGCGATCCTGCGCCCGTCCTTCACCCTCGGGGGCGAAGGCGGCGGGATCTGCTACAACCGCGAAGAGTTCATCGAGATGCTGACCACGGGCCTGCGGTTGTCGCCGGTGACCGAGGTGCTGGTCGAGGAGTCGATCCTGGGCTGGAAGGAATTCGAGATGGAGGTCGTCCGGGATAACGCGGACAATTGCATCATCGTTTGCTCGATCGAGAACCTCGACCCCATGGGGGTGCACACGGGGGATTCGATCACCGTCGCGCCCAGCCTGACCCTCACCGACAAGGAACTGCAGATCATGCGCGACGCGTCGATCGCGGTGCTGCGGGAGATCGGGGTCGATACCGGCGGGTCGAACGTGCAATTCGCCGTCAACCCGGACAACGGCCGTCTGATCGTGATCGAGATGAACCCGCGGGTGTCGCGCTCCTCCGCGCTGGCGTCCAAGGCCACCGGCTTCCCGATTGCCAAAATCGCCGCCAAGCTCGCCGTCGGTTACACGCTGGACGAGCTGCAGAACGACATGACCCGGGTGACCCCGGCGTCGTTCGAGCCGAGCATCGACTACGTCGTCACCAAGATCCCGCGCTTTGCCTTTGAAAAGTTCCCCGGGGCGCAGCCCAACCTGACCACGGCCATGAAGTCTGTCGGCGAGGTCATGGCGCTAGGCGGTGATTTCAAGGAGAGCTTTCACAAGGCGCTGATCGGTCTGGAGACCGGGCTCTCTGGTGCTGATGATATCCCCGTACCGGGCATCGAGGACGGCGCCATCTTTGACGCGGTCGCTGTCGCCGGCCACCTGCGCGCGCCAACGCCGACCCGGATTCTTGCCGTATGCACCGCGTTGCGGGCGGGGATGAGCGTGGAAGACGTGCACAGCGCCTCCCGGATCGATCCGTGGTTCCTGCGCGAGATCCAGGACCTGGTCACCGACGGCCCTCCGGCCGGTTCCCGGGTCTACAAGCGCATCGACACCTGCGCGGCTGAGTTCCCCTCGGACACCAACTACTTCTACTCGACCGTGGTCGATGATCGCTTCAATGCACCGGTGTGCGAGGCCGAGCCCTCGGACCGCGAGAAGGTCATGATCCTCGGTGGCGGGCCCAACCGGATCGGGCAGGGCATCGAGTTCGACTACTGCTGCGTCCATGCCTGCTACGCGCTCAAGGAAGCCGGCTACGAGACCATCATGGTAAACTGCAACCCGGAGACCGTATCGACCGACTACGACACGGCGGACCGGCTGTACTTCGAGCCGCTGACCGAAGAGCACGTGCTCTCCATCGCCCGCAAGGAGCAGGAGCGCGGCACCCTCAAGGGCGTCATTGTCCAGTTCGGCGGGCAGACCCCGCTGAAGATCGCAGCGGCATTGGAACAGTCCGGTGTGCCGATCCTCGGTACATCACCGGATGCCATCGATCTGGCCGAGGACCGTGAACGCTTCCAGCGGCTGCTCAACGACATCGGCCTGAAGCAGCCGGCCAACGGCCTCGGCCGGACGCCTGAAGACGTCGAAGCGGTGGCTGAGATCATTGGCTATCCAGTCTTGCTGCGCCCGTCGTACGTGCTGGGTGGCCGGGGCATGGAGATCGTCAACGACACAGCCGGCCTGCGCCGTTACGTGGCCGAGGCGGTCAAGGTTTCCGGCGACAACCCGGTGCTGATCGACAGCTACCTGCGTGACGCTATTGAGGCCGATGTCGACGCCATCTGCGACGGCGATGCGGTCTACATCGCGGGGATAATGGAGCACATCGAGGAGGCGGGGATCCACTCCGGGGACAGCGCCTGCTCGCTACCGCCCTATTCCCTGCCTGATGCCATTGTCGACGCGCTGCGAGAGCAGACGGAAAAGCTGGCGCGGGCGCTGCAGGTGCGCGGGCTGATGAACGTGCAGTTTGCCGTGCAGGGCGACCAGATATACGTGCTCGAGGTCAATCCGCGCGCGAGCCGGACCGTGCCCTTCGTTGCCAAGGCGACCGGCGTGCCGGTGGCGAAGATTGCGGCGCGAGTCATGGCGGGTGAAACCCTGGCGCAGTTGCCGCCTGCGCCGCGCAACGCCGGGCAGATGGCTGTGAAAGAAGCCGTGTTCCCCTTCGACCGCTTCCCGGGCGTCGACGTTCTGCTCGGGCCGGAAATGCGGTCGACGGGCGAGGTCATGGGCCTGGACGAAGATTTCGGACACGCCTTCCTCAAGGCGCAGCTGGCCGCCAACGTCAAGCTGCCGACAGAGGGTGGGACAGTATTCCTGTCGGTGCGCGATCACGACAAGGCACGGCTGCAGGAGCTGGGGCAGATCTTTGTCGACTGTGGCTTCCGGCTGCTGGCGACCGAAGGCACCTGCGCTGCGCTGATCGCGGCCGGGCTGGACTGCGAGCGCATCAACAAGATGCACGAGGGTCAGCCGCATGCGGTGGATGCCATGATCAACGGCGAGGTTCAGATCGTGGTCAACACGGTCGAAGGCCAGCACGCGATCAGCGATTCCAAGAGCCTGCGGCGCACTGCTCTGACCCGAAAAATCCCCTATTCGACTACAATGGCGGGCGCTTTTGCTGTTGCACAGGCCCTGAAAGCGTCGCAGACAGGCGCGCTGAAGGTCGCTTCGCTTCAATCCTACGCGGCCTGAATGCCGACAATGTTCAATCCTGACCCCCGCGGTGGCGGTCTCTGAACTTCGGAGAACTGCAAACATGGAAAAGTTTCCCCTGACCAAAGAAGGTTTCGAGCAGCTCGAAGTGCGGCTGAAGCACCTCAAGTCGGTCGAGCGACCCGCGATCATTCAGCAGATCGCCGAGGCCCGTGAACACGGTGACCTGTCGGAGAACGCTGAGTACCACTCGGCCCGGGAGAAGCAGGGTTTCATCGAAGGCGAGATTGCCAACCTCGAGGGTACGATTTCGCGGGCAGAGGTGTTTGACGTGGCCACGCTCTCCGGCTCGTCGGTGGTCTTCGGGGCGACGGTTGGTCTGGTCGATGAGGAAACCGAGGAAGAGGTGACCTACCAGATTGTTGGTGACCTCGAGGCTGACCTGAAGGCGGGTAAGATCTCTGTGTCCTCGCCGCTGGCGCGGGCGTTGATCGGCAAGGAAGTTGGGGCGTCGGCAGAGGTGCATACTCCCAAGGGTACCCGCTACTACGAGATCGAGAAGATTTCTTTCGTCTAGGTGACAGCGTGATGGCGCGCTCGGGCCTTAGCCGCTTCGCGGCCTTCGGCCCTCCCACGTGCAACTGAGCGGACACGCCGGGCTTGGCAGCCCGGCGTGGCTTCTTTTGTCTTGGGTCGTTGCGCGGGGGAGATTTGTAAGCCGCGAAGCGGCGTCAAATCGAGCCCGCAACCACATTTCTGACGGCGACCTGTGCGCCCATGCACCTAACCAAAGCCGCCGCGTCATCCTATATCTCAGTCGCAGGCCCAGTTAGAAGCTCAGGCCACAGCCCAGGCGGAAGTTACGGCACAAGCTCGCAGCCGCCGCACCACCACCACAGGAGAACAAAAGCATGGGCCTTCTTGTAGACGGCAAATGGGTCGACCAGTGGTACGACACCAAATCAACCGGGGGTCGGTTCAAGCGCAAGGCCTCTGCCTTCCGCAACTGGGTCCGAGCTGACGGCAGCACCGCCTTTGCGCCGGAAAGTGGCCGCTATCACCTCTACGTCTCTTACGCCTGTCCCTGGGCGCATCGGACCCTGATCTACCGTCGTCTCATAGGTCTCGAAAACCATATCTCAGTCTCGGTGGTGAACCCGATCATGCTTGAGCACGGCTGGACCTTCGAACGCGGTGACGGCGTCGTCCCAGACCCGATCCACGGAGCCGCATTTCTGCATCAGGTCTACACGGCCGCCAAAGCGGACTACAGCGGACGGGTGACGGTGCCAGTGCTCTGGGACCGCCAGCATGCCACCATCGTCAGCAACGAAAGCGCTGAGATCATTCGCATGTTCGACCAGGAGTTCGGCGGTCTCACCGGCCGGCCAGCGGCTTACCGGCCTGCTGACCTTGTGGACGAGATCGACGCTCTCAACGACCGTATTTACACCGGCTTCAATAACGGTGTTTACAAAGCCGGCTTCGCAACCTCGCAGGTCGTCTATATGGAAGAGGTGACGCGCGTGTTCGAGGTTCTGGATGAAATGGAGGAGCGGCTGGCGACCCGCCGCTATCTGACCGGTGACCGCGTGACCGAAGCCGACTGGCGCTTCCTGCCAACCTTGCTGCGCTTTGACCCGGTGTACGTCGGACACTTCAAGTGCAACCTGCGTCGCATTGTCGACTGCCCCAATATACAAAACTACATGTTCGACCTGGTGCAGCAATACCGCCTGATCGACACCTTCAACCTCGACCACGTAAAGCGTCATTACTATGTCTCGCACACCAGCATCAACCCAACCCAGGTGGTGCCCGAAGGACCCGTTATCGACCTGACAGCACCGCATGACAGGGACCGATTGCCCCGCGCGGCTTGACAGGTTACACCTCGCTCAATCCGCTTAGGCCCGTTGACGAGGAATGCCCCATGGCTTCGAAAAACCCGCTCGAGATTTCGATGAAAGACACCATCACTGCCCTGCTGTGGGTCGTGATCCTGGCTGTCGTCCTGTTCATGCTGTTTGTGATGAAGTGGACGCTACTCCCGATCGCCGTCTTTGGTCTGGGCGCCGTCATTTCAGCCTTCATCGCTGCCTGGGGCTCAGGCGACGTAAACAAGATGCGCTGATTGCGCGACGCCTTGACGAAGACCGCGAAGCAGCCGAGGCAAGGTCGGCTCAATATTTATTCGGTCACACTCAAGACGCTGGGCTTTGAGTTTGGCTCCAGCGTGGATCTCTCACACGCTCAAAGGCAAAGCCGTTGTGAGCCGAACGCGAGAGGTTGCGGGCTCGATTTGACGCCGCTTTGCGGCTTACAAATCTTCCCCGCGCAGTCAAACGGACAGGCCGCGATGCGCACAATCTGACGTCTTTTTGTATTTTCACTGATAATGCGCCTCGGAGGGCCGAAGGCTGCGAAGCGGCCAAGGCCCGAGCGCGCCACCACAGGCCAGACCCTGAGGTCAGGCCATCGGCACAGGCACCGAAGGCTTGCGGTCCGACCGCCGGATGCAGATCGCGGTCTTGACGTTCTTCACGTTGGGAGCGGAGGTCAGGTGACTGATAATGAAGGCGTTGAGCTCATCCACCGACGGCGCCATCACCTTCAGAATGAAGTCGTCTTCCCCCATCAGCATGTGACACTCTCGGACATTCGCCCACGACCGAACCAGCGCCTCGAAGGCGCGCAGGTCGCTCTCGGCCTGGCTGATCAGACCCACGTGGCAGAAGGCCGTCACCTCGTAGCCGATCAGGTCCGGGTCTAGCTCTGCATGATAGCCGTGGATGTAACCCGACTCCTCTAGGGCCCGCACCCGCCGCAGGCACGGCGGCGGCGAAATACCGACCCGTTCGGCGAGCGCCACGTTGGTGATCCGGCCCTCATCACGGAGAATGCGCAGGATCTTGAGATCAACGACGTCGAGGGTAGCGCGGGGCATGGCAGTTCTCAGCAATATTAACCAATTCAAACCCAAATATCAGAAAGGAAATTTCTGTCGAATGTAATTTTCCTTCAAAATGCCCATAATGTGGATTTTGTGTTCTCGACCCCCTTGCGATAGCCTCGCCACCGATGTTTTGTCGTGCTCCGCCAGTCGGTCAGCTGCACTTTCCAGCGGCCGCCCGGGCCCCGTGCTACCTGAGAAGGACCCCTGCCCCATGTCACAGTCGAACCACCGCCGCATGATCATTCTGGGCTCGGGCCCCGCGGGCTACACGGCCGCGGTCTACGCGGCCCGCGCGGCGCTCAAGCCGATGCTGCTTCAGGGGTTGCAGCCGGGCGGACAGCTGTCGATCACCACCGACGTGGAGAACTTCCCCGGCTTCGCCGAAGCCATCCAGGGGCCGTGGCTGATGGAGCAGATGAAGGCCCAGGCCGAGAACGTCGGCACCGAGATGGTGTTCGACACGGTCGCAGCGGTGGATCTGGAAAACCGGCCCTTCACCCTGACCTGCGATTCCGGTGCGGTCTGGACCTGCGACACGCTGGTGATCTGCACCGGGGCGCAGGCCAAGTGGCTGGGGCTGGACGGCGAAGACGAGTTCCGCGGCTTCGGCGTTTCCGCCTGTGCGACCTGTGACGGCTTCTTCTTCCGCGACCGCGATGTCGCCGTTGTCGGCGGTGGCAACACGGCGGTCGAGGAAGCGCTGTACCTGACCAACCACGCCTCCAAGGTCACGCTGATCCACCGCCGGGACAGCCTGCGCTGCGAGAAGATCCTCGAAGACCGCCTGCTGCGGAACCCCAAGATCGAGACCATCTGGGACAGCGAGGTGCAGACCATCAACGGCACGAGCGGCTTCCCCAAGGAAGTCACGGGCCTGACCCTGCGCAACCGCAAAACCGACGCGGTCAGCGAGCTGAAAATCGACGGCCTGTTTGTCGCCATCGGCCACGCACCGGCGACCGGTATTTTCAACGGCACGGGGCTGGAGATGGACGGCGGCTATCTGGTGACCGCGCCGGACAGCACCAAGACCAACATCCCGGGCGTGTTCGCCGCCGGCGACGTTACCGACCACATTTACCGCCAGGCGGTGACCGCCGCCGGCATGGGCTGCATGGCCGCGCTGGAGGTCGAGAAGTACCTCGCCGCGCTCGACGTCGGCGAAACCCCCGACTGGAAAATCGCCGCCTGATGAGCGGAGGCACGGGGCGATGACCGAGGGCACAGAGGCCAACGAGGATAAGGGGGCCAACGAGGGCAGCCCCCAGGGGGCTGGTCCGAGCGCCCAAGCCGACGCGGACACGCCGGCCGATGCCGGCAGCGCCAGCGCGCCGCTGCGCAAGCGCGCCACCCCACCACCGATCGAGCCAGGCGCCCTCGACAGTTTGATCCTCGCCCCGGACACCGAGAAGCCTGAACTCGCCAGCACCCTCAGCGTCACCAACGAGCGCGGAGAAACCGAGCGCGTTCGTGCCATCCACGAGCGTCCGCTGACCATCTTCCTCAACAGTCAGGAAATCGTCACCGCCATGACTGTCGGCGATTATCCGAAGATGCTGGCGCTGGGCTACCTGATCAATCAGGGCATGCTGCCGCGCAAACCGGCCATCGACCGGATCGACTACGACGCCGATCTGGGCGTCGTTGTGGTCCGCACACCCGAAGAGACCGACTTCGAAGACCGGCTGAAAAAGAAAACCCTCACCAGCGGCTGTGCTCAAGGCACGGTATTCGGCGACCTGATGGACCAGCTCGACGGCGTGCGCCTGCCCGATGACGGCGTGCAACTGCCCCTGTCCACGCTGGCGCGATTGCTGCGGCGGTTGGCCTCGGTGCCGAGCCTCTACCTCGAAGCTGGCGGGATTCACGGCTGCGCGCTGGCCGAAGCCGACCGGCCGCTGATCTACATGGAAGACGTCGGCCGCCACAACGCTGTAGACAAGATTGCCGGCGTCATGGCCGAGCGCGGCATCGAGCCGTCCGGCAAGATTTTTTACACCACCGGTCGCCTGACCTCGGAAATGGTGATCAAGACCGTGACCATGGGGCTGCCGGTCCTGATTTCCCGCAGCGGTTTTTCGGCCTGGGGGGTGGAATTGGCGCGCCAGACCAACCTGACCCTGATCGGGCGGGCCAAGGGCCGCCGCATGACCGTGCTCGCCGGTGAACAGCGACTGGTCTTCGACACAGCAGAGGAAACAGGCGGGTGATTTTCGGATTGGTGTTGGCGGGCGGTCAGTCCCGTCGGATGGGCCGCGACAAGGCCTACCTCGAGTTTGAGGGGGAAACCCTAATCCACCGGGCCATCGCGCGGATGGAGCCGCAGGTCAACGTGCTGGGACTGAGCACGGGCCCGAACCGCGAGCGACTGTCGGAAATCGATCTGCCGCGGGTCTTTGACCTCGAACCCTCCGAAGGGCCAGTCTGCGGTATTCTCGCCGGGCTCGCCTGGGCGCGGGCCTCCGGGGGCTTGGGCGCGCGGCTGGTGACCGTGCCCATCGACTGCCCGCACATCCCCTTCGACCTGGTGCGCAAGCTGACCCTGCAGACCAACGAAGTGGTCTTCGCCAGGAGCGCCGGGCGCCATCATCCGGTTGTCGGCAGCTGGCCGGCGAGCGCGCTGGAAGTCCTGCTCGACGCCTTTCACCGCGGCGAGCGGAAGATCGACCGCCTGGCCGAGCAGATCGGCTGGACCGCGGTCGACTGGGCCACGGACCCCAAGGACCCGTTCTACAACGTCAACACGCCCGAGGAATTCACGGCCCTTACGCCCTCCGCATCCTGAGGATTCTGCCGTGACGGCAGCCGGCGGGCGACAGCTCGGTAAACAGTTCAAAAAAAGTGCCCGTCAGACCCGGGGGCCTGACGGGCAAGTCTATTTGGAGACACTTTCATGGAAAATGAAAGCCTGACGCTGTGCGGAACGTCAGAGTGAAACCCCGAGGCCGAACAGTGTATCCAGCGTCACGCTGGTTTCACCGCGCGATGCGAGAAATCTCGCCATCGCAGCCTTGGATTTCGAACCCCAGACACCGTCAACGGTGTCGGAGTACAGACCCCGCGTCTTAAGCGCGGCCTGAATGGCGGAAATCGTCGATTTACTGAGATTCTCAGGGTTGATGGACGGGTTCATCGATGAGGAAGGGGTGGACGCGGCCGAGGTCGACTGCAGTGGCACGGTCTGGGTCACCGTGCTGGTCGCGGTCGTGGCGGGCTGGTAAGGGTTGGGAGCCGCCAGACCGGCTTGCGGCAGGGCAGGGCTCACGGCAGGCTGGTAGGTGACGCGGGTTGCGCTCGGCACGGCTGGCTGCTGGTACAGGCCCGGCTGCGGCACGGCAGCGGCTGCGGGCACCCGTGGTGCGTAAGGATTGGGCTGGGCGCCATAGGTCACGCCGCCAACCATGGGCGTCGGGGTGCGCGTAACCGGGGTCATCGTCAGCGGTGGTGGTACCAGAGGCGTCGGTGCGACGGGCTGCTGCTGCAGCGGGGAGCCGAAGCCGGAAGGCATACTGAACCCGGGGGTGGGGGCCGCGCCGATTGGCGCAGAAATGGGCGCGGTCTGGACCGGCGCTGGCATGGTGAAGGCCGAAGCCGGCGTCGCAGCGCCCAGATCGAAGGGCGCAGGAGCGCCACCGGGGCTCGCAGGGGCGGGCGCGGGCGCGGCGGTCGATGCCGCCGCAGCGCCGGCGGCTCCGCCACCCGGACGCAGGAGCTGACCCAGATTGAGCGAATCAATAACGCTGCAGCTGGTGAGGCCGACAAGCATCGCGCTCGAGGACGCTAGGACGATGATACGTTTCACAACGTTCATGGCTCAAAATCCGATTGCCGGTTCCCTGAGCAGCGCCAGGAGCGCCGCCGGAGACTCTCAAATTCAGCGGAGCGGTCTTGAAATTCGATGACCTCCCGCAGGATGGAAGTGAATAATGCCGAGACGCCCAATTTTTCGCAAGTACTAAATTAACCAATTCCTATAAATTGTTGATCCATAATAATACTTTTTGTTAAATGTCCAGCATCAGAAAGTCGCATATTGTGTTTGCACTCAGGGTTTCGCGACCGGATTTTCTCCCGAATCCCAAGACTAAACCCCCCAGCGGCAGAACAAGGTTCTTGAACTTGTCATGGATGGGCCGTACATGCGCACAACAGACGTGATGTATATGCGCCGTCACACTTAAGACGCAGGGGGATCTGTCTTTATGGACTTGCCGATTTTGCCGCCTGACTACCGGCCGACCGAAAAAGAGCCGTACATGAGCCCGCTGCAGCTGGCCTATTTCCGCAACAAGCTCGACCTGTGGAAAGCCGAATTGCTGACGGAGAGCGAGGACACCCTCGCCGCACTGCAGGAACAATCGCTGTCGACCCCCGAAGCCGTCGAACGTGCATCGATGGAGACCGATCACGCGCTGGAATTGCGCGCACGGGACCGGGCGCGCAAGCTGATCAACAAAATCGACAAGGCCATCACCCGGATCGAAGCCGACGAATACGGTTACTGCGAAGAGACCGGGGAGCCCATCGGCCTGCGGCGACTGGAAGCACGGCCGATCGCGACCATGTCCCTCGAAGCCCAGGAGCGGCATGAAAAAGCGGAGAAGCTACACCGCGACGAGCGGCGGATGTCCTGAACCGGGTCCAGACTCCCCCGATACGGGTTCAATCAAAGGGCGCTGGAGGCGCCCTTTTTCCATTTTAGGGTTCGTCAATGTTTTGTTCGCACTTGTTCTTTTCATGTTCTTGTGTCATGAGGGGGAACAAACAGAGATCAAACGCATAATTATTGCTTTTCTCAGACCCTTTCCGCATAGGGAGTGCAGCGCATGGCTTTGAACAATCTCCAACTGGTGAGTGACACGACTTTGAACAACGGCGACAAGGAAAAGGCGCTTGATGCTGCGATTTCGCAGATCGAGCGTTCCTTCGGCAAAGGCTCCATCATGAAGCTGGGTTCGCGGGAGAAGGTCGATATTGAAACCATCTCCACCGGCTCACTGTCTCTGGACATTGCCCTTGGTATCGGGGGCTTCCCCCGTGGGCGTGTAATCGAGATTTACGGCCCGGAATCCTCGGGTAAGACCACTCTGTCGCTGCACTGTGTCGCCGAAGCACAAAAGGCCGGTGGTGTCTGCGCCTTTGTTGACGCCGAGCACGCCCTGGACCCGGTCTATGCCCGCAAACTGGGCGTTGATATCGATAACCTGCTGATCTCCCAGCCCGATACCGGCGAGCAATCGTTGGAGATCACCGACACGCTGGTCCGCTCAGGCGCGGTCGACGTTCTGGTGGTCGACTCGGTGGCTGCTCTGGTGCCCCGTGCCGAGCTTGAAGGCGATATGGGTGACAGCCAGCCGGGTCTGCAGGCGCGCCTGATGAGCCAGGCGCTGCGTAAGCTGACCGGTTCGATCGCCAAATCCAACACCATGGTGATTTTCATCAACCAGTTGCGGATGAAAATCGGCGTCATGTTCGGTTCGCCCGAGACGACCACGGGCGGTAACGCCCTGAAATTCTACGCTTCTCAGCGTCTGGACATCCGCCGGATCGGCGCGGTCAAGGACCGCGACGAGGTTGTTGGCAACCAGACCCGCATCAAGGTCGTTAAGAACAAGCTAGCGCCGCCGTTCCGGCAGATTGAGGTCGACATCATGTACGGCGAGGGCATTTCCAAGTCCGGCGAGTTGCTGGATTTGGGCATCGCCGGCGGTGTGATCGAGAAGTCGGGTTCGTGGTTCTCCTACGGCGAACACCGCATCGGCCAGGGGCGTGAGAACGCCAAGACCTTCCTGACCGAGAACGTCGAGATCGCGGCAGAGATCAAGCACAAGATCCTGACCAATCACGGCTTGATCGCCGATGCTATGCTCGATGGCCCGGGCGATCAGGACGGGGAGGATTCCTGATCGACCGCGTCTGAACTGAGCAACGGTGCGCTCAGCGCATGAGCGCACCGACTCAGATGCCGTGGACAGGCTTCAAACCCCTGCGTAATGCTTCCCGCTACCGGTGGAACTCTTCCACCCCGGGGAACCGACGACGCAGGGAGCCTTAGATGGCCACGGCAAACGAAATCCGCTCGACCTTCCTGAACTATTTCGGCGACCGGGAGCACGAGATCGTTTCGAGCTCGTCGCTGGTGCCGCGCAACGACCCGACGCTGATGTTTACCAATGCCGGGATGGTGCAGTTCAAGAACCTGTTCCTCGGTCAGGAGCAACGCGCTTATAACCGCGCAGTGACCTCGCAAAAGTGCGTGCGCGCCGGGGGCAAGCACAACGATCTCGAGAACGTCGGTTACACCGCGCGTCACCACACCTTTTTCGAAATGCTCGGCAACTTCTCCTTCGGTGACTACTTCAAGGATGTCGCAATCGAGAACGCCTGGAACCTCATCACCCGGGAATACGGCCTGCCTGCCGATAAACTGCTGGTCACTGTCTACCACACCGACGACGAAGCCGTTCAGCTTTGGAAGAAAGTCGCAGGCCTGAGCGATGACCGCATCATTCGCATCGATACCTCTGACAACTTCTGGTCCATGGGTGATACCGGCCCCTGCGGCCCCTGCTCCGAGATTTTCTACGACCACGGCGACCACATCTGGGGCGGCCCTCCGGGTTCTCCCGACGAGGACGGCGACCGGTTCATCGAAATCTGGAACCTGGTCTTCATGCAGTTCGATAAGCCCGAGCCGGGCGCCAACATGGTGCCGCTGCCGCGGCCCTCTATCGATACCGGCATGGGGCTGGAGCGGATCTCTGCCATCCTGCAGGGCAAGCACGACAATTACGACGTCGACCTGCTGCGCAAGCTGATCGAGGCCTCCGCCAGCGCCTCTAATGACGACCCGGATGGGGACAACAATGTCTCCCACCGGGTGATCGCCGACCACCTGCGTTCGGCCGCCTTCCTCGTCGCCGATGGCGTCCAGCCTTCCAACGAAGGCCGCGGTTACGTGCTGCGCCGGATCATGCGACGCGGCATGCGTCATGTCCACAAGATCGGCAACAAGGATCCGCTGATGCACCGGCTGGTGCCGACGCTGGTCGAGGCCATGGGCGAGCACTTCACCGAGCTGGGCCGTGCCGAGGCGTCGATTACCGAGATCCTGCGCCTTGAGGAAACCCGCTTTAAAGAAACCCTTGACCGTGGCCTGCGCTTGCTGGGCGAGGAAACCGACCGCCTGGGCGAGGGCGAGGCGCTGCCCGGTGCCGTTGCCTTCCGCCTCTATGATACTTTTGGTTTCCCGTTAGACCTGACCGCAGACATTCTGCGCGGTCAGGGTCGGAGCGTTGATCAGGCCGGCTATGACGAGGCCCTCGAGGCCCAGCGCGCCGCCGCGCGGGCGTCGTGGAAGGGCTCGGGTGAAGCCGCCACCGACACGCTCTGGTTCGAGATTCGAGAGCAGGTCGAGGCGAGCGAGTTCCTCGGATACTCCACCTTGCACGCCGAGGGCGCGGTGCTGGCCCTGACCAAGGACGCTGCACAGATCCAGCAGCTCAAGGCCGGCGACAGTGGTTTCCTTATCGCCAACCAGACGCCATTCTACGCCGAAAGCGGCGGCCAGAAGGGTGACCAGGGCGAAATCACCACCGAAGCTGACGCCCGTCTGCGGGTGCTGGATACGCAGAAGCAGCTGGGCGACCTCTGGGTGCACCAGGTCGAGGTTGTCAAGGGCGAAATCAGCGTCGGGGATGCCGTGGCTTTCGCGGTTGACCCCGACCATCGCGCGGCGCTCGCCGGTCATCATTCGGCCACCCACCTGCTGCACGAGGCGCTGCGTCAGCGGCTCGGCGCCCACGTGGCGCAGAAGGGCTCACTGGTTGCCGCCGACCGGCTCCGCTTCGACTTCTCGCACCCCGCGCAGGTCAGCGAAGCCGAGCTGACCGACATCGAGATTGCGGTGAACGAGGAGATCCTTGCCAACACCGTCGTTGAAACCCGGATCATGTCGCCCGACGAGGCTATCGAAGCCGGCGCCACCGCGCTGTTTGGCGAAAAGTACGGTGACGAGGTGCGGGTGGTGACCATGGGCACAACCGATCCGGCGTCGAACCAGATCTATTCCATGGAGCTCTGCGGGGGCACCCACGTGCGCCAGACCGGCGACATCGGCCTGCTGCGGATCGTCCGCGAGGAAGGGCCTGCCTCCGGTGTGCGCCGGATCGAAGCTGTGACCGGCCTCGTAGCGCTCGAACACGTGCGTCGGCGTGACGCGCAGCTCGAGCAGGCTGCTGCCGTGTTGAAAACGTCCCCGGCTGCACTGGCCGGGCGGGTCGAGGCGCTGAGCACCGAACGCCGCCAGCTGGAAAAGGAGCTGGCCGACGTGCGCAAGAAACTCGCTGCGGCGGGGTCTGGCGGGGGCGGTCAGATCGGCCCCGAGGACATCAGTGGTACGCCGGTCATTGCCCGCATCATCGAAGACGTGCCGGCCAAGGACCTCAAGGGTCTGGCCGACGAGTTTATGGGCCAGATCGGCTCGGGTGTGGTTGCGCTCATCGGCACCGAGGGCGGCAAGGCTTCGATCGTAGCTGCCGTGGGTCCGGATCACCAGGACCGTCACAACGCGGTCGAGCTGGTCCGTGCAGCCTCAGCGGCTGTGGGCGGTAAGGGCGGCGGCGGACGGCCCGATATGGCGCAGTCCGGCGGACCCGACATCGCAAAGACTGAGGCCGGCATCGACGCGATGCGCGCCTTGATCCAGGACGCGGTTTAAGCGGCTTAGGCCACGCCGATACACAAACGCACAGGCAGATCGGAAAACCATGGCGTCCCTGCTCCTCACCGACCCCCAACGGGACGCCGTCTTCACCGCGATCGTCAACACTGCAAATGCGGTTGTGCTGCCTCGGTTCCAGAACCTTAGCGACGGTGAGATTGACGCAAAGACCGGCCCGACAGACCTGGTGACCATCGCCGATCGTGAAGCCGAGGTCCGGCTGACGGCGGCACTGACGGCCATTCTGCCGGGCTCCGTGGTCGTCGGTGAGGAAGCGGTATCCGCTGACCCCAAGGTGCTCGACGCCATCGCCGGCGACGCGCCTGTGTGGATCGTCGACCCGGTGGACGGCACCCGCAACTTTGCAGCCGGGCAGACGCCGTTCTGCGTCATGGTCGGGTTGGCCGTGGCGGGGGTTCAGGTGGGTGCCTGGATCTGGCGGCCCATCGACGCCGAGATGATCGTGGCCTTCCGCGACGAGGGCGCACAGCTGTTCGAGACTACCTCGGGGAATAACCGCCGCTTGCAGGTGGCCCGGCCGCTGGCAGCCGCGGAGATGAACGGCTTTGTCTCATTCAAGTACCTGACCGAGGAGCAGCGCAGCCTCGCACGGCGCAACGCCCGTCGCATGCGCCGGATCCAGTCGATCGGCTGCGCTGGTGAAGAGTACCTACGCATTGCCGAAGGCCGCGACCATTTTGCTGTTTTCGGCCGCATCAACCCCTGGGATCACTGCCCGGGTAGCCTGATCGTGGAGGAGGCGGGTGGGCTCGCCGTGATCGGCGGGGAGGCTTATGGGCCGCGCCACAGCGACGGACCGCTGTGGATCGCTTCATCGGCGCATGTCCTGCAGACGGCGCGGGATCAATTGCTCGATCCGGGCTCTGATCCTGAAGACAAGGGCTGAGGCAGGAGGCTGCGTGCTCGATTTGACGCCGCTTCGCGGCTTACAAATCTCCCCCGCGCAATCAAACGGACAGGCTGCGCTGTGCGCGACCCGACGTCCTTTCGCATTTTTCACTGAAAATGCGCGTGGGAAGGCCGAAGGCCGCGACGCGGCTAAGGCCCGAGCGCGCCACCTATCCGTTGACACTCAACACGCTTCGCTTTGAGTGTCGCTTTAGTTGGCCCTGATCCTGCCGAAGGACTTTGAGTGTCATTTGGCGTGATGAGCTCCAGCGCGATCACATCGGAGCGTTTTGCGCGCAAAGTTAAAGAACCGCGCGACGCTTGCCCCCGGCGCGCGAAGCGCGGTCGGGGACAAGTTGGCGCAACCATGCTGAGCATAACAGAGCCGCCCTGCCTTTCCTCTGGCGCTGGCAGGTCCGGATCGTTAAGTTGATATCCGTGCAAAAAGTCAGGTGCTCTCAACCTTTATGAAGCCTGCGCCGGCTTTCTTTGATCGCTGATCGACGCGGAGATACCTTCATGGATAGCTTTAATCTTTCCCTTCTCATCGACGGCATCGTCGGGCAGAGCGACAATCAGATCCTGAATATCGTCCTGCCCATCGGGCTCAAGGTGCTAGGGGGGCTGCTGCTGCTGCTCGTCGGCTGGGTGATTTCGATCCGGCTCTCCGCTTGGGCCAATGCATTCTTCGAGACCAGCGACCTGATCGAGGAGACGATCGAAAAGGTTCTGGTGCAGCTGATCCGCTTTGGTGTCCTAACTGTTGCTGTTGTGCTGGTGCTGCAGCTGTTCGGCGTGCAGGCCGCAACCATCCTGGCTTTGCTCAGTGGCGTGGCGCTGGCCATCGGTCTGGCGGTGCAGGGGACGCTCAGCAACGTCGCAGCGGGGGTCATGCTGCTCGTGCTGCGGCCGATCAAGATCGGTGAGTGGGTCGAGGCCGCGGGTGAGGGCGGTTCGGTCAGCCGCGTTGGCTTGTTCCGCACCGACATCATCACCATCAACAACGTGCTGGTGTCCATTCCCAACACGGCGGTGTTTCAGGCACCGATCCACAACTACACACGCCTCGGCCGCCGACGGATGACGGCCGTCGTCGGCGTCGCCTACGACAGCGACGTCGATCGGGTCTGCGATATTCTGCGCAAGGTGCTCGCCGACAATCCAGCCTGGGACAGCGACCCAGCGCCCTATCTCTACGTTTCCAACCTCGGTGATTTCTCGGTCGACATCTCTGTCTGGGCCTGGGCCGACGGCTCGGTCTATTTCGACGCGCAGGCCAACTTCAAACTGGATGCCAAGAAGGCCCTCGACGCGGCCGGCATCGAAATTCCGTTTCCGCACCATGTCGAGATCAGACGGTTGGAGTAAGCCAGCTCAGCCTGCCACTGGGGTTTTGTTGTTGATCCTTGCCGTGGCCCATAGCGCGCCCGACGACCGGATGCTATCAGCCTCAGACCTCACCCCTGGGGGCCCGTAGTTCAGCGGTTAGAACTCTCGGCTCATAACCGAGCTGTCGCAGGTTCGAATCCTGCCGGGCCTACCACCACCCTCGCTCAGACCGGCGCACCCATCGCACAGGCCGCCCGATCGGTCTGCAGGCCGCGGACTCCGGGGTGATATGGCAAAGAAGAGGTGGCACCAGTCCGACCCGTGCCACCGTCGATCTCGACCTTAAATGCGTCCTTAGGACAGCGGTGTCGCCCCTGTTTCCGTGCGCGTGATTTTGCCATCAACGACGGTGTGGACGATCATCACCGCCTCGCGGGTGCCGTCGGGGAAGGACATGACCTGGTGCGCCACCAGAATGTCGTCGTTCTCATAGATGCAACGATTGGTTTCGACCTTGAGGGCATCGCTCGCCATCATGGTCCGCATCGCCGGTTCCCAGTCTGCCTTGGTCATCTCCATGCCGGTCTGGTGGCGGACGAAAACATAATCATCGTGCAGCAGCTCTAGGTAGGCGTCCACGTCGCGGTCGTCGTTGGTCTGATTGATCTTGTCGAACAGGCTCATGGCAGTCTCCGATTTGCATAGTTGAAACAGCATAATGCATCCCTCGGCCCGGTTCGCCAACCGTCATGCTGAAGCCCGGCGCCGCCTCTGCTCCGGCAGCGGCCGTCCTTTCGGGCCGTCGTTTTGGGCGCTACAGTCGTGGCGAGCGGTGATAGAAAGGCCTCTGTTCGGCAGGGCTGGTGCTGTGCCGCCCCCTCTCAGTCACGTCAAAAGGGCTCCAAGATGACCCCCGATACTGCGTCCCATTGGTATACTTCGGCCGAGCCCCTGACCTACGGGCTGCGCGACGAAGGCCTCGAGACCGTCCACGCCGGTCACGGCGCTGTCGTTGACGCGGCCACCGGCGCGGTCATCCTGCGCGTTGGCGACCCGACCCACGCCGCCTTTCCCCGCTCGTCGCTCAAGTTCATTCAGGCGCTGGGTCTGGTGGAGACCGGCGCCGCGGATCACTTCGATCTCGGCAAGCGCCACCTCGCGCTGAGCTGTGCGTCGCATCACGGCGAGGCGCTGCACGTGGAAACCGTGCTCGCGTGGCTCGATCGGATCGGCTGCGCGCCCGACGAGCTGGTTTGTGGCCCTGCGCGCCCCAAGCTTGCCGTCGACTGCGACCGGCTGGCGGCAGAAGGGCAGCCGCCGGCGCGTGAGATCCACAACTGCAGCGGCAAGCACACCGGCTTTCTCACCCTGTGCCAGCACCAGTCGTGGTCCAGAGCCACCTACCACCACCGCGATCACCCGGCACAGCAGCGCTTCGAGGCGGCGCTTCTGTCCCTGAGCGGGTGCAGCCCCAACGATCTGATCTGGGGTGTCGATGGCTGCGGCCTGCCCACCCCGTCGCTGCCGGTCGAAGCGATGGCGCGCGCCATGTCGGGCTACGCCGCGCCGGATACCGGCACCCTGCGCGGGCAGGCACAGGCACGACTGGTCGAGGCCGTTGCCGAAGAAACCTGGTTCATCGCCGGGACCGATGATTTTTCGGTGGCACTGGCCCGGGAGACGGGTGGCCGGATCGTCGCCAAGGTCGGGGCTGCGGGTTACTTCATGGCCGTGATCCGCGACCGGGGCTGGGGCCTGGCGCTGAAGACGCTCGACGGGTCTATGGATGTCGCCGCCGGGGGGCTGTTCACCTTGCTCCAGCGATTGAAGCTGCTTTCGGAGGCCGAAGCCGACGCCCTGCGGCCCGTGGCCCTGCCGCCGGAACGCAACAGCAGGGGCGAGCAGGTCGGGCAGCGCTTCGCCATCCTCTGACGATGCCACGGGTCGGCAGGGTGTGCCGAGGCTAGAACGGGCAAGGCGCTTCAAAGGTCAGCGGGTCGCCGCTGAGCGGATGACGCAGGCTCAGCCGTGAGGCGTGCAGCAGCAGGCGCGAGGCCACTGCTTGCCCTGCCGGGGTGGCATAGAAACTGTCTCCAAGAATCGCATGTCCGATTTCGGCCATGTGCACCCGCAACTGGTGCGAGCGCCCCGTGATCGGCTCCAGCCGCAGCCGCGTGCTCTCGATCCCGGGCCAGTCCTCTCCGTCATCCATTCGAAACCAACGGGTCTGAGAGGGCTTGCCCACCTCGAAATCCATGATCTGCCGGGGCCGGTTGGGCCAGTCGCAGATCAGCGGCAGGTCTACTTCGCCCTGCGCCATCTCCGGCCGTCCCTCGACAACAGCCGTATAGGCCTTTGCGACCGAGCGCTGCTGAAACTGGCGGGACAGGGCGCGGTTGGCCTCAAGCCCGCGCGCCATGACCAGAACCCCGGATGTCGCGAGGTCGAGCCGGTGCACCACTTGCGCATCGGGGAAGTCGATGAGGCAGCGGGTCAGCAGGCTGTCGCGGTGGTCCTCCAGCCGTCCGGGCACGCTCAGCAGCCCGGCGGGCTTGTCCAGCACGATCAGGCTATCGTCGGCGAAGAGCACCGGCAGCGGCTCGGTCGCAGGTGGTTGGTAGATGAAGGGCTGCATGGCGCCTGCATTCGGCATAACGCCCTAGGGATCAAGGCAAAAACGATCGCAATCCGCATGAATGGCGTCACCCGGGTCCGGCAGGGGCTGCAACCTGTGGAAGACCCCCCCGGATTGGACCGTCTCTGCGGCCATCTTTCGCCCCAATGCCTAAGGCAAACATTAGATTCTAACTAGGATAATTTAGTAAAAATCTTATACAGAATCGATAAATAAGGAAAATCGCCGGAAATTGGCCCTTAGAAATCCGAAAAACACTATTTTTCGCGTAATGCCGCTTCTATTTCTGCAGCACGATCTTTTTACGAGAAAAAATACAAAATTATTCGTGATTGGTTGGCAGTCTAAATTTATTAAAGGTATTTCTATATGTGAACTCTCTTTTTTGGAGAGTTCACTATGGATCAGTGCTCACTGAAGATGGAACACGATCAGGTTTGGGTGGAGTTTCAGGGTTCTGAAGCTTTCGCCGTCGAACATTTGATCCCGGTTTTGGCCAAGATCGACTGGAAAGAGCGCGTCAGCGATATCGGTTCGTCTTCCGAGCGCAACCTCGCCATCCGCACGACCCATGCGACCTGTATGCGGATTGGCCACATGTCCAGTGCGGATCTGTTCCTCTCGGCGGTGGCCAAACTCTCCCTGATCGACGGGGTGACCCGGTTCTCGCGCAACCAGCTTCATCACGAAGCCAAGTCCGCGCGCGAGATCTACAAGCGCAGCACGCACGGCAACAATGCCTCCGCCCACATCCGCAGCCTGCGCGACAGCGGTCGGCTGGTGCTGGTGGATGATGACATTTTCGAGTTGTCGGATGGCGCCAGCGCAGATCTGGAGGTCCGGTTGTTCGACCAGGCCACCGACGATCGTTCCGGGTCGTCGAACATGAGCTACGCCGCCTGACCCACGGTTGGGGCGCAGCGTCTACACGCATTATCTGGGCGCAGTGTCTGGACGTCGCGTCAGCGCACCGCAGGGACCGAAGCACGGTGCCTTGCTGCTGGTATCAATAGCCCCTGTCTGCGCCGCAGACCGGGGCTTTTTTGAGCGCCCGCGCTGGGCTTGGGGTCGGCCGGTGCTTTCGCTACATTATGCGCTGCATTTTAGGAGAAATCGCGCTCATGGCCCTATTCAAGCCACAGACTTGGGGATAAACGCTAAGCGGAACCAAAGCGTTGGTGCGTAACGTCGGCTATTCGTCGTTGAGCCCCGACTGATCCTTCCAGGGAATGCTCTTTTGAAGTCTCTGAGCCTCGCTTTTGCTGCTGTACTGATGCTGACCTTCGCCGGGGCGGCAAAGGCGGACTGGATCAGCCAGCTGGTCCGGTTCGAGCGCAATTTCGAAGCGGCGCGAACCCCAGCCATCGGCGGCAGCGCGCCGGACGACCAATTCCGTGGGCAGGGTGGTATCGATTTCGGCTTTCTGACCCGGATGCTGCGCGGGAAGAAGTCCATGGCCCAGCTGCGCCAGCCCGTTGCTGACGACAGCCTGCTCCCCGACCTGCACCAGTCCGAACTCGCGGCCCGCGATTTCTCGCTAGCCATTGAGTCGCCGGTGCTGCTGGAGCTGGCGCGCTTCACCACGGTTGAGCGGGGGGACACTTTCGCCGGTATTCTGACGGCGCAGGGGCTGGCGTGGGCGGACATCAATGAGATCAACGCCGACGTCAACGAGGTGTTCCGGCTGACCAAGCTACAGGCCGGCTGGCCGATTTCCTTCCGCCTCGACGCCACCGTGGAACCCGGCGCGCCCGGGCGCCTGATCTCGCTGCATTTCGAGGACAGCGACAACAGCACGGTCTGGGTCGAGCGCACGTCCGTGGGCTACACGGCGCACCGTGATGAGACGGTATTCACCTCCAAGCTGCTGGTCGCCGAGGGAAAGATCGAGAGCACCTTCTGGGTCGATGCGCAGGCGCTGGGCCTGCCCTATCAAGTGATCAAGAAGGCTGAGCAAGCGCAGCAGTGCGTGGTCGATTTCAAGCGCGATATCTCACCCGGTGACAGCTTCCGCATCCTGTTCGACGGTCTGATCGACAGCAATGGTAAGGTCGTCGATGCCGATAAAATTCACTACGTGTCCTTCGATACCCGCAAGGGACGCCGCGAGGTCTTCCGCTTCGTGAGTGAGGGGCGGGCGAGTTTTTATGACCGTCAGGCGAGGCGCAGCTGCAGCTCCTCGCTGTCATTGCTGCGCGAGCCGCTGGTGCGACCCTTCCGCATGAGCTCTCCTTTCAACCCCAAGCGCAAGCACCCCATCACCGGCAAGATCCGCCCGCACCGGGGCGTCGATTTCGCCGCGCCGCGCGGCACCCGGATTCTGGCGGCGGGCGACGGGGTGGTGATCGCCAAGCGCATCCACTCGGGCGGCTACGGCAAGCACGTCATCATCCGTCACGACAGTACATATGAGACGCTCTACGCCCACATGTCGCGCTTCCCCAAGGGCCTGCGCGTCGGCTCCCGGGTCAAGCAGAGCGATGTCATCGGCTACGTCGGCACCACCGGTTCGTCGACCGGCAACCACCTGCACTATGAAATCAAGAAGAACGGGCGCCACATCGACCCGCTTAAGTCGACCCTGCCGAGGGGGCAGAAGCTGACCGGTGCCAAGAAGAGCGCGTTTGAAGACGAGCAGCGGGCCATTATCGCCCGCCTCGATCAGGCCGAAGCACTGGCGTCACCCACCGCTGGCGGCGGCGGGTAAGCCAGTCCCGCAGGTGGCTGTTCAGGCCACCAAGTCTTCGGTGCCTGCCCCGGCTTTCGTGACCAGAATGGCGGCACCGACCTGGTCGACGATGATCTGATCCCCCGCCTTGACCGATCCATCCAGCAGCTGTCCGGCCAGCTGATCCTGCACCACGCGTTGGATCACGCGCTTAAGGGGGCGGGCACCATAGAGTGGGTCGTAGCCCTCCGCCGCCAGCCACTGCCTCGCCGCTTCGGTCCACGTCACCTCGATATCGCGCTGGGCCAGCCGGTCGGCCAGCAGCTGCATCTGAATGTCGACGATCCGGTCCATGACGTCCGGTGCCAGCCGGTCGAAGAACAGGGTTTCATCCAGCCGGTTCAGGAACTCAGGCCGGAAACTCTGCCGCACCACCTTCATCACTTCGGCCTTAACCAGCTCGTCATCGGCGCTGGCACCGGGGGCGGTGAGCAGCTGGGCACCGAGATTGGAGGTCAGCACGATGATGGTATTGCGGAAGTCCACGGTCCGCCCCTGACTGTCGGTCAGGCGGCCGTCGTCCAGCACCTGCAGCAGCAGGTTGAAGATATCCGGGTGCGCCTTCTCGACCTCGTCGAACAGCACGACCTGATAGGGTCGCCGCCGGATTGCTTCGGTCAGGATGCCGCCCTCGCTATAGCCGACGTAGCCCGGCGGTGCGCCGATCAGGCGGCTGACCGCGTGCTTTTCCATGTACTCGGACATGTCCAGCCGCAGCAGGGCGCTGTCGTCGTCGAACAGGAAGGCGGCGAGGGCCTTCACCAGCTCGGTCTTACCCACCCCGGTCGGGCCGAGGAACAGGAAGCTCCCCTGCGGCCGGTTGGGGTCGGACAGCCCGGCCCGCGCCCGGCGCACAGCCTTGGAGATTGCGGAGACGGCGGCTTCCTGCCCCACCACGCGGTCGGTCAGCGCGGCCTCCATGCTCAGCAGTTTCTCGCGCTCGCCTTCCATCATCTTTTCAACCGGAATCCCGGTCCACTGCGCGACCACGCGGGCGACATGATCCGAGCCGACGACTTCGCGCACCTGCGCCGTGTCGTGGTCTTCGAAGGCCTTGAGGCGCTCTTCGAGGGTCGGAATGGCGCCGTACTGCAGCTCCCCGGCCGAGCCGAGGTCACCGCTGCGCTTGGCGATATCGAGCGCGGACCGGGCTTCGTCCAGCTCGCGCTTCACCGCCTGGGCTTCGGCCAGCTTGGCCTTGTCGGCGTTCCACTCGGAGGTCATGTCGCCGGACTGGCGTTCGAGGCCTTCGAGCTCTTCCCGCAGGATCTTCAGCCGCTCGCGGGAGCCGTCGTCGCCTTCCTTTTCCAGCGCAAACTTCTCCATTTTGAGCATGTCGATGCGGCGATCAATTTCATCCAGCGCAGCGGGCTTGGTGTCGACCTCCATCCGCAGCTGAGCGGCAGCCTCGTCCATCAGGTCGATGGCCTTATCGGGCAGAAAGCGGTCGGTGATATAGCGATCGGACAGCTGCACGGCCGCAACCAGCGAAGCATCAGAGATGCGAACCCCGTGGTGGGCCTCGTACTTCTCCTTGATCCCGCGCAGGATCGACAGGCTTTCCTCCGTCCCCGGTTCGTCGACGTAGACCGGCTGAAACCGGCGGGCGAGGGCGGCGTCTTTCTCGATGTACTCGCGGTACTCGTCGAGCGTCGTCGCGCCGACACAGTGCAACTCACCCCGGGCCAGCGCGGGCTTGAGCATGTTGGAGGCGTCCATGGCGCCGTCGGTCTTTCCCGCGCCGACCAGCGTGTGCAGCTCATCGATGAACAGAATGATACTGCCGCCTGCGGCTTCGATGTCCTTGAGCACGGCCTTGAGCCGTTCTTCGAACTCACCCCGGTACTTCGATCCGGCGATCAGCGCGCCCAGATCCAGCACCAGCAGGCGCTTGCCGGACAGGCTCTCAGGCACGTCGTCGTTGACGATGCGCAGGGCGAGGCCCTCGGCGATGGCGGTCTTGCCCACGCCCGGTTCGCCGATCATCACCGGGTTGTTCTTGGTCCGGCGCGAAAGGACCTGCACCGCGCGGCGGATTTCTTCCTCGCGGCCGATGACGGGGTCGAGGCGACCGGCCCCGGCTTCCTCGGTCAGGTCGCGGGTGAATTTCTCCAGCGCCTCGAAACCGTCTTCGGCAGCGGCGCTGTCGGCGGTCTTGCCCTTGCGCACGGAGTCGATGGCGGTGGCCATCTTGGTGGCATCAGCCCCGGCGTCGCGGAAGGCCTTGCCCGCCGCTGCATTCTTGTTCTCGATAAGGGCCTGCAGCAGCCGGTCCGTCGTGGCAAACTGGTCACTGGCGGCCTCAGCCAGCGTCTGCGCGCGGGCGACGATGGCGCCCATATCCTTGTTCAGGAACAGCTGCTCCGCGCCCTCGCCGGACACCTGCGGCATGGCCTCAAGGTCGGCGAGCAGCGCCTGCCGCACAGGGTCAGGATCGACCTGCGCGATTTTGAGCAGGCGGGCGACCAGCCCGGACTCGTCGTCGAGCAGGCTCAGGCCCAGGTGCGAGCCGGTGATAAACTGGTGATTGTGTTCGGCGGCGAGGCCCTGCGCAGCCTGCAGAATGCTGCGCGCACGCTCGGTGAAGCGTGAAATATCCATAGCGATCTCCTAGTCCTTCCGCTCCACCTGTCAGCAGCATGGAACGGCGTGGGTATGAGGCCGCGCCCGAATTCCGGCGCGCGGTATAACTTGGATATGGGGAAAATTCAGCCGCTCACAAGGGGCGGGAGGCGATCAGCTGTCGCTGTCGCCGGGTTCCACCTCGTTCATTGGCGGGGTAGCGGGCACCGGCGGTGGCACTCGGCTTTCGACGATGGCCTCGCCTTCGGGGGCTTCCATGCCCGCGTGGAACAGCGGCACTTCGGGCTGATCCTGCTCGGAAGGATCGACGCCTCCGCCATCACCATTACCGGCGTTGTCGCGTGGCCCGCGCTGCTTGCGGTCGCGGCGCTGCCGGCGGTCATCGCGATCGCCGCGCTCCCCGCGTTCTCCCCTGTCGCCCCGGTCGCGGCCCCGGCGTTCCTTGCGGTCGTTGCCGCCGCCGCCTTCACCATCGCCGTCATCGCGGCCCTGCTGGTCATTGCGATCCTGCTGCTCGGGCATATCGGGGCGGAAGATCAACGGGTCTTCCAGCGCCTCTGGCGGGAACTGGTCCTTGGCTGGGCCGCTGCGGCGGTTGCCGCCGCCCATGACGGTCGCTGCCAGATGCAGGCGCAGATAGTGCTCGGCAAACTGGTAGTAGGCTTCAGCCTGGATGTGGTTACCGGCAGCCGAGGCCTCGCGGGCCAGCGCCGAATACTTGTCGTAAACCTGGTGGGCGTTACCGCGCACCCGGACCTCTGGCCCGTTGGAGTCAAACACCTGGTTGCGGGTCGGAATCGCGCCCTGCTTCTGCTGCTTGGGGTGGCGGCCGCGGCGGTTGTTACCCTGCCTCATCTTCTGTCCTTTGCCCGTGGGCGGATGTGAATTCAACGTATGACAAGGCGAAGCGCAGTGCGTCGAGCCGCGTCAGGCGTAGGGAGACCAGTGAGGGGGCGACACCGCCCCGAAAACAATCGGGTCTCGATATGGCTCGAAACCTAGTCGCTGGGCGCTGGTTTTCCAAGGAAAAAAAGCCACTCGTCAGGGCTGCGTCAGGGCCATCGCCCGCGGAATTCCCGCCAGATCATCCCGCAGCGACAGCAGGCGCCAGCCGGAATCGCGGCCCAGTGCCTGCACGCTGTCCACCTGCCCGATCCCCAGTTCGAGGATCAAGACCCCGCCCGGTGCCAGACACCGCCCCGCTTCGCGCAGTGTCCGCGCAGAGAACGCCAGTCCATCCGCGCCGCCGTCCAGCGCGAGCGGATCGTCGAAGTCGCGCACGGCGCGGTCGAGCCCGGCCAGATCCCCCGTCGGGATATAGGGTGGATTGCTAACGATCAGGTCGAAACGCCCGGACACGCCCGAAAGCCAGTCACCACCCTCAAACCGCGCACGCTCAACCAGCCCCAGCCGCGCCGCGTTACGGGCCGCCGTGGCGAGGGTGTCGCTGTCCTGATCCACGCCCAGTCCGCGCGCTGCGGGGTATTCGCTGAGCAGGGCGAGCAGCAGTGCGCCCGACCCCGTGCCCAGATCGAGGACCTGACCCGGCGGCGACCGCTCTGGCCCGTTGAACAGGTCCAGCGCTAGTTCGACCAGCGTTTCCGTATCCGGGCGCGGGTCCAGCGTCGCTCCGTCAATCTCCAGCGACAGGCCCCAGAACTCCCGCCGCCCGAGGATGCGCGACAGGGGTTCGTGCCGCTCTGCCCGGCGGTGGAGCAGCGCGTCGAGGGCTTCGAGTGAAGCGGCATCGATGGTCTGATCAGGGTCGGCAAGCTGGCTGGCGACCGGCCAGTTCAAGGCGGCTTCGACCAGCCGCCGGGCCTCGGAACGCGGCTGTTCGGCCACGGGGGAAAGCGCCTGGGTCGCCCGGCTCAGCCAGTCCTTTAGCCGGATCGCCATCTGTGTTTACTCGCCCAGTTCGGCCAGCCGCGCTGCCTGATCTTCGGCGGTCAGCGCGTCGATGACCTCGCCCAGGCCGTCCCCGGCAATGATGCGGTCGAGCTTGTGCAGGGTCAGATTGATGCGGTGATCGGAGACTCGCCCCTGCGGAAAGTTGTAGGTGCGGATGCGTTCGGAGCGGTCGCCGCTGCCGACCTGGCCCTTGCGGTCCGCCGCCCGTTCGGCGTTGGCCTCGTCGCGGGCCTTCTCGTACAGCCGGGCGCGCAGCACCCGCATTGCTTCTTCGCGGTTGCGGTGCTGGGACTTCTGGCTTTGTGTGACGATGATGCCGGTCGGCAGGTGGGTGATGCGCACGGCTGAGTCGGTGGTGTTGACGTGCTGCCCGCCCGCGCCTGAGGCGCGCATGGTGTCGATGCGGATGTCTTCGGTGCGGATCTCGATATCGACTTCTTCGGCTTCGGGCAGGACTGCAACCGTCGCAGCCGACGTGTGGATCCGCCCGCTGGACTCGGTCACCGGGACCCGTTGCACCCGGTGCACGCCGGACTCGAACTTGAGCGCGGCGAAGACGTTGGTGCCGGAAATGCGGACTGAGACTTCCTTCAGCCCGCCAACGTCGTTCTCGGTCATCTCGATGGTTTCGAACTTCCAGCCCTGCATTTCGGCAAAGCGCCGGTACATGCCGAGCAGGTCGCCGGCGAATAGGCCGGCTTCGTCACCGCCGGTCCCAGGCCGGATTTCGAGGATGGCGTTGCGGCTGTCGGCCTCGTCCCGGGGCAGGAGCAGAATCTTCATCTCCTGCTCTTTGGCCTCGATTTCGGCGCGCAGCTCCCGCGCTTCGTCTTCAGCCATGGCGCGCATTTCGGCATCGTCTTCTGCCTCGGCCAGTGCGACGGAGTCGTCGAGGTCGGAAACCAGCTTCTGGAACCCGCGCATCTGCTCGACGATAGGGTTCATCTCGGCGTACTCGCGGGTCAGGCGCGTGTAGTCGGCGCTGCCCGGCTCCGGGTGGTCGGCGAGCAGGGCCTGAATCTCGTCGTGGCGGCGGACCACGACCTTCAGCTTGGCGACCAGTGAACTCACGCAGACAGCTCCGCCACCAGCTGGTCGAGGGCAACTTCGCGCTGGGCGCCGTCTTCCATGTCGCGGACCAGCGCGACCCCGGCGGCGATCTCATCCTCGCCAATGATGATGGCTGTCGCGGCCTGCACCTTGTTCGCCCGGGTAAGGCGCTTTTTCATGTTGCCGCTGTAGTTCATATCGACCAGCAGGCCGGCAGCCCGCATCTCGAAAACCAGCCGCTGGGCCCGCGTCTCCGCCTCAGCCCCGAGCGGAACCACGGCGATGGGCGCCTGATCCACTGGCGCGCTGCCCAGCAGCATGGCGAGGCGGTCGACCCCGGCGGCCCAGCCGACACCGGCCATATCCGGGCCACCCAGCAGCTTGGCGAGGCCGTCGTAGCGACCCCCGCCGAGCACCGTACCCTGTGCCCCCAGTTGGGTGGTGATGAACTCAAAGGCCGTGTGGCAGTAGTAGTCGAAGCCGCGCACGAGGTTGTCGTCGTGCTGATAGGGCAGGCCAAGGTTATCCAGCCCCGCCTTAACCGCGGCGTAGTGGTCCTGCGAAAGCGCATTCAGGTGGTCGACGAACTTCGGTGCGGCGGGCAGCAGCGCACGATCGCCCTCGTCCTTGCTATCGAGGATGCGCAGCGGGTTCTTCTCCAGCCGCGTCAGCGAGTCTTCGCTCAACCTGTCGCGGTGGTCTTGGAAGTAGGCCACCAGTTCGCTGCGGTAGGCGTTGCGGCTGTCGGTATCGCCGAGGGTGTTCAGGTGAACCGTGATGTGCTCGGTCAGTCCAAGATCGGCGAGGATCTGCCAGCCGCAGGCGATCACATCCACGTCGGCAGCGGGCTGTTCCGGGCCGACCAGCTCCACCCCGATCTGGGTGAATTGGCGGTAGCGTCCGGCCTGTGGACGCTCATAGCGAAATTGCGGGCCGGCGTAGAAATACCGCCCGGGCAGGTCGTGGGTCAGGCCGTTGGAAATGATGGCCCGGACGACACCGGCTGTGTTCTCCGGCCGAAGGACGACGTGATCGCCGCCCTTGGTTTGAAAATCGAACATTTCCTTGGTGACCACGTCGGAGGTTTCGCCGAGCGGCCGGTTGAAGACCTCGACCTGCTCAAACATCGGCGTATCGATGCGGTCGTAGCCATAGCTGCGCGAGACCCGGGCGGCCATGTTTATCACGTGGTGCTGGGCTCGACCCTCTTTGCCGAAGAGATCGCGGGTGCCTTTGACCGGTTGCAGCTTTGCCATGGATCAAACCTCAGTTGATGCGTCGCCAACAAGTAGGGGACGGGGCTTGCTGCTGGCAAGACCATTGCTGCGACGCCAGCCTTGCCTTCAGGGAGGGGAAGCGGGTGCCCGCAGGGCTGTGAAGGTAGGCTGTCAAGGCACGACCAAGGTACTGAAGCGGGTTTGAGCGGCTCGGCTACAGCACTGTGCCGACGTCCTGCATCGGCTCGGAGAAGGGCAGCAGATACTCGCGGTTCAGCGGCCAGATCACCGGCTCATTCCGGGACGGCACCTTGGGTTCAGCGATTTCATCGCCCACGAAGATCTGCAGGTTGCGGGGGCTGACGGTGAACAGCCGCAGCCCGTCCTGATGGTCGACCGACAGCTCTTCGCCCCGCTGCAGCATCTGTGAAACGATGATGTTCTCCCGGAAATCACGGACCTGCACCCACACGAGATCAACGGCGACCAGCCGATACCGCAGGCTGCGGTCGATCGGGGCCGTTTCCTCGGTGGCGGGCGCCATGGCGAGGTCGCGACGCTTGGGAATTGGGACGCCCAGCACACTGTCACTGACCGGCGCGTGGAGGCGCGATTCAACTTCGTCGAGGGCGTCGTTGCTGGCCACCACGACTTCCTGACCCTCGGTCGCCGCTGGCGCTTCGGGCTGAACGGGCAGCTCGCGGCCTTCGGTCTCAAGCACCCGCCGCGCCTCGGGGTCGGTGGGTGATACGCCGTATAGGAATGTGTCTTCCAGCGCCGCGTCGCTGCTGCCCAGAATGGCGGTAGCGATGTTGCGCTCGTTGCTGCTGACCACGGTCCACAGGGTCCAGCTCGACATCAGGCCGACGAGACCCATCAACACCAGTACGAAGCGGCTGAGGTTGCTGTCGCTGTGGGGCCGGACCCGGGCGGCCGATGCCTGCTGCGTCGGGATTACCGGTGCCTGCAGGTCGTCGATCTCTTCGCGGAAGCGCTGCACCATGTCTTCCACCGGCAGGCCGAGATACTTGGCGTAGGAGCGGACGAAGCCAATGGCGTAGGGGCGCGCGGGCAGTTCGTCGTAGCGGCCGTCTTCGAGCATGCCGAGGTAGTGCGCGCGGATACGCAGATGGTCGGCGATTTCCGCTATTTCGAGCCCGTAGGCCTTCCGGTAGGCGCGGAGGATCGCTGCGAGGGGATAGTCCTGCCACTCATAGGTGTCGAAACCGAAGCGGACGGGTGTTTTCGTCGCCTCGCTCAGCGCGGAGGCTTCCTGTCCCGCTGAAGGTTCCTGCCGATCCCAGAAGTCCAAGGACTGCCCCATGAAATTTGCGGTCGGCCACCAGCGCGCCGACCCATTAATTTATCGGAGCAAAATACCTGCGACTCTGGGCAAAAACAAGACGACTCCGTAATATACGAGAGTTTATTAACATCTTTTCGACTTAGGATTGGTAATGTAGGTTCAACGGCGCGAGAAGAGGGCGCCCAAGCGCTCACCACCGGCGATGTGAACGTGGAAATGCGGCACTTCCTGACCACCATCGACGCCGTGGTTGGCGAGCAGGCGGTAGCCCGACTCAACCACGCCTTCGAGCGCAGCGGTCTTCTGTACAGCGCGCACGAAACCAATGATTTCGGCGTCCGAGGCCTGGGTCGAGAAGTCGTCGAAACTGACGTAAGCGCCCTTGGGGATCACCAGCGTGTGGACCTTCGCCTGTGGGGCAATGTCGCGGAAGGCCAGGGCAAATTCGTCCTCGTAGACCTTGTTACAGGGGATCTCCCCACGCAGGATCTTGGCGAAGATGTTGTCGTTGTCGTAGGCCATGGCTCGATGTTCCTCTGTCCTTGGTCGGGGGATGGACGGTGGTCGCCCTGCCGTTCAACCCGGCGGGCTAATCCAGCCGTCCGGCGCGCTCTTCGGCTTCGGGCAGCTTGTGGCGCTTCTTCAGTTCTTTCCAGACATCCTCGGGCTCGATGCCCTGATCCTTCCAGGTCACGAGCAGGAAATACAGCAGGTCGGCGGACTCCTCGATGAGGTGCCCCTTGCGGCCCTTGATCGCCTCGATCACTGTCTCCACAGCCTCTTCGCCGAGTTTCTGCGCGATCTTGGCTGAGCCCCGCTTGAACAGCTTGGCGGTGCGGCTGTTGCCGACCTTGCCGTCTTTGAATTCGCGGTAGCGCTTGGCGATGGTTTCGAAGACCTGATCCAGCGTTTCTCCAGTCGGTGCCGTCATGGGTTTTTCAACTCGCGCATAGGGATGCCAGCTTGGGCCATGTGGGCCTTGACCTGGCCAATACTGAAAGTTCCGAAGTGGAAGACAGACGCCGCGAGCACGGCGTTGGCCTTTCCTTCCTGAATGCCATCGACGAAGTGGTCAAGCTCGCCGACCCCGCCGCTGGCGATTACCGGCACTGGCACGGCTGCTGCCACGGCGCGGGTGAGATCGAGGTTAAAGCCGATTTTGGTGCCGTCGCGGTCCATGGAGGTCAGCAGGATCTCGCCCGCCCCTCGGCGCGCCGCGTCCTCGGCCCAGGCGACGGCGTCGATCCCGGTGTTATGACGGCCGCCGTGGGTGTAGACGTCCCAGCCGCTGCCGTGCTCGCGCGCCTTGGCGTCGATGGCAACGACGATGCACTGGCTGCCGTACTTGTCCGATGCGCGGTTGATCAGGTCTGGGTCGGTCACCGCCGCCGAGTTCATCGAGGCCTTGTCGGCCCCGGCGAGAAGCAGCTTGCGCACGTCTTCGACCGCTCGCACGCCACCGCCGACGGTCAGCGGCACAAACACCTGTTCAGCCGTGCGGGCCACGACGTCATAGATAGTATCGCGGTCCTCGTGGCTCGCGGTGATGTCGAGGAAACAAAGCTCATCCGCCCCGGCTGCGTCGTAGACCTTGGCCTGCTCCACCGGGTCACCGGCGTCGACCAGATCGACAAAGTTGACACCCTTGACCACGCGCCCGGCATGCACGTCGAGGCAGGGGATCACCCGCGCCTTAAGCATGGATCAGCGCCAGCGCGTCGCGGGCATCGAGGCGGCCATCGTATAGCGCGCGGCCGGAGATAGCGCCCTCGAGGTTGGCGCCGGCGTCGCGGGCCGCTTTCACCGCGCGGATGTCTTCGATATCGGCGACCCCGCCGCTGGCGATCACCGGGATCGAGACCGCGTTGGCGAGCGCAACCGTCGCCTCCAGGTTGACCCCGGTCAGGGCGCCGTCGCGGTCGATGTCGGTGAAGACGATGGCGGCCACGCCGGCGGTCTCGAAGGCCTGTGCGAGGTCCAGCGCAGTCATTTCACCGGTCTCGACCCAGCCTTCAACGGCGACCTTCCCGCCCTTAGCGTCGATCCCGACGACGATCTGTCCGGGGAAACGGCGGCAGGCTTCACGCACCAGCTCAGGGTCGCGGGCGGCGATGGTGCCGAGGATAACGCGGTCGACGCCGATTTTCAGCCAGGCTTCGATGTTCTCGAGGCTCCGGATGCCGCCGCCGAGCTGCATCTTGCCGGGGAAGGTGGCGCGGATGGTCTCGACCGCCTCGCGATTGATCGGACGCCCTTCAATTGCGCCGTTGAGGTCGACCACGTGCAGCCAGTCAAAGCCGGTATCGGCGAAGGCAGCGGCCTGCGCGCCGGGGTTGTCGCCGTAGACCGTGACGGCGTCCAGATCGCCGTAAAGCAGGCGTACGACCTGCCCGTCTTTGAGGTCGATGGCGGGAAACAGGATCATATCAGCGCAATTCCTTGGTGTAGTGGTACCCGGCGATCCACTGGCCGTCGATCAGGGCGTATTGCGGCTGCGTGCCCCATCGGGTGTAGCCGCGGCTTTCGTAGGTGCGGATGGCGTTGCTCTGGGTTTCGCGCAGGTCGAGGGTGAGGGCGCGGAGGCCGATTAGCTCAGCGTCGGCCTCGACCGCGTCAATCAGCAAGTGCCCCAGCCCCTTACCCCGGGCCCACGTGGCGACGAAGGCCGTGGTAATCCGGCCGATCATGGCCTGGGCCTCGTTGTTGCGGGGGTGCAGGTGCAGCTGCACCGAACCGGCGATCAGGCCGTCGAGACGGGCGATGAACACCCGGCGGTCGGGGATCAGCAGCAGCCCCTGCCAGTAGCGCTCGAGCGTGTCGCGCGGCGGGGGCGATACCCAGCCGAACCCACCGCCGGCGTTGATGGCGTCCACGGTGGCGTCACAGAGGTCCTGCAGGTCGCCTTCGCTCAGGCTTTCGGCAAGCGCAACCTTCATTTCGGCGTCGGTTGCTGGCGTGCCGCTGCCCGTCTGCGTCCCGTTGTTCTTTGTGGTCTGGCTCACGGTTTCCACCTCAGAAACTGGGAGAGCAGCTTTAGCCCGACGGTCTGGCTCTTTTCCGGGTGAAACTGCGTACCAATCATGTTGTCCCGACCCACCACGGCGGTCACGTCTGCAGCGTAGTCGGTGATCATCAGTTGGTGATCAGCCTGCGCGGTTTCAAAGGCAAAGGAGTGCACGAAGTACACGTCTTCGCCGTCCATGCCTTCGAGCACCGGATGGGCCGCACCGCTGTTGGTGGCGCGCAGGCTGTTCCAACCCATCTGCGGGATCTTCAGGTTGGGGTCAGCCGGACAGAGCGGGGCGATATCGCCGGGGATCCAGTCGAAGCCGGGATGAACCCCGTGTTCGAGCCCCTGGGTCGCCATCAGCTGCATGCCGATGCAGATGCCCAGAAACGGCCGTCCCCGGGTCACGCCAAAGTCGGCGATTGCTTCATACAGCCCGTCGATCGAGCGCAGCCCCTGCCGACAGTCGGCAAAGGCCCCCTGACCGGGCACAACCAGATAATCGGCGCCGGAGACCACCTCGGGCCGGTCGGTCACCTCGACCGGGCCGGGGCTGACGCGTTCCAGCGCCTTAGCGGCCGAGCGAAGGTTCCCCGAGCCATAGTCGACAACCACGGTTTTCATGGTTCAACCGTCCAGTGCACCCTTGGTCGACGGGATCTGATCCGCCGTCCGGGGATCGACGCTCACGGCCATGCGCACCGCGCGCGCGAAGGCCTTGAAGCAGGCCTCGGCCTGGTGGTGGCTGTTGTCGCCATAGAGCACGTGGATGTGCACGTTGGCCTGCGCCGCGTTGGTCACGGCCTGGAAAAACTCGCGCAACAGCTCGGTTTCCATGGTGCCCAGCCGCGGCATCTCGAAGTGCGCGTTCCAGACCAGGTGCGGCCGGCCGGAGAAGTCGACCACGGCGCGCGCCAGCGCCTCGTCCATGGGGACATAGGCGTGGCCATAGCGGCTGATCCCGCGTTTGTCGCCCAGCGCCTCGCGCAGCGCCTGTCCCAGAACCAGACCCACGTCCTCCACTGTATGGTGCGCGTCGATGTGCAGGTCGCCCTCGGCCTGAACACGGAGGTCGATCAGACTATGCTTGCCGAACAGGTCGAGCATATGGTCGAGAAAGCCGATCCCGGTAGAAATGCTGTTGGTGCCGGTCCCATCGAGGTTCAGGGACAGGGTCACGTCGGTTTCGTTTGTTTTGCGCGTTACGGCCGCGTTACGGGCGGGGGACGTCATGGACTTGGGCCTATCGAAGTCGGTTTTGCCGCGCTTCTTTAGCAGGCTCTTGGGCAGGGGTCCAACCGCCGTGCCTTGCGGCTCTGGCCCGCGCGCCTTACGTCTCTGTGCAGTCGTCTACCCGAAATGAGGAAATTTCGATCCGATGAGTAGTGAAAATACCATGCACGGCACCACCATTCTGTCTGTTCGCAAGGGCGACGAAGTGGTGGTCGCCGGTGACGGGCAGGTCAGCCTCGGCCCGACGGTGATGAAGGGCAGCGCGGTCAAAGTCCGCCGTCTGGGCAAGCGCAGCGACGTGGTCGGCGGTTTCGCCGGCGCCACCGCCGATGCCTTCACCCTGTTCGAGCGGCTGGAAGCCAAGCTTGAAACCTACCCCGGGCAGTTGGTCCGGGCCGCTGTGGAACTGGCCAAGGACTGGCGGCAGGACCGCTACCTGCGCCGGCTGGAAGCCATGCTGATCGTGGTCGATGCCGAACACTCGCTGATCGTCACGGGCAACGGTGACGTCGTCGAGGCCGAGGCCGACGGCGTGCTCGCCATCGGTTCGGGCGGGAACTACGCTCTGTCGGCCGCTCGCGCGCTGATCACGGTCGAGGACGACAGCCTGACGGCAGAGGAAATCGCCCGCCGGGCCATGAAGGTCGCCGGGGATATCTGCGTCTACACCAACCATTCGATCCGCCTTGAAAAGCTGGAAAACAAAGCAGGAGCCGCGAAATAGCAATGGGCCACAGCAACTTTTCACCGCGGGAAATCGTTTCCGAACTCGATCGCTTCATCGTGGGCCAGGGCGACGCCAAGCGCGCCGTTGCGGTCGCGCTGCGCAACCGCTGGCGGCGGCAGCAACTGCCCGACAGCCTGCGCGAGGAAGTACTGCCCAAGAACATTCTGATGATCGGTCCGACGGGCTGCGGCAAGACCGAGATCGCCCGGCGGCTGGCCAAGCTCGCCAACGCCCCCTTCATCAAGGTCGAGGCCACCAAGTTCACCGAAGTCGGCTACGTCGGCCGCGATGTCGAATCCATCGTCCGCGACCTGGTCGAGCTGGCCATCACCAGCACCCGCAGCCAGCAGCGCGACGCGGTAAAGGCCAAGGCCGAGATTGTCGCTGAAGACCGTCTGATCGACGTGCTCACCGGGGCTGAGGCCAACAACGACACCAAGCAGAAGTTTCGCAAGATGCTACGCGAGGGCAAGCTCGACGACCGCGAAGTTGAGGTCGACCTCAACGACAAATCTGGCGGCGGTATGCCGTCGCTCGATATCCCGGGCATGCCCGGCTCGCAGATGGGGATGATCAACCTCAGCGAAATGCTCGGCGGGCTGGGACAGCGCAAGGTCAAGCGCAAGCTTAAGGTCAAGGACGCCTACGAGCAGCTGGTCGAGGAAGAGGCTGACAACCTGATCGACCAGGAAGACCTGACCCGGACCGCCATCGAGCGGGTCGAGAACGACGGCATCGTCTTCCTCGACGAGATCGACAAGATCGCGGTCAACTCTGAAGTTCGTGGCGGGTCAGTCAGCCGCGAAGGCGTGCAGCGCGACCTGCTGCCACTGATCGAAGGCACGACCGTCACCACCAAGTACGGGCCGGTGAAGACCGACCACATGCTGTTCATCTGCTCGGGTGCCTTTCACCTGTCCAAGCCCAGCGATCTGCTGCCGGAATTGCAGGGGCGGATGCCGATCCGGGTTGAGCTTAATCCGCTGACCCGCGACGACTTCGTGCGCATCCTGACCGAGCCAGAGAACTCGCTGATCAAGCAGTACAAGGCGCTGCTGCAGACCGAGGGCGTGACCCTCGATTTCGATCAGGGGTCGATCGACGCGCTCGCCGATCTGTCGGCTGAGATCAACCAGACGGTCGAGAACATCGGGGCGCGGCGGCTGGCCACGGTGATGGAACGGCTGCTGGAGGAGATTTCCTTTACCGCGCCCGACCGCAACGGTGAGACGATCCAGATCACCGAAGCCAAGGTGCGCGATGACGTAGGAGAGCTGGCCAAGGACGCCGACCTGAGCCGGTTTATCCTGTGATCACCCCGCCTCGTTGAGGCTTGAGGGGTTCCAGTCGATCGGCTGCAGATCCCCGCGCAGATAGAGCGGGTGGCCCGGCTCGCCGTGCTTGGTCAGGGTGAAGGCCCGGAGCGGGAACGGCGCCAGCAGCGTCCGCAGCGCCGCTGACCGCTCGAGATGGGTGCCGTGCGTGCCCCAGCCGCAGAGGATGGTGCCGCCCAGACCGTGCACGACTTCGGCCGTCCGCAGGATGGTGGCATCGTTGTCGGGGCCGATCGGGTCGGGGTGGGTGCGCATGTTTTTTGGGTCGGTGGCCCGATAGGCGAAGGCGTTGAGCACGATGACTTCACCGAAGCCCCAACCGGCCGCATAGCGGCGGCACTTGGCGACTGTCGGGTCGTCTTTGAGCTCATCGGCGGTGCTGGGGTTAAGCAGCACAAAGGCGATCACCGGCTTGTCACGGTCGAGCATCCCCGCCGGGCGGCGCAGGAAATAGCGGTACGCGCGGTCGGGGGACCAGGTGGTGTCCTGACCGGGGAACAGCCGATCGCTGGTGACGGGCATGGGCGTTTGCGATGGACCGGACCGGAGCGGCTCAGGGCCGGGTCTGGCCCGACCCTTCGACCACGTATTTGTAGGACGTCAGCTGCGCGGCACCGACCGGACCCCGCGCGTGCATGCGCCCCGTGGCTATCCCGATTTCCGCACCCATGCCGAACTCGCCGCCGTCCGCGAACTGGGTCGAGGCGTTGTGCATGACGATGGCGGCGTCGACCTCGCGCTGGAAGCGGGCTGCCGCTTCGGCGTCGCCGGTGATGATCGCTTCGGTGTGGTGGGAGCCGTGGCGGTTGACGTGGCTGATCGCTGCGTCGAGGTCATCGACGATCCGCACCGACAGGATCGAGTCCAGATATTCCGTGTCCCAGTCCTCGGCGCTGGCCGGGCTCAGCCCGGTGCTAAGGCAGCGCGCGGCTTCGTCGCCACGAATATCCTCGCAGCCGGCGGCCTGCAGCGCTGCGACCGCGCGGGGCAGGAACTCGGCCGCCACGTCGCGGTGCACCAGCATGGTTTCCATGGCGCCGCAGATCCCAGTCCGGCGCATCTTGGCGTTGACGACGATGCTCTCGGCCATGGTCAGGTCGGCGGCGGCGTCGACAAAGGTGTGGTTGATGCCGTCGAGGTGAGAGAAAACCGGCACCCGCGCTTCCTGCTGGACGTGTTCGATCAGGCCCTTGCCGCCCCGGGGGACGATCACGTCCACGTATTCGGCCATGCGCAGCAGCATGCCGACGGCTTCACGGTCGACCGTAGGCACGCGCTGCAAGGCGTTGACCGGCAAGCCCGCGGCCGCCAGCCCTGCCTGCATGCATTCGAGGATGATGCCAGAGCTGTTGAAGCTGTCCGATCCGCCGCGCAGGATTGCGGCATTCCCGGCCTTCAGGCACAGGGCAGCGGCATCGGCGGTCACGTTTGGGCGGCTTTCGTAGATGATCCCGATGACCCCTAGCGGCACGGCAACCTGCCGGATGCGCAGGCCGTTGGGGCGGTCGGTGACGGACAGCTCGCGCCCCACGGGATCGTCCAGCTCGGCCACGGACGCTACGCCGGCGGCCGTGGCTTCGATCCGGTCGGAGGTGAGCAGCAGGCGGTCGAGCATAGCCTTGCTCAGGCCTTTGTCGGCGCCGGCCGCCATGTCGATGGTGTTGGCGGCGGCGATGTCTTCGCTGCGGCTTCGGATCGCGGCAGCGGCCGCCTGCAGCGCGTCGACCTTCTGCGCAGCCGGGGCCAGCGACAGGCTGTGCGCTGCCGCCTTGGCCGCCTGTCCGACGCTGTTCATCGTGTCCTGTAGATTTGCCGTCGCCATAGCGCTTTCCCTGCCGTTGCCCGGGTCCTGAAGATCAGAACAGTGCCAAATCGTCCGCGTGGATCAAGTTCGGACCGCGACTTTCATCGAGAATTGTCGCGATATCTGCGCTGCGTTTCCGGGCAATGCGCGCCGCGTCTTCGCTGCCGTAGGCGACGATGCCGCGCCCGATGTCGGTGCCGTCCGCGCGGGTGATGCGGACGGTATCGCCGCGTTCGAACGCGCCCTCGACGCGGATCACGCCTGCGGGGAGCAGGGATTTTCCGGCCTGCACAGCCCGGGCTGCCCCGTCGTCGAGGATCAAGGCCCCGTCCCCGGACAGCGCGCCGAGCAGCCAGGCTTCGCGGGCCGAGTGCCGGGTTTCAGTGGTGGTGAAGAGGGTCGCCCTGGCGCCATCCACCAGCGCCTGCAGCGGGTTCAGCACGCGGCCATCGGCGATGACCATGGCGCAGCCGGCCCCGAGTGCGATTTTGGCCGCGGCGAGCTTGGTGACCATGCCGCCCTTGGCGTAGGCGCTGGTTTCATCCCCGGCCATGGCCTCGATTTCCGGCGTGATCCCGCCAGTGACCAGCGGCAGATGTTCGGCAGCCGCACTGGCCTTGGGGTTGCTGGTGTAGAGCCCGTCGATATCGGAGAGCAGCACCAGCAGGTCGGCCCTGACCATCCCGCCCACGCGGGCCGCAAGCCGGTCGTTATCGCCGAAGCGGATTTCTGCCGTCGCCACCGTATCGTTTTCGTTGACCAGCGGCACCGTCCCCCAGTCGAGCAGGCGGTTGAGCGTCGCGCGTGCATTGAGATAGCGGCGGCGGTTTTCCGTGTCTTCCTGGGTCAGCAGGATCTGGCCGACGTTGAGGTCGCGCTCGGCAAAGCTGTCCGCGTAGGCCTCGGCCAGCCGGATCTGCCCCAGCGCAGCGGCAGCCTGCTTTTCGTCTAGCCGGAGGTTAAGGGGGTCCCGGTTCTGAAGGCGTAGGCCGACCCGGATTGCGCCCGAGGAGACCAGCACCACCCGCCGCCCGGCCTTAACCAGCCCGGCGAGGTCGTCGACCAGCGCTGACATCCACTCCCGGCGGATCGAACCGTCGTCGTCGACCAGTAGCGCGGAGCCGACTTTGACCACCACCGTCGGGGCCTGGGCCATGGCCTCCTGCGCCGAGGTCACGCGGCTCATGGCGTCCATGGCTCGGGTTCCTTACCGCCTTCGGCCGCGCGGCGTTCGGCGGCCCGATGGCTGTCGGCCATGTTGGCCAGCTCGTGCAGGATTGGGTCGACGCCCTCTCCACTGACTGCCGACATGATCCAGACCTTCTTCCCGCCCGCTGCTTCGGACAGCAGCCGCGCCTGATCCTCGGCGAGTTCCTGCCCGATGGCGTCGGCCTTGTTCAGGGCCAGCAACTCGGGCTTGTGGGCGAGGTCGCCGCCGTACTGCTCCAGCTCGCGGCGCAGCTTGACGTAGGCCTCGCCGGGGTCGTCTTGACAGCTGTCGACGATGTGCAGCAGCCCCGCCGAGCGTTCGACGTGGCCCAGAAAGCGCGTGCCCATGCCCGCGCCTTCCGACGCGCCTTCGATTAGCCCGGGGATATCGGCGATGACGAAGCTGCGGTTCTGGATGGCCGCGACCCCGAGGTTAGGATGCAGCGTGGTAAAGGGGTAGTCTGCGATCTTGGGTGTGGCGCGCGACACGGCCGACAGAAACGTGCTCTTGCCCGCGTTGGGAAAGCCCAGCAGGCCGATATCAGCGATCAGCTTGAGTTGTAGCCAGACCCAGCGCTCTTCGCCGGGGTAGCCGAGGTCGCGGCGCCGTGGCGCGCGGTTGGTCGAGGTCTTGAAGCGGGCGTTGCCGAAGCCGCCGTCCCCGCCCTTGGCGATCAGGATCTTCTCACCTGCTTCGGTCAGGTCGGCAAGCACAGCCTCGCCAAACTCGTCGAGAATCTGGGTGCCCACGGGCACCTTGAGCGTGATCGACTTGCCGGCCGCGCCAAATTTGTTGGCGCTCTGGCCGTTCTTGCCGCGCTCGGCCTTGTAGTGCTGAACGTAGCGGTAGTCGATCAGGGTGTTGAGGTTTTCGACCGCCTCGACATAGACGTCACCACCATTGCCGCCGTCGCCGCCGTCCGGGCCGCCGAATTCGACGTACTTCTCCCGCCGGAACGAGATGACCCCGCTGCCGCCGTTACCCGACGCGATGAAAACCTTGGCTTGGTCGAGGAACTTCATGATCCTGATCCTGCCCTGAAGGCGGTTGCAGACCGGTGTGCGAAACAAAAAGGGAGGCCAGTAGCCCCCCTCGTTTATGCCCGGTCGGCGCCGGCCTTACTTGGCCGTGATGCCGATGACCTTGACCACGGTCTGGTGCTGGCGGTGACCGTTGGTGCGGCGAAAATTCTTCCGGCGACGGCGACGGAAGACGAGGATTTTGCGCGTGCGCTTCTGATCCATGACTTCTACTGTGACCGTCGCGCCCTTCACGGTCGGGGCGCCAAGGGTGATCTTGTCGCCTTCGCCGACCATCATCACCTGGTCAAAGGTGATGGTGTCGCCGACTTCGGCTTCGAGCTTTTCGATGGGCAGAACGTCGTCCTGCTGAACGCGATACTGCTTACCGCCGGTCTTGATGACTGCGTACATTTGTGTGCTGTCCTGTCAGTTGCAGCTGACGCTCTTGCTGTGCAGTCGAATCAACCGCGGGGCGCCTTGGCTTGTTATCGGAGCAGTTCCTAGGCCAAAGCCGGGGTCGGGGTCAACGAAAACCACTTGTTATCAGTGCATTGCTGACCGGAAACAACGCATGGCGGGGCCGAGGGTCGCGCTTTGGCGATGGACGGGGCGCGTAAGGCGCGGAACGCGGTGGTTGCCGGCGGGGCTGCTTTGGCCTAGACACGGCGGCGGAGAGGTGCCGGAGCGGTCGAACGGGGCGGTCTCGAAAACCGTTGTGCGCGCAAGCGTACCGAGGGTTCGAATCCCTTCCTCTCCGCCATTATCTTGTATTAAGTCGCTGACAACAAATCATTTATCCTTTCAGCTGTGCACGACATCCCACATTTCACACCACATAATGGGCCTGACGCGCCTGTGCTGGTGCCTGCGACTGCCTCTTGCAACGCCATAGGCCCTTTTGATATTATGCGTTCAGGTTAAGCGCGACGCGCGTCCTCGTTTCCACAAGCCCTTTCGGAACACCAACGATCTGGTGAAGCGGGCGAGGCAATCTCCATAGTGCATCACTCGAGCAGGCTGCGTACCAAGCGTCTGTGCAGAGTGTGGGCGCCAGAACGTAACCGACCCCGACGCTGCTCCACCACCATGGACGCTAGCTGGCGCGGAAGTTCCGTTTGCTAAACATAAGGCTGGGTTCAGCCCGATGTCTGCCTACCCCCATTCAGTTGGGGATGGAGCTTCGGTTCACTGACTTGGCCCGCAGCTTAGCTTGGCTCACCAACCTTGCACGCCTACCCCGATTGCATCGGGGCGGATGCATCAAACCGGTCGACCCTCTCCAAGAGCACAGCCGAAGACCGCAGTTAATACCAAACTGCTGAACCGCTGGTCCTGCGATCTCCTCCGAATTTGTTTTTCACCTTGCATCCGCGTGGTGCTTAAGGAGTTAGAGTGATGCGTATTCTACGCCGTACAGACGTACAGGAACTGACCGGCTTGTCTCGGTCTACGATCTACCGTTGGTCCAGCAATGGAAGCTTCCCCAAACCCGCTAAACTCGGCCCTCGGGCCGTTGGTTGGCCGGAAGCACAAATCAGAGCTTGGATTGCTGACCGCATCGGGGAGGTATCCAGCGATGCTTGACCTTCCCAACACCTACGCCGCTCTGGCACCCCGCCTTCATGCCGCTGGCTACCCGGTGCTGCCGCTCGATGGTAAGGCGCCCAAGGTCCCGAAGTGGTCTGAAGTCCCCATCAAAAGGCAACAGGTCGCACAGTGGATGGCTGAGAAACCCAAGGCCAACATCGGCCTGCGCTGTGACCAGGCACTGATGGTCGACATCGACATTGAAGACGCAGCCGAAGCCCAGCGGATGACGGAGCTGATACTTCAGCAGTTCCCCGGCGGGCTGATACGGCTGCTATTCTGCAGGCAGCTGAGCAATGGCGTGAGCCGGGGTACACCGAAGCGCAAACACAAGCCGAAGTGGCCGACATGGTGGAGTGATGGGAGCGCCATATCGAAGCCACTCGGGATCCTGACTATGAGGTCTGGCGCGCAGACTGGGCATTTG
>PAPT01000036.1 GCA_002708995.1 Geminicoccus sp. | reverse complement strand
GGGTGAGCACGGTGAAACGAGAAGGGTTCCATAGCGTCCACGCTAGGGTCTCAAACTCGAAGCAGGGATCGAGTCCTGGAGTGCTGGAGGGTCTGGGGTTAGTTGCGGACTTCTACCTCCAGACCACTAAAGGACGAAACATCGGCGCAAGAGTAACCATACTGATCACAAATAGCGACCTGCACTGGCCGATTACTCTGCGCCCAGGCTTCCGGAACGAAAGAGCCAGTAAGCGGCTGTGAAGCGATAGCCAGCGCAACCAGGGCGAAGCCGACGAGCACGGCGTAAGGCGTTGTCAGTTTCATTTGAACCTCCTGTGTGAATGATGACGCAACCGTACCGACCTGAACCGACAGAGAGCAAGAGAGTGCTCGCTAGTCGCTCGCCAGGGTGACCAATCAACGAAGAGTTAAGACTAGCCCGGCGGGCTCACCCCGGTGCCGTGTACCGTCACGGACAGCTTCTTGCCCCCGCACTTCGAGCACTTCAGCCGGCGCATCACCTGGTCATACGGCACTTGGACGTGCGTAAACTATTTATGGAGGAGAAGGAGGTAAACCGATGCTCAAAATCAGCTTTCATCTTTAGAAATACATCATTTTCCTCAATCAGTTGAAATAAATTTCTCTGACCCAAGGTCTATCCTTTTTGAACATCAGAATTCATTCACAGGTAAGGATTACAAACACTATTGAACTTTGTTCCTGTTTATTGAGATTTTATTCCAGTTCAATTACATTCTATTTATGGAATTTGTCTGTAAAACCCTGACTATATCATATTAATTTGCGCCTTCTCGTCAGATACGGCCATTATTTGTAGGCGTGGGTAGGCTTTAGACCTATGATGGAAGCAGAAGCAGGAGTGCGGTGCTTCAGCGCCTGTTCTGCTTCTCCAAAGAAGTTCATCCAAAACCTGGGGGAGATAAACCATGTTAAAAATGTTCAAAGCGGCTGCGGTCAGCACGATGCTCGTGATGAGTGTTTCTCAAATGTCTAGTGCGCAAGACCTGACATTCTTCACAATCGGCACCGGCGGTACGGCCTACACCTATTATCCTGTAGGTGGCGTGATCGCGAATGCGATCTCAAACCCTCCAGGCTCCCGTGAGTGTGATGCCGGCGGGTCCTGTGGTGTGCCGAACCTGATTGCTTCCGCCGTGTCCTCACGCGGGTCCGTGGACAACGTGAATGCTATCATTTCCGGCCTGAGAAACTCCGGTTTTGCTCAATCCGACGTGGCTTACTGGGCCTACACGGGTACTGGCACCATGGAAGGCATGGATCCGGCGACCGATCTGCGTACCATCGCTGCCCTGTTCGAAGAACACATTCACCTCGTTGCACTAGCTGACAGCGGCATCAATTCCGTCGCTGACCTAGCAGGCAAGCGAGTTTCTCTCGATGAGCCGGGTTCCGGTACTTACGTTGATGCCAACTTGATCCTTGAAGCCAATGGCCTGTCAGCTGCCGATCTGACCGCTGAAGCCCTCAAGGGCAATGCAGCTGCGGATGCGCTGCGTAACGGCAAAATCGATGCTTACTTCGTAGTAGCAGGCTACCCGACCGGCTCTCTGGTCGAATTGGCGTCCTCTGCGGACATTAAACTTGTTCCAATCGATGGCCCTGGCGCCGACGCGCTGACCTCAGCTTATGGTTTTTTCGCGCAGGGAGAAATCCCAGCTGGCACCTACGAGGGAGTTGATGGCGTTTCTACGGTTTCTGTCGGCGCACAGTGGTTTACCAATGCGAACGAAGATGAAGAACTTATCTACGCCATCACCAAGGCACTCTGGAACGACAAGACCCGCCGCCTGTTGGACGTGGGTCACGCCAAGGGGAAGACTATCACTCCGGACACGGCACTGAACGGCGTTGGTGTGCCACTGCACCCGGGCGCAGAGCGCTTCTACAAAGAAGTTGGCATGCTCTAAACCTGCTTTAACTAGGTGAAGCCTCCGGTGCTCCGACACTGGAGGCTTCGTACTTTCTATGCCCCTTGCGCTCCTGTTTGGGGGCCCAGCTTTCGGCGACGGACGCCTGGTACTTGGATCTTATGCCCAAAGAGAACAACGACCGCCTTTCTCCCGAAGAACTAGCCGAGATAGAAGGCAAGTACGACCCGGAGATGAATTTTCGCCATACAGGTAAATGGATCGGCTTAGTCGTGTCTGCTCTGCTAGTGGCAATGACAGTATATCATTTCTATGCTTCGGGTTTTGGACTGATTAGGGAATTGCTGCACAGAGGGATCCACATTTCTTTTGTGCTGGGCCTTGGATTTCTGCTGTTTTCTTGGCGACGGAACAAATCACCAAATCCAATTAAGCCAACCTGGTATCGTCCGGGAGGCATTTCACTACTGGATTTCGCCTTTGCCATCGCTGGGGTCGGCGCTGCGCTTTATCTTCCGCTGTTACCCCCCGAGATAGTCGCATTCAGGGTCGGCAACCCGGCGCCGATTGATGTGGTCATGGGAACCATTCTGCTGATAGCAGTGCTGGAGCTGTGTCGGCGATCAATCGGTCCGACACTGCCGCTCATTGCGCTGGTCTTTATTCTGTTCGCCTTATACGGCCCATTGGCTCCAGGCGCCTTAAAGCATGGCGGGAACAGCTGGACGGCGCTGATCAACCACCTATACATGACCAATCAGGGCTTCTATGGCGTGGCCATCGGCGTGATGGCTCAGTACGTGTTCCTATTCATCGTGTTCGGGGTCCTTGCGACGCGAATTGGACTGGGACAGCTGTTTATCGATCTTGCCATGGTCATCGCTGGACGGCACGCCGGCGGCCCAGCCAAAGTCGCTATCTTTTCCAGTGCATTCATGGGCACGATCTCCGGCTCTTCCATCGCCAACACGGTGACGACAGGGGCACTCACAATCCCTGCCATGAAACGCGTGGGCTATCCGGCTCACTTTGCCGGTGCCGTAGAAGCCACCTCCTCAACCGGAGGGCAGATCACACCGCCGATCCTTGGCGCTGCCGCCTTCATCATGGTGGAATATCTTGAGATCCCGCTAAGGGACGTTTTAGCAGCGGCTCTGGTGCCCGCTCTGCTGCACTATTTTGGCATCTTCATCATGGTTCACCTTGAGGCCAAAAAGCTTGGCCTGCGAGGCCTCAATGCCGATGAGCTTCCAAAGATTTTCGTGGTTCTCAAACAGCATTGGCTAGCCATCGTACCACTTGCGATCCTCGTATACCTTATTCTGACCGGTCGCACTCCTGATTTTGCTGCCGTCTACGGCATTATTGCCTGTGTGGTTGTGGGCTTCCTCAATCCGACCAACCGCCTGACCATTGGGGACCTCTGGTCTGCTTTAGCGGTTGGAGCAAAGAGCACACTGGCAGTCGGAGCAGCGGCTGCGGCCGTGGGCATTGTGGTCGGTGTGGTAACGCTGACCGGTGTGGGTTTTCGCCTAGGCTACATCGTCGTGCAGACGGCCAGCGACATTGGCGCTTTTGTACAGGGGATCTGGCCGCTGTCCTACATCGCAATCGACGCTTGGACACTGTTCTTCTCGCTCGTGTTGATCGCCATTTCCTGCATTATCATGGGCGCTGGTATTCCTACAACAGCCACTTACATCATTTTGGTCGCTGTCGCTGCACCCGCACTGGCGCAATTACAAGTTCAGCCGCTCGTCGCTCACTTCTTTGTCTTCTACTACGGCGTCCTTGCGGACATAACACCGCCTGTTGCCCTTGCAGCCTATGCAGCATCCGGCATTGCTGGTTCTAACCCCTTCAAAACTGGCAATACGGCCTTTCGCCTTGGGATCGCTAAAGCCCTAGTGCCCTTTGTCTTCGTTTACTCACCCGCTCTCCTGCTGATTGCCGGAGACTTCACCTGGACTGAATTTAGCGTCACCCTGACCGGCGCCATGATTGGTATCGCTAGCCTTGGCGTTGCTTTCACAGGCTATCTGTTTGCGCCGATGCGGGCGTGGGAAAGACTTTGGGTGGCTCTGGTTTCCATCCTGTTCATCGCACCGGGTCTGACAACGCTGCTTATTGGTCTAGCCCTCATCAGTCCCATCCTGCTGTTTCAAATCAGATTTGCGCGACGGCAGGCTTAGGGACTTCGTAACGAAAGAGCCCCCTACAGGCGGACTTACAAATACAATCCCATCAGGATTTTGTACTTGTAGTAAGGGCCGCACCGGCGTTTTAGGTAAGAAGTTACAAACTGCGCTGTGCCCTTTATTGCAGTATGTCGTCAAGAGCTGCTTTCAGAGCGTGAGCGTTGTAGTAAGTGGCGATGGGTAGGCCGTCCTTGTCGAAGAACCGGAGTTCCAGTCCCTCGCGCTCAAAGCGCGCAATACGCTCGAAACTGACCGACGGTGGATAGTTATCCCAACAGGCCATCCGCGTCATCGACATATAGGGTGAGGCCAGCGCAACCGCTCCCTCTTCCGCAGAACCGAACTTACCCTTTAGCATGTTGCATTCGTGGGTGGTGCTAATTTCGCCAAACGGGCCAACACGCATGACCAGGCGATCACCATCTTCACCGCCGTGCCAGAGGGCGGTGCCGGCCGTGTCGTATAAGGTCTTGGCCCACCAGGTTCCCACCAGCGCATGGAACGAGAATTTCTCATAAGGTGCGCTGTAACCGGGGTCGAGTGGAGGTCTTTCGACTTCAGCTTCCAGAAGACCGGGCTTGAGGAGATCAAACAGCGACAACTGTGGATCGGCTGAAGAAGAATTTGCGACCAGGAGGATACCGGCGAAAGTAGCTGCGACGCCTTTAAGGGCTAGAATAAAGAAATGTGAAACGGCTATCGTCATGGGCTTTTTGTTGTTGAAGAGTTGGCCCAGCAGATAGCAGTCTCATGGTAACTGTGATTGTCAACGCTGTTTCAACGGGTAACAAACCATGCGAGGTCATGGTCTCCGATCCTTATGATTGACGTCTTTCCCAGCGCCCCCCCCCCGTCTCGCAGAACCACCAAGGGCAGCCGCCATTTCGCGGTCTCCGGACGCGCCGGACGCCTCTATGTACGCGGATTTTTGAGAATAGGTTCTAACAGACCGCTGTTACCGCCAAAAACAACAATGAAAACCGGCGTCCGGCGTGTCCGGAACGCCGTCACCTGTTGGCGGGCCGGTTTTTGAGATCGGGGGCTGGACGCACCGATGCGTGCTTCAGACGCAGAAACGTGTGTCTTTGATAAGTGAGGCTTGCACCCGAGGGGCTGAACGACCAAGTGCTTCATAACACTATTCATTATTTGTCGAGCACGTCCCCATGCCCCTGATCCGCACAGCCTTTCTGATGGCCTTTATGACCGCTCTGTTCATGGGGGTGGGTTGGCTGCTCGGGGGTGCCAGCGGCGCGGTCATCGCCTTGGCCGTTGCCGCGGTCATGAACCTGCTGACCTGGTGGAACTCCGACAGGTTGGTCTTGAGCCTGCACGGCGCCAAACCGGCCGAAGAAACGCACAGCCGGCTTCGGGATATGACGGCCGACCTTGCAGCAGCAGCAAATATGCCGACCCCGGCGGTCTACATCCTCGAAACGGATCAGCCCAACGCCTTTGCTACCGGCCGGAGCCCCGACCGTGCCGCCGTGGCTGTTACCTCAGGCCTGATGCAGGCGCTGAACAGGAACGAGCTGGCCGCGGTGATCGCCCACGAGCTGGCCCACATCCGCAATCGCGATACGCTGATCATGACCGTGACGGCGACCTTCGCAGGCGCGATTTCGATGCTTGCCAATTTCGCCCTGTTCTTCGGTGGGGGACGCAACCGGCAAATGGGCCTGATCGGCACGCTGGCACTCATGATCCTCGCACCGCTGGCCGCAACATTGGTGCAGATGGCGATCAGCCGAACACGCGAATACGAAGCTGATCGTGTGGGGGCCGAGATTTGCGGCGATCCGCTCTGGCTTGCCTCCGCCCTGCAGCGGATCGAGCAGATAGCCAGCCGCATCGATAACCATGCCGCCGAGCGATCACCCGCGACCGCGCACATGTTCATCATCAATCCGCTGCACGCGCACAGGCACGACAATCTTTTCGCGACCCACCCGAAGACGGCCAACCGTGTGGCAGCGCTTGAGCGAATGGCCGGGAACGCCGGGCCGAAGCAGGCGACTTTGGGCAAGCGCGCGCAGCGCTCGCCGGTGCCCAACATCCGCACGCGATAGCTGCGCTCACCCAGCGCGATAATCCCACAGTTCAACCCACGGTCAGACTGTGCCATGTGTGTGGGGGTCAGGTGAGGCTGCCTTGCGGAACAGACGCGCGGCCGCTCACCTGCGCGAACCACGTGGCGGACGAAGAGAATGCCCAACGACCCCCTGCTTGAACCTTTTCATCTGCGTCACTTGCCGCTGCGCAATCGGATCATCAGCACCGCGCACGCGCCGGCCTTTGCCGAGGACGGCCAGCCGCGGGACCGCTACCGGCTGTACCACGAGGAAAAGGCCAAAGGCGGGGTGGCGCTGACCATCATCGGCGGGTCCACGAACATCGCCCCCGACAGCCCTTCTGTCTTCGGCCAGCTCTACGCTGGCGATGACAGCGTGGTTCCGTGGTTCCGGCGACTGACCGATGGCGTCAGGTCACAGGGCGCCGCCGTCATGTGCCAGATCACCCACATGGGCCGGCGCACCACCTGGGATCAGGCGCATTGGCTGCCGGTCGCAGGGCCGTCGGGAACCCGCGAGCGCGCCCACCGCGCCTTTCCCAAAGCCATGGAACTTGAGGACATGGAGCGCATCGTGCAGCAGTTCGCCGAGGCTGCCGCCCGATGCCAGCAAGGCGGGTTCGACGGTGTTGAACTGCTCTCCCACTCGCACCTGCTGGGGCAGTTTCTCTCGCCCTTGGTCAACCGGCGGGATGACCACTACGGCGGCATTCTGGAAAACCGTCTGCGCCTGACCTTCGAGGTGCTGGCGGCGGTTCGAAAGGTTGTCGGCGCCGAATTCATTGTCGGAATGCGGGTCACGGGCGACGAACTCAAGAAAGGCGGCCTGTCCGCCGATGAATGCGTCAAGGTTGCCCAATATCTTGAGCAAAGCGGCTCGGTGGACTTCCTCAATATCCTTGCCGGCGCGCCCTACGATGATCTGGGTCTGGCGGGCTGGGTGCCGCCCATGGGGATGCCGGCGGCGGCCCACATCACCGTCGCCAGCCGCATTCGGCAGGCCGTCGATCTGCCCATCCTGCACGCGGGCGGCATGGCCGATGTCGCCACCGCCCGGCACGCGGTCAGCGGCGGGCATGTCGACCTCGTCGGCATGACCCGCGCGCAGATTGCCGACCCGCATCTGGTTGCCAAACTACAGCGCGGTGAAGAAGCCCGCATCCGACCCTGCGTCGGGCTGGGTTACTGCGTCGACCGGGTCAATCAGGGCAAGGACGCGGTCTGTGGACACAACGCCGCCACCGGCCGCGAAGCGCAACTCCCCCACTGTCACAAGAAATCAGAACGCAGGCTCAAGGCGGTCGTCGTCGGGGGCGGTCCTGCCGGGCTGGATGCCGCACGGATCCTCGCCGAGCGCGGACATGACGTTACCCTCATGGAGGCGGCAAGCGCCTTGGGCGGGCAACTGCGGCTGGCCTCCGGCAGCCCGACGCGCGCGCAGGTCCGGGGCGTGGCCGACTGGCTGATCAGCGAAGTCCGCCGCCTCAACATCGACGTTCAGCTCAATACCTTCGCCGAAGAGGAAGAGGTGCTGGCCCTGTCCCCGGACGTGGTCATCGTGGCCACCGGCGGTTGGCCAGAACCCGATGAGTACGAGGGCGCTGAACTTGCCCTGTCGAGCTGGGACGTGCTGTCCGGCGAAGCGACGCCCGCGGGTGACGTCCTGCTGCTCGACGAAGGCGGCGGCCAGCCTGCGCTGGTCTGCGCCGAGGCTCTGGCGCAGAGCGGCTGTAACGTAGAGATGGTCACGCCGGATCGCACGATCGCGCATGATCTCGGCCCCACCAACTCAGCTGTATTTCTGAAGTCACTGGCGGGCTTGGGCGTTGGCTTCTCCTGCTTTGAAGAGATCGGGAAAATAGAAAGGGGTGGCAACCGCAAGGCCGTCACCCTGCGCCATGTTCTGACCGGCGAAAGCCGCGTGCGCACCGTCGATCATTGTGTTGTCGAGCGGGGGCTGGCCCCGAACGACGGGCTGTTTTTTGCCCTCAAGGCCAAGTCGATGAACAAGGGGCAGATCGATCATCAGGCGCTGGTCGACGGCGGACGTGCCTTCGGGGACGTTCAATTCGGCGACGGGTTTGTTCTCGCGCGTATCGGTGACGCCATCGCCGGGCGGAACATTCATGCAGCAGTACTTGACGCCGTCAGGATCTGCAAGGACCTATGATGCAAATCAGTCTTTGCCCATGCTCAAGGTTGCTTGCGGCGAGCCCCGGATGCGCCGTCATTCACCCGCACCATCCATCTGGAACTGAAATTATTGGTTTTCAGCAGGTTATTGCTGAGATTGCGCAGAATTCTGGGTTATCCCATTTGGGCCGCTTTTCGCGGGAGTTCGCAGACATTGTCGACGAGGCCCCGTCGGACGCGCGCGATCGGGCCATAAACCGATGTAAAACGTAGTTCGTCCAGTCAACTGAGGAAACCAGAGCATGCACGTCATTATCACGGGCGCCAACCGGGGCATCGGCCTCGAACTGGCCAAAATCTACGAAGCCCAAGGCTGTCAGGTCACCAAAACCAGCCGCAAGGCCATGCCCGGTTACGCCACCCTCGACGTTAACGATCCCGCATCGCACGAGGCCTTTGCTACCTCGTTGGATGGAGCGCCTGTCGACCTCTACATCGCCAACGCCGGGATCAATATCCGCAAAGATGAATCCGTCGACACCGGTTACGCGGCTGACGAATGGGCGCAGACCTTCCAGACGAACGTGACCGGTGTGTTTCTTGGCATCCAGTCGATGCTTCCCGCCTTGCGCGCTGCGCCAGCGCCGAAAATCGCGATCATTTCCTCACAGCTGGCGTCGTCGACCAATTCCGGCACCGGCATGCTGACCTATCGCGCGTCCAAGGCTGCCGTTCTCAACCTCGGCCGCAACCTCGCCAAGGAGCTGGCGCCGGAGGGGCTGCCGGTTGGGATCTTCCATCCCGGCTGGGTTGTCACCGATATGGGCGGCGCGGGTGCTGACATCACCGTCGACGTGTCGGCCAGCGGGCTGGTCGGGCGCATCGACGCGCTCAGCCTGGCAAACACCGGGATCTACGAAGACTACAAGGGCGATGCGCTGCCCTACTGAGCCGGACCTGTCCCTGCCCGGTTGAACAGCCAATCCAGCCCCTGCCCCAGCCGGCACGCCGCAGCGTGGGACGCCGCGCTGACCCCGATCATGTGGATGAAGGCGTGGGGCACGTCCTCAAAGACATCGGTTTGCTGCGCGATGCCGAGATCGTCCAGACGCCGCGCGAAGTTCATCCCGCCCTCGAACAACAGATCGCGCTCGGCCAGTCCCAGATAGGTCGGCGGCAGACCGGCGCAATCCAGCGCCGTTCCCGGCTGCATCCAGGGGTGATCGCGCGCGCCCGGGTCCGGGGCGTAGGTGTTCAGGAACCACGCGGCCGTCTCCCTGGGCAGGCCGAAGCTGTCGGGCAGCCGACGATTGCCATCGAGCATGTCCAGCGTACCGCCGACGGTGGGGTAGACCAGCCACAGCCCGTCGATCAGCCCCGGCCCGGCCTGCTGGGCTGCGATCAGCGCCAGATTGCCGCCCGCGCTGTCGCCGCCCACCACCAGCGGCAGGTCTGGCGACGACCAGAGCGGGTCGCGGGCAGCCGCGTCCAGGCTCGCGATCGCGTCCTCAACCCCGGCAGGAAACTGGTGCTCGGGTGCGAGGCGATACTCAACCGAGATGATTTCAGCCCCGCTGACATGGCTGATGAAGCGGCAGAAGTGGTCATGACTGGCGATGCTGCCGATCGAAAAGCCGCCCCCATGGAAGTAGACGAGGCGCCCGCGCGGCCGGCCGGGTGGATGGTAACGCCGCGCATGCAGCGGCCCGGTCGCCCCGGACAGGTGCAGGCCGTCGACCCGGGTCTGTGCTTTCGTGCGGCCGAAGAGCAGGCCGAGGCGGTCGTAGCCTCGCCGAAAGCGCTGCAAAGACAGGCGGTGGGGTTTGGGGCCAAGGGCTGCCAGCGCCGACATCGCCCCGAGCACGGGATCACCCCAGTCGGGCTCATCGGCGCGGCGTGCGAACAGCCCCGCACCTCGCACCCCGGTAGCGACGAGGGAACCCGCCGGAGACGGCGGGCCTTGCAGGCCGGAGTTTCGTGGATCAGGGCGCGGCGCGGTCATGCCTGAAAAACTGGAGCGGGATCCATCGGATTACAATGGCCACGGCCCTTAAACGGTGACACCAGCCGATACAAACCGAAACATAGCGTTTCTTACCGCAAAGTGGCTTTCCCCTAAACCAAGGACATCAAACACCTCCACCAAGGAACTGAACAGATGAAAACCGCAATCGCCACCCTGCTTTCCGCTTTCACCGTCGCGACTGTTTCCACCGGTGCCGGTGCCCAAACATTCTCCGGCATCCTGAAAACCAGTTCAATCCTCAGCAAGATGAACACCGTCATCGTTCATGATGCCAGCACGCGGATCTCCACCCCCGTCGCAAGCACCCCCGTTGCGAGCACCACGGACACCGCGACCAATACTGACAATGACAAGAACGACGTCCAGGTCGCAGAACACGGGTTCACCCCGGTTCTTGCAGCCACTAAAACGACCTTCTCGACCCTGACGGGTGCCAGCATCGGCCTCGCCCAGAATGAGAGCGTCGGTGTGAACACCGGTGTCACCTTCACCAAAGACAACGACAATCAGAGCAACAACGATAACCAAACTTCTGACGGCGCCAACATCGGCATCGGCCTGAAGAGCTACGATGGAACTGTCATCCAGCCTTACGAACCAAACCGGTCCGGGTCGATCGTCGTCAAGCCCGACTACACACCCAATGACGGTTACCGCATCAAGGACCCCAACCCTGCGCCGGTCTGTCAGGGCTTTGCCGTCGACAATGTCGAAGCCGTTGAAGGCGAAGATGAGTACAGCAGCCAGATGGTTACCGGTTGCGCAGGCACACTGATCACAAACCTTTACTTCAGCGATGGAACCGCCACGCGCATGGAAGACTACGGAACCACGGCGTTTGCTCAGTACAAGCTCGAAAACCAGCCGTGGCAGGAATTCGTTCCCAGCGAACCCTTCCGTATCCCGGAGGAAGGCTACTTCATGGTTCGCACCAACATCGTCAGCGATATCGAAGCCGACGACGGTGAAGCCTTCAAGCTGACCGTACGCAGCCAGGCCAACGAGGTCGCCATCGGCATGGTCACCATGGTCGATCCGCTTGAAAGCCCGGTTGAAGCCCTGGCAGAAACACCGGTTGAAGACGCCATGGACTGGTCCGACATGGGCGAGATCATCGCCAGCCTCGACCTCGATGACCTGAGCCCCAAGCAGGCACTGGAAGTCCTCTACGCCCTGCAGGCCATCGAGAACGACAACCGCAACTAAGCGGCAACCTTCCGCATCACCACAAGACGAAGCCGGGACGGGGTCACCCCATCCCGGCTTTGTCGTTTCTGGCGTCGGATGATCCCAGCCCTAGCGGCGCGTCCCCACGCCCAGCGGGGTTTCAGGTACAGCCGCCGGCACCCGGCCATAGGCGTGAGGCAGCGAGCAGGTCTTCACCTGCGGCAGCACCCGGGTACCGAAATGATCCGCCTCATCAATGTGCGGGTAGCCCGAGAGGATGAAGGAGCGGATGCCCATAGCGTGGTAGGCTTCGAGCTTGGTCAGCACCTGATCGGTCGAGCCGACGATCGCTGCCCCGCAACCCGAGCGCGCGCGCCCTACCCCGGTCCACATATGCGGCTCGATATAGCCATACTCGTCAGCGTCATCTCGGTTCTTGGACTGGTGGCTGACCCCCAGCGACTTGGCATCCAGCGCCCGGTTGCGGATCGCCTCCCCCTGCGCCTCGTCGAGCTTCGAGATGATGTAGTCGGCATATTCGCGGGCTTCAGCCTCGGTATCGCGGACGATCACGTGGGACCGCAGACCATAGTCAAGGGTGCGGTCGTAGCGCTCGGCCACCTCGTTGACCGCGCACATGCGCCCCTGCAGCGCTTCGACGGTCTCCGGCCACATCAGATAGACGTCACAGTGCTCGCCGCAGAGATCGAGGGCATCGGGCGAGTAGCCACCGAAATACAGCAGCGGTCCACCGGACTGGTAGGGCCGTACGGGGTCGGTGGTCAGCCCCTCGAACTGGTAGACCTCACCCTCGTGGTTGATCTCATCCCGCGTCCACGCCTGCTTGAGGATTTCCACCACCTCGCGCGAACGCTGATAGCGGAACGGGCTGGGCTCGGTCTGACCGGGAAAATCCGAGGAGATGATGTTGATGGTCAGCCGCCCTTCGAGCATGTGGTCGAGGGTCGCGACCGTCCGCGCGAGCATGATCGGCTGCATCTCCCCACAGCGCACGGCGGCAAGCAGGTTGATCCGGTCGGTGATGGGCGCGCAGCCCGCCACGAACGAAAGCGTGTCCTGCCCGACCTGATAGGACGATGGACACAGGATATTGCGGAAGCCCTGCGCCTCGGCCGTCTTCACGATGTCCGAGCAGTGCCCCCAGCTCGAGCGGAGCTCACCGTCGGGAACGCCGAGAAACTGGTAGTCATCCGAGCACAGTGCGGCAAACCAGGAGACTTCGCTGGCGTCGAGATCGGGTGAAGTGATGGGGACGATGGTCATGGCACAGGGCCCTTCAGTGAGCGGAAACAATACCCTTTGCTTAGGTCACGAAATCATGTAAATCAATGGGGCATCAATTTAGTGACCTGATAGATTGAACCATCTGTTTTTAGGCCCTTTTTTGCAGTGCAGAATACCCCTTGGGTATATCAATTTCATCGCCCGGACCCCGAGCCATGGCCAAACGCGAAAACACCCCCGGCGCCCTGCCGATCTACCAGCAGGTCAGCGAGCTTCTGACCCGTGAAATCGCCGCCGGTCGCCTGCTGGACGGACAGCGCCTGCCCCCCGAACGGGCCATGGCAGCCGAGCACGGCGTCACGGTGCGCACGCTGCGCAAGGCGCTGGCGGAGCTGACCGCGCGCGGCCTGCTCGATCGACGGCAGGGGTCAGGCAACTACGTCCGCGTCAACGATGATGTCCGCAGCATCTATTCGATGTTCCGGCTGGAGCTGAGCGAGGGCGGCGGATTGCCGACCGCCTGGCTGCTGAGCCTTGATGCCGTCGACAGGCGGCCGGCCGATTTACCCGCAGACTTCGCCACAACAGCAGGCGCGACCCGCATCCGCCGGCTGCGCCTTCTCAACGGCATCGCGGTCGCGGTCGAGGAAATCTGGCTGGATGGGCGTGTCGGCACCTTGAAAACCGAGGATCTGTCGGACTCGCTCTACCAGACCTACCGCAGCAAGCTGGGATTCTGGATCACCCGAGCCAGCGATCAGGTCGGGCTGGGCGAGGCCCCGGTCTGGTCGCCCGAGGGTTTTGACCCGCGCCCGGGGGCCACGGTGGGCTTCGTCGAGCGGCTGAGCTGGGCGCAGGCTGACGCCCCGGTCGAGTTCTCACGCACGTGGTTCGACCCGGTACGGGCCCGCTACGTGCAACGGATCTCGTGAACCTGAGGCAGGCCTCTATTTCGCCTGCGGAGCATTGCCGCCCGAGGCCGAGGACAGCACCACTTCGTCGCCCGCTTCCAGCCCCAAATTGCTGAAAAAGCCGGGCATGATCTCCTCGCTTGCACCGCGCCACAGCCGGACCTGATTGAGGCCGCCGGGCTGCGCGCCGTCGAGCGACCACACGGGCTCGACCCCGTGGGAAAGGCCCACCGACATCACCGCCGGGCCGCGCATGCGGTAGCGGATATCGACCCCACGCCCGCCGGGGTGCTCGCCCGGGCTGTGCTTGGGCTCGCCCAGACGCTTGGCCACCACCTCGAAGCCGTAGCGGGCCTCGGCGACCTCGACCGGGCAGTTGAAGGTGTCGCCATGGTTGGTGGAGAACATCGCATCATTGCCCGCCCGCTCCGGGGTGGCGCCCCACCCGCCCATCTGCGGCTCGACCATGTTAAAGCGACGGCCCGTATCCGGGTGAATCCCGGCGATCACCGTGCCGAAAATCGACGCGAAATGCCCGGCGGGCAGGCTCTGCTCAGCGTGCCCGGCGATGCAGCGCCAGAGCATGTCGACCAGCCGAATCCGGGTTTCGAAGTAGTAGCCATGGGGCGCCTCTGGCCCGGGATCGAAGATCGTCCCCGGTTCGGTGATTAGGACCAGCGGTGAAAACGAACCAGCGTTGGCATAGCGGTTGGGGTCGGTCAGCGCCTTGAACAGGATTTGGCAGGCAATGAGCGCCCCGTCGCGGCTGGTGTTGTAGGGACCAGCGGTCGCCGGTGGTGCGCCGCGTACGTCAACCTCGAACCGCTCGTCGGAAATGGTGATCACAGCCTTCCAATCGGCGCCGTCGTCCTGTCGCTGCGCCACTTCAAAGCGCCCTTTGGGCAGCCGCGCGAGACCGGCCAGCGCCCGCTGTCGCCCGGCCGTGCGGGCGTTGGTGATGGCCGTCTGCAGGGTCTCGACACCATAGCGCCGGCACAGGCCCCGGATCAGCCCTGCGGCCCGCCGCCCGGCGGAGACCTGCGCCCACAGATCGCCGGTGACGAAATCAGGCAGGCGCGAGTTCGACCGGATGATATCGGCCACCGCTTCATTGCGCTCACCGCGCCGGAACAGCCGCACCACGGGAAGGCGCAGGCCCTCGGCCACGATCTCGGTCACTTCGGTCGACATGGACCCCGGCGTACGGCCGCCGATATCGCCCCAGTGCGCGATGGAGGCGACCCACGCCACCCGCTGCCCCTCGAAGAACACCGGCTCGGCGACGACCATGTCGTTGAGGTGGGTCACGCCGCCGTGGTTGGGGTCGTTGACAAGGAAGACATCGCCTTCCTCGATCGCGCCCTGATCCTGCGCGAGGATCGAAGTCACCGACTTGTCCAGCACGCCGACGAAGGACGGGATTCCCGCCCCGGAGCTGACCAGCGCACCATCGGCGTCGGTGATGCCGGTGCCGACGTCCAGAACCTCGTAGATGATCGGGCTCATCGCGGTTTTGCGCAGCACCTCGAACATCTCGTCGGCGGCGGACTCCAGCGCCGATTCAACAACCGCAAGCGTGAAGGGGTCAGACATCAATCCTGACCGCGTCCCTGGGCAGATCCGAGAGGATTTCCGGGCCATCAGCGCGCAGGATCACGATCTCTTCGAGCCGCAGCCCGAAACGGTCGGGCAGATAGATCCCCGGCTCGATCGAAAACACCATGCCCTCGTCGAGCACGGTCTGGGAGCTGCCGGTGATGTAGGGCGGCTCATGCACCTCTGTTCCCAGGCCGTGGCCGGTGCGGTGCACGAAGTACTCGCCATAGCCCGCTTCGGCGATGACATTGCGCGCGGCATCGTCGACCACGTGCGCCTTCACGCCGGGCCGGGCCGCCGCCATGGCAGCCTCGACCGCGCGGTTAACGATATCGTGGATCTCAGCATAGCCCTCCGGCCCATCGCCGAGCAGCACCATGCGGGTGATGTCCGAGGAGTAGCCCTCGAAGCCCGCACCGATATCGACCACTACCGCGTCGCCGGCCTGCAGCTTGCTCTGGCCGGTGTGGTGGTGCGGGAAGGCGCCGTTGCGGCCCGCGCCAACGATGGAAAACAGCGGACGCGCGCCCATGCCGGCGAAGGTATCGCGGGCAACCTGCGCAACCTCCAGCTCCGTGACGCCCGGGCGCATGGCGGCCCAGGCTGCCTTCATCGCCGTATCCGCCTGCGTGGCGTTGGTCTTCAGGGTGCGGTACTCGCCGTCTTCCTTGCGCATGCGCAGGGCGCCGATGGTGGCAGCCGTGAAGTGCCGTGCTGCGCCCGGAAGCGCGTCGGTGATCAGGGCGGCGTGGTCGGCGCGCATGCACTCGTCGAGCACCAGCGCGGAAAACGCTCCGGCGCCGAAGTCGCCGAGCAGCTGGCCCAGCGCGGCATCGGGGCCATCGGCATCGGCCCAGTTGTAGAACGCCATGTCGGTCTGCTCGCGGGCGCTGTCAGCCTCCAGCGCAGGCATGAGGAAGGCTTCGCGGTCCCGCGAAATCAGCGCAATGCAAGGGCGCTCGTCACCGTGCGGCCGCACGTCCAGAAGCCATGCCAAGTGCGCACCCGCCGCGAGGGCGACCAGATCGATGCCTTCGGTGCGCATGATCTCACGCAGGCGGGACAGTCTGTCGGGTTGGTCTGACATGGTATTTCTCCTGTGGTTTTTGGGTTCAGTCGGGGGCGTTGCCGGTTTCGACGACGACCTTGCCGTGGCTCTCACGCGGCTGGCTGAGATAGTCCCAGGCATCGCGGTACTGCTCCATGGGATAAATCCGGTCAATCTGCGGGGCAATCTGCCCGGACTTGAGCGCGGCGTAGACGAAGTCCAGACCCCGTTGCAGCGCCTCCGGGTTCTCGACGTAGTTGAACAGCGAATAGGGGTGGAAAGTCGCATTGGCCTGAAACATGTCCACGATCGGCAACTGCGGAAACACCCCGTCGAGGGTGCCGTAGAAGAAGATCGTGGCGCCCTTGGCCAGCGCCGGGCTGTAACGGGCGATCATGCCCTGCCCCACGGGATCGAAGGCAACATGCGCGCCGACCCCGTCGGTGGCCGCATGGATTGCAGCGGCGATGTCGGTATCCTCCCCCGTAACGATGACGTGGTCCGCGCCGTTGGCTCGCAGGTAGGCTTCGTTGGCGGCAAAGCGGGTGGTGGTGATCATGGTGGCACCCGCCATCCGGCCCAGTTGCAGCGCCGCTGTCCCGGCAGTCGACGTCCCCGCCGTTGCCAGAATGTTGGTCCCGGGTCCCGCCTTGGAAATATCGATCACGGGGTAGAAAGCGGTCATGTACTGCATCCAGACCGAGGCCGCTTCAACGGCGCTCAGACCCTCGGGCGCCGGGGTGATGTAGCGGGCATCGACCACAGCGAAATCAGCGCTGGTGCCAGCGTTGTCGTAGAAATATGGCAGCGTACAAAAGCGCTGCCCCACGGTGATGCCTTCGACACCGGGACCAACCTGATCGACGATCCCAGTCGCCTCCATCCCGATGCGTGCCGGGAATTCGGGAAAGCTGAAGGAATAGCGGTCGAGCATCAGGTCCATGTCGCCCCAGTTCAGGGCAAAGGCCTCGATCCGCAGGCGGACTTCCCCCGGCCCGGCCGTGCCCGGCTCGCAATCCTGCAGCACCAGACCGGGGTAGCCGTCGTACCTGTTGATCACCCATTCGCGTGCCATCGCCTGTCTCCTCTGTGTTGCGTCCGCCCCTGCGTCAGAGCCGCGCTAGACGGCCGAGGCCTCGACCACGATGCGCGGGCCGAAGATCTCACCGGAATCGAAGGCGCCGATTTCGGCGATCTCCGCCTCCGGCGGTGACTCGCAGGACCACTTGCGCGACGGCTTCCAGCCGCAGTCGCGCTTGAGCAGAGCGCCGTATTCCGCCCGTTTCAGTGCCGCGATCGACGGGTCGATGCAGGGCACGCCCATCTGATCCTCGATCTTCTTGTGAAAGCCGACTTCCATGGTGCAGCCGAGGATGATGGACTCTGCGTAGTCTTCTTCGACCGCCTGCCGCGCTGCGTTCATCAGCAGCGTGGCGGTGCGGTTGTGATCCTCCTGAAACTCCGTCACCCCGAGTTCGACGTGGTAGAAGCCTGCGAGGCGGTCCCGGTGCCCGTGCTCGTGCACCGTCGACTGCATCTGGTTCACCCACTTGCGCCGGCCGACGATGATCCCGAAGCGGTTCGAAAGGCTCGCCGCGATCTCACAGGAAGCGACACAGGGCGCCGTCACCACCATGTCGCTGGACACTTCCCGGGCGTCGTGCAAGGCGGTGTCGTAGAAGCACCCGATAGCCAGCGCGTCGAAGCCTTCACGCGCGGCCGCCCGCGCCGCGCGGATGATCCCAGCCGTCACGATGCCCTCGTAGCTGCGGTACTCGATATGCGAGAACTTGCCGATGCTGTCGGGGAAGGAGCACACGTGCACTTCGGTCCCCGGCAGTTTATTCTCGGCTGCCATCTCAGCGAAAATCTCATCATGACCCCCGTAGTGAGCGACGGGGCTCAGGTACATGATCTTAACCACAAGTCTTCTCCTGTTTAGCCACAATTATCAGTCGTTTAACGCATAGATTTCCCGTGCATCCTCCTCGGAGACGATGCCGCTCTTAACGTCTTCGCGAACGGCATCGCGCGAGCGCTTCTTGGGGTCGCCATAGCCTGCACCGCTGGACGTGATCACGCGGATGACGTCATCGGTGGTGACGCTCAGCCCGGAGACGAAGGAATAGGTCTCCTTGCCTTCGGGTTTGATCACCTCGATGAAGTTGCCGGAGCCTTCCTCGCCCCCTTCCAGCGACCAGGGCTTGATCCGCGAGCGGGTGTAGCCGGCGGTGACAAAGCCGTTTTCAGTCCGGATCCGATATTCGAGGATCAGGCCACGGCCGCCGGTGTACTCCCCGGCCCCGCCCGACGCGGTGTTGAGCGCCATGCGATCGACATAGAGCCCATTGCGCGCCTCGGAGATTTCCGCAGGCGTGTTGTAGGTCTCGCCGTGGAAGCCGGAGAAGATGCACGGATTGCCGTCCTGTCCCTCCCAGGCGCCCCAGCCACCGATCTGTGGCTCGATGATTGTGTACTGACGCCCAGTATCCGGGTGGATGCCACCGATGAACGTGCCGCAGATCGAGCTGAAATTACCCGCAGGCAGACGCTCGGGGATGTGCGGCGCCAGACAGCGCCAGATCAGGTCGTAGACCCTCACTTCGGTCTCGAAATAGAAGCCGATCGCCGCCGGTTCCTTGGCGTGGAAGATCGTTCCTTCGCGGGTTAGCACCTTCAGCGGCCGGAATGAGCCCTCGTTTGCGGGTGTGTCCGGGTCGGTCAGCGACTTGAACACCATCTGGGCACAGACAATCACCCCGTCGCGCGAGGCATTGGTGCAGGCCGGGTCCTGATCCGGGTTGTCCCTAAGATCGACCACAAACTCATCATCGCTGATGGTGACCTTGACGTTGTAAATGCGGCCGTCATCCTGCTCTTCGGCCAGCTCGAAGGTGCCCTGGGGCAGCTTGGCAAGTTCCGCCAGCGCGGTCTTCTCGCCAAAGTCCATGAAGCTGGAGATCGCTTCGCTGAAGGTTTCCTGACCGTACTTCTCCGCCAGCCCTTCCAGTCGATTGGCGCCGATCCGAACACTGGCGATCGCCGCCCACACGTCGCCGAGCAGGAAGTCCGGCATCCGTGAGTTGGTGGTGATGATGTCCATGACCGACTGATCCAGCTCGCCCTGATTGATTAGCTTGATCGCAGGCAGGCGCAGGCCTTCCTGAAAGATCTCGGTCGCCTCCCCGGACAGCGAGCCCGGCGCCATGCCGCCCACGTCGGAGTTGTGGGCGATGTTCGCGGTCCAGGCGATCAGCTTTCCCTCCGAGAACACCGGCATGGCCAGCACCAGATCGTTGAGGTGCGTGCCCCCGCCGTGCCAGGGGTCGTTGGTGATGAAGACATCGCCAGGGTGGATCTTGTCGTGCTTGGACAGGATGAACTTCACCGACTTGTCCAGCACCCCGACAAAGGCCGGGATACCCGCGCCCGAGGACGCCAGCCGCCCGTCGGCGTCGGTGATGCCGGTGCCCATGTCCAGCACCTCGTAGATGATCGATGACATGGCGGTCTTGCGCATGGCGGCGAACATCTCGTCCGCTGCGGCCTGAAGCGCGTTCTGGATGATCTCCAGGGTGATGGGATCACTCTTCATGGGTCAGCCTCCGATTTCGATGTGGATGTTGCGGTACTGGTCAACCGAGACCCGGTTGCCCGGGTGGATCACGACGGTCGAACCGCTGTCTTCGATGATCGCCGGGCCGGTAAAGGCGTTGCCCGGGAGTAGCTTGTCGCCGTCGTAGATCGCGGCGCTGTGCACGCCTTCAAGCGCGTAGTTAACCTCGCGGTGGCCCTTAAGCGCGGCCGACGGGTCTTCGGATGCCATCTCGTGGGGCACCATTTCCAGCTTGCCGACCTCGGCACGGACCACGAGGTGGATAGCCACCATCTCGACCGGCGAGTCCAGGCGATAGGTGTATTCCTTCTCATAGAGCCCGTGGAAATCCTCGACGATTTTCTGCAACGATGCGTCGGTGATGCGGCCCTCAAGCGGCACCTCGGTGGTGTGCTCCTGGTTCTGGTAGCGGAACTTGCCGTAGCGGATGAAAGACAACTGCTCGGGCTTTACGCCCTCGGCCTCAAAGGTTGCCTGTGCCTTGCCCTCGGCCTCGGCAAAGACGGCCTCGATCCGCCCGCCGGCACCTTCGTCCAGCTCGGTTAGCTGGGTGACGAAGTAGTCGCGGCGCAGGTCGGACATCATCATGCCCCAGGCCGAGAACACGCTGGCCGCGGCCGGTACCACGACCTTCTTCACCATGAGCTCCTGCCCCAGCGCAACGGCGTGCATGGCCCCGCCCCCGCCAAAGGCGAGCAGCGTGAAGTCACGGGTATCGTAGCCGCGGTTCAGGCTCACCAGTTTGAGCGCGTTGACCATGTTGCTGTTGGCGATGCGGACAATGCCCTGTGCGGCCTCGGTGGTGCTGACGCCAAGTTTGTCGCCCAGCGCCTGCAAGGCGGTCTCCGCTGCCGCCATGTCAGCGTCGATCTCACCGCCACAGAAGTAGTCGCGGTTGATCCGCCCCAGCCACAGATTGGCGTCGGTCGTGGTCGGCTCATCGCCCCCCTTGCCGTAGGCTGCCGGTCCGGGCAAGGCCCCGGCCGACTGCGGACCGACGTGCAGCTTGCCGAAATCATCAACCCAGGCGATGGAACCGCCCCCGTTTCCGATTTCGACCAGATCCACCACCGGCACCATGATCGGGTAGCCAGCCGACTTGCGGCTGCGCTCGATCCAGTAGTCAGTCATGATCCGCACTTCCCCGCCTTCGATGAGGGAGCCCTTGGCCGTGGTCCCGCCGATATCCAGCGCAAGGATGTTGGGCTCGTCGATCAGCTTACCCAGCTCAGCCGCGCCCCAGAAGCCCGACGCCGGGCCACTCTCGACCATGGTGATGGGAATTTCGGAGGTTGCCTGGAGGCTGTCGACCCCGCAGTTCGACTGCATGATATAGGGGCTGTTCTTTGCCCCCTTCTCCCGCAGCACAGCGTCCAGCCGCCCCAGATAGCGGGCCGCAACCGGCTGTACGTAGGCAGAGAGCACGGCGGTGTTGGTGCGCTCATACTCGCGCCACTCGCGGGTGATCTGATGGCTGGCCACCGCAGACACGCCCGGCCAGAGGGCACGCACCTGCGCCAGCACTTCTTCCTCGTGGGCCGTATTGGCGTAGGCATGGAGCAGGCAGATTGCCACGGCCTCGACGCCCTCGGCCCTGAAGCCCTCGATTATGGCAGGCAGGCTGCCCAGGTCCAGCGGCTGGCGCTCGGCGCCCTTGTAGGTCATCCGGCCCGGCACTTCGGCGCGCAGGTGACGCGGGACGAAGGTCTCTGGCTTGAGATAGTGCAGGTTGAAGAAATCCGGGCGGTTGCCGCGGGCGATTTCCAGCGTATCGCGAAAGCCTTCGGTGGTGATCAGCCCGACCTTGACGCCCTTGCGCTCGGTCAGGGCGTTGATCACAACCGTGGTCCCGTGGGCCATGAAGTCGATGCTCGACGGGTCGATCCCGCACTTCTCCAGCACCTTGATCACGCCGGTTTCGTAGTCCGGCGGGGTGGTGTCCGACTTGGCGGAGCTGATCCGGACCCCGTCCGGGCCGCTCTCGAAGGCGACCAGATCGGTGAAGGTCCCCCCAACATCAGTCGCAACGCGCAACGTTTTCATGGATCTCATTCCTCTGCTTGTTGTGCCATCAGGAAGGCCAGCGCGCCGGGGACCTTCAGGGCCTCCGACGCGGCGACCCGCTCAGGTGTGAAATGTCCGGCGACGTTCAGGCAGTTGAGCGTGCCGACCACCTGCCCCCGGATGTTGATGGGGACGTTCATGACGCTCTCGCAGCCCAGCGACTGAATCAGCTCGTGGTCCCCGAAGACTTCGGCGATTTCCTCGATCGTGTTGGCGACGAAGGTCTGCTCGCGCTCTTCGACGATCTCCGTCCACTTGTTCGGTTCCATCGGCTTTTCGCCCCCGGCGGGATAGGCCTCGGGCATGTTGGAGAAGATGCGCTCGGCGACGCCCTTCTCGCGGTTGAGCCGCATGATGGTAAACAGCGTCACACCGACCACGTCGTTCACGGTCTGGTGGATTGCCTCGAAGATGGCCACCGGTTGATCGGCGGCCGCCATGGCTCTCGTCAATTCAGTCATTTGCCCTCCCCAGCTTATCTCTGAGTTGCACTTCGGTTTGGTCGACGACCGGCACGGCCCGGATCAGGTTCCGGGTATAGTCGTGCTGTGGATCGTCAAAGATTGCCGTGGTCTCCCCCATTTCCACGATCTGCCCTTCCTTGAGCACCACGCAGCGGTCGGCGATGTTCCGAACCACGGCGAGGTCGTGGGTGATGAAGACGTAGGTCAGCTTCTTCGCTGCACGCAGTTCGTTGAGCAGGCGCAGCACCCGCGCCTGCACCAGAACGTCCAGCGCGGATGTCGGCTCGTCCAGCACGACGAGGCTCGGCTCCACCGCCAGCGCGCGGGCGATACCGACCCGCTGGCGCTGCCCGCCGGAGAGCGCGCCGGGCGGCCGCCGTGCCAGCTCAGGCTCAAGCCCCACGGCTTCGAGCGCGGCTTCGACTGCGGCCTTGCGCGCCGCGCGTTCCCCGATGCGGTAGGTCTCCAGCCCTAAGCGCACCGAAGCCCCGACGCTGCGCTTGGCGTTCAGCGCGGACAGCGGGTTTTGCTGCACGAACTGGATCTGACGCCGCAGTTCCGTCGGGCGCCGGGCTGGCAGGGCGCTGTCGCGGAAGTGGATTTCGCCCGACGTCGCCCCAAACAGGCCAAGGATCATGTTGGCCAGCGTGGTCTTTCCCGATCCGCTCTCGCCCACGATGGCGAGGCATTCGCCTTCGCGCACGTCGAAGGAGACATCGCGGACCGCGTGCACCTCGCGCTGGTTGACCCGAAAGGTCTTGGTGACGTTCTTGAGCGCCAGCAGGGTCATGATCCACCCTCGTGGCTGATCTGGGGCGCATCGAAGCTGTCGCTGCGCTCGGGGATGTCGGGCAGGCCCATGCCGGTGATCCGCGGCACTGCCGCCATCAGCGCGCGGGTGTAGGCGTGGCGGGGGTCGGCGAAGATGGCCTCGGTCGGCCCGTCTTCGACGATACGGCCGCGGTAGATGACGTAGACCCGGTCAGCGAACTCGCGCACGACACCAAGGTTGTGGGAAATGAAGAACACGGCCGCCTGATGCTCGTCGGTGAGCTGGCGCATGAGCTGCAGGGTCTGCGCCTGCACCGTCACATCCAGCGCTGTCCCTGGCTCGTCGGCGATCAGCAGCTTGGGCTTATTCACCAGCGCCATGGCAATCATCACCCGCTGGTTCATGCCGCCGGAGAGCTGGAAGGGATAGCTGGCCAACACCCGTTCGACATCCGGGATCGCGGTTTCGGCCAGCGCCTCGCCGGCGATGCGCAAGCAGTCTTCACGGCTGGCGCCGGGGTTGCGGCGACGGATGACCTCGGCGAACTGGCGCTCGATGATAAAGGTCGGGTTGAGCGACGAGGTCGGGTCCTGAAAGATCATCGAAATTTCAGTGCCGCGATTGGCCGCAAATTGCTGGCGGCTGAAGCCGCGCATGTCCTCGCCCCCGAAACGGACCTCGCCGTCGATGCGGGCGGCGGCGAGCTCCTGCAGCAGCCCTAGCACAATGCGCGCTGTCACCGACTTGCCCGACCCGCTTTCGCCGACCAGCGCCACCTTCTCCCCCGGTGCAATATCCAGCGCGATGCCGTGCAGCACCTCGGTCACGCCGTGGATGCCACGGAAAGACAGCGACAGATCGCGGATGGAGAGCAGGCTCATGACTGCACCTCCAGCGCTTCGCGCAGGCCGTCACCGAGCAAATTGAAGCCGAACACGGCTACGAGGATCGACAGGCCGGGGAAGACCGTCAGCCACCAACTGTCGGGCAGGTAGCGCGCGCCCTCGGCCACCATCGAACCCAGATCCGGGGTCGGGGGCTGTACGCCCAGCCCGAGGAAGCTCAGCGACGACGCGATGATGATGACGAAGCCCATGTCCAGCGTCATCTTGGTGATGATCGCAGGCAGGCAGTTGGGCAGGATCTCGCGGAAGATGATGTGCCAGGTCGAGGCGCCGATCACCTCGGCGGCGACAACGTAGCCCTCCTCCCGCTCGCCGCGCGCGATGGAATAGACCAGCCGCGCGTACCAGGGCCACCACATGAGTGTCACCGCCAGCATGGCGTTGGTCAGCGTCGGCTCCAGCACCCCCATCATGGCGATGGCCAGCACCAGCGGCGGGATCGACAGGAAGATGTCGACGATGCGCATCAGCACGATCTCGACCCAACCGCCCCGGTAGCCCGCGATCAGGCCGAAGAGGGTGCCGATCGGCGTAGCGATGGCGAGCACGATCACCCCCAACACCAGCGAAATCTGGTAGCCGTACATGATCCGGCTGAGGATATCCCGGCCTACGAGGTCCGTGCCCATAAGGTTCTTCAGCGAGGGCGCACGGTTGTTGTTCAGAAAGTCCACCACCGCGCCGTTGTGGTCCGGGTAGGGCGCGATCCACGGCGCCAGCAGCGCCGAGAGTACCACGATGCCGACAAGGATCAGCCCCAGCAGGCTCATCGGGTTGCGGACGATGATCCGGAGCGCGCGCATCACGACTGCACCCGCGTGGAGTGCCGGATGCGCGGGTTCAGCACCGCGATCAGCAGGTCGACGATGATGTTCACGATCAGGAAGGTCAGCGCGATGATCAGCACCGTGCCCATGATCGCGTTCAGATCCTTGCGCAGAATGACGTTGACCCCGTAGCGGCTCAGCCCCGGCCAGGCGAAGACCGCCTCGACCAGAAAGGCGTTGCCGAGCATGGCGGCGAAGTCGAGGCCGATGATGGTCAGCGACGGGATCAGCGACGGCTTGAAAGCATAGATGCGCGCGATCCGGTGCGGGAAGAAGCCGTAGGCCTGCGCCATTTCGATATAGGGCTTCTCGTAGGTCTCGACCATATTGGCGCGGGTCAGCCGCGCCGCCTGCCCGATGCCGGAGAGCGCCAGTGCCACCGCTGGCAGGATCAGGTGGTGCCAGACGTCGAGGAAGGCCGCAACATTGCCGGCGATCAGTGTATCGATGGTCAGAAAGCCCGTGACCCGCTCGATTTCGTAGATGTCAGAGAGCCGCCCCGCGATGGGGAACAGCGGCAGGTAGTAGGCGCACAGCAGCATCAGAATTACCGCCCAGACGAAGCTGGGGGCTGAGACCGTCAGCAGGGCCAATGCCCGCACCAGATGGTCGGGCCACTTGTTGCGGAAGCGCGCAGCAAGGATGCCCAGCGGCAGCCCGAGGCCCACCATGATCACCCCGGCGAGGAACACCAGCTCCAGCGTGGCAGGCAGGAATTGCGCAATATCGAGGGTAACGGGTCGGTTGGTATAGAGCGAGGTGCCGAGGTCACCACTGACCAGATCCTTGATGAAGAACCCGTACTGGATGACGATGTTTTCATCGAGGTGCATTTCACCCCGCAGCTTGGCGATCTGCTCGGCGGTGGCGTTGGGGCCTAGCGCGATCCGTGCCGGATCACCGGGTATAATCCGGGCAATGGCAAAAATCAGCATCGACACGCCGATCAGGACGACGACTGAAATGCCAATTCTACGGACAAGAATGCCGACAAGCTGGGACATAACACACCTTGAAAAGAGTGAGGTGGGCTGAGACCTTCAGCCCACCTCGCCGATGAATAATCCTGTGATTATTCAGTCATTTCCATCAGACGGAACGAGAAGCCCAGACCATCCAGGCCAAAGGCCATGGAAGGATCGGTCATGGCCGGAACCCGGACCCGGTTGGATGCAGCGAAGACCGACTGACGGTCGAAGCCGTAGATCGTTGCCGCCAGGTCCATCAGGCGGGCGTTCAGCCCGGCGTAGGCTTCCTGACGCCCTGCCTCGCTGCCGGCCGCACGGCCTGCTTCGAGGAAGGCATCAACCTCTGCGTCGTTCAGGTACTCAGGCGACTGCCAGGTGCCCGGGTTGGACGAGTGGTACATGCCGTAGAGCAGCGTGTCGGGGTCACCGGTAACGGCGTTCACGAACAGCTGGCTGATGTGAGGCGTGTTTTCCGGGCTGGAAACCTGCTCGGCGAACAGCGCCCACGGCAGCTTCTTGATGTGCGACTTGATGCCCAGCTGCGCGAAGTTCGACTGCATCAGCAGCGCGAAACGTTCTTCGAGCGGCACTTCCGCGATCCAGCTGACTTCGATGTCGTAGTCAGCGAAATCGTAGGAGCAGGCCGCCATGTGCGCCTTGGCAGCGTCCATGTCCTGAGCCTGTACCATGTTGGTGCCGTTGGCGCCGAACATGCCCACCGGAATAGCGCCGGTGGACGGCGAACCAGCAGACACGTCATCAGTGATGGCGATCATCCGGATGGCGGTCGCGTAGTCAAAGGCGCTGGCCAGCGCACGGCGACAGTTGACGTCATCCAGCGGCGCCTTGGTGGTGTTCATCTTGAAATAGAACGCACCAGTACCGGTCTCGGTCAGCAGCTGAGCGCCGTTGTCGGACAGGGCCTTGATCACCTCTGGCGGCAGCCACTGGCTGGCGATGTCGTGCTCACCCTGAGCGATCAGGGTACGAACGGTCGCTGCTTCCAGGCCGTAGCGCAGACGCACCGTGTCCGGCGCAGCGTCGGCCACACCGAGGAAGTAGTCGTCCCACTTCGCCATCACGGTTTCTTCCTGCGGGTTGTGGTTGACAACGGAGTAAGCCCCCGTGCCTGCACTGGTCCCGGAGAGCAGGGACTCGCCCCACTCGTCGCTCTTGTTCGCCTCGACGTAAGCCATGTCCACGATCGGCAGGCGCACCATAGACGCGACGAAGGCCGCGTTCGGCGCACCCAGCGTGAACTGGACCGTGCTGTCATCGATGGCTTCGGCACTCACGCCCGCGAACAGGTAGCTGAGGCCGGAGCCCAGTGCCTGAGCGCGGTCGAGCGAGTAGACCACGTCCTTAGCCGTCATGGTGTTGCCAGACTGGAAGCTCACGCCATCACGCAGATTGAAGGTGAAGGTCGCACCCTCCGAAGACCAGCTTTCAGCCAGGTGACCGGAGTGCCCCGGACCACCTTGGTTCGGCAGAACCAGCGTATCGTACACGTTAAACATCAGGATACTGTCGGCGTAATCCGATGCCTTTGCCGGATCCAGCTCGCCAACCGCGACCTCATCCAGTCTCAGCACCGTCTCGGCGAAGGCTGCTGACGCGATAGACGCGGACGCAGCTACAACGCTTCCCAGTAAATATTTCAGTTTCATCTCGATCTCCTCCTAGAAGCTTTCCTGAGCGGTAAGCCCGTGGATGTGCATCGTTGCACAGTCGCACACTAGGAAGAGTCTATACTTTTTAGCAAGACTAAAAAAATATCTGAGAATGTATTTTTTATTCAATTTGAGTGCTTTATCCACTCAATATCCAGCAATTCAGCCGCATAACTCACTGAATACTTCTTTTTTTCAATGAATCACACGCGTCCCTGTTTCAAAACGTCATTAAATTCACGTTTTGAGCAGTTTTAATCATATGTCTGGCTCATTACTTCTGCCGTTATTCTTATTTTATTTGATCTGTGGATCCTTTCTCTCAGTATTTTTGCCGGGTGATAATCAGAGAGGCTGATAGTCAGCATCGATCCCGAAGTAGCGGGGACCGACCAGACCGATGGCCTCATCACTGCGCCAGATCGGGTCGCAGGGCAGACCAAGGACGTGCACGGAGAGGCCGTACTTGACCATGTCGGTCGTCACCGGCCCGCCCGTGTTCGCGTCGAGCAGCGTAATCAGGTCCGGGGTGGTCGCGACCAGATCGCCCTCAACCCAGCCGGCGAGGAATTCATTCTGGAACGAAAGATCCATGCCCTTGCCGTCGAAATCGAGCTGGCCTTCGAGCACGAGTTTGCCCTTGGTAAAACCGGCATCCGAGCGGCGCTCGACATCCCTGACCCGCCCGGTGAACAACACCCGGCCGCCGTAGGTGTCGGCGAGCGCATGGGCAGCACCGCTCTTGTGCTCATCGAGAATCCGCCCCATGTCCAGCGCCGTGGAAAGTGAGCCTTCGATCAGGTAAGGGCGGCTGGGACCGGCGAGGATCGGGTAGAGCGAGACCATGGCCGAGCCCCCCATTTCGATGGTCAGGGCGCGGGCCAGTTTCTCGGTCCACTGGTTGGAAATCGTGTCGAAGGTGGCCCCGTTGCCCTTGTCATCGACCATGGCCATCGGGGTTGCCCCCATGCCGCCCAGCGTCAGGGTCACCATCTGCAGCTCCGGGAAAGCGCGGCCCATGGCGTCGGCGTCGACGATCGGAATGCCCATCTGCGCAGCGGCGATGAACGGGATGGTTGAGTTCAGGCCACCGGCCTCGATACACAGGATCGCCTCGACCTTACGCTCGAGCAGACGTTCCATCATCTCGATCAGCTTGGGGATCTCTTTGCCGCTGGGAAACTTCTCCTGCATCACCTGAGGCGCGCCCATCATCGCAATGGGCAGAACCAGCGCGTTGTGGTTGAGGTCTTCGATCTGTACGACATCGACCGATCCGGCCTCACCAAGGATCTGCTGCACCATCAACCGGCCAACGTAGGGATCACCCCCACCGCCCGCACCGAGGACCGTCGACCCCTTCGCAATCAGGGCCAGGGCTTCGCGGTCGACCTTTTTGATACGGTTAGCCATGGTCACGTCCCTTTCATGTTCAGTTCGCCGACAACCGTGACGCTAATCGCCAGGTTGCTGCCGGGCAGATAGGCCAGCGGCACGTCGCTCTGGCTGAGCAGTTGCAGCGTGTCCGGGTCGGCTCCGTTGCCGACAGCGGCAGCCTCGGCGGCCTCGACCACCGACTGGATGGCTTCCTCGCGGGTCATGCTCTCGGCCAGCGCGATCACGCGGGAATCTTCGCCCGAGACCTGTGCGATGGCCGCACCGATGGCGTTGGCGAGGTCGTAGTGGGGTGGGCGTACCACCTCCAGCCCGTCGAGTTCGTCGGGGAGCAGGACGGCCCCGCCGCCGACGGCGATTACGGTCATCGCCTCACCCGAGGTGCGCGAGCGCGCGATCGCATCACCGGCCTTCTGGTCCAGCGCACCGATCAGCCCGGCGAGATCGGGCAGGTCTCCGGGCGGATGATCGCCCATTTCCGTGCGTCCGGCGGCGACGGCAATGTCAGAGGCGGTAAGCACCGATCCCCCGAAAACCACGCTTTCTTCGAGCAGTCTGTGACCGACGGAGTCAGGGCCGACCGTCACCGCCTCCCGGTCGATGATGGAGCCGCCACCCAGCCCGATGCTGATCACGTCCGGCATGGAGAAATTGGTCTGCACGTCCGCCACTGAAACCGCTGTCCCCGCAGGCCGGGGGAAGCCGTTCTGCACCTCACCCACGTCCATGGTGGTGCCACCGACATCGGCGACCAGCCCGTTCTTGATACCGGAGAGGAAGGCCGCCCCGCGCATCGAGTTGGTCGGGCCGCAGGCGAAGGTCAGCACGGGCAGGCGGCTGACCTGATCCGCGGAAATGAGCGTGCCGTCGTTCTTCGTGAAATAGAGCGGGCACTGCAGGTCCAGCTCCTCGGCCAGCGCGAGGAAGGATTCCACCACCTCGGCCGCCAGCGGGCGCAGGGCGCCGTTGATGATCGCCGCGTTCTCGCGCTCCAGCAGGCCCAGCCGGCCGATATCCGTGGACTTGGTCACCGACTGATTAGGGAAGGCTTCGGTGATGATGTCGAAGGCCTGCTCCTCCATATCCGAGCGAACGGTAGAGAACACGCTGCTGAGCGCGATTTCGGTAATGCCTTCGGCGCGCAGGTCGGTGACGGCCTGCAGCAGCTCGTCCTTGTTCAGCGCAGCGATTTCGCGCCCGTCCATCTCATAGCCGCCATGGATCAGGCGGTAGTGCCCGTCCAGCCCGTCGATCAGGTCCGAGGGCCAGTCGGAGAACGGCGGAATGCTGGAGCCCGAGGGCAAACAGATGCGGATCACCCCGGTCGGCGCGAGGTCGCGCCGGCGCACGAGCGCGTTCACGAAGTGCGTGGTCCCGACCATAAGCGCGCCGATGTCGCTGACCTTGCCGCTGGCCTCTTCCATCGTGGCGGCGAGGGCGTTGCGCACCCCGGAGATAATATCCGGGGTCGTCAGGCGTTTGGAACCGGCGACAAAATCACTGCCGTCCATAATCACGGCGTCAGTGTTCGTACCACCAACATCAACACCAATTCTGATCATGATCGTGTCCTCCTAAGCTCGTCTGTTCTTGGTCCAGGTATCGACGGCGACCGCCATGATGATCACCGCGCCCTCGATCAGCCGCTGCCAGATCGGGTCGATCTGCAGCAGGTTGAATCCGTTGTTGAGGAAGGCGAGGAAGAACGCGGCTGTTGTCGTCCGCCAGATTGCCCCCTGCCCGCCTGCGATAGATGTCCCGCCGACGATCACGGCAGTCAGCACGGCAAAGACGAAGCTGAAGTCGTCCGAGGGCTGGGCCGAGATCGAACGCGACGAGTTCAGCACCCCGGCCAGCGCCGCAGCCGCGCCGAGCAGCAGGAAGGCCATGGTCTGCACCCGGTTGACGGCCACACCAGCCAGACGCGCGGCTTCCATATTGCCGCCCACGGCGAAGACGTTGCGCCCGAAGCGGGTCCGGCTGAGCAGGATTGTGGCGATGATCACCACGGCGATCGCGATCCACGTCGCCGAAGTCAGCCCGAGAAAGCGCGAGCGCGCGATCAGCCGATAGGCGTCGGTCTCCGGCCGCATCAGCGAGCGGCTTGAGATCAGAAAGCCTGCGCCGAAGAACATGAATGATGTCGCCAGCGTGCCGATGAAGGAATTGATTTTCAATCGGGTGACGATGAAGCCGTTGATCGCCCCCATGATCAGGCCCACGGCGATCGCCGCAACCACGGCGAGGAACACGTTCCCGGTCATGTTTTCGACCTTGAGCCCGAACAGCGGGGCGGTGACGAAGATCGCTGACACCGAGACATCGAAGTTCCCGGATATGATCGCGATGGTCATGAAGGCTGCCGCGATGATCACCATCGACTGCTGGTCGAGGATATTACGCAGGTTGCGTTCGGTCGCAAAGCCGTCGGCGGTCACCGCGAGCACGACAAACAGGCCGATGGTGACCAGCAGAATGCCGTAGTTCCGAAACAGCAGGGCGAAATTCAACATGCTAGTTTGCTCCGAAGGCCGCCGCCATGACGGCGTTCTCATTGATATCGTCGCCGGTCAGCTCGGCGGTGACCTGCCCGCGAGAGAGCACCAGCACCCGGTGCGACAGGCCGAGGATTTCCTCGATTTCCGAAGAGATCAGCAGCACCCCGAGGCCGCGCTCGGCCAGCCCGACAATGAGGTCGTAGATGCCGCGCTTGGCGCCGACATCGACCCCGCGGGTCGGCTCATCGGCGATCAGCAGCCGCGGCTCACCCAAGGCAGCACGGGCGAACAGCACCTTTTGCTGGTTACCCCCGGAGAGCGTGCTGACCGGGTCGGCAAGGTCGCCGTACTTGAGCGCCGTGCTTTCCCCGAAGTGGGCGACGCGCTCGCGCTCCTGATTGAAGCGCAGGCCCAGCCAGCCCATGAAACGATCCAGATAGGGCAGCGAGATGTTCTCGCGGATCGAGCGCCCCATGAACAGGCCCTGCGAGCGCCGGGATTCGGGCACCAGCGCCATGCCCAGCTGCACAGCGTCGTTGACTGAATGCGCGCTCAGCGGCGCGCCGTCGATGGAGATATCACCCTGATCCAGCGGTGCAGCGCCATAGATGGCGTGCGCCAGCTCGCTGCGCCCTGCCCCGACCAGCCCGGAGAGACCGACGATCTCACCGGGGCGCGTTGCCGGCCCGATCTTGTCATCCGTCAGCTTGAGGCCACCGAGTGTTTTGCACTCGTCGTGCCGCCGACACTCGTGAGGAAGGGTGGGCGTGAGCGTCTCCTTGAGGTAGGCGCTGAGGTCGATCGGTGAGAGAGAATCCTGCACAGGGTTCCCGAACTCCGGCAGGTAGTACGGGAAGGGCTGCCGCTGGGCGCTGGCCGATCTGGCCAAGCTAGTTGCGCTGGAGGTGCCGCGGTGGCGGCGCAAACGCAATTTCGAGCTGGACGATCCGCCGGTCGCAGCCGCAAGGCACAGTGTGCACGCG
>PAPT01000035.1 GCA_002708995.1 Geminicoccus sp. | reverse complement strand
CGGACGAAATGCTTGGTGATATTTGGAACTTCGAAGTCGTGGTAGAGGATCAAAGCGGCAATTTTGACGTTTGGGACCTGACGCTAGACTGGTCTGCGTCCATTCCGATAGTTTAGGCGCAATCTCTCCAGCAATACTCGTCCAGTGCGGAGCGCAAGGGCTGTTCGGCTTAAAAACAGTGAATGCCTGTGGCCCCCCGAAAAAGTGGTTCGCCCCTTAAGGTAATATTGGTTCCGAAGATAAGGATCAGGATGATGGCTAAACGAGACTCACTTTCAGCATGGACTGCAGAGCTTGGACATGTCCTATCGAAGAGAAGACGCCCTGCCTATAATTCCACTCCCTCCATCTCTGCTGATAGGCGGGCGAGTATGAAAAATCGTCCACGAAGCCTTCAAAAGCTCGATGGTATGCGTCTCTGTCGAGATGCTGCGGTGGGAGTTGATCGAGCGAAGTGAACAGCTTGTCCCGCTTGAACTTAAGAGGCACACTGATGATGCCCTCCGAAGCCTTCTCCATGGCGAATTCAAGGTTCTCAACATCACCAACGGGTACGATAAAGCTGTCATGGACGCTGAGGATCGGCTTCGCACACATGACGTAGTAGGAAATGATGCGAGACGCTATCTGGCTATCGATGCTCATCAGCCTGATGCCCTGATCGGAGAACAGACTGTCTCTCAGCGCCGGGTGGGTTTCGACAAAACCTTGGTGCAGCTTGTCGAATAAGTTCAGTGTAAGTGACAGGTCATACTCACTGCTGAACTTAGAACGGAATGCCCTGTACGCTTGATCTGGATGAGCGGCATTGATCGCTGTTAGCACGAACGCCTTAACCAGTTTCCGTTGTAGCTGGTGACTGACTTCGTTGGAGATTGGTTGAGCTAGGACATAAGGATCATCTTCGAGGATCAGCCCCTTCTCTGCTGCCAAGATCAGTGGGTGCATAGCCGAGTAATCTACCTCGACGGTCGGCTGACGATTGATGCGGATGTACTTCCGATAGTGCTTCGGACAGTTTTGCCACCAGCCTCCATAAAAGCGTCCATTACAGTGGAAGCTGCCCCTTGAGAATATCCTTCGGATCAAGTGACGCCCTTGATGAAGATGAACAGACTTCGTTCGTCCTTGGTCATCAGTTTGCTCAAACATCGGCTCATCTAGACTGGCGATGTCGATGTGGCATTGGTTCAGGAGGTCGTTGTAGGCCCTCAGTTCCTCTCTTGCTCCATCAAGGAAAGCAGGTAGGTCAGCATCTTCGTATTCGATGTTCTTGGATGTTTTGCGCTTCTTTGCTCCATCCTTGTCAAAGCTATCCTGACCGGGGTCCTCGTCATCCTTGTCCCTCAGGACGATGACCTCTCTCTGCTCGTTGAAGCTGATCCAGTCCTCTTCGAGAGCAGCCTGAGCGAACATGTCCTGAAGCTGCTCAGAGGCCCTGATCCGAGTGGTTCGGTTACCCTTTGGATTGGTCCTGCTATGGGAATGGTTAAGCCAGTCTAGAAGTCCAAGGTCATTCAGAGCATGAACTATAGGGATGGTCTTCTTGCTGATGTTCAATGCGTTGTAGCGGGATGAAACCCTGTACGCTCGGTGTGAGAGGCTGATTCCAATCCACTGCTTCGGGTCATCCTTCCATGCAACAAACAGGTCGAGAAGTAAGACCTTCAAGACCCTCTTGGTGGGTGTTCCCTTTCGGTTGGACTTAGACTCAAAGTCATGAGGCAAGCGGTTCAAGACAGCATCCAATAAGGCGTTGACCTCAGGATGATCACTCCAAGTGTGGACATCGAATGGTCTAGAATACCAGGGGTTATCATCATCCCTAATCATTACTGTCTCCAATAGAACTACAGGCTAAGGAGATAGGGATGATGTTGGACGATAAAGAGCTAGGACTTCGGCGTAGAGCTTGTTGGCAGAGAAGCAATGAAACAGTCATGAAACTCCGTGAGGCTATGCTGAAAACGGGAAACCATCCTGCTAAACGGCTAGGACGGATCATTTTCAGTGCCACACCCACGTGACAATCACATGACAGTTTGGGATTTTTTCCCGCTTCCAAAAAGCAAACAGGGACCACGCCGTAACGCAGTCCCTGCTGAAGTGTCGGAGGGGGGAGGATTGTCAGGAGTGACGCTTAGATGTCATCACCGCCTGGGTCAGCAGAGCCAGCTAGTTTATCGAAAGTCACCATGTGAGGACCAAAGGTTGGACGCTCCATTTGAGAGACCGTGCAGCGCTCAGGGTAGATCACGCAGTAGTCAAACGTCTTCGCTGCTTCTGCCTCGCTCGCATTGAGATCGCCATACTCATCAGTCTCACCGCTGGTGACAGCGATCCCGATTAGTGAAGCGATCAAGGCGTAAGCATCATCACCGCCTGGGCTAGCAGAGCCGGTGACTTTCGCAGAGGTGTATATGTCATCACCGCCGGGGTCAGCAGAGCCGCCTATGAAGGACGCAAAGAGCAGCCCAGTGGTCGGACGCATGATCTTCTCAGGCTTTGGATCTGGGCTATCGTTCGGGTTTGCTTCGTCTGTTTGCGACGCCAACTTGAAACCACCGCCACTGCGGGTGCCGAAAGAAGTATCCGCCCCACCGGTCAGAAACGTTGCGGGACTTGGGAGACCGTTAACTTCACGCCAGCTTGTCCCACCAGCACTGCCCGTCATGTAGGAGGTGCCACCTGGGCAGCATAGGCCGCTAACGTTTACAACGAGCTCTGGGGTTGCAATCTCAACCTGTTCTTTCCCACCACGAGGCTTTGGCACCAGGATATTCGGCGTTTCGGGAAAATGAATATCGGAGCTTTTGATAGGGTTCTTCGACTTGGTGGATGAGTTTGAGTTTTTATCCGTAAGCTCTTCCGCAGCAACGGCCTTTGGGCTACTGAAGCCTTTCTGTGCAGAGGCGTTGGTGGAGAGGGCTGCAACAGACAGGGCAGCGGCGAACAGGACGATAGCGGTTTTCATCAGGAGAGTTCCTTTAGGACTGCTTGGGGGTGTTTGATGCAGCCAAGCTAGCCAGAGGTCCTGTAACGGTCAGAAACGCTGTGTGTTGGAGTGTAACGGTTGATGTGGTGGTCGACTGAAGTCAGTACGCTAGCTGGTCAACGTAACCCCAGTCCTCCTGAGTGTTGATCTTCTCCGCTGCCTCTTTCAGCACCGATAGGCTGTAGCCCGTACCGTAGCCCTGAGCGACCACAGACGATTGCTTGGTCTTGTGGCCCATCAAATAGTCCAACACCGCCAAGTCCACTCCTGCGGCCCTTCCACGGTCTTTGAAGGCATGTCTGGCGCTGTAAGAGGTTAAATTCCGACCACTGTCTTCGCCCCAAGTGGCAAAGAACCGCTTTTTGAGCGTAGCGCTGAGTGTCGAGTTGCCGTTAGCCGTGGCATATCTAGGAAACAGCGGACTTTGTTCGTCCTTATCGGCAAGTTGTGAAACGTAGGCTTCAAGCTGCTTCTTTGTCCGCATAGGGAACACCGGATGTTCGATGACCCCTTTGAGCTTCCTTCTAGGATTGTTTCTCACGAGCAGATGAGGGACTGCATGCTCCAACCTAAGGTCTCCAATCTGCAGATGAGTCAGTTCAATGATTCGGCTCCCCGTCTCCAAGAGCATCAGGCCGATAAGGGCGGCTTGTGGATTTTGGTTCCGATAGGAGAGCAGGCTTTGCCACCAGTCACGGTACTCCAATGGTGTGAAGGATAGGCGCTTCTGACTGTCAATCTGAGCGTCTGAAGCCAGTCGGCGAAACGGGTTTGACCAACCAGCAATGTCGAATTCATCGCCGGCTGCATTGAAAGCTGAATTCAGGTAGGTCAGGCACTTGTTCCGTGTAGCGACACGCCAGTGCTTTTCTTCAATCAGGTAAGCCTTAAAACGCTGGGCTGTGGCACGGTCGATGCTTTTGAACGGTTTGCGATAACCGAGCTCGACGTTGCCGCCCCCTAGCCAACCAGCAAACAGATCAAGTCGCCTTCGTTGTTCAGCTTCGGACTTTTTCTGCGCATCTGGCGTTCGACCGTGCTTAAGGCGGTTCTCACGCACGTAAAACTCAGCAGCATCTTTCAGGCTGTAGTCCGAACGAAGAGACGCTTTGCCAATCAGCTGATCAAAGGCTGCGGTTTGAGGATTAACAGCTGCGGTGTTCTCCACCTGCACAGCCAAGGCGAGCTGGTCGTAGGTTGCCTCGTATTTTGCCTCCCACTCCCCAATGACTGCTAGCTGCTTTTCGATCGTATCGTGTTCAGGCTTTCTGGGATCAAGTGCAGGAAAGGTGAGCTGGCCAGTAGAGGATATCAGCCCTTTGCTTTGCAAGAACCGAGTAGCCAAAACGATAGCCACGCCATGGTCGGCACCTTCTTGACCCCGAGCTAATTGGACCGTCCGCTCGAACTCTTGGTTGATTAGGGCCGCTTCAAGTTCAGCTTCCCGCAGTTTCGAGGCTCTCAGCTTACGCTTAAGTTCTCGTTGGCCTGCGATTCTCTGGACATCCGCCGGGTACATTCGACGGAAATAGTACGAATTATTTCGTGTCGTTAAGTGCTTTGGCATTCGCAGTTTGTACCTGATTTTGTACTCATTGCAAACGCACAAAATCCCCTGCGGGACCTAAGGCATTGGCCCTATAGTGGATTTGAACCACCGATATGAGAGAAAATGGAGCGGGTGATGAGATTCGAACTCACGACACCTAGCATGGCAAGCTAGTGCTCTACCCCTGAGCTACACCCGCGCAGTTGGTGAAGGGCTGTCTATCGTCCCGCCGGGCATAGATCAAGCGCTTATTGCCAAAACCAGCGGCATATAGGCCATGGTGGGTTCTGGGTTGCGAAAGTTGCGGTCAGGAGTCGCCGTAATCAGCCATCAACGCCATCATTCAAGGGGGGTCGATCGAGAATACTGACAATATCGCGCAGGATCTCTTCGGCCCCGGGACCGGTGCAGCTGACATCGAGGTCTGCGCCGCGCCGCCAACCCAGCTGGGCGATGGAAGCGGCGCTGTCACCACTGACTTCCACGTCTCCACTGCGCAGTCGGATAGAGACGGCGGGATAGGCCGCAGCAATGCGGGCCAAACGACGCGCCACTTCGCGCCGAAGGACGGGTCCGCTCTGCATAATAAATCGTGATTCAGCGAACTCTGCCACTGCTGTCATCCTGCCAGTGTATGGATCAGCACAAGACAAGAGCAACCTTAGTACATTTTCACTGCGCGAAAACAGGACAGGAGATAAAAGGCCGGGATAAGTCGACCTCTCCGGTCTCCGGCCAGTGCGTTACCTGAGCCATCAATCAGGTGTTGGCGATGATGGTATCCCGGTGCACAACTTTGGCCGGGTGGCCCGTTTCCGCCAACCACTGCCCCAGCCGTTCCGCCATGAAAACCGATCGGTGGCGGCCGCCGGTGCAGCCCATGGCCATCGTGAAGTAGGCCCGGCCTTCGTCAGCCTGACGGCGCACAATTAGGGTCAGAAGCTGCTGCAGGTCGCTGAAAAATGCGAGAAAATCCGGATCAGCGGCCACGTAGGCCGCCACGCCCGCATCCACGCCGGTTTGCTCCCGCAGAGCCGGATCATAGTAGGGGTTGCGCAGCCAGCGCAGGTCGATCACCAGGTCGGCCTCGGGCGGCAGGCCATTGCGGTAGCCGAACGACATCACGCGCAGGGTCGGCCCCCGGCCGCCCCCTTCGACCAGGTTCGCCATGCTCTCCCGGAGCTCGGGCAACCGAAGCGCCGTGGTGTCGATCACCTTGCCTGCCATGCTTCGACGTGCGTGCGCCTTATTGCGCTCCTGCCGCAGCGCATCGGTCAGGCCCTCGCCCCGGTCAAAGGGGTGCACCCGGCGTGCCTCGCTGTAACGGCGCAGGAGCGTAGCTTCATCAGCTTCAAGAAACACGTGGGTTAGGGTCCAGTCCGCCGGCAGCTCTGGTAGCGCTTCTTCGCGCTCCGCGGACGATGTCGGCCAGCCGACAGCAACACAGGTCACGCCCTCAGCCTGCAGCAACAGGGGCCAGACCGAGGTCGGCACCGCGTCGCTGGCCTGAAACCCCAGATCGGACAGGGCGGCGAGCGCGGTGCTGCGGCCTGCGCCAGAGAGGCCGGAGACGAGGATGAGGCGTTTTTGAGCCATGGGTTCAGAGCCTGAAGTCGGCGGGCATTTCCGGCAGTCTTACCACAAGCCGGGCGCCAGTGACTTTGCCGTCACGTTCTGCGTTTTCGGCGAGGATGACGCCACCGTGCGCATCAATGATCTGTTGCGAGATCGACAGACCCAGCCCGGAGTAACGGCCAAAGCTGTCTTGCTCCGGGCGGTCGGTGTAGAAACGGCTGAAGATCTTGGTCAGGCGGTCCTCGGGGATGCCCGGCCCCTGATCCTCGACCACCAGCGTGATCCAGCCCTTCTCCCGCGTCAGGCTGACGCGAATGATCCCGCCGTCGGGCGAGAATGACTGCGCGTTGGTGATCAGGTTGACCAGCACCTGCCCCAACCGGGTTTCGGCGCCCAGCACGGCAAAGCCGACCCTCGGCGCCTCCTTCGGCTCCAGCACAAAGGTCACGAGGGTTTCTTCGACCTGTTCCTGCAAAGCGATCACGTCAGCAGCGAGGCTGCGCAGGTCAAGCTCCTCCCAATGCGAGCGCGCCAGTTCGGCGTCGAGCCGCGAGCTGTCCGAAATATCGGTGATCAATCGGTCCATGCGATCGACATCGTGGGTCAGAATGCCGAGCAGCACTTCTTGCTGCTTGGGGTCTTTGACCATGGACAGGGTTTCAAAAGCCGAGCGCAGGGAGGTCAGCGGGTTCTTGAGTTCGTGGGCAACGTCGGCGGCAAAGCTCTCAATGGAATCGATGCGGTCCCACAGGGTTTCGGTCATATCGCGCAGGGACAGCGACAGGTCGCCGATTTCATCGCCGCGGGTCGAAAGATCCGGGATGGCGTGGCGTCGGTCTTTCTGCCGTCGCACCAGGTCGGCGGACTTGGCCAACTGCCGCACCGGGCGGGCAATGGTGCTGGCCAGATAGAGCGAGAGCAACACGGTGATGACCAGCGCGATCAGGAACAGCCACAGCACCAGCGCCTGCATCGAGGCGATGCTTTCGTCGACCACCGTGGTTTCGCGCGACAGCATCAGCGCGCCCAGCACGCGCCGGTATTCCTGCACTGGAACGGCGGCGGACAGCACCAGTGCGTTGCCCTCGCCGCCACGGACCCCGTCCGCGACCCGGCCCAGCAACGCCGTTGAAACCTCGTGATAGTGATCCGCCCGCTGCGGGCTGGTCTCGGCGTAGCGCTGGAACTGTCGGCCGCCACGGCGGATGGCGCGCCACAGCTCCGGCGGCGACAGGCGGTCGAACACGGTCGGCTCGCCCATGGGCTGAGTGTAGACGGAAATCGTGCCGCCGTTGAAGGCCTCTGAGTCCGCGATCAGGTCACCGTTGATGGAGAATAGGCGCGCCCGCGACGGGCTCTCGATGGTCAGCAGGCGCAGGAACAGGTTGGCGCGATCTTCATCGAGGTGCTTTTCGGGATCCTCGCTGGAGACATCGGCCCAGCCCAGCGCGACGGCGATGATGCGGCCCTCGGAGCGCAGGGCCTCCAGCTCGCCCTCGATCAGCAGCTGGCGATAGCGGTCGGTGTAGAGAAAGCCGATGACGGGGATCAGCAGCGTGATCATGTTGATCGCAAGGATGCGCCCGACCAGCGAGCGTGACCCCGGCCCGCGCGGCCGCCAGCGGGCCCGGGGCGCGAACACGGCCGCGAGCAGGCGACGCAGCGCCCGAAGGCGGCTCATGCCAGCGCCGGCGCTCTCGCCAATCATTCGGCCGGTGACTCGGTTGGTGTTCGACGTATCCATCGTGGTCCAGGCGCAGCCTCAGAACGCAATTCAGGCACGGGGAGCTCTGGGGTGCAGGCGTTCAGACAGGCCCCCATGCCATCACCCCGCGCCCAGACTTGGACCACCCGGGGGGCGAAATCAAGCAGCCAGACCGGTATCCTTATAGCGGTAGCCGACCCCGTAGAGGGTCTCGATCTGGTTGAAGTTCTCGTCCACGGCTTTGAACTTCTTGCGCAGGCGCTTGATGTGCGAGTCGATGGTGCGGTCGTCGACGTAGATGTGCTCGCCGTAGGCGGCATCCATCAGCTGGTCGCGGGTTTTGACGTGTCCCGGGCGTTGGACCAGCGACTTGAGGATCAGGAACTCGGTCACGGTCAGCGTGATGTCGTTCGACTTCCACAGGCATTGATGCTTGACCGGGTCGAGGCGCAGCTCTCCTCGGGTTAGGACGTCGTTGCCGCCTTCGCGTTCCGGGGTGGCGGTGGCCATTTCCTCCCGGCGCAGCAGCGCCCGGATCCGCTCGACCAGTAGTCGCTGGGAGAACGGCTTCTTGATGTAGTCATCCGCGCCCATGCGCAGGCCCAGAACTTCATCAACCTCATCGTCCTTGGAGGTGAGGAAGATCACCGGCACCTGGCTCTCCGCGCGCAGACGGTTGAGGACTTCCATGCCATCCATGCGCGGCATCTTGATATCTAGAATGATCAGATCGGCGGGCTGGACGGTCAGGCTCTTGAGCGCGTCGGTGCCATCGGAGAAGGTCCGCGTCCGGAATCCCTCGGCTTCCAGGGCCATGGACACGGAAGTGAGGATGTTGCGGTCGTCGTCGACGAGGGCGATGGTCTGTTGCACAGTATTCTCCACGGCAGGTGTGGTGGTGGTTGGCGGCGAGTGAAGCCTAAGTGTGCTCTATTAGCAACAACTATAGGGCAGATTTGCGAATTCTATCGACAAAAAGACGAACAAAGTAAGGCAACCCTAAAAATTTTAGGGCGAATTATAGGGAGTTTGCTATAGAATCAGGGCCTGATCGGGCGCCGATCGTGCAATTTTTCGGCAAATTCCGTGCGACAGCTTGGGCTATTTCCCGGCCAGCCGGGCGAGCACCAGCTCCAGCTGCTCCAGCGAGGCGTAACTGACCCGGACGTGCCCCCGGGTGGCGGATCCGCGGATTTCGACCCCGAGGCCGATTTCACGGGACGCCTGCTCTTCAGCTTCGCGGAGGTCGGGATCCTTGTCCAGGGCGCCCGATCGGTCGCCGTCACCCGTGGTGCCAGAGCCGGACGACAAATCGCGCACGGCCTGCTCCAGGCGTCGGACCGACCAATTTTCTGCCACAGCCTGCCGCCCGAGTGGCAGCGGGTTTTCGAGCGACAGCAGCGCCCGGGCGTGACCGGCCGACAGCTCACCCTTCTCGACCATGGTGCGCAGGCCGTCCGGCATGGCCAGCAGGCGCAGGGCGTTGGCGACGTGTGCGCGGGACTTGCCGACCCGCTCGGCGACGTCGGTCTGACTGTAGACGAACTGGGCCATTAGGCCCCGGTAGCCCTCGGCCTCTTCAAAGGGGCTCAGGTCTTCACGTTGGACGTTTTCAAGCAGGGCGATTTCGGCCGCATCGACGTTGGCCAGCTCGCGGATCACCACCGGGACGTCGTGGACCCGGGCTTGCTGCGCGGCGCGCCAGCGGCGCTCACCGGCAACAATCTCGTAGGGCGTCTTCACGCCCGGACTGGCGGCCCGAACGAGGATGGGCTGCAGGATGCCCTGGGTTTTGATCGAGACGGCCAGCTCGGCGATCTTTTCCGGGTCGAAGTGCTGGCGGGGCTGGAACGGGCTGGGCGACAGGTCCGCCACCGGCAGCGTCTGGACCCCCGCGCCCGCTGGTCCCTCAGCCGCAGCACCATCGTCGAAGAGGGCGCTCAAGCCCCGTCCCAGACCTTTCTGTGCCATTGTCTGCCCTCTGCTCCCCTAGAGTTTCAAAGCCGCGATAACCTCCTCGGACAGCGCGGCGTAGGCCTGCGCGCCGGCGGATCTGGCATCATAGTCGAAAATCGGCAGCGCGTGTGACGGGGCTTCGGAAAGCCGCACGTTGCGCGGAATTTTAACGTCAAAGACGCGGCCGTGCAGGTGGTGGCGGACGTCGTTCTCGACCTGCTGCGCGAGGTTGTTGCGGCCGTCGTACATGGTCAGCACCACACCAAGCAGGCTCAGACGGTCATTGGCGCTGCGCTTGACCCGGTCGAGGGTGCGCAGCAGGAACGCCAACCCTTCGAGCGCGAAAAACTCAGCCTGCAGCGGCACCAGCACATGATCGGCCCACGACAGGCTGTTCAGCGTCAGCAACCCCAGCGCCGGCGGGCAGTCGATCAGCACCACGTCGAAATCGGCGGCGGCCTCGCCCAGCTGCGCGCGGAAGCTATACTGCCGCTGGTCCGAGCTGGCGAGCTCGATCTCCATCGCGGCAAGATCCTGATTGGCGGGCAGGATCGACAGCCCCTCCTGCACCGTGAGGCGGATCGCGCGCTCGGCCGGGGTCCGCCCGGCGAGGACGGTGTAGAGGTTGGCGTCGCGCTCAGCGACTGCCACGCCCAGTCCCGTGCTGGCATTGCCCTGGGGGTCAGCGTCGATGATCAACGTGCGCTTGCCCGCGCGCGCCAGCGCCGCACCAAGATTGACGGCGGTGGTGGTCTTACCGACCCCGCCCTTCTGGTTGGCGATGGCAAGGATGACAGGCTGGGGCACGGCGGTCTCGTCGCTTGAAGGCTGAAACGGAAGTCACGCGGGACCAAAATCCCGATCTCAGAGACCACGCAGGCGCGCGGAAATCCTGAAACTACGTCCTAAGGCCGCCGACGCAGGTTGCGCAAGCGCAGAATCACCGAGTCGCTGTCGATAATTGAGGGAAAACTCTCCGCCTCGAAGCTGAAGGCCTGCGCGGCCTCGTCCAACTCGTCCTGCGCGCGGCGCCCCTTGTGCAGGATCAAGGCTGTTTCCGCATCGATCAGCGGGCCACACCAGTCCAGCAGGCGTGGCAGCGGGGCGAAGGCGCGGGCAAACAGCAGATCTACAGGCGCCGGCGGCAGGAATTCGATGCGGCTGTTGACTACCGTCACCGGGGCGCCGGTCGCTGTCTTTACAGCAAGCAGGAAGGCGGCCTTACGCTGGTCTGATTCGACCAGACGCACAGGAATTCCTTTCGCCAGCGCCATGACCACCCCGGGGAACCCCGCTCCGGTGCCGATGTCTGCCCAGCCTCGGCCCTCATCGGCTGTATCGAGGTGATCAAGGCATTGGAGGCTATCGACGACGTGGCGATCCCAGACATCAGCCCAGGTTTTGGGGCCAATCAGGTTGAGTCGGGGTTGCCACTTGCCCAGCGTCGCAACATAGGCCTCAAGCTGCTCACGGGCCGCTGCAGACAGGCCGACCCGGTCGCAGGTCTGTTCGAACAAGGTTGAGCGCTTGGGCAGCTGCAAAGGGCGAGATGAACGGGTGGTCTGGCTCATGGATGATGATCAGCCCTAAGGACCTCAGGCCGTTTCAGCCAGTTTGGCCTTTGGCCTAGTTTGTGGGTCCACGCCTGGACCGGGCACAGAACCGAATGCGGCATCCTTTACGTCTGCGCCTGTGGCTCCTCTTGCATCCTGATCCGAGTTCATGCGCGGTTGCTGGGTCGCACGGTCGCCCTGCCGCCGGCGCACATACTGCAGCAACGCACCAAGCGCTGCCGGGGTCATGCCCTGAATCCGCGAAGCACGGTCCAGTGTTTCCGGGCGGGCGGCTTCGAGCTTTTCCCGGATCTCGTTGGACAGTGAGCCGATGGCGGCGTAGTCGAGGTCTGCGGGCAGGTGGATTTCCTGCTCCGAGCGCAGAGCGGCGACCTCCTGCTCCTGCCGGTCGAGATAGCCAGCGTAGACGGCAGCGATTTCGATCTGTTCAGCCACATCAGCGCGGAGACCTTGCAGCGCCGGGAAGGCAGACTCAAGCTGGCTCAGGTCCACCGTTTTCATCGACAGCATATTAAGTGCATTGCGGGGACGACCATCGAGCTTGACTGGAAAACCTTGCGCCGCCCAGGAGTTGGGACTCTGGCTCAGGCTCTGGAATCGCTCGAAACCGTCTGCAATGGCAGCCTGTTTCACGTGAAACGCCTCGGCGCGGCGCGATCGGATCAGGCCCAGTTCCAAACCCAGCGGTGTCAGCCGTTGATCAGCGTTATCGGCGCGCAGCCGCAAGCGGAATTCTGCCCGGCTGGTGAACATTCGGTAGGGCTCTGCTGTACCACGGGTCACCAGATCGTCAATCATCACCCCGATGTAGGCTTCGCGCCGCCCGATCCGAAGGCGTTCCGCTCCACCACCCGCCTGCAGCGCGGCGTTGGCACCCGCCACAAGGCCCTGCGCCGCCGCTTCTTCGTAGCCCGTGGTGCCGTTGATCTGCCCGGCGAGGAACAACCCCGGCACCCGTTTGGTCTGCAGCGTGTCCTGCAGCTCGCGCGCGTCGACGAAATCGTACTCGACGGCATAGCCGGGCCGGATGATCCGGGCGCGCTCCAAACCGGGGATCGTAGCCAGCATGGCGGCCTGAACGCTTGCTGGCAGCGAGGTGGAAATGCCGTTCGGGTAGACTGTGTGATCGTCTAGGCCTTCGGGTTCCAGAAAAATCTGGTGCCGCGGTTTATCGGCAAAACGCACCACCTTGTCCTCGATCGAGGGACAATAGCGCGGGCCCTGCCCGTCTATTGCGCCCGAGTAGACCGCTGAAAGGTGGAGATTTTCCTCGATCAGGCTGTGGGTGGTGGGGGTGGTGAAGGTCAACCCGCAATCCACCTGTGGCACGGTGATCTGGTCGGTCATGGTCGAAAACGGGACCAGCACCTCATCCGGCGGCTGCATATCCAGCCCAGCCCAGTCGATAGTGCGCCCATCCAGCCGTGCTGGCGTCCCGGTTTTGAGGCGACCCAGCGCGAACCCAAGACGGTCGATGGTCTCGGCCAGCGCCACGGACGGCGCTTCCCCGGCCCGCCCCTCAAAGGCAACGGCGTCGCCAACAAAGGTCTTGCCGCGCAGGAAGGTGCCGGTGGTGATCACCAGCGCCGGTGCCGCGATCTCCACACCCCGATCGGTGGTCAGCCCGGCCATCGTACCGCTTTCGTCGAGGATAATGTCCTCAGCCCCGGCTTCGATCACGGTCAGCCGGTTCTCTGCCTGCAACAGGGCCTGGATGGCCTCGCGGTAAAGACGCCGGTCGGCTTGCGATCGTGGCCCCCGGACCGCCGGGCCCTTGGAGGCATTGAGCATGCGGAATTGGATACCCGCCTGGTCGATGGCGCGGCCCATCAAGCCATCGAGCGCATCGATTTCCCGGACCAGATGACCCTTGCCCAGGCCACCGATCGCTGGGTTACAGGACATCTCACCCACCGTCTGCCACTGGTGGGTCACCAGCCCGACCTCTGCCCCCAACCGCGCAGCGGCGGCCACAGCCTCGGTGCCAGCGTGCCCACCGCCAACGACAATCACGTCGAAGCGCAGGCCCGAGGGCAAGGAGTGATCGCGGGCGTAGAGTTTCACGTGAAACAGCTCCTGAAGGGTTGAAAGTCGCAGCGCTCAGGCGCCAAGGCGACTTTCAGGGACGAAAGTGACTCACTTGCCGATGCAGAATCGACTGAAAATATGATCGAGCACGTCCTCAACATCAACCGCGCCGGTAATCCGCCCAAGTGCAGCAGAGGCTTCACGCATGCATTCAGCCAGCAAGGCCAACTCATCCTGCGCCTGCGCCTGCTCCAGCGCGGCGGCGGCCGCTCCGACGTGAAAGGCGTGCCGCTCACGGCCCATGGGCAGCAGAGCATCGAGCGAAGCCCCCTGCCCCAGCAGCGCCGCCTGCACCGCATTGAGCACAGCCTGTAGCCCTTCACCCGTCACCACGGACACGCCCAAAGGAGCCGCCTGCCGACTGGCCGTGTCAGAGCTGGCGCGCCAGAGATCCTGCTTGGTGGCCACGCGCAGCACCCGTGCCGCATCCAGTCGGTCAGCGATCTCGGGCGCCTCACCGCGCTCATCGATCAGCCACAGCACGATATCCGCCTGCTCTGCGGCCCGGAGTGCGCGGTCGACGCCCATGGCCTCGATGGTGTCGCGGGTCTCGCGCAGGCCCGCCGTATCGATGAAATTCACCAGAAACCCGCCCAGATCCACCGGCACTGAAATCGTATCCCGGGTGGTTCCAGCGATGTCCGTCACGATGGCCACATCCCGTGCAGCAAGCGCGTTGAGCAGAGAAGATTTGCCAACATTGGGCAGGCCGACCAGCGCAACGCTGTAGCCGTCTCTCACCCGGGCCGCCAATCGGTGCGAGGCCTCGGTTCGGGACGCCATCTCTGCAGCCAGCGCGCCGGCCCGCGCCCTGATGGTCGGAAAGAAATACTCGGGCAGGTCTTCGTCAGGAAAGTCGATCCAGGCTTCGGTTTCTGCGCGCAGCGCGATGATATCCGCACGCCAATCTTCCACCTGCTGCGAAAGCGCACCCCCCAGCTGCCGCAGCGACAGTCGCCGCTGCGCCTCTGTCTGCGCGTCGATGAGGTCACCCAGCCCTTCGACAGCCGCAAGATCGAGTTTGCCGCGCAGAAAGGCCCGCTGCGTGAACTCACCCGCTTCGGCGGGCCGCAAGCCGGCGAGTTGCCCCAGCCGCGTAAGAACCGCACGCACCACGGCTGGCGATCCATGAACATGCAGCTCGACCACGTCTTCGCCGGTAAAGGAGCGCGGGCCGGGAAACCAGGCCACCATGGCCTCGTCGAGCACCCCGCCTTCAGCGTCGAAGAGATCAGCGCGCCGCAGGACCCTCGGCGCCGGAAGGGATCGCTCTGGCCAGCTGAAGGGCCCGGGCGTCGCGCCATCGACGTTACCGCCATCAGCGCTTCCACCACTGCCGGACAGGAGCGCCACGAGCGCAGCATCTGCAGCGGGACCAGAGACGCGGACCACGGCCACGCCCGCGCGGCCACCGCCGGACGAGAGGGCGAATATGGTATCCGAAGCACTCACGTCGCGATCAGCCTGCCACCCTCAGGTCACGGTTGAGCGGCCGGGGCCGCTACTGGTTCATGGAGAGGAAGAAATCCTCGTTCGACTTGGAGGTGCGCAGCTTGTCCAGCAGGAACTCCATGGCGTCGACGGGGCCCATCGGCATCAGAATTCGGCGTAGGACCCACATTTTGGCCAGCTCGCCGCGCTCGACCAGCTGTTCCTCTTTCCGGGTGCCGGATGCGCCGATATCGATCGCGGGATAGGTCCGCTTGTCGGCCAGCTTGCGGTCGAGAACGATTTCAGAGTTACCCGTGCCCTTGAATTCCTCGAAGATTACCTTGTCCATCATCGAGCCGGTATCGATCAGCGCCGTGCCGACGATGGTCAGCGAGCCACCCTCTTCGATGTTCCGCGCTGCGCCGAAGAAGCGCTTGGGCCGCTGCATGGCGTTGGCGTCAACACCGCCGGTCAGGACCTTGCCCGACGACGGCACCACGGTGTTGTAAGCCCGCGCCAGTCGCGTGATCGAGTCCAGCAGGATCACCACGTCTTTTTTGTGTTCGACCAAGCGCTTAGCCCGCTCGATCACCATCTCGGAGACCTGCACGTGACGGGTCGCCGGCTCGTCGAAGGTCGAGGAAATCACCTCGCCGTTCACCGAGCGCTGCATATCCGTCACTTCTTCCGGGCGCTCATCGATCAGCAAAACGATCAGGTAAGCCTCTGGATTATTTCGGGAAATACTGTCTGCGATGGTTTGCAGCATCATGGTTTTACCGGTGCGCGGCGGCGCGACGACCAGCGCGCGCTGGCCCTTACCGATGGGGCTGACCAAGTCGATGACCCGTCCGGTCATATTCTTGTTGGTCGGGTCTTCGAGCTCGAGCTTGAGCCGCTCGTCGGGATAGAGCGGGGTCAGCGAGTCGAAGTTCACCCGGGTCCGGGTCGAGCCGGGGTCTTCAAAGTTGATGGTGTTGACCTTGCTCAGCGCGAAGTAGCGTTCGTTGTCCCGCGGCGCGCGGATTTCGCCGTCGACGCTGTCGCCGGTGCGCAGGCCGAATTTCCGGATCGTGGTCGGGGAAACGTAGATATCGTCAGCGCCGGCGAGATAATTGGCCTCAGGCGAGCGCAGAAAGCCGAACCCGTCCTGCAGGACTTCGATCACCCCGCTGCCAAAAATGGCTTCGTCGTTTTCTGCCACTGCTTTGAGGATGGCGAACATCAGCTCCTGCTTACGCATGGAGGCAACATTATCGATTTCCATATCCTCGGCCATGTCGATGAGCTGGACCGGGGTTTTCTGCTTCAAGTCTTCAAGATGCATGGGATTTGTTGGTTATCCGTTTGGGATGAGCACGGCCTGCGGACAAACTGATCTCGCGAGCGTGTTCGGCCACAGTAAAGGGCCTGAAAGACAAAACCGAGACGCATGGACGCGAAAAAAGAAGTCGCTGCGGACATCTCGGCGGGGATCTGGGAGAAGGGTCGCGCCACGAACGGGGGACCATCAGGGAAAATAGCGCGGACGGCCAAGGGCCTGCGCACATCCCGACATAGGCAGACCAGCGGCGACTGTCAACGCTGGTATAGCGGCGGTCGAAGCGAGCCGACCGTCCAACCGGGCGGGCACGGGGGCTGAGCCAGCCCCCTCGATCGACGCCTCAGAACAAGCCTTGGAAGGGCTTGATGACCACCAGCGCGACGATCAGAATGATCAGCACAAACGGAATCTCGTTGAAGATGCGGTAGAAGCGCGATGGCCGTGTGTTGGCGTCCTCGGCAAACTGCCGGACGTAGCGCGACTGCGCCCCGGTCATACCGCTGAGCACGAAAACCAGCACGAACTTGGCGATGAACCAGAATTCACGCGCGGAGGTGATGCCATTCATTTCCCAATAGACCACCATGCCCAACCCAGCGAGCCAGGTGACGGCCATGGCCGGATTGATGATGGTCCGCAACAGCCGCTGTTCCATGACCTTGAAGGTTTCGGACTTGTCTGAGCCGACCTCTGCATCGGCGTGGTAGACGAACAGGCGCGGCAAATAGAGCAACCCAGCCATCCACGCGATCACCGCGACAATATGCAGGGTCTTTAGGGATAAAAACAGCATGTCCATTGAGATTATTCCTTATATATCAATGATATAGCTATATTTTAGTGCGCCGGTTCGGCGCACAGGTTCAGCCCCTGATTATCTCCAGCACGGCGTGAACGGCGTCAGGGTCGGTCTCCTTGAGGATGCCATGGCCGAGATTGAAAACGTGGCTGCGTGTGCGCGGCACCGCGTTGAGCACAGCCTGGGTCGCATGCTGGATCTCCCCCCTGCCCGCCAGCAGCCGGCCCGGATCGAGGTTGCCCTGAACCGCGCTGAACGGCAGCGCCGCGGCCGACGCCAGATCGTCGGCAAAATCAACCTGCAGCGTGACCAGCGGGTGCTGACCGGCCAGCGCCTGGGCCGCATGGGGTGCGCGCCGGGGGAACAGAATCACCGGAACATCCGGGTGCACTTGGCGGATCCGCGCGGTTACGGCCGCAAGCGGACCGGCAGACCAGTCGACCTGCGCCCGTGCGTCAAGAGAGCCCGCCCAGCTGTCAAACACCATGACCGCATCGGCGCCAGCAGCAATCTGGGCGATGAGATGATCGGCGACCGAGCGGATCAAGAAAGCCATGAGTGCGCGAAACTGCTCGGGTGCGCCGTAAGCCATGGCTTTGGTCTGCGGATAACTCTTGCTAGCGCCGCCTTCGATCATATAGGTGGCGAGCGTCCAAGGAGCGCCGGCGAAGCCGATCAACGTGGTCTGGGTTGGCAGCGCGGCACGGATAAGCCCCAGCGCATCGTAAGCAGGGGCCAACCGGGCTGTGGCCTCACCGCCGTCGAGGTGGTCCATCATGGACGCCTGATCAGGCAGGCGACCCAGAACCGGACCTTCGCCAGCGCTGAAATGCAGATCCTGCCCGAGCGCCCGGGGAATGGTCAGGATATCGGAGAACAGGATCGAACCATCAAAGCCGTAGCGGCGGATCGGCTGCAAAGTCACTTCCGTTGCTGCCGCCGGATCGTCGCAAAGGTCCAGAAAGCCGCCTTTGTCCGCGCGCAGTTGACGGTACTCTGGAAGGTATCGCCCAGCCTGCCGCATCAGCCAGGCCGGACGCGGCCACTGTGGCTCACCACGCAGGGCGGCAAGGAGCGGTTTGTCAGCGGGGGCTTGAGAGGTCATGGCCATGAACTGCGCGGTTGGCGCGGAAAAGACAAGGCGGGCGTGCTCAAGGCTGGATCAGGCCAGATGCACGACCAATCCCGTGACATGCCGTATCAGGTGCAGGCTTAATCGCTCCGTCCAAACAAAACAAAGTTTAAAAAATAGGATGTAGATGTGGTTGTTCGGGGCCAGAACTGGGGATTATTGCTTTTACCGGACTTTCCCACATTCGAACGACTCTGGCATTATGCGATGGATAGCGGTAGAACAAGGCCTTGAATCCGCTGGCAAACATCCGAATGTGACGCGTGGATTTGCAGCAGCAGATTGCCCTGATCCGATCACTTGTCCGATGGATTCACAGGCGCCTGAGAATTCTCATCCACGGTTGAAAACGAGACTGTGAACGGCAAACTGTCCCCGGTATAAGAAAACCATTCAGACCCATCCCCAACTTGAGACAAGGGTTAAGCACAGGCTGATCTGGATAAGTCGCATAATCTGAAGGACTCGAGTCGCGCCTGACGATGGTTTCTGACCCGGTGCGAAAGCCGGTCTGAGTGCTGAAACGACGACTGAACAGACCGGTGGCCGAACCAGAATGACGATCGAAAGGGCGCCCGCCATGGATGACTACGAGGATTTCCCCCTACCGCTGCAGCTGGGCTGGATGGGCGATCAACCACTGTTGCTCGCTTCAGGTTCACAGACCCGGATGGCCATGCTGATCGATGCCGGTCTGCCGATCATGGTCGCGCCCTCCGATATCGATGAGTCGGTGATCAAGCAGCGCGTGCGCAGCGAGGGTGGGGCCGCCAGCGTGGCTGCAGCCGAACTGGCCGCAGCCAAGGCTGCCACCGTCTCCCGCGCGCATCCCGGGCAGATTACCGTCGGTGCCGACCAGATCCTCGTGCTCGAAGACGAGCAGGGTCAGGAAATCTGGTTCGATAAGCCCGAAGACCGGGGACAGGCGCACCAGACCTTGCAAACCCTCAGCGGCAAGACTCACCGGCTGATGACCGCGACCGCCGTCTGTCTAGATGGCGAGATCCGCTGGTCGTCGCTGACCTCGCCGACGCTGAGCATGCGTGCACTCTCCGATACCTTCATCTGGGCCTATCTGGACACGCTGGGCGATGAGGCGTTGTGGTCGGTCGGCGCCTACCAGCTTGAAGGGCTGGGCAGCCAGCTGTTCGAGCGCGTCGAGGGCGACTTTTTCACCATTCTGGGGCTGGATCTGACCGGATTGCTGCAGCACTTCCGCGACAACCGGGCTCTGCTGGCCTAATCATGCGTGGACAGCCCCTTCGAGCGGCCGTAGTCGGCCATCCGATCAGTCACAGCCAGTCTCCATCGATCCACGGACACTGGCTGGAACAGTCCGGCATCGCTGGGCGCTATGGCCTGCTGGACTTTGAGCCGGAGCACTTTGAGCGCGAGATCAGAGCGCTGGTAGAGCAGGGCTATCAGGGCGTGAACGTGACCGTACCCTTCAAAGAAGCCGCGCTGGCGCTGGCCGACGAGGCCGACGCCATCGCACGCTGGATCGGCGCGGCAAACACGCTGGTGTTCAGCGATGGCCGCATCAGCGCCCGCAACACGGACGCTTACGGTTTCTGGGAAAACCTGCACCCGGGCTTGAGCGACGGCGTGCCGGACTGCGCTGTCGTGCTGGGGGCAGGGGGCGCCGCACGCGCCGTACTGGTGGCGCTGCAGGATCAGGGGGTGGGCCGCATCTGGCTGGCGAATCGGACCCTGAGCCGGGCGCAGGGCCTCGCCGCAGAGCTGGCTCAGGGCGCCCAGATCGAAGCGCTGGACTGGAACGCTGCCGAGGACCTGCTCGACCAGGAGGCCATGCCGCTGATCATTAACACTTCCTCGCGCGGGATGAAGGGCGAAAACCCGATCATCTGTGGGCTGGCGGCACAGGGGCCGAGCACCGTCGTCAATGACATCGTCTATAACCCGCTGCAGACCGCGCTGCTCGAAACCGCCGCAGCGCGAGGTTGCCGGATCGTCGATGGTCTTGGCATGCTCCTGCACCAGGCTCGACCGGCGTTTCAGGCCTTCTTTGGCGCGCGGGTCGAGGTCGACCCCGGCCTGCGTCAGAAGGTCGAGCGCAACATGGGATTAGTCTGAATAATGAAGATTATCGGACTTACAGGCTCGATTGCTATGGGCAAATCCACCGCTGCAAAGATGCTGGCGCGGATGGGTTATGCTCACTTTGACGCCGATGCCGTGGTGCATGCGCTGACCGGCCCGCACGGACGGGCGCTGCCCGCTATCGCTGCCTTTGCGCCTGAGGCCTTATCCACGGAGGCCGAGATGGACCGCCGTCGGCTGGGCGATCTGGCCTTCCGCGATCAGAGCGTGCTGCACAAGCTCGAAGCCGTGCTGCACCCCATGGTCTACGCCGAAAACCGCCGCCTACTTGCCCTGTGGCAGCGCCAACGCCGCCGCAAAGTCCTGCTCGACGTGCCGCTGCTGCTCGAAGGCGCGGGCGAGCGCCGCTGTGATGCGGTCTGGGTGGTCTCGGCACCGAAAGTGCTGCAGGCGCAGCGGGCCCTGTCCCGCCCGGGCATGACGCCGGAGAAGCTCCGGGGCATCCTCAACCGGCAGGTGCCAGATCGGGACAAGCGGCGCCGCGCCGACGTGGTGATCGCCACCGGACTGGGCCGCGCCATTACCTGGGCGGCGCTGGCGCAGGCCGACCGCCTGCTGGTCCGTGAGCACACCTGGCCCCCACGCCACCGGCGTAACGCACTGTTCAGGGGTCGGATCCACGACGCAAGGCCGCCTGCATCCAAGCCAAAGGGAGGGCCGAAATGACCCGCGAGATCGTCCTCGACACTGAAACCACCGGCATCGATCCCGCCGACGGCCACCGGGTGGTCGAAATCGGCTGCGTCGAGCTCGAAGGGCTGATGCCGACCGGAAACACCTTCCACGTCTACATCAACCCGCAGCGGGACATGCCCAACGGCGCCTATGAAGTGCATGGTCTTTCGGCTGAGTTCCTGTCCGGCTTTCCGGTGTTTTCGGAGCACGCGCAGGCCTTCATCGAATTCATCGGTGATGCGCCGCTGGTCATCCACAATGCTTCTTTCGACATGAAGTTTCTCAACGCAGAACTGGGCATGCTGGGCCGGCCGCTGCTGCCGCCCGGGCGGGCGATCGACACCCTCGCCATGGCGCGTAAGGCCTATCCCGGCGCGCAGAATTCGCTCGATGCGCTGTGCCGCCGGTTCGGCATTGACAACACCAGCCGCACGCTGCACGGCGCGCTGCTGGACAGCGAACTGCTGGCGGAGGTCTATCTGGAGCTGAAAGGCGGCCGCCAGCCGGGGCTGAGCCTCGACGTTGCCGCGCCGCGGGGTGGCTCGAAAGCCGGTGGCAGCGCGGCCAAGGGTGGCGGCGCAGCGGCGAGGGATGACGGCGATGCTGCCAAGGCCTTCCCGCGCCGCGATTTCCCGCTGGAGGCCGCAGACAGGGGCCGTCACGAGGCATTTCTGCGCGACCTCAAAGAACCGATCTGGTCGAAGTATGGGGTTAACGCCGCCGATCCGGACTAGCGGCCACCGCCCCCCACAGCCTGTCGCTCAGGCGGCGGTGTCGTCCCCACCAGCAGCGCCGACGCCTTCACCCCGATCCTTGGGGTTGTTGAGCAGGCTAAGGAAGTTGAAGGGGTTGAGCAGCAGCGGTGGATAGCCGCCCTTGACCGTCGCGCTGGAGACGATTTCTCGCGCAAAGGGGAACAGGTAGCGCGAGACCTCCACCACCAGCAGGCGCTCGATCGTCTCGTCGGGGATGTCTGCGCCGATCTGCACCAGACCCGCGTAGACACACTCGACGATGAAGGCGGTCTGGCCTTCGACCGACGCATTCACTGAAACCTGCAACTCAACCTCGTAGCGGCTTTCGCCGAGGTTGCGGTTGTTGACGTTGACGTCGATTTTGACCTCGGGCTGCTTGCCCTGGGTCATCAGGCCCATGGCGCCGTTCGGGTTCTCAAAGCTCAAGTCCTTGAGATACTGGTGCAGGAAGGCAAGGCCCCCCTGAGGCTGGGCAGCGGCTGCAGCCGGGGCCTGGGTCGAACCGTTTTCGGCCATGGTATCTGATTTCTCCGGTTAACTCGGGGGCAGGGACGCCTGTTATCACGCAGGTCGGAGGGCGGCTAGTCGCGGGAAGGCGGAATCTGCTTCTCCGGGCCGGTTTCGACGACTTCGGCCTCGCCGTCGATGATGTCGGGCGCGCTGCCACTGGTCCGGCCGGTGCCGCCGGAGTAGGAAAAGCCAAAGCCACCCGAACCGCCGCCGCCCATGCCGGCGAAGGACAGGTTGCCGCGTCGCTGCGCCCAGGCCAGCAGCAGCGGGGCGATCAGCGCCCGCACCGGCGGCAGCAACAGCGCGATCCCGATGGCGTCGGTGAAAAAGCCTGGCGTGAGCAGCAGCAGCGCCGCCACCAGCAGACACAGCCCGTCGAACAAAGCCTGTGCCGGCATTTCACCGGCTCCCAGCTGTTCGTTGATCCGGGCCAGAACGCTTGTCGATTGCGAGCGGACCAGCGCTGTGCCGACGATTGCCGTCAGCAGCACCGTGCCCAGCGTCCACCAGAGCCCGATCCAGCTGCCCACCGTAATGAAGCCCGCGATCTCGATTATCGGAATCCCAATGAAGGCAATCAGTAACAAGAGTGTCATTCCGGGCTCCTTTGCGCTGTTTTTTGACGGATGCGACCCTGCAACCGATTCTGGTCCGTTGCCCTCGGCTGCATTCGTCCCTAACTGTCAGTCATACAAGTGGGGTCTGCCGGCGATCGTTTAAGAGATCGCTGCGAAAAAACGGCAGACTGGGGCTCACGCCCGGACAAAGGAGACCTGAAGGTGACCATTACGCTCGTTATTCTGGCTGTTGCTGTGGTGTTTGTGCTGTGGAGGCTCAGCTCCGTGCTCGGGCAGGATCAGGGCTTCATCCCCCAGTTCGACCGCAACCAGACTCCGCCGAAGCTCGACGAGGTTGATGAGGCGGACACCCCGGCCCCTGCGTCTGAACCGGTTGCGCTGGCCGCAGAGGATGTCGATCCGGCCGCCAATGCCGAAGAAATTCAGGCGGTGCTGGAAGAAATCTCGGGCAAGGACCGGCTGTTCGACGCCAAGTCCTTCCTCGGCGATGCGGGCAGCGCCTTCGAGATGATCCTCGGTGCCTTCGCCAGCGGCGACAAGGACACGCTGTCTTCTTTCGTCTCTAAGGATGTCTACGCCGGCTTTGCTGAGGCCATCGACGCCCGCTCGGCAAAGGGCCAGCACCTCGAGCTGACCCTGCTCAAAGCGCCGGAGACCCGCTATTTCCGGGCAGAGGTGAGCGGCAACATGGCCTTCATCACCCTGACCATCAATTCCGAGCAGATTCAGGTCACGCGCGACAAGGCCGGGGATGTTGTGGCCGGTGACCCTGCCCAGACCTCCCGCGTCGAAGACCACTGGAACTTCTCGCGCAAGCTCGGCTCGTCCGACCCGATCTGGACCCTGATCGCAACCCGCGCCTGATGAAGACCGGTGCCTGACCGGCTGGCGTCAGGCACATCTTTCCGACTGCACTACCATGGTTATGCGCCGCGTTAGATTTTATACGACATTCATTGGTGTGCCTCAGCGCATATGTTGTTAAGTCGAATTAAAAAAATCGTATAAGATGCTATTTTGATTAGACATCTTATCAGTTCAATGTCAGAGTCGGAGCTATATTTCAAAGGGCCGTTCTTCGGGTGGCTCAACCTTATTTTCAGTGAGATTCGCCTTATGCTTCGGCGTGTAAGTTTTGCGGCCCCGGCGCTTGCCCTGACGATTGCTCTGGGTGGGTGCATGGCGACCGAGACCCTTTCGATCAATCCTTTCGCCAAGCGTGGCATCTTTCGGGATGCTGGTGCGGAAACCGCGTCGCTGGCGCCGGTGTCGGGGTCGGGGTCTTCGCTGGGTGAGCGTTCGGTCGTCCGCCTTGCCCCCGACTTCACCGTCGCCGGGGTGCAGCTGTCACCGGTCCACGCGGAAAGCCTGCCCGGATGGCGGACAGAGCGCCACGGTGACGCCCTTGCCGCCTTCCGGCAGTCCTGTGCCGTGATCACGCAACGCAACGCGGATGCGCCGCTTTCTCCGTCGGCGCTGGGTGGCACTGTGGGCGACTGGGCCGAGGTCTGCGCCCTCGCCGTTCGGCTCAACCCCGAGGATCACCCCCGCGCCCGGCAGTTCTTCCTCGACCAGTTCAAGGCCTTCGAAGTTCGCGGTGAGGGAACCTTCACCGGGTATTACGAAGCCGAGCTCAATGGCGCGCGTCGCCCTAGCGGTGGCTACCGCTGGGCGCTCTATGCCCGGCCCCAAGACCTTGTGAACGGGCAGGCCTACCTGACTCGGGCACAAATCAACCGCGGTGCGCTGCACGGCCGGGGGCTGGAGCTGTTCTACGTCGATGATCCGGTCGACGCCTTCATGCTGCAGATTCAGGGCTCGGGCGTGATCCGGCTGCCCGATGGCACCCGCACCCGCGTCGGTTACGCCGGCAACAATGGCCACGATTTTGTCAGTCTGCGCGCAGAAATGGAGCGCCGCGGCTTCGACAAGTCTGTCTACGGCGCGTCGATCCAGTCCTACACCCGCTGGCTCAAGGAGCGGCCGCAGATCGCGGCGGCGGTGATGAACACCAACCCGCGCTTTATCTTTTTCGCCGAAAACCCTGAGCAGGGCGCCGTCGGCGCGCAGGGTATCCGCCTGACGCCTGAGCGGTCGCTCGCCGTGGATCTGGACTTCATGCCCCTGCACGCGCCCATGTGGCTGGAAACCTCTGCGACGGCGCCCAACGGAAGCACCCGCAGCATCCATCGCATGATGGTCGCACAGGATACCGGCTCAGCCATCAATGGTGTGGTCCGGGGAGATTACTTCTGGGGCTCAGGCGAAGGGGCGCTGGCCATGGCCGGGCGGATGAAGTCGCAGGGCGTCTACACCATTTTACTGCCCAACGGACTGGCTGCGACCCTAGCCCCGGATTGATCCGGTCCTATCTTAACCGCTAACGGGAACAGTGGCTGCCGAACGGAGGCCAAACCAGTTGACGCGAAGCACGGGAAACCTAAGACTTGAACCAGAATACTCAGGATTTTCTTGCCACGCTGGCGCCGCTTGCCCTGTCCGGGATCGGCGAAGGTGTGGCTGCGATCGTAGGCTCTGACCTTGAGGTCGCTGTCGGTCAACTCCTGCCTGCGCTGCCGCCCGCTGCTCGCCTTGTCATCGTCGATCAGACCGCTGACGGGGCGGAGGCGTGCCGCCGTTTCGTGCAGACCGACCTCCGGCTGGGGGTTATCAACGAGACCCCGGCACAGTTCATCGAAGACATGACCGAACAGCGCTTCGACGTCCTGCTGGTCATGCCGGGCTGCGAGGGCGACGAGCAGGCGTTGGTCAGCCTGCTTTGGCAAGGCGGCTTTATGGCGCTGCACCCCGACCTAACAGCCCCGGTCGTCGACCCCGACGAACTGCTGAGCTGGGACACGGGGCAAGGCATGGCTCTGCGCATGTTGCCGCCAAAGCCGCGCCGCCGGGGCGGCCGCCGGCGCAACCAGCCGCAGCAGGCGGCGGCCTGAGGCCGGAACCGTGGCTGCCAAACAGCGCCAGAACCGCTCCAAGACGACCAAGGACCGAAAATCCGGTCCCCCTGTGGTCAGCGAGGACGAACGCGCGGTCTGGGGTGCAGTAAAGGCCTCCGTCGACCCCCTGAAGCAGTCTCGCGCCAAAACCTTTCGCGGGGTTGAGAATGTGTCCCGGGGCCTGCCCCCAACGCCGAAGGCTGATCCCGACCGCGCCGAAGAGCGGCAGGCGGCGGCCTCGCGGCCCGTGGTTAAATCCATCGCCGATGATCTGGTTTCCGCCGCTTGGGCATCGCGCAGCCCCCTGACCGGGGCCAAAGACGCCAAAGCGCTGGAACCTGGACAGCTGGCCGGGTTGGACCGCAAGCGTGGGGAGCGACTGCGCCGGGGCAAGCTCGACATAGAAGGCACGCTTGACCTGCACGGCATGACCCGCGACGCTGCTCAGGCAGCGGTGCGCCGCTTCCTCGACGCCAGCCAGGGCATGGGGCGGCGCACGGTCCTGATCATTACCGGCAAAGGCTACGCCCATGGCAGTGAAGGCGTGCTGCGCTCAGCCCTGCCGCAGTGGCTGAACGCCCCGGAAAACCGGATCAGAGTTCTAGCGTATGACTACGCCCAGCCGCGTCACGGCGGTCAGGGCGCTTTCTATGTTTACCTGAAGAAACGCCGGGAAGCGGCGTCGTGACCCCCTTTGGCGAAAAACTCGTGTCCCTGCGCGAGCAGCGCGGATGGACGCAGAAGAAAATGGCGGAGAAACTCGGGGTTTCGGCAGCTTTTCTCAGTGCACTGGAAAACGGTCAGCGGGGCAAGCCTTCCCGCCGCCTGCTCCACGCCATCTGCCAGACCTTTGGTATCATTTGGGACGAGGCTGACGCGCTGGCGGATCTCGCCACCGCATCGCACCCGGTGGTAAAGCTCAACACGCGCGGGCTGTCCGCGACCCACACACGCTTCGCGCACGCGCTGGCGGGAAAGATCGCCGATTTGCCCGAGGAACAGTTGGAAGACTGGTTGAAAACGCTCGAAGACCCCAAGGCTGAATGAGCCATGGACTGAGACAATTCGCGCCAGAGGACTGGTCCTGCGCAAAAGCGATCTAGCTTATCCTGGGAGTGTTAGACAATCGACAATGGCGGACCCAGGAAGATTCGAACTCCCGACCTCCTGATTCGTAGTCAGGCGCTCTATCCAGCTGAGCTATGGGTCCACGTCGATGGCTGGACCCTAAGCAAAGCCGCGACGGAGAGCAAGGTCCTCTGACAACGCTTTGTTCGATCCAGCCATGCAAAGGAGTGACTTCGATGATGACTTTGTTCGGGGCCGCCCCGGCCGGTTCTTCTCCGGGTCGAATGATCGCCCTCGCGCTGGGCCTCGTCCTCGCCCTGATGGCGGGTCGAGTGCTGGCAGCGGGCAGCGGCGAAGCGCCTGCGCCCGTACTCAGCCCGATCGAGGAAGTGCAAGCCGTGATCGAAAGCCAGCTGATCGCCTTCCGGAACCGGGACGGGGCTAGCGCCTTCTTCCACGCCGCGCCGGGGATCAAGGGCGCCTTCGGTGACGCCGACACCTTCATGTCCATGGTCGAGCGCGGCTACAACGTCATTTACAGCAACAGCGGCTGGACCTTTGTCGAAGGTCAGGTCCAGGGCGAGCAGGCGGCTCAGATCCTAGTTGTCGAAGACGAAGAAGGGCGCGAGCTCAAGGTGATCTACTTCCTGCGCATCTACGACGGACGCTGGCAGATCACGGGTGTGCAGCTCATGGCCTGACCCGGCCTCGGCATAGCCGACAGGCACGGCTTACACATTGAAGCCTTCGGGTAATTGTCGCATAAGCTTGTGGTCCAACCTGCAGCCGGAGACTTACCACATGGATCGCAGCTTCTATGTTTCTTGGGATGAAATGCACCGGGACACCCGGGCGCTGTCGTGGCGCCTGCTCGATATGCACAACGAACTCGCCTTTTCCGGCATAATTGCCGTGACCCGTGGCGGCATGGTCCCCGCCGCGATCATCGCACGGGAGCTGGAAATTCGCGTGGTCGATACCATTTCCGTCGCGTCCTACGACGAGCAGGCGCAGGGCCAGCTCCAGATTCTCAAGTCAACCCTCGATGTCGGCGACGGCGACGGCTGGCTGATCGTCGACGACCTCGTCGACACCGGCAAAACCGCCCGCGCGATCCGGGACATGATGCCCGCTGCGCACTTCGCTACGGTCTACGCCAAGCCCGAAGGGCGGCCGCTGGTCGACACCTTCGTAACCGAAGTCAGCCAGGATACGTGGATTTACTTCCCTTGGGATCTGGCGCCGCACGCCAACCAGCCGCTGATCAAGTCGCGCTAGGCCGGGCCACTACGCCTCGCCGGGCTGCCCGCTGTTGCCGCTGCCGCCGCGTCCGCGTCTGACTTCGGGCAGGCGGATTTCAAAGGTCGTTAGCTCGGTCCCGTCCTGCCCGGTGTGAAGCAGCTCGATGCTGCCGCCGTGGGCCTGAATGATCTCGGCAGCGTTGTGCAGGCCCAGCCCGGTACCGCTGCGTTTGGTCGAGCCCTTGAAGGCGTCGAACAGGTGCGGAACGGCTGCATCAGGCACGCCAGCGCCGTCATCCTGCACCCGGATCGTCAGTCCGCCTTCGCGTGCTTCGGCGCGCAGGTCGACCTTGTCGGCGCCGGCCTCAAAGCTGTTGTCGAGCAGGTTGATCAGAACCCGCTCGATCTGCAGGGGATCAAAGGCGAGGCTGGAAAGGTCAAAATCCTCGACCAGTGACACGACCTTGCGCTGTGGTCCCCAGCGCTGTCGGATACGGTCGATCACGCCCCCAAAAAACAGCTTCAGTACCACGGTCTCGACGGCCAGCGCCGGCATGCCGTCGCGCACGTGCCGGACGATGGTGTGGGTCAGGGTGGCGGCGCGTTCGATCGATTCAGCCAAGCGGGGCGCAGCTTTGGCAACGCCCTCGTCTTTCGAAGCACTCATGCGGTCGGTGATCAGCAGCGAGGTGGTCAGCAGGTTGCGCAGGTCGTGCGAGATTTTGGCTACCCCCGTGCCCAAGGACGCCAACCGCCGGTTTTGGGTCAGGGCGGCCCGAACCGTTTCCTGCATGGCCTGCATCTGGTTGAAGGCGTCGCCGATTTCGTCCGAGCGGCCGGACTCGCGCCGCGCTGTCTGCTCGATCTCAGGGTCGTCGGCGAATGCGCGCATGGCCCGGGTCAGCCGCAGCACCGGCCGCACGATCAGCCAGCCCAGCGCGAGGTAGAGCAGCAGGCCGGTCGCCAGTGAGATGAACAGCGACAGCGCCGCCACCCGCGCGGTGTAGGACCGCAGTTCGAGATATATCCGGGCCTGGTCGAGCACCAGTTCGATTTCGGCATTCGGGTCAGCCGGGCTCAGGCCGACAACCCGCAGCATGGCGCCGGGCTGGTGGCCGATCATGATCTGGAACGCATGCAACGACAGCCCCAGCAGCCCGGTTTCGCGCAGGTCGATACTCCGCTCGACCTGCAACCCTGGCTCGCGGAACAGCACCAGCTTGGGCCGGTCTGGTGAGCGGAAGGCGACCAGACCGGCATCGACGTGGTCGAGCAATTCGGTGGTCAGTCGGTCGTTGGGCATGGCCGACGGCAGTTCCTCAAGGGTTCGGACGGCGAGGTGCCCGTTGGAGAGCCGGTCGTTGAGCTCCTGCTCCAGCCACCGCCCGGCCGAAGGCACGAACAGCACGGCTTCGGCCAGCAGTACAAAGAGCACGGCCAGCGCCAGCGCCCGCGCTGACAGACCCGTCAGCACGCGCGACGGCGTGGTCCGGCGGGGGCTGGTTGCCGCTCCGCTGTCCCGGTCGCTGTTGCGCTCCTGAGGGTCTTCGGTTGTGCTCATCCGGGGAGTTTAAACTATCCCGGCAATTTGAGCAGCCACGATATCAGTCGCCGGGTTCGGGGGGCGAACAGGGCCGTGGCGAGGTGCATCCCCGCCGCGCGCTTGGGAATTTCCGCGTGGGTGGGGTAGGGCAGCATCTGGCTGGCGATCGCGGAGAGCTTCAGCCGGCCCTCGATCACGTGGCCCAGCGGCCCGATCAGATCACCAGCGCCGGGTGCGAGGATAGCCGCCCCGATCAGCTTGCCGCGGCGGCCGTCGAAAACCAGCTTGGTCAGCCCGGCCTCGGGACCGCTGGCGATGTTTTCGGCGACGAAGCGGTCGTTGCCATCCACGCGCAGGGTTTCGGTGCGGGGTGCCAGCCCGGCGGCGCTGGCTTCGGCTTCGGTCAGGCCGATCTGGGCAAGTTCCGGCGCGGTGTAAGTCACCCGCGGCACCGCGCTGGTGGCAACCCGCGACGGCAGGCGGAACAGCATTTCGCGGACGATTACCGAGGCATGGTGCCCGGCAAGGTGGGTAAAGCCCTCACCGCCAATCACATCGCCCATGGCAAAGACGTGGCGGCGGTTGGTGCGCAGGTTTGGCCCCACGGTGATCCCGGCCTCGCTGTGCCTGATACCGGCGGCGTCCAGCCCCAGCCCATTGGTCACGGGATGACGCCCGGTGGCGAACAGCAGGTGGGTGGCCTGTACCGGTTCCTGTGCCGGGCCCGGTGCCGTGCCGTCGCTGCTGTGCGGCTCGATGCGGATATCGCCAGCCTTGCCGCTGACGGCTGCAACCGTCGTCCCAAGGCGAAGCGTGACACCATCGGCCTGCAGCTGCTCAGCGAGCAGGGCTGACAGCTCGGCATCATAGCGCGGCAGAATGCGCGGCCGCCCTTCGATCAGGGTGACCTGACAGCCCAGACGCTGGTGCGCTTGCGCCATTTCCACGCCGATCGGCCCGGCGCCGATGATGGCGAGGTGGCCCGGGGCCTCGGTCCGGGAAAACAGGGTTTCGTTGGTCAGGAACGGCACGGTGTCGAGGCCGGGAATGGCGGGGACGGTGGGAGCCGATCCCGTTGCTATCACGAAGTATTTGGCCCGGATGCGAGCGTCGCCGGCCTGCACCCTGCGCGCGTCGATGAACCGACCGGTGTCGCGGATGACCCGCACACCAAGGCCCTCGAAGCGCTCCTGGCTGTCGTGGGGCTCAATCCGCTCGATGGCCCGCCGGACGTGTGCCATAGCACCGGCGTAGTCAACCTCGGGCTCGGAGACAGAAATCCCCAGCGGCCCGGCGCGGCGGATCAGGCTCGCCGTATGGGCGACGTGCAGCAGGGCTTTGGACGGAACGCAGCCGACGTTGAGGCAGTCGCCCCCCATGGCTTCGCGCTCGATCAGCACGGTTTTCGCACCCAGCTGGGCCGCGCCGGAAGCCACGTTGAGCCCTCCCGACCCGGCGCCGATGACACAGACGTCTGCGCGGATGTCTTCCATGGCTTGGACCATTCCTTTCGGGCTTACTGATCGGTGCCAGGGGCGCGGCGGCCGCGGAGGAACAGGCGCTTCCAGACGATGGGAACCAGCGACAGCACTGCCAGCGCCAGCAACGGCCCCCACAGGTTCCAGGTTGCGACCGTCAGCTCGCTCAGGTCGGCGACCCCGGCCCCCAGTGATGTGTAGACGTAGACCGCTGGTGCGATCCCCAGCAGCGTTGCCAGCGCATAGGTCGTCAGCGAGATTTTCAGCATCGCCGGGGCGATGTTGACCGCGAAGAACGGGAAGAACGGGATCAGCCGCAGGCTGAGCAAGTAGAAAAAGGCGTCCTCTTCGATGCCCGCCGAAAACCGGTCGAGGAAGGGCGCAACCCGGCGGCGTAACTGCTCGAGGCTCAGGGTTTTGACCGCCGTGAACAGGATCGAGGCACCCAGCGTTGCCCCCAGCAGGGTCGCGGTACCGGCGTAGAGCGTACCGCCAAGCACGCCGAAGGCAGCCCCGCCGAAAATACCCCCGAGAATCGTCAGGAACGACGCAACCGGAAACAGGGTGGCTGTTGCGGTCGCATAAATCGCAATCCAGGCGACAAGAAACAGAATTGCATTGCTGCGGATCCACACCGCGACTTCATCACGGGCGCCGGCCAGCCGCTCAAGCGTCAGCACATCGCCCAGCCCCGCGACCCACGCAACGCCAAGCGCCACCATGGCCACGGCCAGCGCGCCGGGAAGCAGCATGCGGCGCCCGGACCAGCGCCCACCGGGGCGCGAAGCCGGGCTGGCGGGGGCTGAAGAAGGCTGGGGATCGGTTGACATCGTGGGGCTCCGGTTGGCTTTGGTCGGGCAGATGAGCGAGAACCTGAGGTCTCTGGCGCGGTTAAACAACCCACGAAAGGCCCTGCAGCGCCCTCTACACGGCCGTTTGATGGATTGTGTGACCAGCAATGCAGACTCAGGTCAGCCGTTGACCAACCAGAGGCCACAAGGCTATTCACCGCTGTCTGCCTGCGGACCGCTCTGGTGGTTTCCGTACGGCGTCCTATTTATATTTGGCTTCTGCGCCGGTCCCGCCTTTGCCCGACACTTCATCGTCATCTCGCACGAGACTATGGATGAGGCCCCGGGCTCAGACATGTGACGGCAGCGCATGATAAAGGATAAAGCCGATGAAACGTCCATATCAGCCCTCCCGGATTGTCCGGAAGCGCCGTCATGGTTTCCGCTCTCGCAAGGCCACCGTTGGCGGTCGCAACATTCTTCGCGCGCGGCGGTCTAAGGGTCGCAGCAAGCTGTCTGCCTGATCCGCACTATCGGGACAGGGAGCGATGAAGGCGAGCCTGAAGACCCGCAAGGACTTCCTCGCCGCTGCTCGTGCCCAGAAATGGGTCGGTGCGGTGATGCTGGTTCAACAGCGTGACCGCGAAGATTCCGACGCCGCCATACGCGTCGGCTTTACGGCAAGCAAGAAAGTCGGGAATGCAGCACAGCGCAGCCGGGCCAAGCGCCGGTTGCGGGCGCTGTCGGCTGAGCTGCTGCCCGACCACGGTCACCCCGGGCACGATTATGTCTGGATCGCCAAAAGCGGCGCGGTGATCGCGCCCTTCGGCAAGCTGCGCCGCGACGGCGAACGCGCCCTCCGCGCCCTGACCGGAACCAAAGAACCCGAAGCCACCACCGGGGCCCCGAAGCCATGAGCGCGCCGCACCCCAAGCCGCGCTCGGGTTGGCTGACTACGTGGCTGGCAATGAGCTGGGGCAGTCGCCTCGTCGCGCTTCCGGTCGTCGGCTACCGCCTGCTGATTTCGCCGTGGCTGCCGCCATCCTGTCGCTATGAGCCGTCGTGCAGCGTTTACGCGCTCGAGGCCCTGCAGCGGCACGGACCCCTTCGTGGGAGCTGGCTGGCGGCACGGCGGATCGGCCGCTGTCACCCCTGGGGTGGTCAGGGGTACGACCCGGTCCCAGATACAGGGAAGACGATATCTCGCAAGGCGGCCGCCACCGACTGCTGTGCGGACGCCTGCAGTCCACCCGACTGCTGCAGCCCCATGGCCGCTGACACGACGAACCAGAACCCGACCCCAACCTCTTAACCCCCGCGTCACAGGGCACCGATTATGAATGAAGACATGCGCAATATGTTCCTGGCCATCGGCGTTTCGCTGCTGCTAGTCTTTGCAGTGCAGACCTTCCTGCCGCAAATCTTTCCGTCGCTGGGACCGGAGCCTGAGCCACAGGTGACACCGGCGCAGGCGGGCGATAAGAGCGGTGAAGGTAGCGCGGGCGGGCTGACCGTCACCGGAACAGATGGGGAGTCGGTTTCGGCCATCGTCACGCGCGGCGCGGCGCTGGACGGTAACGAGCGCATCACCATCGACACTGGCGTGCTGACCGGATCGCTGAACCTGACCGGCGCAGTTTTCGATGACCTGACTCTGACCGGCTACCGCCAGTCCGTGGACCCGACCTCGCCCTTCGTCGACCTGCTGCACCCGCAGAACAGCCGAGGTGGCTACAACGTCGCCCACAACTGGATGACGTCGGTCGGTGGCGCCCTGATCGACCCCAAGGCGCAGTGGACCATGGTCGCGGGCAACGAACTGACGCCCGACACGCCGCTGACCCTCGAAACCACCACGGCCGCCGGCATTCGTGTCGAGCGGCGGATCGAGGTGGTCGACGACTACCTGTTCCGGCTCACCGACCGGCTTGATCACAATGGCACGCAGGGCGTGACCCTTGCACCGATCGGCACCGTCAACCGCTACGACGAGGTGATCGACGATCGCTACACCACCACCGGCTATATCTCAGTGCTCGAGCGCAAACTGCGCGAACACAAGTACGGCAAGATCGCCAAGCCTTCGACCAACCCCGAAGAGCGGCTGAACCCGACCTCCGGCGAGACCGGCGGGATCGTCAGCACCGGCGGCTGGGTCGGCTTTACCGACAAATACTGGATGGTGGCGCTGATCCCGAGCCAGAGCGACGAAATCCGCGCGGGCTACGGTCTGCAGAAGGCTGGTTTGGGACAGCGGCAGGCGGGTTCCTCGCAGTACATCTACGAGAGCGGTGTTCCGGTTCAGCCGGGTCAGTCGGTTGAGGTCTCCACCCTGCTGTTTGTCGGCGCCAAGGAAGTCGATCTGCTCGACCGCTACGCCAAGGATTTCTCGATCCCCAAGTTCGACCGGGGTGTGAACTTCTGGTTCATCTACCCGCTGACCAAGCCGCTCTACATCGCGCTGGCCTGGACCACGGACAAGTTGAAGCCGTCGCTGGGCACTTACGCCTTTGGTGCGGCGATCATTATCCTCACCCTGATCATCAAGACCATCCTGTTCCCCCTGCAGCTGCGCGCCTACCGCTCGATGGCGAAGATGCGCACCCTGCAGCCGAAGATGAAGGAACTGCAGGAAAAGCACGCTGACGACCGTCAGGCGCTGAGCCAGGCGATGATGGGCCTGTATCGGGAGGAGGGCGTGAACCCGCTCGGGGGCTGTCTGCCCATGCTGTTACAGTTACCGGTGTTCATTTCGCTCTATCGGGTGATGCTGGTGACGGTGGAAGCGCGGCACGCGCCCTTCCCTGGCTGGGTCTCGGATCTGTCGGCCAAAGACCCCACGGGGCTGCTCGAGCTGTTCGGGCTGATCCCGTGGAACCCTGAGGTTCTGCCGCTGATCGCCATCCTCAACATCGGGATTTGGCCGATCATCTACGGCCTGTCGATGCTGGCGCTGCAGCGCATGTCGCCCGCACCGTCGGACCCGATGCAGGCGCGTATCTTCCTGCTGATGCCGATCATCTTCACCTTCGTCCTCGCCGGGTTCCCGGTAGGTCTGGTGATATACTGGACGGTGAACAACATCATCTCCATGGGCCAGCAGTTCATCATTGGTCGGATGACCAAGACCAAGACGCAGGAGAAGCAGGAAGCCGCAGCAGCCCGCGCAGAGGCAAAAGCCGCCGAGCGCGCCGCCAAGCAGGAAAAGAAGGCGAAGAAAGAAGGGGCCTGATCGCCCCTTCGCGTCTCTCCTGTGCGCCGCCCACTTTGCGCCACTAAGGCGCCCACGCCCCGAGGTCAGCACCCGCTATGGATCAGGATCGCCAGACTCCGCCCGCTCATTTGTTCAAGCACCGCGCGGTGTTTTTCAAAGGCGTGCCGGCCATGCACTTCCTGCCCGAAGCCGACCGGCCCGAGGTTGCCTTTGCTGGGCGCTCAAACGTCGGCAAGTCGTCCCTGCTCAACGCCCTGACCGGCGTAAAGGGACTGGCGCGGACGTCGAACACGCCCGGCCGGACCCAGGAGATGAACTTCTTCGACCTCGGCGGGGTCGGCTATATCATCGACCTCCCCGGCTATGGCTATGCTAAGGCCTCCAAGCACGATATCGAACGCTGGAACGCGACGACGGAGCAATATCTGCAGGGGCGGCCCAATCTGAAGCGGGTCTACGTACTGATCGACTGCCGTCACGGCCTCAAGGACAACGACCGCAAGCTGATGGACAGCCTCGACGTCGCGGCTGTGTCCTACCAGCTGATTCTGACCAAATCCGACAAGATCAAAGCCGGCGCCTTGGAGAAGGTGAAAAAAGCGGTAGAAGAAGAGGCGATGAAGCACCCGGCTGCCTTTCCGCGCGTGCTGCCTACGTCGGCGGAAAAGCCGTTGGGGCCGCTGGGCGGGATAGAAGCGCTCCGGGATGCGGTGGCACGGGTCCTGCTCGGCATGAGCGATGATTTTGGAGACATGTTCGCATGAATGAGATGAGCGATTCTCAGGCCCGGGCCTGGTTGGACAAGGCCGAGACCCTGCGCGAAGCCCTGCCGTTCATGCGCCGCTACACCGGCAAGACCATTGTGGTGAAGTTTGGCGGTCACGCAATGGTCGACCCCGCCCTGACCGAGAGTTTTGCAGCTGACATCGCCCTGCTGCGGCAGGTCGGCATGCGCCCGATCGTGGTCCACGGCGGCGGTCCGCAGATTGCGCAGATGCTCGAACGGCTGAACGTCAAGACCCAGGCGGTCGACGGCCTGCGCATTACCGACGAGCCAACCATGGAAATCGTCGAGATGGTGCTCGCGGGTAAGATCAACAAGGACTTGGTTACGGCCCTCAATAAGGCCGGTGGGACGGCTGTGGGACTGTCGGGCAAGGACGGGCGGCTGTTGCTCGCCGAGAAGGTGCAGCGCGACGACGGGGTCGATCTCGGCTTCGTCGGCCAGCCCAAGCACGTCAACACGGCGGTGATCGAGGCCATCCGTGATGCCGGCCTGATTCCGGTGATCGCGCCCATCGGTGTCGATGAGAACGGGCAGGGCTACAACATCAACGCCGACACCGCCGCGGGGGCTATCGCGGCGGCGCTCATGGCCGAGCGCCTGATCATGCTGACCGACGTCGACGGGGTGAAGGACAAGGCGGGCGAGCTGGTCTCTGAGATCCGGCGCGCCGATATCGCCGGGCTGGTCGAAGACGGCACGGTCTCCGGCGGCATGATCCCGAAGCTGGAAATGTGCGCCACAGCCGTGACCAGCGGCGTCGGGGCCGCGGTCATCCAGAACGGCACGGTCAAGCACGTGCTGCTGCTGGAACTGCTCACCGAATACGGTGCGGGAACGCTGGTCAGCTGATCGGCTCGATCGACGGCGCGGCGGTGCCGCTATGCCAGATTAGTTTTTGGTGACGTAGGTGAGGCTGTCGTCCTCGTCCTCGTCTTCGAGGACATCATCGCCGCTGACTTCATTGCCGTCTTCGTCATAGACCACGAATTCGAGCGGCGGCGGGGTTTCGAGCACCAGCGGCATGATCAGGTCTTCTTCGGCCTCCATATGGCCGAGAAGCTTGTCGTTGAGCAGCAGCAGCGCTTCCATCATGCCCGCGCCGTCTTCGGCATTCTCGACCGCGTCGAGGCAGGCATCGATGGCGCCATGGTCTACGGACAGGGCGTCGAAGGCGGACTCGAACTCAGGGTGCAGCGCGACGACGACGGGGAAATAGACGCCGTCTTCGACCTGCTGGTGCTGGTCGAGCTGTTCGCGGAAAAGCGACCACATCTCCATCAGCCGTTCTTCCTCGGCCACGTCCGGGCCGTCAGCACCGAAATCTTCCACCGCAGCCGACAGGTCGCTGAGCAGCGCCCGGAAGGTGCCGTGGCGGCGCAGCCAGAAGTCTAGAAGATCGTTGAAATTGTCGTGGAACCGCCAGACCGGACGGGTGATACCCGGCAGCGGCTTGTCAACGTTTTCCAGCAGGTCTTCGAGCCTGATCGGGGTCTGATTCATGGTCATGAAGCCGAACATGGCGAAGCTGCCAGCCAGTTGCAATGCTCGTTTGGCGTTCCCCGGCGTTGCAAAGCTGTCGAGTCCGGTTAGAACGGCGGGGATACGAGCCGTTCATTATGTCCCTCTGATGGAATTCCCCATGACCCAAGACATCAATCGCGTCGTCCTCGCCTACTCCGGCGGACTGGATACCAGCGTCATTCTTAAGTGGCTGCAGGTGACGTATAACTGCGAAGTCGTCACCTTTACTGCCGATCTGGGCCAGGGCGAGGAGCTGGAGCCGGCCCGGGAAAAGGCTTTGTTATTAGGGATTAAGCCTGAAAATATCTTCATCGAAGACCTGCGCGACGAGTTCTGCCGCGATTATGTGTTCCCGATGTTCCGCGCCAACGCGCTCTACGAGGGTGTGTACCTGCTTGGTACGTCGATCGCCCGGCCGCTGATCTCCAAGCGCCAAATCGAGATTGCGCGTAATGTCGGCGGGGACACGGTTTCCCACGGTGCAACGGGCAAAGGAAATGATCAGGTCCGCTTCGAATTATCCTATTACGCGCTGGAGCCGGACATAAAAGTGATCGCGCCGTGGCGGGAATGGGACCTCGCGTCGCGTACCAAGCTGCTCGCCTTCGCCGAAGAGCACCAGATTCCCATCGCAAAGGACAAGCGCGGCGAAGCGCCGTTTTCGGTCGACGCGAACCTGCTGCACACCTCATCCGAGGGCAAAGTTCTCGAAGACCCGGCTGAAGAAGCCCCGAACATTGTCTACCAGCGTACGCTGTCGCCGCAGGACGCGCCCGACAAAGACACGGTGATCGAAATCGGCTTCGAGAAGGGTGACCCGGTGTCGATCAACGGCGAGAAGATGGGTCCGGCGGCGATCTTGACCGCGCTCAACAAATATGGGCACGACAACGGCATCGGCCGGCTGGATCTGGTCGAGAACCGTTTTGTCGGCATGAAGTCGCGCGGCGTCTACGAGACCCCCGGAGGCACCATCCTGCTCGCCGCGCACCGGGCGCTTGAGTCGATCACGCTCGACCGCGGTGCCGCGCACCTCAAAGATGAGCTGATGCCGCGCTATGCGGAGCTGATCTACAACGGCTTTTGGTTCTCGCCCGAGCGCGAGTTACTGCAGGGCCTGATCGATCAGTCCCAGCAGTGGGTCACGGGCGCGGTTCGCCTGCGCCTGTATAAGGGCAACGCCACGGTCGTTGGCCGGGAAAGTCCCTACAGCCTGTATAGTCAGGACTACGTGACCTTTGAGGAAGACAGCGTTTACGACCACCGCGATGCCGAGGGCTTCATCAAGCTCAACGCCCTGCGCCTGCGGCTGGCCCGCGAGCGCGATTGCCGGTTCGAGGACTGAGGCGTGGCTGAGTCGCTCAAGCACGTCATCCTGCGTCTGGCTGAAGAGCGCGCAGGGGCGACTTTTTCACCGACCGAGGCCGCCATGGCCCTGCGGCCGCCCCGCCCGGACGAAGTCAAGGGTGAGGAGAAGTGGCGCGGGTTCCTGCGACATGTGCGGGCCGAGGCCAAGGGTCTGGCCCGGCAGGGTCGGATCGATATCCTGCGCCGGGGCGAGCCCCAGGACCCGAGCAAACCGATCAAGGGCCTGATCCAGCTGCGCAAGACGCCCGGGTCGCCGCCTTTCGACCCCGACGAAGACTGACTGATCAACCGAGCAGCATTGACCGACCCCGATCCGGGGCAAGCAGGGGGGCCAGCAGGCCGTGACCCAGTCCGATACAGACGACAATCAGGGCTCAGCCCGCAGCGGCGGCAGCCGTCTTGCCAAGATCATTGCGCACTCTGGCCTGTGCTCCCGCCGCGATGCGGAGCGGATGATCGAGGCTAGCCGGGTCAAGGTTAACGGCGTCGTGGTCAGCGACCCCGCCGTTAATCTCGACGACTGGCAGGGGGTGTCGGTCGACGACCGGCCGCTGTCTGCGCCGCCCGACGTCAAGCTCTACCGCTTTTACAAGCCGCTGGGCGCGCTGGTCACCGACCGCGACCCCGAGGGACGAACCACGGTCTACGACCTGCTGCCCGATATGGGCCAGGGCGCCCCGCGCCTGCTCGCTGTCGGCCGGCTGGATATCAACTCCGAAGGCCTGCTGCTGTTCACCACCAGCCCGGTGCTCAAGCGCAAGCTGGAGCTGCCCGATACGGGTCTTTCGCGCATTTACCGTGTTCGCGCGCACGGCATGGTCACTGACCGCCAGCTCGCGGCGCTGTCCGACGGGGTCACCATCGACGAGGTCCGCTACGGGCCAGTGATCGTCGAGCGGGAAACCCAGAAGGAAAGTGGGCTGAACCGCTGGTATCGCTTCACCCTGACCGAGGGCAAGAACCGCGAAATCCGCAAGCTGGCACAGCATCTGGGCCTGCAGGTCAATCGGCTGATCCGGGTGTCGTACGGCGGGCTGACGCTGGGTTCACTGGCGCGCATGGAGCTTAAGGAAGTCTCGCGGGCGCGCATGTTCGAACTGTTCGGCGTCGGCACCGAGAAGAAGTCGACCTGGGCCAAGGCCAAGCCCAAGCCAAAGAAGCCGGGCCACCGCAAGCTCGCCGACAAGAAGCGCGCCGCCAAGGATGGCCGCCGTATGGGCGTGGGCCGCTCGCCGTCGAGCACCCGCAACAGCCGGACCCCGCGCCGTGGCGGCTAAGGCGCCCCCACCGGGCAGCCTGCGCGTGACCGGCGGCAGCCTGCGCGGGCGACGGCTGGTGGTGCCCCCGGGGCAGGGCGTGCGCCCGACCAGTGACCGTGCCCGGGAAACCCTGTTCAACGTGCTGACCAACCGCTTTAAGCGGCCCGGCGGCCAGTCGGTGCTCAGCGAGGCCCGCGTGCTGGACGCCTTCGCTGGCACCGGGGCGCTGGGGCTGGAAGCGCTGTCGCGTGGGGCGGCCTTTGCCGCCTTTGCCGAGAATAGCCGCGCCCATGCTGCCGTGCTGCAGGCCAATATCGATGCGCTGGGGCTGGCCAACGGCCTGACGTCGGTTCGGACCACGGCGAGCGCTTTTTCTGCCGAGGGCGGTTTCGGGGTGATCCTCGCTGATCCGCTCTACGCCCAAGGACCGGCGGCGGTGGCGGCCCTGCTCGCTAACGGGGGCCTGTGGCACGGGGAAACTCTGCTGGTCTGGGAAGGCGACAGCGAAACCGATCGCAGTCTGCCGGGCTGGTCGCTGCTGCACGAGAAGGCCGTGGGGCAGACGACCTTCAGCTTTCATGCGCCCGAGAGCAGCCAAGACTGGCCCGCGGGCGGCTAAGGCGGATAGGGCGAAGGCGCGGGTCTAGCGCCGCTCGAACAGCGCTTCGAGGTCTTCCAGAGACAGCTGCACGTAGGTGGGGCGGCCATGGTTGCACTGCCCGGCCAGCGGTGTCGCCTCCATATCCCGCAGCAGCTGGTTCATCTCCGCTCCGCTCAGGCGGCGGCCCGAGCGCACCGAGCCATGACAGGCTGCGGTTGCCAGCACGCGGTCCAGCCGCTCCTGAAGCGAAAACGCCTGCTCCCAGCCCGCCAGTTCCTCGGCAAGGTCGGTGACCAGTTTCTGGCAGTCCGGCTGACCGAGGACGGCGGGGGTTTCCTGCACCACCACCGTACCGTCGCCGAAGGGCTCGATCACCAGTCCGGCTTCGGCGAGTACGTCTGCGGCTTCCTCCAGCCGTTCCGCGCTGGCGGGGTCGAGGTGGACGACTTCGGGGACAAGCAGCGCCTGCCGCTCTACGCTCTTGAGTTCGCGCTGGGTCTTCATGCGCTCCAGCACCAGCCTTTCGTGGGCGGCGTGCTGGTCGACGATGACGAAGCCGCCCTCGGTCTCCGCAACGATGTAGTTGGCGTGCAGCTGGGCCTTGGCCGCGCCGAGCGGGAAGGCGCCGGGGTCGATCTCGTCGGCGCTGTTCTCCGGCGGTGCACCATTGCCGGGGGTGACGGCGGCGCCGGGCTCGGCGACCCGGGCGGCGGGGGCAAAGGCCTGCGCCCAGCTGGCCTGCTGGGCCGCAGAAGGGTGGTGCGCGCGATGGCTGTAGTCGCCCCGCAGCGCTGGGCGGCCCGCAGCCGGGGGTTGCGCCCCGGCGGACGGTTCCAGTCCGCTCTGCAGTCGGTCGAGTACCCCGCCGGTGAGGTGGCTTGAGGCGCTGAACCCGCCCTCGACGATGCCGCGCCGCAGCCCGTCGATTAGCAGCGCGCGGACTTCACCCGCCTGCCGGAAGCGAACCTCCGACTTGGCCGGGTGCACGTTGACGTCGACGGCGTCGGGCGGCACGTCCAGCCACAGCAGCACCACCGGGTGACGGTCAGGGGCGAGCACGGGGCGGTAGGCCGCGCGGATCACCCCGCTCAGTTGCCGGTCGCGGACCGGGCGGCCGTTGACGAACAGGAACTGGCTCAGGCTGTTGGCGCGGTTATAGGTCGGCAGGCCCGCCCAGCCGCGCAGCACCAGACCGTCGCGTTCGCGTCGGATCTCCCGGCTGTTAGCGGCGAAGTCGGCACCCATGACGTCGTGCACTCGGTCACCGGCGTCGCTGCACCCGGGCAGGGCCAGAGTGCGCCGGGCGTTGTGCTGCATGTCGAAACTGACTGTCGGGTGCGCCAGCGCGAGCCGGCGGACGATGTCGAGGCAGGCGCTGGCCTCAGCCTGCTCGCCCTTAAGGAACTTGAGCCGAGCCGGGACAGCGTAGAACAGGTCGCTGACTTCGATCACCGTGCCGGGGTTGGCAGAGGCCGGGCCGTCGAACACGGTCTCGCCGCCTTCGACCCGCAGCGACCAGCCGTTGTCAGCCCCGGCGGTGCGGGAGGTCAGGCTAAGGCGTGCCACCGAGGCAATCGATGGCAGGGCTTCCCCGCGGAAGCCGAGCTTTTCGATGCGGACCAGATCGCCTTCGGGCAGCTTCGAGGTTGCATGCCGTTCCAGCGCCAGCCGCATGCCTTCGGCGTCCATGCCGTGGCCGTCGTCTTCGACCTGGATCAGCGCTTTGCCGCCCTCGCGCAGCAGGATCGAAACCCGCTCGGCCCCGGCGTCGATGGCGTTTTCCACCAGCTCTTTGACCACACTGGCCGGGCGGTCCACGACCTCGCCCGCCGCGATCTGGTTGACCAGTGTGTCGGGTAGGCGGCGGATCGTCGGCAGGGCTGCTTCAGGGGCTGTCGGGTGGGTTTCAGGCGTCATGACCGGACCTTAGCATTATGAGCTGCGCTCGGGGAATTGACTATTCCACAGTCAGCAGCGTGGCGGGCAGCATATCGGCCTGCGCGCGCAGGATGCGGCGCGGCCAGGGCAGCGCGGCGGCGAGCGTCGCGGCCCGGTCAACCTGCGCCGGTGTTGTGTCTACGGCGGTGAAGCCCATCTGCGTCGCTGCTGACTGCAGCTTGCCGCGCAGGCTGGAAAAGGCCGCCCGGTCCTCGGCTTCCAGCGCGTAGGCGTCGAGAAAGGTCGCCGCCGACACGAGGATCAGGTGGCTGCGGTCTTCAAGGATAGCATGGGTCTCGGCGCGCAGGCGAAAGGGCGCCGCCATCGCCGCGAGCAGGGTCGCACCGTCGAGCAGATAGCGCTCCATCTCTCTTCCCTCAGTCGAGCTTGATCGCGGCGCGGAACAGCCCCAGCGGGCGCGGCGCCGTCCGTTCCTGCGGCAGCGGGGAGAGCTGCACCAGCGCCTTTCCGCGCTTGCCGATCAGCACCGGCTGACCGGTCGCCGCGACCTGATCCACCAGCTTCGAAAAGTGGGTTTTGGCGTCGTGCATGTTGATGACGTCGTCCATGGGCGCTCTGCACCTTCAAATCTAGTCCGAAATTCGGACTAACTATGCCCGGGCCGTGCTTGCGGCACAAGGGCGGCTCGGCTAAATCGAGCCTGAAATTAACCCTGCGACAGATGGATGAGGACGCTATGGCCTCTGTGAACCAAGAACTGGCGGGCCGCTACGCCGCCGCACTGTTCGATCTCGCTGACGACGCCAAGGCGCTGGATCAGGTCTCGGCCGATCTTGCGACCGTCAACGGCCTATTCAACGAAAGCCCCGAGCTGAGCCAGCTGGCGCGCAGCCCGTTGGTCAAGGCCGAGGATCGCGCCCGCGCCTTTGCAGCGGTGATGGACAAGGCCGGCGTGTCGAAGCTGGTGGCCAACTTCGCACAGGTCGTGGCCCGCAACGGCCGCCTGTTCGCGCTGCCCCAGATCATCCGCGCCTTCAACGACGAGCTGTCCCGCCGCCGCGGTGAGATCGTCGCCGAGGTCCGCGTCGCGGCCAAGCTGACCGCCAAGCAGGAATCGCGCCTGCTCGAAACTCTGCAGGCCAAGCACGGTAAGGGCGTCCGCCTCGACGTGCAGATCGACCCGTCGATCATTGGCGGCATGACCATCCGCCTCGGCTCTGTCCAGATCGACAGCTCGCTGGCGACCAAACTGAACAAGCTGTCCATGGCGCTAAAATCCGGCGTCAGCGGCGCAGCTGCCTGAAATCACTCTGACGCCCCGCTGGGGTGATCGCTTAACTCAAAGGAAGACTGATGGATATTCGTGCTTCTGAAATCTCTGCGATCCTGAAGGATCAGATCGCTAACTTCGGCGCCGAAGCCGATGTTGCTGAGGTTGGCCAGGTCCTGTCCGTATCGGACGGCGTGGCGCGCATCTTTGGCCTCGACAACGTCCAGGCGGGCGAAATGGTCGAGTTTGCTAACGGTGTGAAGGGCATGGCCCTGAACCTCGAAATCGACAACGTCGGTGTCGTGATTTTCGGCGACGACCGCGGCATTAAAGAAGGCGACACGGTCAAGCGGACCGGCGCCATCGTTGAAGTGCCCTCCGGTCGCGGCATGCTCGGCCGCGTTGTCGACGGTCTGGGCAATCCGATCGACGGCAAGGGCCCGCTCAAGGACGTGACTATGAACCGCGTTGAGGTGAAGGCCCCTGGCATCATCCCACGTAAGTCCGTGCACGAGCCGATGCAGACCGGCATCAAGTCCATCGACTCCCTGATCCCGATTGGCCGGGGCCAGCGCGAGCTGATCATTGGTGACCGCCAGACCGGCAAGACCGCCGTGGCGATCGACACGATCCTGAACCAGAAGTCGGTGAACGAGACCGACGACGAGAGCAAGAAGCTGTACTGCGTATACGTCGCCGTCGGCCAGAAGCGCTCGACCGTCGCGCAGATCGTTAAGACGCTCGAAGAATACGGCGCCATGGAATACTCCATCGTTGTTGCGGCGACCGCGTCCGACCCGGCGCCGCTGCAGTTCCTCGCGCCCTACACCGGTGCGGCCATGGGTGAGTTCTTCCGTGACAACGGTATGCACTCGCTGATCGTATACGATGACCTCTCCAAGCAGGCTGTGGCTTACCGCCAGATGTCGCTGCTGCTGCGTCGTCCTCCGGGCCGTGAAGCGTACCCGGGTGACGTGTTCTACCTGCATAGCCGTCTGCTCGAGCGGGCCTGTAAGATGTCCGACGCGGCCGGCGCTGGTTCCATGACCGCCCTGCCGGTGGTTGAGACCCAGGCGAACGACGTATCAGCCTTCATCCCGACCAACGTGATTTCCATCACCGACGGTCAGATCTTCCTCGAAACCTCGCTGTTCTACCGCGGTATCCGCCCGGCGCTGAACGTGGGTATTTCGGTATCGCGTGTGGGTTCTGCGGCGCAGACCAAGGCGATGAAGAAGGTCTCCGGCGGGATCAAGCTCGACCTCGCCCAGTACCGTGAGATGGAGGCCTTCGCCCAGTTCGCGTCTGACCTCGACGCTTCGACCCAGGCCCTGCTAGCCCGGGGCGAGCGCCTGACCGAACTGCTGAAGCAGGACCAGTACTCGCCGCTGCGGATGGAGGAGCAGGTTGCTGTTCTCTACGCCGGCGTAAACGGCTACCTCGACGGCCTCGCGGTCGGCGATGTGAAGCGGTACGAAACCGGTCTGCTCAGCGCGCTGAACGACAAGAAGGGCGGTGGCATCCTCAATGCCATCGCTTCGTCCGGCAAGCTCGACAACGAAGACGAGTTGAAGGCCTTCATCGAAGACTTCACCAAGTCCTTCGCTTAAGCCCATCAATCCATCCATCGGCGGCGCTCCGGCGTCGCCAAACAAGAAGGATTAGACAAGCATGGCGAGCCTAAAGGATCTGCGGGACCGCATCGGAAGCGTGAAGAACACGCGGAAGATCACCTCCGCCATGAAGATGGTGGCGGCGGCGAAGCTGCGTCGTGCGCAGGAACAGGCCGAGGCGTCCCGCCCCTACGCTGAGCGTATGGAGCGGATGCTGAGCGACCTGGCTGCGCGGTCGTCCTCCGACCTGCCCCTGCTGGCAGGCACGGGCCAGAGCGAGACGCACATGATCATCCTTGCTACGGCCGACCGGGGTCTCTGTGGGGGTTTCAACGCCAACCTGGTGAAAGAAGCCCGCCGGATGACTCAGGAGCTGCAAGCCGCTGGCAAGCGGGTCAAGCTGTACTGCATCGGTAAGAAGGGCGCGCAGGCGCTCAAGCGCGAATTCGGTGACCTGATCATCAAGCAGGTGGCCGACCTCGACAAGCCGGCCCTGTCCTACGACAAGGCCAGCGCCATCGCCGATGACATCCTGACCATGTTCGACGACGGCGCCTTTGATGCGGCGACCCTCATCTACGCCCAGTTCCAGTCTGCGATCTCCCAGATCGTGACTCGGCAGCAGCTCATACCCTTTGCCGTCGAGGCTGAAGCGGATGCCGGGGCTGAGGCCGTGGAAGACGACGACAGTGCCTACGAGTTCGAACCGTCCGAAGACGTCATTCTGGCTGAGCTTCTGCCCCGCAACGTCGGTGTGCAGGTCTTCAAGGCCCTGCTGGAAAACGCCGCCTCTGAACAGGGTGCGCGGATGACGGCCATGGACAACGCGACCCGTAACGCTGGTGAAATGATCAACCAACTGACGCTGCTCTACAACCGCTCGCGTCAGGCGGCGATCACCAAGGAACTCATCGAAATCGTATCCGGCGCAGAAGCGCTGTAACCACGTAACCTTCACCCGGCGGCGTCTGCGGTCGGGTGGTCCAAGAGATAGGAAAAGAAAATGGCTGACAACAATGTAGGCCGCGTCTCGCAGGTACTGGGTGCCGTTGTAGACGTACAGTTTGACGGCGAACTGCCGCCGATCCTGAACGCGCTGAACGCCGAGTTCAACGGCCAGCAGCTGGTTCTCGAAGTGGCACAGCACCTGGGTGAAAACACCGTGCGCTGTATCGCCATGGACACCACCGACGGTCTGACCCGGGGTCAGGACGTAGCCGACACCGGCGACGCGATCTCCGTGCCTGTGGGCAAGGAAACGCTGGGCCGGATCATGGACGTCATCGGTCGCCCGATCGACGAACGCGGCGACGTGAAGACCTCAGCGAGCTGGCCGATCCACCGCGCCGCGCCCGAGTTCACCGAGCAGTCCACCGAGACCGAGGTTCTGGTGACCGGGATCAAGGTCATCGACCTGCTCGAGCCCTACGCAAAGGGCGGTAAAATCGGCCTATTCGGCGGTGCCGGCGTGGGCAAGACCGTTCTGATCATGGAGCTGATCAACAACATCGCGAAGGGCCACGGCGGTTACTCCGTGTTCGCGGGTGTGGGTGAGCGGACCCGTGAGGGTAACGACCTCTACCACGAGATGATCGAATCCGGCGTTATCGACCTCGAAGGCGACAACTCCAAAGTGGCGCTGGTCTACGGCCAGATGAACGAGCCTCCAGGTGCGCGTGCGCGTGTTGCCCTGACCGGCCTGACCCAGGCGGAATACTTCCGCGATGAAGAAGGCCAGGACGTGCTGTTCTTCGTCGACAACATCTTCCGCTTTACCCAGGCGGGCGCAGAAGTATCGGCCCTGCTCGGCCGTATTCCTTCGGCCGTGGGTTACCAGCCGACCCTGTCGACCGACATGGGCGCGATGCAGGAGCGGATTACCACCACCAACAAGGGCTCGATCACCTCGGTACAGGCTGTATACGTGCCAGCCGATGACCTGACCGACCCGGCGCCTGCGACCACCTTCGCCCACCTCGACGCCACGACGGTTTTGAACCGTTCGATTGCGGAGAAAGGGATTTACCCAGCCGTGGATCCACTGGACTCCACCTCGCGTATTCTCGACCCGCGCATCATCGGCGACGACCACTACGAAGTGGCCCGTGGCGTGCAGCAGACGCTGCAGTCCTACAAGAACCTGCAGGACATCATCGCCATTCTCGGCATGGATGAACTGTCTGAGGAAGACAAGATGACCGTGGCCCGCGCGCGGAAGCTCGAGCGCTTCCTGTCGCAGCCGTTCCACGTTGCCGAAGTCTTCACCGGGTTCCCGGGCGTGTTCGTTTCCCTCGAAGAAACCATCAAGGGCTTCAAGGGCATTCTGAACGGCGACTACGACCACCTGCCAGAGGCAGCCTTCTACATGGTTGGGACCATGGACGAAGCCATCGCCAAGGCGGAGAAGATGGCTGCTGAAGCGGCCTGATCCGACTGCAAGACACTGGTGATCGGGGTGGGGCTGCCGTCTTGTGCGCAGCCCCGTCGCCCCGCCACCGGATCCTGACGACAAGCAAACACCGAACCGGACTTTGACCCATGGCACTGACTTTTGAACTGGTGACCCCCGAAGCATCCGCCGCGACCATCAACGCCACCATGGTTGTCGTACCCGGCGCCGAAGGCGACATGGGTGTGCTCGAAGACCACGCGCCGACCGTCTCCAGCCTGCGCCCCGGCGTGGTCTCGGTGAACGGCACGGACGGCGGTGACACCGGCTACTTCGTTGCGGGTGGCTTCGCTGAGATCACCGGTGAGCGCTGCGTGATCCTTGCCGAAAGCGCGACGGCGCTGAGCGACCTGACCGCCGAAGCGGCGCAGGCAGCGATGACCGAAGCCAAGGCGGCGCTGGATACGGCGACCTCCGAGGGCGAGAAGAACGCAGCCGAGCGCAAGCTGGCCATCGCCGAAGCAATGGTCGAAGCGGTCGCGGGCTAAGGCTCAGTCTGACGACAGACGGACGGCTCGGGCTGGCGGTGTCAGCCAGCAGGATACGAATTTGATGAAAAGGGCGGTTGGACCTCGCGGGTCCCCCGCCCTTTTTGTGCAAAATGGCGTGATTCAATGCCTCAAGGCTTGTCTCCGGTCGGAATGGTAAAATCTTAGGGTCAGTACAATCCCACGCCCCACCGAGGAACAGCCCCCGCCATGGTCACGGTCATCCTGCTCGCCACCCTGCTCACCTTCATGATCTCCCTCGGGCCCGGCGCCTATAAGCTCATGACCACCAGCGTCGAGGACAAGCTGCGCACCGATGCCAACGTCATGGCGCTCGAAGGCTGGGGCAAGCGCGCGCAGCGGGCCATGGACAACCACCTCGAAACCTACATCAGCTTCATGGCGCTGGCCGTGCTGGCCGTCTACCTCGGCGACCGGGTCGGGGTTGACGACATCAAGCGCGTGGCGCTCGCCGGCGGCTGGCTCTACCTGATCAGCCGGGTCGCGCACTGGTTGTGTTTCCTCGGCGCGGTGCCCTACGTCCGCACCGCCGCCTACGCCGGGTCGATCCTCGGGATTACTATTGTTGGGTGGAGCGTGTTCCGCCTCGCGCCGATCTGAGCCATAGTGCGCAGGCTCCGATTTCGGGGCTGCGCACCTGTCCGCCAAAAGGCCCCGGGCGCAGCCCTTCACCCCACTGAACCTGGATAGCTCCATCCATGCCCACCCTGATCGGCTTCGGCGCGATATTGCTCTGGGCCGCGCTCGCCCTGCTCACCTCCCTGACCACGCGGTTGCCGCTGTTCGAGTGGTTAGCGCTGACCTTCGGGCTGGCGACCCTGCTGAGCCTGCCCCTGCTGCTGCGGCGTGGGGCGCTGGCCTCCCTGCGCGCGGTGCCCGTGGGTGGCTGGGTGCTGGGGATCGTCGGGCTGTTCGGCTATCACGCCTTCTACATGCTCGCGCTCAAGAACGCACCGACGGCGCAGGCGGGGCTGATTGCCTATCTGTGGCCGCTGCTGATCGTGCTGCTGTCGATGCTGAGGCAGCCGCTGGGCCGCTGGACGCTGCCAGTCATCGGCGGCGGACTGGGGTTGGTCGGTGCGGCGCTGCTGGTCTTCGACCCGGCTGAGGGCGGGTTTCGCGCTGAATACGCCGCGGGCTACGGCTTCGCGCTGGTCTGTGCGCTGCTGTGGTCGGGCTACTCCGTCCTGAACCGACGGTACAGCGCGGTGCCGACCGTGGCCGTGGTGGTCTACTGCGGCGCGGCGGCGCTGGGCGGGCTGGGGCTGTCGCTGGCCTTCGAGAACTGGGTGACGCCGCGCGGTCTGGAGTGGGTTGGGCTCGTCGGGCTGGCGCTAGGGCCGATGGGGCTGGCGTTCTTCGTCTGGGATTTCGGCACCAAGCACGGCAACGTCACGCTGCTCGGGGCGCTGAGCTACTTCGCGCCGCTGCTCTCGACCGTGCTGCTGGTGCTGGCCGGGCGGGCGCAGCCGACCTGGGCGCTGGGTCTGGCGACGCTGCTGATCGTCGGCGGGGCCGGGCTAGCAGCGCTTGGGCTGCGGCGGGGAGCGGTGACAGACGCAGAGGCGGGAGCCCCCTAGGCGCCGCTGTCCTTTTTGGCGACCTTGGTGCTGCCCTTGGCGCTTTTCGTGGTGCTCTTCTTCTCGGCACTCTTCTTGGCAGGGACTTTGCGGGCAGCTGGTCTTTCCTCCAGCTGGGTGCGTAGTTCCTTCATTTCGGCGCGGATCTCGCGCAGCTCATGCAGCATGGCCAGCTGGGCCGGGTCGGCCACTTCTTCTGCGCTCAGTTGGCTTTCCTGCTCGTCCTTGGCGCTGTCCATGGCGTTGACCAGAATACCGATGAAAAGGTTCAGGGCGGCGAAGGCCGAAATCACCACGAACAGGACGAAGAAGATCCACGAATTCGGGTGCACATCCATGATCGGCCGGACGATGCCGTGCGACCAGCTTTCCAGCGTCATAATCTGGAACAGCGTATAGAGCGCCCGACCCAGATCGGCGAAGTAGTCGTAGCCATTATCGCCGTAGCCGCCGTACAGGGTGCCGCCGTAGAGCTGCACCCCGATGACGGCGAAGACGTAGTGGATCAGCAGCAGCAGCAGCGCCGCCGACCCCATGCCCGGCAGGGCGCGGAACAGGCCGGAGACCACCAGCCGCATCGCCGGGATTGCTGCGACCAGCCGCAGCACCCGCAGCACCCGCAGCGCGCGCAGCACCTTGAGCGAGTCCGATGCCGGCAGCAGGGCGATGATCACCACGGCGAGGTCGAACCAGTTCCACGGGTCGCGGAAGAACCGCTGGCGGTAGGCGACCAGCTTAAGCCCGATTTCCCCGATGAAAAAGCTCAGCGCAGCGATATCGAGGATCACCAGCCCACGGCCGACCAGGCCGTTGCCGGCCTCGCGGACGGTCTGCGAGGTCAGTAGCCCTAGCACGATGGCGTTGACCACGATCACCACGATCACCAGCGTGCGGAACCAGCGCGCTTCGACCAGCCGGATCAGGGCACTGGTCGGGAGCGCCTCAACCTCCGGGCGTGCCGGGGAGGTCTGGTTGCCGCTGGGCTTGGCGACGCGGGGGGCGTTGTTGGAGCGGGCGGCGGCGTGCGCGCCGGATAGAGGGGCTTTCACGGGTCGTCGGGCTCGTCCTTCACAGGGGGGTCAGGCGTGATCAGCCGTGACCAAAAAAACAGCTCGTGCATAACCCGTCTGGGCAGCAGAGTGAACCAAAAGTTCAGGCCCAGCGCCCCGACCCACGTCGCGATCATGGTGATCTTTTGGGTTCGCCGGTAGTGACGCCGCGCCGCGTGCCAGCCGTAAAGGAGCGAGAAAATCGTGAACACCGACAGCAGGTGGATGGGGCTGAAGGGCCCCCAAAGCGGGATCTGGCTGATGAACAGTGACGATAGTGCGGCCAGCGTCATCCCCGCCAACCAGGCATAGCCCAGAGCGCAATGCACAAGGCTGCCCTTGGGTCGCGCCAGAATGAGGATACCCAGCAGCAGCGACAGCATCGCCGTGCTGGCGTGCAGGGTGATGAGCCAGCCTGCTTCGGTCAGGGGGGCGAGCCAGTCGATCATCCGTTTGGGTGTACGCAATGGATGTTGAGGGGACGTTTAAAAGGGGTGCTGAGGCGGTATCAGGCCGTCGCGAACCGGGCGCGGATGCCGCGTTCGATCCCGGCCGCGATCAGCCGGTCGATGCCCAGCCAGTGGCGCACGAGTTCAAGGATCTGCATCTCTTCGTCGGTCAGCACCCCGTCGGTCGCGGCCATCTCGCAGGCCAGCGCGTAGGCGGTTTCGCGCAGCTGCGGGCTGAGCGCGTCCTACATCTCGTCGAACAGGGCTCCAGACCGTCTTCCTGCCCCAGTGTATCGCTGATCCGGGTGGCGGTGGCGGGCAGGTCGGCGACGGCGAAATTCTCGAACACCGGCCAGTTGCCGACAACGTCGCCCATCTTCTTCAGCTCCTTGTCGGTCATGTTGTTATCGGCGGCGGAGATCAGCACCATGATGGCGATGAGGTCGTCGTGGTGGGCGGCCATGGGATCGCATCTTTTGTCAGCGGGGTCCGAGGCAAGATCACGCCTGCCTCAGAAACCATAAAATTTTCTCTAATCGATAGGTGTATCGGTCTGGGCCGGCAAGGGATCAGCGTGGCTGACTTTCGGGCAGGAACGCCCGGATGCGCTCGCAGGCCTCGTCCAGCCCCAGCCGGTGAATGGGCACCCCGCTGGGGAAGGCGCTTTCCAGCCGCGAGGGCATCATCGGGTCGAGCAGCACGAACACGCCGCGGTCGGTCTGCCGTCGGATCAGGCGACCAAAGGCCTGCCGCAGCTTGGCCCGGGCGAGCATGTCGTCCAGCGCGCGGCCGCCAAAGGCATCGCGCCGTGCCCGGTGCAGGATATCGGGCCGGGGCCAGGGCACGCGTTCGAAGGCGAGCAGGCGCAGGCTGTCGCCTGGAACGTCGACCCCGTCGCGGACGGCATCGGTGCCGAGCAGGCAGGCGTTGGTCTCGTCCCGGAAGATGTCGACCAGTGTGCCAGTGTCCATGGCGTCGACGTGCTGGGCGAATAGCGGTAGGCCGCTCTCCTCCAGTGGCGTGCGGATGCGGTCGTAGACCCCACGCAGGCGGTGGATCGCGGTGAACAGCCCGATCCCGCCCCCGCCTGAGGCTTTGAACAGGCTCTCAAAGGCGGCGGCCAGCGCCCCGGGCTGGTTCTTGGGCACGTCACCGACCATCAGCACTTCAGCTTGGTTGGCGTAGTCGTAGGGGCTGGCCACCCGGGCGCGAAAGGCGCCGTTGCGCAGGTGGCGCGCGCCGGTGCGTTCTTCGGCGACGCCCCAGGCGTCTTCGGCGTCGGCGACCGAGTCTGTCAGGGTTGCTGAGGTGACGATGAAGCCCTGTACCTGCTGCGCCATCAGCTGTGAGAACGGTTTCATCGGGTCGATGAAGTGGCGGTAGTAGCCGAGGTCCCGGTCGCGGCCGTCGACGCGCTCGACCGAGAACCAGTCGACGAAGTCGGGCGGCGGGTCGGTTTCGAGGTCACGCAGCATGGCGGACCAGGCGGTGAGCGGGTCGATGGCGCGGCGTTCCAGCGAGCGCACCATGGCTTCGGCACGGCGCCGGGCGTCGGCCTGCGACTTCCATTGCACGGGGCGGTCGTCGCCGGTCTCGCTGCTGCTGCTTGGGGTGCTGCTGGCCCCGTTACCGGCGCCGTCAGCCGTTTGGCTATCGGGGGACTCATCTGACTGCTCTGCCGCCTGCTCGGTTGGCTGTTCGAGCACGTCGATCAGGCAGGCGCGCAGGTCCTGCACCGGTTTGAGCAGGCCGCCCAGTGCTTCGCCGAATTCGCGGGCGGCGGCGAGCAGGCCCGTCACCGGTGGACGCGGGGTACACTCGATCGAGAAGGGGTCGCCGGGCTTGTCGGCCCGCGCGTAGACCTGTTCCCCCACAAAGCTGAGGAAGTACTCGCCCGCCCCGTCGGGGGTGCCGTCGCGCAGCCGCTGGTACCAGCCCGGGCCGGGCAGGGCGTAGGCCTCCTGCTCGACGTGCTTGAGCAGGTCCGGCAGGCGCGGGTCGAGGGTCACGACTTCCTCCATGCGCACGCGCAGGCCCCGACCCCGGCCGCGCCGGTCGCTCTCTGGTCCCAGCAGCCAGCGCCGCAGTTCGGCGGTTTCCATGCCCGAGAGACCGGCGCTGAAGAAGGAATCCGAGGCGTCGAACAGGTGGTGGCCCTCATCGAAGACCACGTGCTCGGAAAGGTCGCTTTCCGGTCCCTGTCCGGCCTGGTTGAGCACGAGCGCGTGGTTGGCGATTACCAGGCGCGCGTTGCGGGCGTTCCGGATGTTCTTTTCGATGCCGCACTTGCCGTAGTGCGGGCAGCCGGAATAGAGGCACTCGCCGCGCTGGTCGGTGAGGTCGGTGGTGACCTTGCCGCCGAACAGGTCGATCAGCCACGCCGGAAAGTCGCCGCCGACCATGTCGCCGTTGCGGCTGCGCTCCGCCCAGCGCGCGGTGATGACCAGGCCGATGCGGTCGCGGTCGGAGAGGCCGCCTGCCTGCCCGGTTTCCTGCAGATTGAGCAGGCAGAGGTAGTTCTCCCGGCCCTTGCGGACCACCACGCTGCGGTTCTTGGCGCCGCCGTCCGCGAACAGGCGGTCGGTCTCCTGGTCGATCTGCCGTTGCAGGGCGCGGGTGTAGGTCGAGACCCAGACCGAGCCCTTGTTCTTGCCCGCCCATACTGTGGCCGGGGCGAGGTAGCCGAGAGTCTTGCCTACCCCCGTGCCGGCTTCGGCGAGTACCACGTGGGGGGACTCGCGCTCCTCGCGGGGGTGGAAGGCCTGGCTCACGGCCGAGGCAAAGTCGGACTGCGAAGGGCGTTCCTCGACATCGCCACGACCGAGACTGAGCAGCTTGGAGAGCTGGGTGCGGGCTTCGGCTTCGGTGACCCGGTCGCTGCCGGGGCGACCGAGGGCGGCCTCGTCTTCCCAGGTGTCCATCCGCTCCCAGACGCGCAGGGCGCGGGATTGGTCTGCGCCGGGGTCGAGGGTGGCGTCGCCGGCAGCAGCGGCGAGGCCCCGCACCAGTGGTTGCGCCCAGGGCCAGTGCGCTCGTGCAGTGATCCAGATGCCGGAGAGTAGCACGCGGTCGGCGGCGCCCAGCCCGGTTGCTTCGGCCAACAGCGCGCGGGCGAGTGCACGCAGGTTGCCGGCCTGCTCCTCGGGCGAAGCGCCCTCTGGCAGGGCCTCGATATCGAGGGCGGCCGTGAGGGAGCGCGGGGTCGGGGTGACGGTTCTTGCAGGGCGGACGAAAGCGAAGAGCTCGAGCACGTCGAGCGCGCGGAACCGCTGCAGCCCGCCGCGACGGGCCAGCGCCGGCATATGGCAGACCAGCGGGGCGTCTTTGGTCAGGGCCTGGCTGAGGGCCTGGGGGCTGAGCTGCCGTGCGCTCTGGCTGGGTGCACACCACCACAGACCGCCCTCGTGCCAGATCAGGGCGGGCGCTGTGTCGACGGACAGGCCTTCGGAGCGGTCGAACAGGTCAAGCATGGCGAGAGTTTTATGCGCTTCGCCAAAGCTTGGACAGCGGTAGTTTCGATGCCTGAGATGGTTTGTGAAAATTTGTTGGTAATGGATGCGCTATTTCGCTCAGACCCGATGCTATTTTGAGCATAACTTCAGAGAGGTTGCGTGCTAGATTAGGCGCCGCTTCGCGGCTTACAAATCTCCCTCGCGCAATTAAATGGAAAGGCCGCGCTGCACTTTGATTGTCGCTGCATTTAGGAACTCCAACGCGCTCACAGCCGAAGGCGTTTTGAGCGCAACTGTAATGAGGTTGCGCGCCGCCTTGGCGAAAACCGCGAAGCGGTCGAGACAGGGTCGGCGCAACCTTCTTTCCGTGTTTGGGCCGCCATGCAGGTTTGTGGAATTTTGTCCGCGCGCCAAACGGCCTAAACTCCTGCCCAAGTCCAAAGACGCAGGAAACCCAGACAAATGACAGCGCTCTCCCAGCTCGCCGACGCCACCCGTGCCTGGCCCTTTGAAGAAGCGAAGAAGCTTAAGAAACGTCTGGGCGGCAAGGCGCCGTCCAAGGGCTACGTCCTGTTTGAAACCGGCTACGGCCCCTCCGGCCTGCCCCATCTGGGTACCTTCGGTGAGGTCGCGCGTACCACCATGGTCAAGCGTGCCTTCGAGGCTCTGTGCCCCGATATTCCGACCAAGCTCGTCGCCTTCTCCGACGATATGGACGGGCTGCGCAAGGTGCCCACCAACGTCCCCAATCAGGAGCTGCTGGCCCAGTCACTCGACAAGCCGCTGACCCAAGTACCGGACCCCTTCGGCGAGGAGGCGTCGTTCGCTGCCCAGAACAACCGCCGCCTGCAGCGCTTCCTCGACAGCTTCGGCTTCGACTATGAGTTCAAGTCCTCGACCGAAACCTACCAGTCCGGCGAGTTCGACGAAGCGCTGGTTCGCATGGCCGAGACCTATGAGAAGGTCATGGGCATTATGCTTCCCACCCTCGGCGACGAGCGCAAGGCAACCTATTCGCCTTTCCTGCCGATCTCGCCGGTCAGCGGCAAGGTGCTGCAGGTGCCCATGCTCAGCGTTGATGCTGGCGCCGGTACCATCACCTACCGTGAGCCCGAAACCGGCGATGAAATCACCCAGTCGGTGACCGGCGGTTCGTGCAAGGTGCAGTGGAAGCCCGACTGGGCTCTGCGCTGGTACGCGCTGCAGGTCGATTACGAGATGTACGGCAAGGACCTGATCGACAGCGCCAAGATCGCCGCACGCATCACCAGCGCGCTGGGCGGCCCGGCGCCGGAGGGCTTTTCCTACGAATTGTTCCTCGACGAGCAAGGCCAAAAGATTTCCAAATCCAAGGGCAACGGGCTTTCTATCGAAGAGTGGCTCGAATATGGCCCTGCCGAGTCCCTGTCGCTCTACATGTTCCAGCGCCCGCGTGCAGCCAAAAAGCTGCACTTCGACGTCATCCCCAAGGCCGTCGACGACTACGTGACCTTCCTCGAAAAGTTTCCGGGCGAGGCCGGCGAGAAGCAGCTGGAAAACCCCACCTGGCACATCCACGGGCAGGACCGCGTCCCCGCTGCCGAAGACGGTGTTTCCTTCGGCATGCTGCTCAACCTCGCCTCGGTGGTGAACGCCGACGACTCCGGGGTGCTCTGGGCCTTTATCCAGCGCTACCGGCCGTCGGCTGGCCCAGAGAGCACACCCTTCCTTGCCAAGCTGGTCGACCACGCGGTTTCCTACTACCGCGATCGGGTGGTGCCGACGAAATCTTACCGCGCCCCGACGAAGGCCGAGGCCGCCGCCTTCACCGAGCTGGACACCGCGCTCGCGGCCTTCGAAGGCCAGAACACCCCGGCCGAAGATCTGCAAACCGTTGTGTTCACCGTGGGCAAGGCCGCAGGCTACGAGAACCTGCGCGAGTGGTTCCAGGCGCTCTATCAGGTCCTGCTGGGTCAGGATCAGGGCCCGCGCTTCGGCTCCTTCATCGCGCTCTATGGCGTCGCTGAGACCCGCGCTCTGCTGCAGCGGGGCATCCGGGGCGAGCTTGCCGCCCCGACGGCCACATGAGCACCCTGATCTATCACATGGCCCACGAAGCCGACTGGGCCGCAGCCCTAGACGGCGATGGCAGCTACGCCGGTTCAGCCGACGACCTGCGCGATGGTTTCATCCACTTTTCCGCCGGCGCCCTGATCGCCGGGTCGGCCGCCAAGCACCGCGCCGGGCAGGCCGACCTGCTGCTGGTCTGCTGCGATGCTGAAGCCCTCGGTCCTGCGCTGAAGTGGGAAACCTCCTGCGACGGTATCGACTTTCCGCACCTTTACCGGGCGCTCGACCCGGCCGAGGCGCTGTGGACCGCGCCCCTGCCACTCGGTCCCGATGGGGTGCATATGTTCCCCGAACGGCTGGACTGACCGGTGTCGCTGTGGTCGCTCACCCCCCGTCTGCTGCGGGTCTTTGACCCGGAAACGGCGCACCGCCTGACCATCGCCGGTCTGCGGCTGGGGCTGCGCCCGCGCACCACCCAAGCGCCCTCTGATCTGGCAACGCAAACGGCGTCGTCCCCGGATTCAGGCTCTCAAGCCGCCATCCGCCTGTTCGGCAAAACCCTGCCCAACCGTCTCGGGCTGGCGGCGGGTTTTGACAAAGATGCAGAGGCTGTCCCCGCGTTGGCCGCCCTCGGCTTCGCCGCTGTCGAAGTCGGCTCCGTGACCCCGCTGCCCCAGCCCGGCAACCCGCACCCCCGGGTGTTCCGCCTGCCAGCCGACGCTGCCGTGGTCAATCGCTATGGCTTCAATTCCGGCGGTCACGATAGGGTCCGGCGCAACCTCGACAGGCTCAGGCCGGAGCAGCGCCCGGCGCTGCTCGGGGTCAACCTCGGCGTCAACAAGACCTCGGAAAACGTGCCCCGGGACTTCGCCCTCGGCGTCAGCCGGTTTGCCGACCTCGCTGACTATCTGGTGATCAACGTTTCCAGCCCCAACACGCCGGGCCTGCGCGACCACCAGACGATCGACGCGCTGGCGCGGATCCTCGATCTCGCCCTCGACGCCCGGGCACAGGGCCCAGCGACCCCGATCCTGCTCAAAATAGCCCCCGACCTCGCTGACGAAGACGTCGCGGCCATGGTCAACCTGTCCATTGAGCGCGGGATCGACGGCCTGATCGCCACCAATACGACCATCCAGCGCCCCGCCGGTCTGAAGGGTGCGGCGCAGGCGGAGAGCGGCGGCCTTTCCGGCCAACCGCTGTTCGACCAGGCCAACCGCGTGCTCGCCAACATTCGGGAGCAGGCTGACGATCGGCTCGTGGTCTTCGGCACCGGCGGGGTCGGCTCCCCGGCCCAGGCCGAAGAAAAGCGCCGCCACGGCGCGGATCTGGTGCAGCTTTACACCGGCCTGATCTACGGCGGCCCGGGGCTGGTCCGGCCGCTGGCCCAAGCACTGTCGGCGGTGCCGAAGCGCGCGCGGCTGACCACCGGCCTCGGCGACCTGCTCGACCAGCACGACTATCGCGGCCTGATCGTCGATCTCTGGGGGGTCATGCACAACGGCGAGGCGCTGTTCCCCGAGGCGCTCGACGCGCTGATGCAGGCCCGGGCGTGGGGGGTAAAGGTGCAGTTCCTGTCCAACGCCCCGCGTCGTGCGGCATCGGTCGGAACCCTGCTCGATCGGCTGGGCATGCCGCGCGAGGCCTACGACGGCATTGTCTCCAGCGGTGAGGAAAGCTGGCAGGGGCTGAAGGCGCGCAGCCTGCCCTTCTACCGCGACCTCGGCCCGGTCTGCTTCCACCTTGGCGCCGGGGCCATGGACGCCAACATGCGCGACGGTCTCGATTTCCGTTTTCAGGACGCCATCGACGGCCCGGAGGGCCGGGCAGACTGGATCCTGAACACCGGTCCGGAGGCCAGCACCGACCTTGCCGAGTGGACCCCGCTGCTACAGCAGGCGCTCGACGCCTGCCTGCCCATGGTCTGCGCCAACCCCGACCGGGTGGTCATGCGCGGCACGGCGAAAGAGCTCTGCGCCGGGTCGTTGGCCGAGTGGTACGAAGCCGAGGGCGGGGCGGTGCAGTGGCACGGCAAGCCCTTCGCCGATGTTTATCGGGTCGCGCGCGCAGCCATGGGCCTGCAGCGCCAGCAGGTGCTGGCCGTTGGTGACAGTTTCACCACCGATGTTGCAGGTGCCCGGGCGGCAGGGATCGACGTGCTGCTGGTCAACACGGGCATCCATCAGGCCGATCTCGGCGCCGATTTGCAGGCCGGGGTGGAACGGCTGTCCCGGGAAAAGGGACTCTGGCCGAGTTTCGTCGATCATCGGCTCCGTTTCTGAACTCCGAATCTATTAGTATTATGTGAAAAAATCCGTTGAAGCCTTTGTAAAACTGTTCTATTTTTTGATTTATTATGCGGCACGTCCAAGATTTTTCAGGGCGGCCGGTGATTTTCAGCCCGTTTCGGGCCCGCATGTTGATCAGGAGCAGTGCCCATGGCGGCGCAGAAGAAGCCCGTAATCCAACCCGCATCCCGGTTTGAATCGATCACGCCTGCGCTGGTAATCGCCTGCATCATGACCGGTGCCTGGTTCGTCGCTGGCTGGTCGGTGTTCGGCTACTATGGCGGGCCGTCGGGCTTTGCCGCGCTCAGCCCCGCCGAAGTCGGTCTGGTCGTCTGCGGCGGCCTGCTGCCGCTCATGGTGATCTGGCTGCTGTGCGGAATGATGATCGTCGGCACCCGCATGCGCAACGCCATGATGACCGAGCTCAGCGCCCTACGCACGGTCAAAATCATGCCTGAGGAAACCCAGAGCCACATCCGCTCGATCACCCGCGCCTTCGAAGACCGGGTCGAGCACCTGCAAGGGGTGACCAGCGGCATCCTCGCATCGCTGGACCGGGCCACGGGTCACTATGAGTATCAGTCCGAAGTGCTGGAAGCCCTCTCCGGCCGGGTGCACGAACAGACCACCGAGCTGTCGACCACCCTGCAGGATCAGACCGAGCAGGTCACCGCCGCCGAAGCCCGGATCGACCGCATGGTCAACCGGATGAAGCACGCCATGGATGACGTGCGCGAAGCCGGGGAAGGCTTCCGCGCCAACCTCGTCGCCCCGATCGAGGAAGTGCAGGAGACGCTGGGCAAAGCCAACTCACGCATCAATGACCAGATCGACGCCATCTGGTCCCGGCTGGAACTGCTCGACGCGGCCCAGTCCGAGACCGAAGAAGCCTCCATCCGCACCCGCGAGGTGCTCGAGGGCGAATCCCGCAACCTGCGCGAGGCTGCCAAGGAAGCCCTCGGCAACGTCGAAACCATGTCGGGCAAGCTGGAATCCCAGATCGGCCTGCTCAAATCGGTCTCTGAGGACGCCAATGGCGTTGCTGACCAGATGCAGAACCGTCTGGAGGAGCAGTCTTCTGCGCTGGCCAAGGCCGGGGACGACCTCGCTGCCCACGCCGAAGACCTGCACCGGGCGATCGAGGCGCAGGTGAGCCACCTCGGCCACCTGCAATCCTCTGTCGAAGGCTACGGCGACGTGATTTCGCGCGAATTCGAGCAGAAGGTCGAGACGCTGATGAACGCCGCGCGCGAAGCCGCCGACATCGTTGGCGAGCACACCGCCCGCGCGACGCGGCAGGCCATCGAAGAGCTTTCCGAGAACGGCGACCGCCTCACCGGCAACATCGGCGTCGTCTCTGACCGCGTCGAACAACTGACCGAATCCCTCAACGGCGGCGCGCGCCGGTTGCAGGACACCACGCTGTCGGTTCAGGCCACGCTCAGGGTCAGCGCGCAGGACGTGGCCGCGACCCTGATCGAGGCCACCAAGGCGGCCGAGAAACGCTACGTCGAGCTCGGCGATGCCTGGGCAGAGACGCTGGAGGATCAGGCCGAACGCGTCGAGGCGCTGCAGGAAATGGCGACCGCCGCCGAAGACAACGCCTTCGCCCACGCCGAAGAATCGGTGGTTCACCTCGCGCGGCGGCTGGACAGGGCCTTGCAGGACCGCTTCGAAGACGAGGATGGCGCCTTCAATACTGCCCAGCGGCAGATCGATGCCGCCGGCCAGCGGACGGTCGAGAACTATCAGCGTCTGGTGGGCAGCTTCGTCCACGACCTGACCGACACCGCCGGGGCCGAGATGGAACGGCTGGTGGTCTGGGGGCGGGAGATCCCGCGCGCTGCCGAGCACCTGCGGGAAACCGCTGCCGAGATCACCCACCAAATGGACGAGCAGACAAAGAGCCTGCTGGCCCGCACCAACGAAGTGCGTCACGCCACCACCGACGCTCTGGTCAGTGCGCAGGCCCTGTTCAAGGGCATCGCCGAAGCACCCGAGCGCCTTACCGCCACCGTTGCCTCACTGGGGCAGGCGAGCACCGCCGCGGTCGAGGATCTGCGTGAGCAGACTGAAGCGCTGAACGTACAGCTGCTGGACTGCCGCAACCAGCTCGCCAGCCTGACTGACGGCTTCAACAGAGGCCTCGACCAGGGTCAGATCGACGCCCGCCTGCAGCAGCTTGCCGAAGCGATCAGCGGCGCGCAGATGGCGCTTGTCGAGGCCGCTGCAGCCTTCGACGCCACCACACAGGACGCCAGCAGCGCGGCCAATCAAGCCGCCGAACGGCTGACCAATTCCACCTCTCTGGTCGCTGATCAGGTCCAGACCCTGCGCGATTTCACCGCCAATCCGGAGGGCGACACCACCCTGCGCCGCGTCGCTGATCAGGCGGACGAGCTTCGCCAGATCCTCGAACAGGTCGGGATCGCGGCTGAAAATCATCAACTGACGCTGGTGCGGGTGTCCGAAGAGGCCAAGACCCAGTCCGAGCGGCTGCTCCAGACCGTCAAACAGAGCGAGCGCGACGCCTTTCTCAATCAGGCTGCATCCATGGTCGAAGCCCTGCATCAGGTCGCGATCGACGTCGATACCATTCTGGACGGCGACCTGCCTTCAGATGTGGTGCAGGCGATTGAAGCCGGTGACCGGGGCGTTTCTGTCCGGCGTCTGCTCAAGCGCTACACGCCGGCCGGGGCCGGGGGGAGCGCCATGGCGGACCTGTACGCCCGCGACCGCGCCTTCACCGAGCAGGTCGACCGTTATCTGGAGACCTTCGACAGCCTGCTCGCGCAGGCCAACCAGGTCGATCGCTCCAAACTGCTGCACACCACTTTCCTCACCGCCGATATTGGCAAGCTTTACGTCTTCCTCGCCCGATCGATCGGCGTGATGCAGGCAGCGGAGTAACACAATGGCCATTCGTCTTCGTCGTCGTATTCGTCGCCTCGTGCGCCGCCGGTTTCAGACATCCGCCGCGAGACTGCGGCTGAGCAAGGTTGTCACCTCTTCTGCCGGAGAGCCCTCGCCCCGCGACAGCCGGGCCACGGCTTCGGTAATGGGCAGCGATACCCCTTCGGTGTGACCTGAGGCGATGAGGCTTAGGGCCGTGGCGGCGCCCTCGACGGTCGTGCCGCGGCTCAGCAGTTCGAGCGCAGACTGACCCCGCCCCAGATCGTGGCCGAAGCTGTAGTTGCGGGATTGCTGGTCCTGACAGGTCAGGGCCAGATCGCCGACCCCCGCCAGCCCGACCGCCGTGCGCGGATCACCGCCGTAGACCTCCGTTACCCGTTCCAGCTCACGCAGGCCCCGCGCCATGATCGCCGAGCGGGCGCTGGCCCCGAAGCCCATGCCGTCTGAACAGCCACAGGCGATGGCGATGACGTTCTTCATCGCGCCGCAAATCTGCACGCCGACCGTGTCCGTGCTGGCGTAGAGCCGCAGGCGCGGCGTGCTGAGCGCCGCCAGCAGGCCTGCATCGGGGCTCTCGATGGCCAGCGTTACTGCCGTGGGCCGGTCTTCGAACAGATCGAGCGAGAAAGACGGCCCGCTGAGCACGCCCAATCCCTGCGGGAGCGCCAGCGCCGAACTGAGCAGGGTGCCCGTGCCATCGGCAAAGCCCTTGGACACGGTAACGACGGCATTGCCCGCCCGGATGCGGTCGCGCAAGGGTTCGAACACGCCGGTCTGCGCCTGCGCCTTCACCGCCAGAACCACCACGTCCTTGGCCGACAACAGGGCAAAGTCGGCGAGAACCCCGGCCCTGATACCCGGCATGGTGGGGCACTCTGGCACCTTGGGATTGATACCGGTCTCGCGCAGGCTGGCCGCCTGTGCCGGGTCACGACACCAGAGCGCCACGGACCGTCCGGCCTGCCGCCAGGCGTAGGCCAGTGACGAGCCGAATTCGCCCGCGCCGATCACGTGAATGGTGCTGTTGTCCAGAATCAGGGCTCCAAGTCGTTTTTCGGCATAGCCGACCGTCCCTTGTTCTTAGCACCCAAAGTCCGCACATGGATGTCTAAACCGCTTTTTCCGAAAGTACCGGCATGACCGCCAAACCTACTGAACCCACTGCCAATACTCCGGCACAGGACGCTAAGGACGCCACGGCTGCTGCAGACGGCAGCGCGGCTAAGGACAGCCGCCCCGCCGCCTCGGACGGCGCGTCGTCGGCGCCGCGCGCATCCTACGAGCACGACGGCAAGCCATGGCTGACCGCTTTCACGCTGCTGCGGTACCTGTGGCCGGCGGACCGGTCGCGCCTACGCCTGCTGTTCGTGCTGACCGGGTTGGCGATCCTGATGGGGCAGGCGTTTCTGGCGATCACCCCGATGGTATTTGCCACGGCGGTCGACGCCGTCGGTGGTGAGGGCCGCTTCCCGAATGCCTCGCTGACGCTGCTGATCGGGCTGGTCACGGCCTTCGGTCTGGCGCGACTGCTGGCACAGGGCAGTCAGGAAATCAGCTCCGCGCTGTTTGTTTTCGTCGGCCAGAACGGCATCCGCTCGGTGGCGCTGGAGACCTTCCGCCACCTGCACGAACTCAGCTTGCGCTTCCACCTCGGGCGCCAGACCGGTGGCCTGTCGCGGGCGATTGAACGCGGCACCAAGGGCATCGAATTCGTGCTGCGGATGACAACTTTCAACCTCGTCCCCACCACCTTCGCGATTGTGATTGTCAGCCTGATCCTGCTGTTCAACTTCGGGCCGCTCTACGCCGCGATCACCTTCGTCACCGTGGTCGGTTACATCATCTACACGGTCATGGTCACTGATTGGCGCATCAAGTACCGCCGGATGATGAACGAGACCGATTCCGAGGCGACGACCAAGGCCGTCGACTCCTTGCTCAACTACGAGACGGTCAAGTATTTCTCCAACGAAGTGCACGAAGCCACGCGCTTCAACGGTGCGCTGCGCGGCTATGAGCGCGCAGCGGTGAACAACCAGCTGTCGCTGTCGCTGCTCAACATCGGGCAGGGGGTCATCATCGCCGCCGGGTTGGTGCTGCTGCTGTCGCTGTCGGTGCCGCAGGTGCTGGCCGGGGAGATCACGGTCGGCGATTTCGTCGCCATTCAGGCCTATCTGATCCAGCTGTATCTGCCGCTCAACTTCCTCGGCTTTGCCTACCGTGAGACCCGGCAGGGGCTGGTGGATATGGAGTACATGTTCAACCTGCTCGACGTCGACCGCGAGATCCCGGACAGCCCCGGGGCGCCCGCGCTCAAGATCGACGGCGGCCAGCTCGACTTCCAGATGGTCAATTTCGGCTACAACGACGACCGTCAGATCCTCCACGACCTCGATTTCAGCGTCGAAGCGGGCAAGACCCTCGCCATTGTCGGTCCGTCGGGGTCGGGCAAGTCCACCATCGGCCGGATGCTGTTCCGCTTCTACGATGTCTGGGACGGTGTCATCCGCATCGACGGGCAGGACATCCGCCGGGTGCAGCAGGCCTCGCTGCGCGAAGCCATCGGGATCGTCCCGCAGGATACGGTGCTGTTTAACGATACCATCGCCTACAACATTGCCTACGGTCGGCCCGAGGCCTCGCTGGAGGATGTGATCGAAGCCGCCAAACTGGCCCAGATCCACGACTTCATTCTCGACCTGCCCGAGGGCTATGATACCCGGGTGGGCGAGCGCGGGCTGAAGCTCTCCGGTGGCGAACGCCAGCGGGTTTCCATCGCCCGGACCATCCTCAAAGACCCCTCGATCCTGCTGTTCGACGAGGCAACGTCTGCCCTCGATACCGATACCGAGTCGGCGATTCAGGCCTCGCTTGCCGCGGTGTCGCGCGACCGCACCACGCTGGTGATCGCGCACCGCCTGTCGACCGTGGTCGACGCCGATGAAATCATCGTTCTTGACAAGGGCCGCATCGCCGAACGCGGGTCACATCAGGTCTTGCTGGAGCGCGCCGGGGTTTATGCGCAAGTGTGGCATTCCCAGCAGGAAGCAGATGAGTAAGGCTCGCAGAGCTTAGGTCTGGCTTTTCCGGACGTCTTTGCGTAGAAAGCTGCATCCGTGCAAACACGATTGAAGATTAGGAGCGAGGCTTATGTCCCGCCGTTGTGATTTCGTTGGCCGCAAGCCGCAGTCTGGTAACAACGTTTCCCACGCGATGAACAAGACGCGTCGTCGCTGGCTGCCAAACCTGCAGAACGCGACCCTGCATTCCGACATCCTGCAGGAAGGCGTCCGCGTCCGCCTGTCGACCCGTGCGATCCGCACCATCGAAAAGAACGGCGGTCTGGATTCGTTCCTGATGGGGACCCCGAACCGCAAGCTTGGCCCGGATGCCCTGGCCATCAAAAAGCGGCTGGAAAAGGCGCAGGCTGCCGCGGCCTAAGCTGCCGGTGTCTCTGACCTGAGCTGATCCAGCGCCCAGACGGCGCTTTCAGCCACCACAGCGTTTTCATGGCGCGCGAGCTGCTCCAACGGCCGGCGCGCCTTTTCGTGGCCGGAGTTCCCCAGACAGATCGCCAGATTCCGCAGAAAGCGGACAATGCCGATCCGCTTGACTGGCGACCCGGCGAAGGCTGCCCGGAACTGCGCGTCTTCATAGCCGATAAAATCCAGCAGCCGGGGATCGGCGAGCAACGCCCGCGGCTGGAACCCGGCTTCCGCCGTGGCCTGCGCAAACTTATTCCACGGGCAGACCGCGAGGCAGTCGTCGCAGCCATAGATGCGGTTGCCCATGGCGGCGCGGAACTCGACCGGGATCGGGCCGTCGTGCTCGATGCTCAGGTAGGCGAGACAGCGGGTGGCGTCGAGCTGGTAGGGCGCGGGAATCGCGGCCGTCGGGCAGACGTCGATGCAGCGGCTGCAACTGCCGCAGTGATCGTCGCTGGGGCTGTCGGTGGGCAGCTCAAAGCCGAGGTAGATCAGCCCGAGAAACAGCCACGAGCCGAAATCCTGCGACACTAAATTGCTGTGCTTGCCCTGCCAGCCCACGGCGGTCTGTGCGGCCAGCGCCTTTTCCGGGACGGGGGCGGTATCGACGAAGACCTTGAGCGCCTGCCCGGTTTCTTCGCCGATCCAGCGGCCGAGCCGCTTGAGCTTTTTCTTCAGGATATCGTGGTAGTCGCGGTTCTCGGCGTAGACCGAGAAGTTGGCGCGGTCGGGGTCGCGCAGCCGGTCCAGCGGGTCGCTGTCCGGGCCATAGTTGAGGCCGACGGCGATGACCGACTTAGTCCCCTCCCACAGGGTTTGCGGGTCTGCACGCTCGTCCAGCCGCCGTTCCATCCAGTCCATGGTGCCGTGCTGGCCGCTGGCGACGAAGTCCTGATAGCGCGCCCGGTTGCGCGCCGGGATCTGCGCCGGGCCGAAGCCAACAGCGTCGAAGCCCAGCGCCCGGGCTTCAGCGTCGATCCGCTGCTTCAGCGCAGCGGGGTCAAAGGGGGTCGATGTCGCCTTGGGCATAACCCGCCACCACTCCGGCTTCAAAGTCAGCGAAGGCGCCGGCCTCGATCGCCGAGCGCATCCGCGCCATCAGGTCCTGATAGTGCTGGATATTGTGCCACGACAACAGCATGGCGCCGAGCATTTCATCGGCGCGGTGCAGGTGGCGGATGTAGGCGCGCGAATAGTTGTGGCAGGCCGGGCAGCTGCAGTCCTCGTCGATGGGCCGGGGATCGTCCTGGTGCCGGGCGTTGCGCATGTTGATCGGACCGCGCCAGGTAAAGGCCTGCCCGGTGCGCCCCGACCGCGTCGGCAGCACGCAGTCGAACTGGTCGATCCCACGGCGCACGGCGCCGACCAGATCCAGCGGCTTGCCCACCCCCATGAGGTAGCGCGGCTTGTGCTGCGGCAGGTGCGGTTCACAGTCATCCAGCGTCTTGAACATCATCTCCTGGCCTTCGCCCACGGCCAGACCGCCGACCGCGATGCCGTGGAAGTCCATCGGCTCCAGCGCGCGAATCGATTCCTCGCGCAGGTCAGCGAAGGTCGAGCCCTGTGCAATGCCGTAGACGCCATAGCCCAGACGGCCGACCCAGGCGTCTCGCGACCGCTTGGCCCAGCGCATCGACAGCTGCATGGAGGTATCCGCGCCGAGCTTGTCGATCGGGTAGGGCGTGCACTCGTCCAGCGCCATGGTGATGGTCGAGCCCAGCAGGTGCTGGATGTGCATGGAGTCTTCCGGGGTCAGCCGGTGCTTGCTGCCGTCGATGTGCGAGCGAAAGGTCACCCCCTCCTCGGTCATCTTGCGCAGGCCGGCCAGCGACATGACCTGATAGCCGCCTGAGTCGGTCAGGATCGGCCCGTCCCAGTGCATGAATTTGTGCAGGCCGCCGAGGTGGTGAATGCGCTCCGCCGTCGGCCGTATCATCAGGTGATAGGTGTTGCCGAGGATGATCTCAGCGCCCGTTGCCCGGACACTCTCCGGCATCATCGCCTTCACCGTCGCAGCGGTGCCCACGGGCATGAAGGCCGGGGTCTCGACCGTGCCGTGTGCTGTGTGCAGGCGTCCGCGCCGGGCCGCGCCATCGCTGGCCAGAATCTCGAAGGAAAAGTCGCTCATCCCGTGGGCCGCTCCAGTAAACAGCCGTCACCGTAGCTGAAAAACCGATATTCTGCCGCGATGGCGTGGTCGTAGGCGGCCTTCATGGCCTCGGTGCCGCTGAAGGCGCAGACGAGCATGAACAGCGTCGACTGCGGCAGGTGAAAGTTCGTGATCAGCGCGTCGACGACGTGGAAATCATCGCCGGGCTTGAGGAAGATATCCGTGCTCATCGCGCCGGCCTGCCCGCGCAGGCTTTCCAGCGCGCGCAGCACGGTGGTGCCGACCGCGACCACGCGGCGACCCTCTGCCCGCGCGCTGGCGATCAGGGCGGCGTTGTCCGCGTCCAGCGCGCAGGACTCGTGGTGCATCTGGTGGTCGCTGATGTCGTCGCTGCGGATCGGGGCAAAGGTGCCCAGACCGACGTCGAGCCGGACCTCCGCGACCTCGAGCGCGCGGGCGGCGCGCAGGCTTTCGAGTGTTTCCTCATCGAAGTGCAGGCTCGCGGTCGGGGCCGCCAGCGACCCCTTCTTGCGCCCGCAGAAGGTGCGATAGTCCTCGCGGTCGCTGTTCTCCCCGCCCTTGGCGCGGCGGATGTAGGGCGGCAGCGGCATGTGCCCGAGCGCGTCGATGGTTTCCAGCAGATCGGCACCCTGGGCGTCGAAGCGGAGCTTGATGTCGGCGCCGTCCTTGGCTTCGACCACGGTGCTGAGCCGGTCGCTGAAATACAGGCCGTCGCCGGGTTCGAGCTTCTTGCCTGGGCGGGCGTAGCAGACCCAGAGCGCGGGCTCGTCGGTTTCGGCGACCAGCGTCACTTCGATGCGGCCGCCGAACCGCTGCCCGTCGCGCTCACGCTGGCCGATCAGACGGCTGGCGAAGACCTGGCTGTTGTTGAACACCAGCAAATCACCATCGCAAAGGCACGCGGCAAGGTCGGCGAAGGTCCGGTCCACCCGGCTGCCGTCCCCCCGCACCTGCAGCAGGCGAGCCGCCGCGCGGGGGTAGACCGGGCGCTGGGCGATCAGCGCCTCGGGCAGGTTGAAATCGAAGTCGCTAAGCCGCATTCGTGCTGCCGGACCGGGCAAAGATCCCGGCGATCACCAGCCGGAACGGCACCAGTGCCACGACCGCGACCAGGGCTTTGACGCCGAAATCGACGCTGGCGAAGTTCATCCAGTTCTCCGAGCCACCCGCCGCGATGCCGTAAAAGATGACGGTGTCGATCAGGCTGGCGACCAGCGAGCTGACCAGCGGCCCGAACCACCAGGCGCGCTGGCGCAGGCTGTTGAAAATGCCGATGTCGAGCATCTGTCCGACCACGAAGGCAGTCAGCGAGCCGAGCGCGATCCGACCCACCGACCAGGGGTCGGCAAAGCCGGCGCCGACGTCGCCGCCGCTGGCCAAGAAGAAGGCGACACCACCGAGAAAACCGATGGCGATGACCCACAGCGCGCGCCGTGCGCCGAACAGGCGGTTGATGATGTCGGTGATCAGGAAGGCAACGGGGAAGGTGAACTGGCCGTAGTTGAACCAGTTTTCATTGAGCCATCCGATCCGGATGCCCACCAGCACGTTGGAAATATAGACCACGAAGGCCATGAGCGCGCCGGCAATCACCAGCGCCGGCAGAGCGCCAGACTGCTGCTGTGTCATTTGTCTTTTCTCCAGTTGCACCCCGGTGCGCGGCCCGGCAGGCAGGAGGCCTACGGGTGTTCCGGCCCGGGTTGGGTAACGGCTTGGTTTTAGGGGAAAATCAGCCTGGGCGCCAGAGCAGGACGGCGAGCATGGTGGGCAGCAGCCCAATGAAATTGTTATCGGTGGTGAGGAAGATCAGCACCGAACTCGGCTCTTCGGTGGCCATTAGCGACACCGATTCCACGTTGGCGATGGCGCCGAGGATGGGGTCGAGGTCGAGGATGACTTCGGGGTCCAGCCGGGCGCCCGGTTCAACCGCGCTTACCGGCACCCTAACCAGCCGGTTGCGCAGCGGTTCGCGCATGGAGATGAAGCGGCGCTCGCTCAGCACCAGCCAGCGGCCGTCGGGGCTGACGTCGGCACCTGTCGGGGCGAACTCGCCATCCCATTTGTAGACCAGAACCGGCCAGTCCTCGTCTCCGGCCTCGTGGACCCAGGCGCGCAGACCGCCTTCGCGCTGTACCCCTTCGGCAACGGCGAACAGCCGCCCGTCGGGCAGCGTTGCCAGCGCTTCGACGCCGGCGTTGTTCCGTCTCAGATCACGCAGGGCGATGGGGATGGGCAGGTCGATCACCCGAGCCTCGCCGTCCATCAGGCCGACCCGGTGCCGCAGCTCAAAGCCCAGCGCGAGCTGCCCCTGCCACGCTGTCAGGGACTCGGCCTGTCGGGCGGGTAGGTCGGTCTGTTGGTCGCGGATCGGATACAGCTGCAGGCTGTTGCCGGCGAGGCCTTCGAGGCGGAGTTCATCCGTCCAATCCAGCACCAGATCACCGGTTAAAAGGTCGCCATTGTCGGTCACTGCCAGCAGGCGCACGCCGCGTTCGACGCCCGAGGGCACCAGCCCGACCCCGAGGCCGCTGACCCCGCCCAAACGTGGGTTCTCGGCGCTCAGCGCCAGTCCACCGACCCAGCTGAAGGCCGGCGGCAGGTCCGTCGGCGCGGGCAGGGGGGTGGCGATGACGCGGATGGTCTCGCCGACCTGGGTTTGCGACTGAGTTTGGGGCTGGGTTTGAGAATGGGCGGGGGTGGCAAAGCCGGCCAAGACACCAAGGCACAGAGCCGCGACCACCACGGCGAAGCCGACTGCCAACCCCGAACGCCGCTGTCCCATCAGGTGTGCTGCGTCCGGTGTCTCAGATGAGCCCTCAGAGCTCGCGGGCGATTTCTTCGATCTCAAAGCACTCGATCTGGTCGCCGACCTGAATGTCCTGATAGTTCTCGAACGCCATGCCGCACTCGAGCCCATTAGCGACCTCCCGCACTTCATCCTTGAAGCGGCGCAGGGTCTTGAGCGTGCCTTCGTGGATGACTGTGTCGTCACGGAGCAGGCGCACCTTCGCGCCGCGCTTGACCACGCCGTCGGTAATCCGGCAACCGGCAACTCGGCCAACCTTGGTGACGTTGAAGGTCTCCAGAACGCTCGCGTAACCGAGGTAGCTCTCGCGTTCCTCAGGCTTGAGCAGACCACTCATCAGCGCTTTCACGTCATCCACCAGCTCGTAGATGATCGAGTAGTAGCGGATGTCGATGCCGTCGCGCTTGGCGCCGTCGCGCGCCTGTGCGTTGGCACGGACGTTGAAGCCGACCACCATGGCCTGCGAGGCGCGGGCCAGCGTGATGTCGGACTCGGTGATACCGCCGACGCCCTGGTGCAGGACGTTAACTTTGACCTCATCGGTCGACAGCTTCTGCAGGGTGCCGATGATCGCCTCGACCGAGCCGTGCACGTCACCCTTGATGACGATCGGCAGCTCTTCGGCTGAACCTTCCTTGAGCGCGGAGAACATGGATTCCAGCGAGCCCTTGGAGGCCAGCGACGCAGCTTCCTTCGCTTTGGACTGGCGAAATTCAGCAACCTCGCGGGCCCGGGCTTCGGACTCGACGACAATGAACTCGTCCCCGGCGACCGGTGTGCCATTCAGGCCCAGGACTTCGATCGGCGTGGCTGGTGTCGCCTGCTTGACCTGCTGGCCCTGATCATTGACCAGCGCCCGGACTTTGCCCCACTCAGTGCCCGCGACGAAAACATCGCCGACGTTGAGGGTACCACGCTGGATCAGCACAGTAGCGACCGAGCCACGGCCCTTTTCCATCTTGGCCTCGACCACCGCGCCGGACGCGCGGGTGTCGGGGTTGGCCTTGAGGTCGAGGACTTCAGACTGCAGCTCGACGGCTTCGAGCAGGGTGTTCATGCCGTCGCCGGTGAGTGCGGAGACGTGGGCGACCTGCACTTCGCCGCCCATGGATTCAACCTGCACTTCGTGCTGCAGCAGCGCCTGTTCAACCAGCATCGGGTTCGCGTCGGGGCGGTCACACTTGTTGACCGCAACGATCAGCGGCACGCTGGCGGCCTTGGCGTGGGCGATGGCTTCCTCGGTCTGGGGCATGATGCCGTCGTCGGCAGCGACCACCAGAATCACCATGTCGGTGACGTTGGCGCCACGGGCACGCATCTCGGTAAAGGCGGCGTGGCCCGGGGTGTCGAGGAAGGTGATCAGCTTGCCGCCCGCGGACTGCACCTGATAGGCGCCGATGTGCTGGGTGATGCCCCCAGCCTCGCCGGAGACCACGTTGGCCTTGCGGTAGAAGTCGAGGATCGAGGTCTTGCCGTGATCGACGTGGCCCATGACCGTCACAACCGGCGGGCGTGGTGCCACAGCACCGTCGTCGTCGGTCGGCGCGTTGAGGCCTTCTAGAACGTCGGAGTCAGCAACCCGGCGGATGGTGTGGCCCAGTTCGGCCACCACCAGTTCGGCGGTGTCGGCGTCGATCGGCTGGTTCACCGTAGCCATCACGCCCATTTTCATCAGCTCACGGATGACGTCACCCGAGCGCTCAGCCATACGGTTGGCAAGCTCGCCGACAGTAATGGTTTCCGGCACGATGACTTCACGCACGATCTTCTGCTGGGTCGCCAGCGCTTCCTTGGCGCGCTGCTTCTCGCGCTCGCGCTGACGGCGGATGGACGACAGCGAACGCATCCGATCCTCATCCCCCTCCAGCGCATCGGCGACGGACAGGCGGGAACTGCGGCGGCGGCCACCGTCGTTCTTGGCGCGCAGGGTGGTTTTCTTGCCCTGATCGTCTGAGCTTTTGCCCTTTTTCACACGGCCGAAAACCGGTGCCTCTTCCGGGCCACGCTGTGGCCGGGGCGGGGTCTCGCCCTTCCTGGTCCGAAGCTTTTCGGCAGGGGGTTCAACCGAGGCGTCGGCGAGGGCTTCCTTCGACTGCGTGTCGCTGGTTGGCTCTGCTGCCTCTGGTGCAGCTTCTACTTCCCGCGCGGTGCGTTCGGCCTGGCGGCGGGCTTCCTCAGCCTCGGCCAGCTGGCGCAGCTCGTCCTGACGGGCGCGCTCGGCCGCGTTGCGCGACTTGCGCTCTTGCTCGCGGCGGGCGGCGTCGGCGGCGACCTGTTCACCGCGCTCTTCTTCGCGGGCCTTGGCCTGCTCCAGAACGGCGATACGCTTTTCACGCTCGGAGGCGGTGAGGCCGTCAGTGGGATCGTCGCGGAACGCGCGTTCGGCGGCGCGGCGGGCAGCGTCTGCCCGGTCCTGATCGCTCGACGGGCTGGATTTTTTCAGGCTGGCGAGACCTTCGGCCAGCTCCTGATTCGGCACGGCGGCCATCTTGCCGGTGGCGCCCCGCTCAAAGGTGCGCTTGGTCCGCTTCTCGACCACGACGGTCTTTGATCGCCCGTGGCTGAACGACTGCTTCACCTGGCCGGCGTCCACCGTCTTGCGAAGCTCAAGCTTGCCCGGCTTGGACAGTCGGAGCGGTTGCTTGTTCTCGGAGCCGTTGTTGTTGTTATCGGTCGACATTGTGTCTCAAAAACCCTTCTTACCGCGGCAGGTGCCGCATCATCCTTTCGGGATTGTCAGCGCATTGCATTCATACCCGTGCTTGTGATCCCCGCAGCGGGGATGCTGTTACTATGAAGCCGCCTCGGCGACCGTCGGATCAGTCGACAGGCCAATGCCACTGTGCAAGGCGTGGTCTGCCAGAATGGTTGCTGCCATTCGGGCATCAAGAACCCCCGAACAGACAGCCGTGGCGCGCCCAAGAGCCTGCGCCAGTGTTTTAGCGCTTTCGCTCACCAGCACCTCGGTCCCAGTCTGACCGGCGAGATGAATGAGCGGAGCCGTGGTTTGCGGGCTGCCATCGGAGGCCAGCACCAGCAGCGCCAGCTTTCCCCGACGCAGCTTGTCCCGGGTTTTCTCCGTACCAACTATCAGGGCGCTAGACCGCCGTGCCAGTCCCAACCGGTCCAGCTTCGTTTTCCGGACCTGCTGCTCCACCTTTGACACCAAATCGCCTGGCACCCGGGCCGGCGTTTTCGCTGCGCGGGCGAAGACGTTATTCTTTATGGCATTCTCTAGCACATCCCGATGCGGAGTTAACCAGATTCCACGTCCCGGCAGCCGTTTGCCCGAGTCGAAGGTCACGCAACCGTCCGGATCGAGCACGAAACGCAGCAAAGCATCCCGGTCGGCGATCTGGTTGGTTACCGCGCATTTGCGCTGTGGGTCCTTCTTTGGCATGGGCTGTCTCTCTGTAGCTCCTGCTTAACTCAGTTGATCCTGCTGCCGGTCTCAATCGTCAAACCAGTGCGCGCGGGCGGCCATGACGATGATGTTGGCGGTTTCTTCGGTCATTTCAAAGGCGGCCAGCATCTCGGCCAGTTCGTCCCCGGCGAGGTCGCCCACGTCGTCCAGCTCCTTGATGCCGTTGTTGCCCAGAATTACCATCATCGAGGGCGTCAGGCCTTCGAGCGCCGCGACTTCGTCCGTCACGCCGATTTCCTTACGCTCGACGTCCTTGCGGTCTTCCTCGAGCGCCAGCCAGTCGCGGGCACGGTTGCGGAGTTCTTCGCCGATTTCCTCGTCGAATCCCTCGATCGCAGCCAATTCGTCTACGGGGACGAAGGCGATTTCATCGACGGCCGTGAAGCCTTCGGCGACCAGCAGGTGGGCGATGACGTCCTCGACGTCCAGCGCGTCGACGAACAGCGCCGAGCGCTGGTTGAATTCTTCCTGACGACGGCCAGATTCTTCTTCGTCGGTGAGGATGTCGATTTCCAGACCAGTCAGCATCGACGCAAGGCGGACGTTCTGCCCGCGACGGCCGATGGCCAGCGATAGCTGATCATCCGGCACCACGACTTCGATCCGCCCGGCTTCCTCGTCGAGGACGACCTTGGTCACCTCGGCAGGCGCGAGCGCGTTGACCACGTAGGTCGCGATGTCCTCGGACCACGGAATAATGTCGATCTTCTCGCCCTGCAGCTCGCCGACAACGGCCTGCACGCGGCTGCCGCGCATACCGACACAGGCGCCGACCGGGTCGATGTTGGCTTCGTGGCTGATCACCGCAATTTTCGCGCGGGAGCCGGGGTCGCGGGCGACCGACTTGATCTCGATCAGGCCGTCGTAGATCTCCGGCACTTCCATGGAGAACAGCTTGGCCATGAAGATCGGGTGGGTGCGGGAGAGGAAAATCTGCGGGCCACGGGTTTCTTCGCGCACGTCGTAGATGTAGGCGCGGACCCGGTCGCCGACCCTGGGTTTCTCGCGCTGGATCAGCTCATCGCGGCGCAGCACAGCTTCAGTTCGGCCGAGGTCGAGGTAGACATTGCCGTACTCCATGCGCTTTACCATGCCGGTGATTACTTCGCCCTTACGGTCCTTGAATTCCTCGTACTGCTTCTTGCGCTCCGCGGAGCGAACTTCCTGCACGATCACCTGCTTGGCCGACTGGGCCGCGATTCGGCCTAAGTCGATGGGTGGCAGTTCTTCGGTCAAAAAGTCGCCAACACCCAGTCCTTCGTCGAACAGGTGGGCGTCGCGCAGCGTGATCTGGGTCATGTCGTCTTCGACTTCTTCGCGCAGCTCCACGATTTCGCGGTAGCGGTGCAGCGAAATCTGACCGTTCTTGCGGTCGATGTTTGCGCGGATATCGTGATCCACCCCGTATTTCTGCCGTCCGGCGCGCTCGATGGCCTTTTCCATCGCTTCGAGCACCTCGTCGCGCTCGATGCCTTTTTCACGCGCAACCATGTCGGCCATCTGAATTAGTTCCAGACGCGGGGTCGCCGTTGTTTGAACCACGTTTTCCATTGGTGTTTCCTCAGCTTTCCGGGTCTTGCCCGGCGGTGGGGTCGGTAGGGTTGTCAGGGTCTGTCGTCTGTGCAGGCTCTGATGCTGCTGCAGGGGCGGAGACTGGCCGGGGCAGTTTGCCTGCCTTCGCCAGCTCAAAGATTTCGTCGGTGGCGACCAGCTTGGCCTTGGCCAGGTCGACGAAGTTCAGGCGCGCTTCGTCGCTGCTTTCCGGCTCACCGTGTTCGGTGCGGAGCACGATCTGATCGCCCTCGACCCCGGCGATGATCCCGGAGAACCGGCGGCGGCCGTCGACCAGATGCCGGGTCTCGGCCTTGGCCTTGAAGCCAGTGAAGCGCTCGAAGTCCGTCAGCCGGGTCAGCGGCCGGTCCAGACCGGCGGAGCTGACCTCCAGCGTGAAGGCGTCCTTGATCGGGTCTTCGACATCCAGCAGCGCGGACAACGCGCGCGAAATTTCCTCGCAGTGCTCGACCGTCATCGGGTCGCCGTTGGACGGCTCCGCCATCAGCTGCAGCCTCGGCTTCTCCGAGCCGATCAGCAGCAGGCGCACCAGATCGAAGCCCATCGCCGCCAGCATGGCGTCAATATCGTCTTCGATCCGGGCCAAAGGGCCAACAGGGCGCTCGAGGCGTTCCATCATTCAATAGCGATCAGGTGAAAGGTTGCAGAAAACAAAAAAGCGGGCTGGTGGCCCGCTTGTTTCCAAGGGCGTCGCGTGAAGCTCTAGAACGTCACGGGCCAACTGAGTTCGGATATAGGCTCAATCGCCCCACCGCTCAAGGCTTAAGTACAGTGGCAGACGTCCTTCCCGCATTGCTTTTGCCTCATAGCGGGTCTGGGGCCAGTCCCCCGGTCGTTGCCGCCAGTCGTCCACGCCTTGCGCCAGCCAGCGAAAACAAGGATGGGCGAGCGCAATGCGCGTCATCCAAGGCTGATAATCGGCGTGATCGGTGGCGAGTCGCAGAATGCCGCCGCGGCGGATCACCCGCGCTAGCGCGTCCATCATCGCGGGCTGGATGATGCGCCGCTCCCAGTGCCGGCGCTTGGGCCAGGGGTCGGGGTGCAGGATGAAGGCGCGTTCGACGCTGCCCGGGGGCAGCCCTTCGACCAGCACCCGGCCGTCACCGTGCATGATGCGGACGTTATTCAGCCCCTGATCATCGACGTGGCGCACGGCCGACGCCACCCCGTTCAGGAAGAATTCCGCCCCGATCAAACCCACGTCCGGGTTTGCGGTAGCCTGCCACGCGAGATGCTCGCCTGCGCCAATCCCGACCTCGACCCACAGGCGATCCGGCGCAGTCCCACCGAACAGAGCAGTTAGGTCGACCTGTCCCTGCTCATCGGGGACGCAGGCGATGGTGGGCAGCACGTCGGTCATCATTCGTGCCAGCTTGGGCTTGAGTGGGCGGCCCGACAGCCGACCCCAGAGGTGCCGGACGCCGTCGCCAGCCGCCTCGTCCTCGCCCCGGTGGGGCTGGAAGTCGCGCGATGAAGGTGGTTTGGCCATGGCCGGTGTTTGCCGGAATCTGGCCATCATGGTCAAGCCCCAGAGTCGTTCGCCCAGGCGCTGTTGGCCTCCAGCGCTGCCGCTGCTTCTTCGGCGTTGGCGGTCATGGCCGACATCAGCCGTATCACCGTGCGCCGGACATCGCTGCGCTTAAGCTTGATAGAGGAGCGGACCAGTTCGCTGATTTCCGGGTTACCGATGCGATCAACCGATTCCACGTCGGCATGGTCTTCACGCAAGGTCCGGATTGAGGTGCCGTCCTCGCCCTCTTCCCCGAACTCATCAAAGAAGTACTGGGTCGACACGCTCAGCGCCCGTGCGAGCTCATAAAGGCGCCCGGCTGAGACCCGGTTGGCACCGCGCTCGTACTTCTGCATCTGCTGGAACGAGAGCGCGACGGCCTTGGCCAGATCTTCCTGAGTCATGCCCCGGATCAGCCGCCGCGCCTTGCTGCGCATGCCGACGTGTCGGTCGATCTGATGTCCCTGGCCATTGCTGATCGGTGGTTTGCCGCGATGGTTGCCCGTCGATGCCTTTACCATGTCCTCCCCGTTGATTATAAATCAATATAAATCAGATACAAACTTTGAGAGTAGTTTAATCGGTATCTACTACTTATAGACGAATCATTTACGGCGAATAATCGACCCTAGTGCGAGACTTGAAAGCACGAAGCCGGCAGCGACCAGCCAGAAGATCAGCCGGGCAGCGCGGCTGTAGGGGGTGAGCGGCAAGGCTTCCGGCAGGCTGACATCCACGACGTCTGCACTGCCGTAGGGAATCCGCGCCTGAACCCGTCCGGCAGCGTCAATCACGCCGGAAATGCCGGTTCCACCCACCCGTACCATGGGCAGCCCTTCCTCGACCGCCCGAAAGCGCGCGAAGATGAAGTGCTGGCGCGGGCCGGAGGTATCACCGTACCAGCCGTCGTTCGAAATATTGACCATCCACGCTGGGCGTGGCCCGTTACGACGGATCACCTTGCCGGGGAAGATCATTTCGTAGCAGATCAGCGGCGAGACCGCCGGCAGATCGCCGGGCAGCCACGTGCTCAGGCCTTCGCCCTGCCAGAACGCACCCGCCGAAAACGCTGGGATCGGGATCCACGACACAAACCAGGGCAGAAACTCGCCAAAGGGCACCAGATGCGCCTTGTCGTGCCGCGCCTGAATACCGGCATCGGTGATGAAGTAGGCCGTGTTTGTGGGCTGCGGTGGGTCGGGGCCTTCGGGCGGCGAGGCGCCCAGCCCGCCGGCGATGATCTGCGCGCCGTCGGGCAGCTGTTCGGTCAGCCACGCCAGCTCTTCGGGGTAGAAATCGATGAAGAACTGAATCGAGGACTCAGACCATATGGCGACATCGGCGGCGGATACCCCGCCTTCAGCCGCCTCGGGGAAGCTGAGCCTGACAAGATCAGCCACGCGCTGGCGTCGCTCAGCCTCTGGCATGCGGATCAGCGAATTCGTGCCCGGCTGGACCAACCGCACCACGGTATCGGTCGGGGTCGCGGCTTGGTCCTGCACCGCGCCCAGTCGCCACAGGCCAAAGCCGAGCAGCAATACCAGCGGCGCCAGCGTAACCGCCAGCCCATCGCGCCAGCGCCGGTCCCGGAAGACAAGCAGTGGGGCGCCTGCGCTCAGCGTCGTCAGGGCAGTCAGTCCGAACACGCCAATCCATGCCGCCAGTTGCAGGGTCAGGGCGTGGAAGCCCCAGACCGTCCCCAGCGGTCCCCACGGTAGGCCGGTAAAGACCCAGCCGCGGAAGCCCTCAGCGATCATGGCCGCCCCGGCGAACAGCAGCAGGGCCACGAAAGTGCCGGCTCGCAGCCGCCGGACCAGCCACCAGACCGCCAGCCAAAGCGGGCTCTGCACCAGTGCCAGAAACCCCGGAAGGCCGAGCACCGCGAAGGGCGTAACCCACCAGTAGGTCGCCAGATCGACCCCCACGATCCAGCCCAGCCAGTGCATGCCGCCGGTAATCTGCCCCCACCAGAAGGCCCAGATCAGTAGCCAAGCTCCCGTCCAGCTCGCACGGCCAAGAATAAGGTGAAAGGCGAGGGGGTAGGCAATCCAGAGCGCTGGCAGAAACCAGACCGGCGGTTGTGCCAGAGCCGTGCTCAGGCCAAACACGAACAGCACAATTGCGCTGCGAATTGGCCCCAACCGGGTCAGCCGGTCCAAGATGCCCTAGTCTCCGGCTGCCTGCGCCGGGGTCGCCTCCGCCGGGGCTGCTGCCTTGGCCTTCGGTTTTGACGCTGGCTTTGCGACTGGCTTGGCTTTGGATGTTGGCCGTGGCTTTGGCTTCGACTTTTGCTTTGGCGCAGGCTTCGACGCCGGGGCAGGCGCTTTCCCGCCGCCGGCACTCGCGTCGGCATCATCGGACGCGGTTTCTGTCGCTGTTTCAGTCGCGGTTTCAGTGACTGCTTCAGTGGCCGTCGCAGCCTCAACCACCTCGTGGGGTGCCGTCGCGGGACCGACCGTCGCTGGCGTGTCCGGGGATGCGTCGGCGGCAGCAGCAGGTGACGGGTCGACCGGCTCCGGCGGGGTCAGGCGACGACGACGACGCAGGGGGTTGCTGGCCAGCTCGATGTGAACCCGCCGGATCCGGCGCGGGTCGGCCTCCATCACCGTGAATCGCCAACCCGAGCTGTGGGTCAGCACCTCACCACGTAGCGGCACCCGCCCGGCCATGGCGAAAACCAGCCCACCGAGCGTTTCCACGTCTTCTTCGCGGTCCTCGTCGGTCAGGAAGCGGCCGATTTTGGCCTCCAGCTCACTCAGCTCCAACCGCGCATGGGCCTCGAATTCGTTTTCCTCGATGGTGACGATTTCGCCTTCGTTCTCGTCGTGCTCGTCCTGAATATCGCCGACGATCTCCTCGACCAGATCCTCGATGGTCAGCAGCCCGTCGATCCCGCCGTGCTCATCGACGACGAAGGCCATGTGACGGCGCTTGGTGCGCATATCCAGCAGCATGTCGAGCACTGGCATGGACGGCGCCACGAAAATCGGTGTGCGCAGGATCGCTTCGATGCCTTCGTTGGAGCCGCGCGCCTTGGCAGCGAGCAGGTCCTTGATGTGAACTAGACCGCGGATGTCGTCCATGTCGTCGCCAAAGACCGGCAGGCGTGAATGACCTTCGGCGGCGGCCAGTTCGATCACCTCATCGATCCCGGCTTCCACGTCGACGGCGATGATCTCCGCGCGCGGGACCAGCACGTCTTCGACCGTGCGGTGCTTGAGCTGCAGAATGTTGGACAGCATCTTGCGCTCGTCGGCGTCAAAATCGCTGGTTTCGTGGTTCTGTGGCTGTTCGAGGATGGTTTCGATCGCGTCCCGGTCGCTGCGCTGCGGGCGGAAGCGGCGCAGCAGCGCGAGCATGCGTTGACCCAGCCGCGGCGGGGCTGCGCTGTCTTGGCTTTCCGGGGACGAGGACGGTTCGGCGGGTTCGGCGGTGGTTGTCATGATCGGGTCAGACTGATGCAGCCTTGAGGCAAAAATGGGGCTTGGCTGTCAACTTGCGTCTGTGCTGTCTCCATAGGGATCACTGTATCCAAGCTGCTGCATGGCGCGCCGTTCGAGGCTCTCCATAAGCTCTGCTTGTTCTTCCTCTATATGGTCATAACCCAGCAAATGCAAAACACCGTGAATTATCAGATGGCTAAGGTGAGCATTAACCGTTTTTCCCTCCGCCTCGGCTTCGCGGGTCACGGTCTCTCCGGCCAGCGCCAGATCCCCCCAGTACAGCGGTCCCGGTTCGCTTGCAGCGGCGGCGCAGATGGCCCCGGGGTCGGCGCCGGGGTAGGCGGGCCAGGAGAGCACGTTGGTGGGCTCGTTCCGATCGCGAAAGTCGGTGTTGAGCCGGGTTTGTGCAGCATCGTCGAGGAAGGCAATGCTGAGCCCGGGTTCGTCGCTGTCGGGCGCTGGGACGGCGATTTCTGCGCCCTGCAGTCCGATCGCCAGTGCCACCTCAACCGCGCGGTCGGCCAGCGGCTGCAGTTCGGTCTCATCCAGTGGCCAGGCGGCGGGCGCCTCGAGGGTCAGCGCTGGTTTCACGACCGGTCGGCGTCGGTCTTGTAGGCTTCGGCCTCCGGCGCCGGGCGGGAGTCGTAGGCTTTGACGATCCGTCCGACCAGCGGGTGGCGGACCACGTCTTCGGAGTCAAACCGGTTGATGGCAATGCCCTTCACATCGCGCAGCGTGTCGAGCGCATCGCGCAGGCCGGATTTGACCCCGCGCGGCAGGTCGACCTGCGACAGGTCGCCGTTGACCACCATGCGCGAGCCTTCGCCCAGCCGGGTCAGGAACATCTTCATCTGCGCAGCGGTGGTGTTCTGGGCTTCATCGAGGATGACGAAAGCCTCGGACAGCGTGCGCCCGCGCATGAAGGCGAGCGGTGCAATCTCGATCGACCCGGCTTCCAGCCGCTTGGCAACCTGATCCCGGGGCAGCATGTCGTAGAGCGCGTCGTAGAGCGGCCGCAGGTAGGGGTCGACCTTTTCCTTCATATCCCCGGGCAGGAACCCGAGGCGCTCTCCGGCTTCAACCGCCGGGCGCGACAGGATCAGCCGCCGGACCTTGCCTTCGAGCAGGTGCGAGATCGCCATCGCGGCGGCCAGATAGGTCTTGCCCGTGCCCGCCGGGCCAACACCAAAGGTCAGCTCGTGATCGCGCATGGCGAGCAGGTATCGCGCCTGCCCCGGGGAGCGCGGTGAAATTGACTTTTTTCGGGTGGTGATGGCGATGATGGCGGCACCGGGTTGATCCGCAGCGCCCTTCGATTTGCCGTTCTCTGTGAACAGGTCGCCGTCGGCGCCCTCCATACCCAGCGGTGACTGACCCAGCCGGATGGCGGCTTCGACGTCGGCGGGTTCGACCTGCAGGCCCCGGCGGGCGCGATCATAGAGGCTTTCCAGCACGGCAAAGCCCAGCTCCACCGACCCGGCTTCACCGTGCAGAATAATTTCATCCGAGCGATTGGCGATATCGAGGCTGAGCCGGTCTTCGATCAGGGCGAGATTCGCATCCCCAACACCACATACATCCAGAGCCAGTTTTGCATCCGCAAACCGGAATGCGTGCGAGGTGTCCTGGGTCATGCGTTCCCTTCCGTGATCAGGCTGCTTTCTGCGCCATCGTGATTTTGCCCTTGAGCGAATTAGGGCCGGCGGACGTAATGTCTACGTCGACGATCTGACCCATGCGATGTTGCGGCGCCAGGACATGTACCGACTGCATATAGGGGCTGCGACCGATCAGCTGCGCGTCTTCCTTCCCCGGCCGTTCCAGCAGCAGCGACAGCCGACGTCCGACGCAGCTCTGGTTGAAGGCCAACTGCTGCTCGTTGAGGAGCTGCTGCAGGGCTTCGAGCCGCTGGCTCTTCACCTCTTCGGGGACGTGGAATTCGACACCGGCAGCCGGGGTACCGGGCCGGGGGCTGTACTTGAACGAGTAGGCCTGCGCGTAGTTGACCGCCGTGACGATCTTGAGCGTATCGGCGAAATCGGCGTCGCTCTCACCCGGGAAGCCGACAATGAAATCACCGCTGATCGCCATGTCGGGGCGGATGTTGCGCAGGCGCTCGATGATGTCGAGGTACTCGGCAGCGGTGTGCGAGCGGTTCATGGCCTTGAGGATCGGGTCTGAACCGGACTGCACCGGCAGGTGGAGGTAGGGCATGAGCTTGGGGTTTTCAGCAAAGGCCGCGAGCAGGTCGTCGTCCATATCCTTGGGGTGGGAGGTGGTGAAACGCAGCCGCTGCAGCCCTGAAATCTCTCCCAGCGCCCGCAGCAGCTGCGCCAGGTTCCAGGAACCGGCTGCACCGTTGGGCGCTGCGCCGTGGTAGGCGTTGACGTTCTGCCCTAGCAGGGTGATTTCGCGGACGCCCTGACCGGCAAGGCGCTCGGCTTCGGCCAGCACCGAGTCAACCGGGCGGGATTCCTCCGCACCCCGTGTGTAGGGCACCACGCAGAATGAGCAGAACTTATCGCAGCCCTCTTGCACCGTCAGGAAGGCTGCGGCACCGGTGGAGGCCGAGCGTTCCTCGGGCAGGTGGTCGAACTTTGATTCGACCGGAAAATCGGTTTCGACCAGCGCTGTCTCGCCCTGCTCCGCGCGCGCGACCAGCTCCGGCAGGCGATGGTAGGACTGGGGGCCAACGACCAGATCGACGGCGGGTGCGCGTCGCTGGATTTCGGCGCCTTCGGCCTGCGCGACGCAGCCTGTGACGGCGATGGTCAGGCCCTTGCCGCGCTGCTCCCGCAGCTGCCGCATGCGGCCGACCTCGGAATAGACCTTCTCTGCCGCCTTTTCACGGATGTGGCAGGTGTTCAGGACCACCAGATCGGCGTCTTCGGCGCGGTCGGTGGCGGCGTAGCCAGCCTTGGCCAGGCTTTCGGACATCCGCTCTGAATCATAGACGTTCATCTGGCACCCGTAGGTGCGGATAAAGACGCGCTTTTCCGAATTCTCTGTCATTCTGGCTTGGTATCACTTCGTCACTGGGCGATGAAAACAAAAAACGGCCGCAAGGTCATTACCCTGCGACCGCCTTTGAAGAAAGGTCGGCGGGATTATTTCTTCCCGCGACGGGTCCCCAGACCAATTTCCTTGGCCAGTTTGGAGCGCTGGGCCGCGTAGTTCGGCGCTACCATCGGGTAGTCCGACGGCAGGCCCCAGCGCTGACGGTACTCGTCCGGCGTCATGTTATAAGCCGTCTTCAGGTGCCGCTTGAGCATCTTCAGCTTCTTGCCGTCTTCGAGGCAAACCAGAAAGTCGGGCTTGATCGAGGAGCGGACGGCGACTGCAGGCACCAGCTCTTCTTCAACGGGCGTGGGCGCTTCGCCCAAACCCGAGAGCGAGTCGTAGACATCAGCAATCATGCGCGGCAGGTCACCAACGGCGACGGAATTGTTCGAAACGTGCGCTGCAACGATGTCGGCCGTCAGGGCCAGCAGCTCTGAGTTTTCATTTTCTTTCATCTTATCCTGATCCTTAGGAAAAAAATGTACCATCTCCAAATATTGGAAATCTTCATCGCCAACCGAATTGGCAATATTAGAAGTGTTGGTATTTCACACAAAACTCGAAATCAATCAATTTGATTGTACGGCTAAGATATCGCCGTAATATTTTTTAAATTTAATGGGCATGAATTACTGAGGTTGCAGCATCATTACAATTGCATCGGCTGCTGAACCGTCCTGAGACCTGTAGTAGCCATTTCGGACTGTGGAAACCTCAAAACCGAGAGAAGCGTAGAGCAGCCTTGCGGCAGTGTTATGCTCATTCACTTCAAGATAGCAAGTTGAGATGTCTTCAAAATTGGCAAGGCTGTCTATAATCAAGGTTCGCGCAAGCCCTTCACGCCGAAATTTTGGCGTGACAACGATGGCACAGAGTTCCAATTCGGGTGGTATCTGCTGATACAGGATAAACGCCTGCAGTTTTTCATCCCGGACGATGCCAAATGCTGCATAGGTACGTTTCGTCAGAAAATCTGCGAAGTCGTCTGCCGACCACGGGCGGTCAAAACCCTCGGCATGGAGACGCGCCATGGCCGGGGCGTCTTCCACGCTGAGGCGCTGTACGGTCATTTGCTCTTTGCAGCGCCGATTTCAGGCGCGCGCATATAAAGGGGGCTCTGCTGTCCCTGTCCGTCGCTGAGCCAGCCCGGGGCAACCGGCTCTTTGGACAGATGCCGGGCGACCCACGCCATATCTGGGCTGCTGTCGACGGCATCGGCGGAAACCCGGCGTGCGGCAGAACCGATCCAGCGGGTCTGGGCATAGCGCTCGTGGATCTCAACGGGGGTCAGCAGGCTGTCCGGGGACCGGGGTTCACCCGCTGCATCGTAGGTGCGGACGAACAGTTCCTCGCGGCGGGATTCGATGATCACTCCGAGATTGCAGGTGTCAGTTTCCGGGGCGGCGAAGACGTCAAAGGCATTCAGGCCAAAAAACGCGGCACCCGAGGACCGGGCCAGCCCCAGCCCGGTGGCGATGCCCAGCCGAATACCGGTGAATCCGCCCGGGCCGAGGGTCACGCCAATGCGGTCCACGCGGCCAGGCTGTCGCTGGGCGGTTTTGAACAGGGCTTGCAGGGTTGGCACCAGAACCGCAGGCTGCCCGCGATCCATGCTCAGCTGCTCCCGGGCCAGAACCTCACCATCCTCAGCGAGGGCCGCGTTGAGGCCCAAACCAGCGCACTCGAAGGCCAGCGCTAGCATGGCTGTCTCTATAAGAAGAGGTTCATGGGCTGACCGTTGGACAGCGCAGCGCGGTCAAAGTCGGTCAGGCGGCTATCGGAGACGATGCGGTTCAGCGTGCCGAGGTAGTACGCCGGATCTTCGCTGTAATACTGCAGCCTCGGGATCAGCTCGAGTGCCGTCACCGGGCGCCCCGCGGCGCGGTACGACGCCCGCGTCCGGCGAAGCTCGAGGTAGGCGTTGTTCATGTTCAGATTGCGTAGGTAGCTGCGGATCGATTCTTCCAGTGTGGTGAAGGTGCGCACCCGGTGCGTGGCATCCGCTTCACGCGCGTTCGGGGTCATGCCCGGCTGGCTGGCGTCCCAGACCCGCTGTCCGAACAGGGCGTTGCCCTGCTGAACGTAGCGGGACGTGCCCCAGCCGCTTTCCAGGCCGGCCTGTGCGAGGATCAGGCTCGGGGGCAGCACGTCAACACGCTGCAGCAGATTGGTGGTGTTGCTCTGAATATCGTATTTGGCGGCGATGGCCTGCACCTCCACCGGTGCCTGCGGGATGGTACCGCTGTAACCGCTGTTGAGTATGATGGCGCGCTCCATGGCAACTTCGGCGTTGGCCTTGAGCACCAGCGGCAGCAGTAGCCGGATAAACACGTCCTTGTTCGCCGGAACGCTGTTGTTCATGTCATGGGGCAGGGTCCGGGCAAAGACCGGCGGGACCAGTGCGCCGCGCCGAATCGACTCCAGACGGTAGCCATTCTGATCGAAGAAGCGACCGACGCTTTCGATGCCGCCGGGCAGCGACTTGTTCACGGCAGGTCGGTTGAAGATGGCGCTAGCTGGATTAGCCACCTGCTGGCTCTGTCCCGACCCGGCGGCGTAGGCCGGCGCGATGGCGAACTGGTTGCCCTGGCTGGCGCCGGTGGCGTTCAGCGGGGTGGCTTGCGAGAAATCGATACCCTGTGGCGATGCCGCGATCTGCTGCTGGCGCTCTTCCTCGGCGCGCGCAGCGCGTGCTTCTTCCGCGCGGGCTTCACGGGCTTCGTTGCCGCTTACCCGCGGTAGCCATTCGGAGAAAATATAGTCGATGGTGCCATCCTGAAACTCAAAGCCGCCATCCTTGACCTTGACCGCCTTGTCTTCGTCGAAGGCGAAGTACTCGGAAACCTGCCCCGGCAGCTGGTTCATGCGCTGATCGAAGGTGGTGAGACGATCGACGATTTGCCCGGGCACGCTACGCAGTGCCGCCTCAGCCCTTTCCTTGGAGGTCAGGTCGCTGGTGTCGACCGCGGCCACCTCACTGGCGGTCGCTGCTTCAGCCCCGTCCTCTGCGACGTCGGTTGAGGTCGGTTCAACAGCGCCGCAGGCCGTCAGAGCGAGCAGCAGGACAAATGCCAGACCAATGGTGGCAGACTTTTGGGAACTTCCGGTCAAGGGGACGTCCTTACAGGGGTAACTCACTGATGAATGCCTTAGCTGCATAGGGATTCAGCCAGTGGATTCACACATCAATGCGGCGGAAACAGGATTATGTGACCTAATCTCGACTATGACCTGCCGGGATGGTGCGATTTCAAGGCTCAGACTGCCGTGACTTCGCGCACGTCGGGAACATAATGTTTGAGCATGTTCTCGATTCCCATTTTCAGGGTCGCGGTCGAGGACGGACAGCCAGCGCAGGCGCCGCGCATGTGCAGATAGACCACACCGTCCTTGAATTCGTGGAAGACGATATCGCCGCCATCCATGGCCACTGCGGGGCGGACGCGGGTGTCGAGCAGATCCTTGATCTGAGTGACGACTTCGCTGTCTTCCTCGCTGCTTTCCCCGGCTGCTTCGGTCTCGCGCATCACGGGCCGACCGGCGGTGAAGTGCTCCATGATCAGGCCGAGAATCGAAGGCTTGATCAGAAACCACTCCCGATCCTCGGTCTTGTGTACGGTGATAAAATCAGAGCCCAGAAAAACACCCGTTACGCCTTCGACTTCAAACAGGCGTTCGGCCAGCGGCGACACGGACGCTTCTTCGACGGTATCGAAGTGTGCGGAACCGCTTTCGAGCACGGTCAGGCCAGGCAGAAATTTCAGCGTGGCCGGGTTGGGGGTCGATTCAGTCTGGATGAACATGGGTCTTTCCCTGCTTTTGTCCCCCTAACATGAGCGGCAGACAGGCGGAGATCAAGGCATGACTGCGGTATCCTGCCCCGCGTCGTCTCGCCCCGGTTCGGGGCGTGCTGCCCTTTGTTCCCTGTATCGCTGGCAACGCGTCGGGCAACGCCCCTGGGTCTGCGGCAACTGGGCTGCGGCTGCGCTGAGGTCTTCGTGACTGGTCTTTTTAGTACAAGTCGGGGCAAATACGCCATATTGCTTGCAAATATCTGCGCCACACTGGTTAAAGCCGAAACCTGACCGACGCTTATTCGCCCTGACGCCCTGACATTTTGGCATCGTGGCACCCCACCAAAGCCCGCCCTCTGACAGACGAGACCTCCATGACCCGAGCCCTGCCGTCCTTTACCGCCGCTGCCGCTGTTGCCGTTGTGGGTGCCGTTGCCACACTGCTTCTCTCTATTGCCGCCCCCGCCGCGAAGGCCCAGACCACGCGGGAACAGGTGATCGCCTTCCTTGGCGAAGTCGAGAACCAGATCGAGCGGATCGCCACGGCGCAGGGGCGCTTCATGCAGATTTCCGACGCCGGACAGATCGTCCGGGGCGACATCTATATCGCCCGTCCGGGCCGCATGCGCTTTGACTACGACGATCCTTCCCCGGCCTTGCTGGTCGCCGACGGGCGCTTCATCGGCACCTACAACACCAAGGACGAGACCTCGGCCCACCGGCAGATTAACCAGACTCCGCTGAAATTCCTGCTCGCCGAAGACCCCGACCTCGCCAACGGGGTGAAGGTGCTGAAGATCGAGCGCGTGGCGGAATCGGTGCTGGTCACCATGCAGGACCGGCGCAACCCCAATCAGGGACAGCTGATCCTCGTGCTCGACACCCAGACGCTGGAGTTGCGCGCCTGGCAGGTGATCGACGACAAGGGCGAGCGAACCACCGTCCGGCTGGAATCCATGGCCTATGGCGTGCCGCTGCCCGACGCGCTGTTCCAACGCCCGGGATTCTGAGGATGGCGGCTGACAACACCCCGGTTATCGGGGTCATGACCTGCGCCCGGCCCAAGCACGAGCGCACACCCGAGTTTCTCGAACTGGCGGTGGGGCAGAAGTACCTCGAGCCGCTGCTCGACCGTGGTGCTCTGCCGCTGCCGATCCCAAATTTCGGGGAGCAGACGCCCTTTGACGCCCTGCTGGCCCGAATGGATGGCCTGCTGCTCACCGGGAGCCTGAGCAATGTCCACCCGGACCGCTACGGCGGCGCAGTTTCCAGCGAAAGCCTGCCGCTGGACATCCACCGTGACGCCTGCACCTGGACCCTGCTCGAGCGCTGCATTGCGGCGGACAAGCCGGTCTTTGCTATCTGCCGAGGGTTTCAGGAGCTGAACGTTTTCGCCGGCGGCAGCTTGGTGCAGGCCGTGCACACGGCCGCTGGCCGCCACGATCACCGCGCGCCCACGTCCTTCGCGCCGGAGATCAAGTACGGCGCCTGGCAACGGGTGCAGGTCACACCCGGCGGGGTGCTGGCTGGCATCCTCGGCTCGGACGATCCGATCCGGGTGAACTCGCTGCACCTGCAGGGTGTGGATCGGGTCGGTGACGGGCTGCAGGTCGAAGCCACGGCTGGCGATGGCCTCGTGGAGGACGTGTCGCTGCGGGCGGCGCAGGCCTTCTGCCTCGGCGTGCAGTGGCACCCGGAGGCGGTGCCCCATGACCCCGTCAGCACGGCGCTTTTCGACGCATTTGTGGACGCCTGCCAGCCTGAGGGCTAGGGTCGTGCCATGAGACTTGTCACTTGGAATGTGAACGGCCTGCGGGCGCGTGCGGCGCACGTGGAACAGGTCATCGAGGCGCTTCAGCCCGACGTGCTGATGCTGCAGGAAATCAAGATGGACGCGGCGATTTTCCCGGTCGAGGCCTTTGTGGCTGCGGGCCTGCCCCATACCTGTGCGCACGGGTTCAAGGGCAAGCACGGGGTTGCCATCGCTTCGCGCCACCCGCTGCGGGACATCGATAGGACCGTCATCGGCGGGGTCGACGATGGCCGCCATGTCTCCGCGACCCTTGCCACCAGCGGCGGCGATCTGCGGGTTTCAAGCCTTTACGTGCCCTCAGGCGGGGATAAGCCCGACGTGACGATCAACGACAAGTTCGCTCACAAGCTCGCTTTCATGGAAGAGATGAAGACCTTCTTTGCCGGTGACGGGCTACACGTGGCCGGGGGCGACCTCAACATAGCGCCGCAGGAGCATGACGTTCACAACCACAAGAAATGCCGGCGCCTGGTCGGCCACTCCGATGGCGAGCGGCAGATCATGGCCGAAGCTATCGAGGCCGGCGGCTGGATCGACACTGGGCGTGCTGTGCAGCCCGAGGGACCGCTGTTCACCTGGTGGGGCTACCGCTACCCACCGGCCTTCGAGCGGAACATGGGCTGGCGGCTGGATCATTTGTGGCTGAAAAGGGCGCACGCCGACCTGATTCGGGGGGGCTCGGTCTTCCGGGAGAGCCGCGCTTGGGAGAAGCCCTCGGACCATGCGCCGGTGGTGCTCGACCTTGGACTCGATGCAGGCTAAGCCACCCTTCGAGGCCCGCTATGGCCCCAGCACCTGGATCGGAGATGCCGCGCTCGGGGGTCTGGGTGCCGCTCTGCTCGGCCTGTGGACGGCGGTGCTGCTGCCCTCGTTCTGGGCGGCTCTGCCGGGGCTGGGACTGGTGGGGAGCCTTTACCTGCTGGCGCGCATGCTCTGGCAATGGACAGTGGTTTACCGGGTGGATCCGGGCGGCATGACGCTGGAGCGCCGCGCCTTGTTCGCCGGAACCGAGCGGGTGGATCTGAGGGGTCTGGAGCGGGCCGATCTGTACTACCTTGGCACGTTGCTCCGGGGCGCGCGGGGGAAACGCGGGCTGTTCGTCCTGCACGTGAAATACGGCGCAGGGGGCGCCATGCGGATCGAGAGCAAGGTTGAAGGCTTTCACGACATCGCGACGCTGGTGCTGCAAAGCGCCATCAGTCAGGGCCGCACCATCTCGCTGGCGACGTACGACAATGCGACGGCGTTGGAGTTGGACGTCCGGCTGCGGACCGAGATGATCGATCGGCCGGTCTGATCCTGAAGACAAGGCCTGAGGCAGAAGGTTGCGTTCTCGATTTGACGCCGCTTCGCGGCTTACAAATCTCCCCCGCGCAATCAAACGGACAGGCTGCGCTGTGCGCGACCCGACGTCCTTTCGCAT
>PAPT01000034.1 GCA_002708995.1 Geminicoccus sp. | reverse complement strand
CATGACCGAAGTCTGGTTCCGGGTCGAGGCCGAACGACCACAGCGATTTCTGGCGGGGGCGGACTCGGGGTCGATCGGACTGGGGCTGCAGAGCGCCATCGGTCTGGCCCTGGCGGCACCGCAGCGGTGCGTCTGTCACTTTTCGGGCGATGGCGGCTTCATGATGGGGGGGCTGACCGAGTTCAACACGGCTGTCCGGCTCCATTTGCCCATGGTGGTCGTCGTCTGCAACGACGCGGCCTACGGAGCCGAGCACATTCAACTGCGCGACCGGGGACTCGATGCAGCCACGACCGAGTTTGACTGGCCATCCTTTGCCACCACGGCGCGGGCTCTGGGCGGTGCAGGTATCGAGGTTGCATCGGTGTCAGCCTGGCCATGGGTCGAAGCGGCGCTTGAGCAGCTGGAAGGCCCGCTGCTGATCGAGCTGAAACTGCACCCCGACGAGATGCCGCGGATGCGGGTCTAGCGCCCTTAGCCGCAACCATCTAGTCCCCCGAAGGCGCTGCAGACGGCGTCCGCATCATTGTGATCTGCTGTTGTGGGCTGTAGGTGTCAAAGGATGTCATCGAAGCTCTCACTCCTCTGGCTCCAAGCCTTTGTCGCCGTCGCCCGGAGCGACACGCTGCAGGATGCGGCAGCGCGCGCGGGGCTGTCGACCAGCACGCTCTCCAGCCACCTGCGCAATCTGGAAAACCACCTCGGCGCGTCGTTGTTCGATCACAGCAAGCGGCCGCTGGCACTGACCGCCAACGGGCATCGCTTCCTGCACCACGCCGAAGCGGTGCTCGAACGCCTCGGGACGGCCGAGTCCGAGATGCTGAGCGAAGGCCCGCAGGCGATCCGGCAGCTGCGTCTCGGGCTCATCGACGATTTCGATACCGACGTCGCCCCGGCACTGACCCTCGAGCTGGCGCGGATGCTGCCGAACTGTTCCTTCGAGCACTATTCCCGCCCCAGCCACGAGATCCTGCAACTGCTGACCGACCGACGCATCGAGGCCGGGTTTGCCACCATTCCCGCCGAAGGGCTGGCTGGGCTGCCGCAGCGGTCGCTGCTGCGCGACCCCTATGTCGTCATTGTTCCGGCCGGTCGGCCGTGCCCGGATATTGATGCGCCGGGGAGCGGCTTGCCGTTTCTGCGTTACTCGCCTGAGCAGCACATCGGACGCCAGATCGAAGCCCAGTTGAACCGCTTGCGGGTGCAACTGCCCCAGCGCCTCAGCGCCGAAAGCAATCAGGCGCTGATGGCCATGGTCGCGGCGGAGCAGGGTTGGACGATCTCGACCGCGACCTGCTTCAACCGCGCGCGGTCGTTGTGGCCGGGACTGTCGGTCCACCCCTTTCCCCGCGCCAAGTTCGCACGGGAGATAGCGCTGATGACGGTGCCCGGCGGAGCGGAGAGCCTCGCCACCCTGCTGGATACGACCGTGCGTCCGCTGATCAGGGAGCGGGTCCTCGAACCCGTGCTGGCACAGGTTCCGTTCCTGCGCGACGACTTCATCATGCTCGACAGCGACGCCGACTGAGGCTCAGAGAATAATGTTGAACCGGGCGCGGATTTCGGCGTCCTGCTCGGGAGAGAGATAGGCGGGCTGGTGGCTGTCGAGAACCGATTTCGCCTTGGTCCTCGCCCGCTCCCACGCGGTCGGTGCGCCGCTCGCGCCCCAGACGTTGGGATCATCCCGATCGGCGAGGGGCGGGTAGAAGTAGTCGCGCTCCATTGAGGCCAGCGTCTGGTCGCCGCCCAGAAAGTGGCCCTCGCCCAGAACGGCGTCACAGATGTCATCGAAACCCAGATTGGCTTCGTTGACTTCGACCCCGCGCAAGGCCCGGTAGGTGTGGGCGTGCATTTCGTCGTCGAGGATGAAGGCCTCGAAGCTGGCCCCGAGCAGGGACGCGGTCATGCCCGAGCTTTCGTAGATCAGGTTTCCGCCCGCCAGACCGGCCGCCAGCGATGTCATCCCCTTTTCAACGCCATACTGGGCATCGATCGCCTTGGCGTCGGTCATGGAACTGGCCACGCCCGAGCACAGCCCCAGCCAGTTGGAGAGCTGCGCCGAAGCTGCGTTGAGCAGCGCGGTTTCACCGCCGCCGCCGACAAAGGCGCCGGTGCGCAGGTCGATGACCAGCGGCCAGTTCGAGAACACCATGGGAAACCCCGGTTCGATCGAGTGAACCATGACCAGCGAGGCCAGCGTCTCCGCCAGCGACTGCGCGAGGAACCCGGCCAGCGTGGCTGGCGCGGTTGCCCCCGCCTGTGCTGCGGTGATGTTTGAAATCGGGATGCGGTGTTCGATGCACTTGAAGACCACGTCGACGGCGTCTTCCCCGAAGCGCATGGGCGAGATCACCGGGCTGACGTGGGCCTTGACGAACGGACGTTGTGCGAACTGCCCCGGCCCGCCGGCTGCGATATCCAGCATCTCGACGATCGGGTCGACGTGCTCGGCCAGCGTGAAGGACGTCGCCACGGGCTTGGTCGTGTTTCGCAGCAGCGCGTAGACCGTGTTCACGTCGAGATCGAAGTTGTCGGGCACGTCGGTCGCAACGCAGCAGCGGGTGAACCAGCTGACGTTTTCGAGCGTATCTTGCAGGCGGGTGAAATCGTGCAGGTCCTGCAGGGTAGAGGGTCGATACAGACCGCTGTCGATATCCAGCGTCTGAACCGCAGCGCCGCCAGTCCCGAAGTGCACGGCATCACCGCCCACCGTGATGCTGCGCGCCGGATCCCGGCCATGCAGGGGGAAGACTTTCGGCGTTTTCTCGATGGCGTCGAGGACGAGCGAGCGCGGCAGCAGGAAGCGGTCCCGGTCGTTCCGCTCCGCCCCGCAGGCGAGAAGGGTTGCCGCCAGATTGTCCGGCACCTCACCCATGCCGAGCGTTTCGAGCAGCCGCAGCGCGGTTTCAAAAATCGCTTCCAGATCCGCTTCGCTGAGTGGCCGGTAGACACCGCCGGGTTGCCCGGGGGGGCAGGGGTGAACCTCCGGCTTGGCGGCTCGCAGTGCCATGCGCTCCTTCCGACCGGAGCGGCGGGACGACGAGGGCTTGGCACTGTCACGGGTCATGGCGGATGTCTTTGTGGTGAAACGATGGTTCTTGGTCTTTGGCCGAGCGGTGGCTTCCGGCAAAGCAGTCTTCTCTAATTGCGATAATTTCATAAACTAATTTTTATTATACCGGATTTGAAAGCTGCGCGTTGACCAATGCGGTCGGGACCATCGAAGTCACTCAATCCAAGAAACCCGCCGGAGACCAGAGAATGAAATCGCGGACCAAGGCCGTCGTCATCGGGGGCGGCATCGCAGGCTGCTCGACGCTGTACCACCTGACGCAGGAGGGATGGACCGACGTCGTTCTGGTGGAGCGGGATGAACTGACCAGCGGGACCACATGGCACTCCGCTGCGCAGGTCACGAACTTCGGCATGAACCAGACGATGGTGGGGCTGAAGACCCACTCGATCAACCTCTACCAAGAACTCGCCAATGACCCCGACTATCCCATCAACTACCACCACGCCGACGGCGGTATCCGGCTTGCCAACACGCAGGCGCAGATGGAGGGCTACCATCACTTTGCCAGCATGGCGCGCGGCATGGACGTGCACTTTGAGGTCATCGACGCCGAAGAGTGCGCGCGCCGTCACCCGCTGATTTCGACCGAGAATTTGGTGGGCGGCCTGTGGGACCCGCTCGATGGGGATATCGACCCGGCCCAGCTGTGTCAGGCACTGGCCCGCCGGGCGCGCAAAGCCGGTGCCGAGGTCTACCGCCACACCGCTGTGACGGGGCTGAAGCAGCACGCGGACGACACCTGGACCGTCGAAACCACCAAGGGCAACATCGATTGCGACGTGGTGGTCAACGCCTGCGGCTACCGCGTGAACGAAGTCGGCGCGATGATGGGCGTGGACCACCCGGTGATGTCGATGGAGCATCAGTACATGCTCACCGATACCATCCCGGCGATTGAAGAAGCCGGCCACCGTATGCCTTTGCTCCGCTGCCCGATCAGCGACTACTACTGCCGGCAGGAGAAGAACGGCCTGCTGGTTGGTTTCTATGAGCAGGACTGTCGGACCTGGGGCATGGACGGAATCGACCCGAACTTTGCGAACGCCCTCTGCCCGGACGACCTCGACCGCGTGATCGACGTGCTCGAAGGGGCCTTCGCCAGAATGCCTGCGCTCGAAGAAGTCGGGATTCACACCGTGGTCAACGGCCCGATCACTTACACCATCGACGGTGCGCCGCTGGTCGGGCCCATCCCAGGCAAGCGCAATGCCTTCTGCATCATCGGCCTTCGCGCCGGACTGGGCGAAGGCGGTGGCCACGGCTGGCTGCTGGCGCAGCAGATTGTGCACGGAGAAGCCTGCTACGACACTTGGGTGCTGGACCCGCGCCGTTTCACTGAACACGGCAACGTCGAGCTCTGCGCCCTGAAGGCCGTTGAGGACTATCAGAACGAATTCCGCTTCCATTTCCCCAACGAGCACCGCCCGGCCGGGCGCTACGCCCGGACCACGCCGCTGACCCCTGTGCTGGAAGCCGAGGGCGCAGAGTTCACGGTCGTCAATGGCTGGGAGCGGGTGGAGTACTTCAAGCCCGCGCCGGATTTCCACGTCACCCACAGCTTCCGGTTCGACGAAGCCCACGATATAGTCGCCGCCGAAGTGGCGGCCGTGCAGAACGGCGTCGGGCTGACGGAGGTCAACGGCTTCAACCGCATGGAGGTCAGCGGTCGCGATGCGCGCAGCTTCCTCGACCGCATGAGCTGCTCCAAGATTAAATCGACCCCGGGTCGGGTCTCGCTGGCCTATCTGCTCAACCATCACGGGATGGTCAAAGGCGAGGTAACGGTCGCCAACCTCCCCGATGGCCGGATCTGGGTCGGCTCAGCCGCAGCCGCCGAATGGCACGATCGCGACTGGCTCAACAACCACATCCGCGCAGATGAAGATGTGCAGGTCTCGACCCTGACCAATGATCACACGATTCTGCTGCTCGCCGGGCCGAAGGCGCGCGACGTCCTGTCCGCCTGCAGCCGGGGGGATTGGTCAGCGGCGGGATTCCCGTGGCTGTCGGTGCGGGAGGCTTTCATCGGCATCGCGCCTGGGGTGGTGATGTCCGTCAGCTTCTCGGGCGAACTGGCCTACGAAATCCACGTCCCCAATGCGCACCTCTACGCCGCCTATCGGGCGCTCCGCGCGGCGGGGGAGGCGCACGATCTCCGGCTGTTCGGGGTTCGGGCCGTGGAGAGCATGCGGCTGGAGAAGGGCTATCTGCACTGGAAGTCCGATCTGCTGACCGAGTTCGATCCCTTCGAGACCGGGCTGGAGCGCTTTGTCGATCTGGGCAAGCAAGAGTTCGTTGGTAAGGAAGCCTTGCTGGCGCGGCAACAGGCCGGGTCCGTGCGCAAGTTGGTGAGCCTCGCGCTCGACGGCCGGGATGCTGCGGCCCATGGCGGCGCGTCGGTGATGGTGGCTGACCGGGTGGTGGGCACGGTGACCTCGGGCGAGTGGGGCCATCGCACCGGGCTCAACCTAGCCTATGCCTTCGTCGAACCGGATCTGGCGGCCGAAGGCACCACGCTGCACGTCGACGTGCTAGGGAACATGGTAGCCGCTGAGGTGATCACGCCAGGGCCTTATGATCCGTTCTACAGCCGGGTTCGCTCCTGAACCTCACAGCTCCAGGAGGCTGGGGTCCGAAGCCGCCGCTGGCCTTACCCGTGGTGGACTAGTCCACCGGATACCAATAGCAGGTCAGGTCAGCTCCGGTCTGCTCTGTTCCGCTCCGCTCCGCCTGACGCGCCTGCTTGGTCTGCAGGGCTGCGAACCAGCGGCCCGCCCCGGTGACATGCCGTATGAGGCCGAGTGATGCCGGCTGCAGGAGCAGTAGGCGGCCGGGTGCGTGGGCTGATACACCCCCCGAATGTGCTCTCGATCTTTGCTTACTCCCGCTGCGCCAAATACGCTCGCCAGTCTGCAACTGCGGTTATGTCTGTAGCTTCCACGGCGGCAAAAGGTTCGCACAGGAAACCCTGAACGGTTGTGTCGTCAGAGAGTATGATCGTCCCGATCGTGAGCGGCGAGGTCACGGTCTGCATAAAACTACTAAAATTGATACTCGGCATGTCCCAAAGCTCGACCGCGATATTGGCCCCCTTGCCTTCAGCGGTCCGGATCAACCCCGGTCGTGCGATGCCGCTGCCGGATATCACATGGAAAGTATAATCAGCAGCCGTGGTGTGAGACCGCACAAAAGTGGCGCCCCGCTGAGTCAGTGTATGGTTCAGGGGCAGCCCCAACATGTGAGCGTCGCAAACGGCGATCCGAAACATGTCCAGGGCAGGCTGTTCGGGCAATGAGATGCCTTCCGTGGGCCACCCGGTCGCACCCAGCGAGCGCGTCGGTGAGGCCTCCAGGATCGTCGCAAGAGCTGCTGCTTCGGCATCGGAACCGGCCTTGGCCAAGATCGTAACGCTGCCAGGGCGGCCGTCTGTCCGCGGCGCTGTTGGAACGGAGATTCCGCACATATCCATCAGGTTCACGAAGTTGGTATAAGCGCCCAAAATATTGTTTGGGCCGACGGCATCCGCCTCGAGGTCTGCGAGTGTCGCAAAGGTTGGGATGGTCGGTATACACAGCGCGTCGTACTGTTGGAGAACCGGTGCGATAGAGCTGGAGAAATCCTTTAGCCGGTAGAAATCCCAAAAGGCATCGGCCGCTGTTTTGCTCTCTGCGGACTCAATGATCTTCCGCGTAACCAGGAACATGCTGTCTGGGTGGGTCTTGAGCAGGCTTTCCGTGGCGACGTGACGCTCGGCGACTCAGCATCCCGCGTACAGCATCTCCGCGATTGCGAACAAGGGCGAGAAGTCGATTTCACTGATTTCTGCACCCGCATCTTCTAGGGTGGAAATGGCCTCATTGAAGGATGTTTTTTGCAGTTCATCCCCCTCGAACCGAACGCTCTCTGCTGATGGAATGCCGATGCGAGAGGTGCTGCGAAACGAGCCAGGACTGCGGCGTCGGCCACCCGTGCTGATTTCCACCAATTATCCCCCGCTTACCATAAACATCATGCGCCCTTGTTGACTCGACAGTGAATTTTATTAGATGTATTTCTCAAACTACAAAAAACCTAAAAAGATTAAGTAAATGAGTTTACCAAGACTAATTTATATAATGGGCCTTCCGTATTCGGGTACAACATTGTTAAATTTTTCCATATCAAGTAACAGTAAATGCATTGGATTAGGGGAAGGATTCAAAGTTTTTGATAAAAGAAATAATGAGGATTTTTTCAATGAATATTGCACGTGTCAATATAAATATAAAAATTGTGATTTCTGGAGTAAAATAGAAAGAAATATATCTGATAAGGAATTGGATGAAGAAAAATTTCAAAAAATATTGTTTGAACAGGTGGACAAAACTTATCCAACAAAAGCAGTCGTTGACTCATCTAAATCGTATTCTCATCTGAGAGCTATGTTTGAGAGCCGTGTAGTCGCACCCGAAGACGTAAAGATTATTTTCATACAAAAGGACATCAGGGCCTGGGCACATTCATTTCGAAGATACAGAAAATGGAAAACGGATACGACTCCTTCTTACTACTTCGCTTTCCTAGCCTGGATCCTAAAAATAAGGTTCTATAAACTTCGATTACAGATGCTACAGCTCGACTACACCGTCATAAAATACGAAGAATTGTGCCAAAATAAAAAAAAGATTTTAATTGAGATATGTGGGTTTTTGGGTCTCGATTTTGAGAGTGAAATGCTCTCCCCTCAACGCTCCGGCACGCATTTTGTAACAGGTAATGAGATGCGGAAAGCAGATGTAAACCGTATTAAAATCAAGCTCGATACCAAATGGCAAGATGACCCCAATTGGCGCACGCCCTACGCTCTGTACTGCTTTTTTTACCGCCTGTTTAACGTCTTCAAGTCGATACGATAGCAGCGATGGGTCCGCGGTCTTTGATGGCCCTAGTAATGATCACGACAAGACGATCAACCCGGCCAGTATTAGCATGTTGGCATGGCGGTCAACTTAGCGAACTTCCGATGGACGGCAATGCAGGTCGCAGTTTGTAACTTCGTACCTACAACGCCGGCGCGGCCGCTACTGCAAATACAAATCCCCTCAGGGGATGTACTGTAGGCCCGCCTGTAGCCCTCCTTGTCGTTGTCATGCTCCCGCATAATCTCGGGATCACGCCACTGCGTTGGCACTAACCTTGGAAGAGTCCACGTCTTTACGCAAAATTAGTACACATGATAATTAGTAAAATACGTTATAATAAGCTGATTGAAGCAGATGAAGGGTCGGTTCTTGGATTAAGGAAAGGATTTGCTCAGCAAATCTTTCAGAGCATCGTTCTGTACCAAATACTTAACGGGTTGCCTGCGGTTTGATTTCCACCCTGTAGAAACGTGATAGAAGTGCCCATAACTTCGCTTCTTGTTTACAAACAGGTCCCTTGTTCGAAAGTTGCTCAAAGAATGGGTGGACCAGTAGAAATATCTGAGCCAGCTATTTGGGACCAAGCACCACTTGTACGCTGCGTCCCTTTCCCCGGGTCTGAGATAATATCCGGCGCGGTGCGAAACTTCCGGTGTCGAGAGGATGTCTTGGTAGCATGTTTGGCCAGAAAACTGCACAAATCCCATGGGGCTCTTTCGCGCGGTCTGAAAGATCGATTCTTCGCCCGGCCAGACCAGTTCGTCGATATCACAGGACAAGACAGCCCGAGCGTGTTTCAGAAAACGGAGCTTGAGAATATTGTAAGCACTAGTTTGTAGAAAATTCTCCCAGTGCCGATACTTTCCCTGCGCCTTTGGTCCATAACTCAAGGGTAAACTAAGGATAACCAGTTTTTTGAGGCCGCAACCCGACAAAGCATCGACGATTTCGTCTGTGGTATATGCATCAGACTGGTTTTCCAAAAGAAAATAAGCGTCCAACCCATGATATTTGACATGCCAGCTCACGTGATCGGCAATCCATCTCAAGTCATTGTTCTTGTTTATGGACAATGAGCAATTCAGCCCGTGGCTCAGAGAGTGCTCTGCCTGATGAACCGCAGAACTGACGCTGATTGAATTTGACTGAAAGGATACCTGCGACACGGGTTTGCCGGACCAAAGTACAATGATGGTTGTCCGTGGAAGATTGATGCTCGGAAGCCTGCGAAGCCGGTTGCTGTCACCAAAAAACAGACCTTGTCGAATGTTTTCGGTTAGATTGTTTAGCCTCGGGCAAACTAGAAAGATGAAAGAGCCGTCTTGAATGGCATCGTACCACAGTGTCGTAGCGTCAAACTTATCCTCAAAATCGTCTGGCTTCAAATCATCGGGTATTCGGCTCAAACGTCGGATTGAGCTGCTTCCAATATCGGTACTATTTATTTCTTTGAGGTGTAGTTCCATCGATTTTACTTGAGGACACAAATTTGCGAGTCGGTGAGATTCGATTGATAACGTTATGGTATCTGTTCGACTATTGCGTAAATTTTTATTCGTGTGGAAAACGATTGAAATCTGCCAAATCGTTTTTGGCGTGACGCGCTTTCGTAAAAAATTTCCGACAGGATCGCAAGAAGAGCATGGACAACCCCAAAGTTACCATCCTGATGTCTTTCAAAGACGGTGGTCGTTTTTTTGATGAGGCGCTGAAGAGTATTCAGCATCAAACGATGGAGAATTGGGAGCTCCTGCTGGTGGACGACGGATCGACAGATGGAAGTCTGCAGCGGGCCAGAGATTTTGTGGCGGCGGAGCCGCGCGCTTGTTTAATCGAGAACGAAACCAATATCGGGCTGGCTGCGAGCCTGAACCGTGTGGTGGAAATGGCTCGTGCGCCGTTTCTGGCTCGGATGGATGCAGACGACATTAGCCGACCCCATCGACTGGAAAAGCAGTTGCAGCACTTCGCAACGGACCCGGAACTGGGTCTGTTGGGCAGCAATATTGAGCGCATCAATCGTCACGGCAGGTACATTCCGTGGTGGCCGCGAGTCTCTAACATGCCCCTGACACACCCGGAAATTCGCGCCCAAATGCTGTTCCGAAACCCTATGTATCACCCCACCATTATGGTTCGGCGGGCGGCGTTGGACCAGTCTGGGCTGAAGTTCAAGTATGACGAGACCTTTGACACCACGCAAGACTACGAGCTGTGGGCGCGGCTAATCCAAAAGGTGAAGTTTGCAAACATGGCCGAACCCCTTGTTCAATATCGCAAGCATGCTGGTGGCATCACCACAAAATCCACAGATCGCCAATATTCCAACGGGCTGCGCGTACAGCGGTTTTATTGTCAATATCTCCTGGGTGACCTCGCGTGGGATGGCCTGGAAATGCAGATGCTGCGGGCTTTTTCTCGGGGGCGCCGGGAAAACGACAGACTTGGGCATGACTACCACGAGCTGTGTCAGACCATTCTGCGTTTTGAACGTCAATGCGCTGAGCGAGGCGACCCTGAAACTGCGCAGGCCATTACCGATTTCATCATGCGTCGGGTCGTCTATTATTGCCTGTTCAAGCTTTACCAGCCTCGCGTCATCAAGCTGTTGCTCACCTTGATCAGGGCTCGCTTCCCCGACGTGGCCCGAAGTTTTTTGCAAAGGGCCTGAATGTAGGTAGAACCGATTTTAACCGTGCCTAATGATCAGCAGCCATTGCGCGGAAGACTTCATTTTTCTCTATCAGTTCTGAATAGGTGCCCTGGCCCGTGATTTGACCCTGTTCCAGCAGGAAAATCCTGTCGCAGCTTTTGATCGTGCTCAAGCGGTGGGCGATGATGATGACCGTCTTTTCTCCCTGTAGCCGCTTAACAGCTTCCATCACCGCGTGTTCCGTCAAGTTATCGAGGGCGCTGGTTGCTTCATCCAGAATGATCACGTCTGGGTTGTTATAGAGCGCTCTGGCAATTCCCACCCGCTGGCGCTGGCCAACAGAAAGCCTAACGCCACGTTCACCAAGTTGAGTTTCGAACTGGTCTGGTAGTTCGTTGACGACGAAGTCGTACAAGTTGGCAATCTTTGCGGCCTGCTCGACCTTTTGCTGGTCAATGTCCTGCTCTTCCGCGCCAAAAGCGATGTTAGAGGCGATAGAGGCGTCGGTCAGATAGATGTCTTGCGGCACGTATCCGATGGTGCTCTGCCACGATCGGGCATTGCCCGCATCAATGGATTTGCCGTCAATCTTGAGCGTTCCGCTGTCAATGGCGTGAAGGCCGAGAATTATATCGACAACAGTGGTTTTTCCACTCCCCGTCGTGCCAACAAAGCCCACGGTTGTGCGGTGCGGGATCGTCAAGCTGATGTCTTTCAATGTGTGTCTTTTGGCATCCGGGTACTGAAACGAAACATTGTCGAGCTCAACGGACTGGGTGAGCTTGGACACTGGACCATCATCCAGCCGGGTGGCTGTCAGGCCCCGGATGTCCCGATGAATGGAATCAAGTGTTGGGCCCACAAACCGCAGTTTGACAGCCGCCTGAAAGATCTTTTGTATCGCCGGCATCAACCGATACCCCGCAAAGGCGTACAGAGCCACGAGGGGTAGGGCGTCACTGACACCCTCGCTGCGCGCCAGCACTGTCAGCATGATCAGCAGCAGGCCGCCAAAGGCGATAGCTTCCAAGACGTAGCGGGGCAACTGACCGATGATCTCGGCCGCTGCGAGATGTTTACTGTAAAGGCGAGCCGGCTTGCAAAATCGCCGGATATAGGCGTCTTCCAAAGCCATGACCTTGATTTCCTTGATGCCAGAAAAGGCCTCGTCCAACACGGTGAAACGCTTTTGGTTTGCCTCCACCCGGTCCCGCCCAATGACAGCCAGATACTGCCGACAAGCAAGGTAGATCAGGACATAGGCCGCCCCCAAAACAACCCCGACGGTTAGCGCAAGCGCGGGATCGATCAACACAAGCAAAAGCAGCAGTGCCAGAATAACTGTCCCCTGCGAGATCAGAGTCAGCGTTGGGAGAATGGCCTGTTTGGTGACGTGTTGGACCTCGGAAAGGATCGTTTTGCTCAGTTCGGCACTGTTCCGCCTGAGGTACCAAGTATAGGGCTGACGCAAGTAGCGCTCGATAAGACGTTTGCCGATGCTGAATTCTTGCATCAGTGCAAACCGCAAAATGGCGTAGGTGGTCAAGGCTTTGAAGCATACAGACACCATGTAAAGCACAAACACGCCAAGACCGAAGGCAAGGATGAACTGTTGGGGGGATGAAATTCCAAAGTCCGTGGAGGACGTATAGAGCGGAAGCAGAAAAGGATTGGTTTCGACCAGTTCAGCATTGGTCAGCACTCCGATAAACGGGACAATCGATGCAACGCCCAAGGCATCTAGCAAGGCCATGAAGGTGATCATCACCAGAACCAAAACAGCCTTGATCTGCTCGCGCCGGGTCAAAATCTGCAGTTGCGCTCTAACGAGCCCAATCATCGACTTGCTTGCCTCGTATTAGGTCTTGCGCGCGTTTGCCTCATGACTTTGTTTGCTCCTGAACGGCTCCAAGCTGAGGGCCTCTTTTCGCGAGCTGATGCACTAAATCCCGCCATTTGCTCATGAATTTATCGGGATCATGGCTCGTTCGAACCTCAAGGGCTGCGGTGCCGAGTTTTCGTCGCAAGCTTTCATCTTCAGCCAGCTTCAAGAGCGCCGACTTTAAGGCGGGCAGGTGGTTTTCATCCTTTAACAGCAGCCCGTTTTTTCCATTTTCGATGATTAGCGAGGGGCCTGATTTGATATCAAAACTTATGCACGCCGCGCCATAAGACATGGCTTCGAGAAGCACGTTCGGATAGCCTTCATATTCAGAAGCAAGAACAAAAGCATCTGCTGCTTCATACCATTGGGCGAGGTTGCTCAAAGAACCGGGGAGGTGGATCCGGTCCCGCATCTCTGCGGGGATGAGTTGCTGGATGGCTTCTTTTTCCGGTCCCGAACCCAAGATCACGAGATTCCAGTCTGGCATCGCCTGACTGTTTTCGCACAGCGCCCGAACCAGTAGCGAGAACCGCTTTTCCCCAACCAGCCGACCCACGCCAAGCAGCAGTTTCTGCCCTTCCTTCACAATGTCAGAGGGCTCGAGATCCGCGCTGGCTTCCGGCAGAGGCCAGCGAACGGCGTTGGGGATGGTCTTGACAGTGCTGACGCCGGTGTGTCGGACAAGCCAACTCGCTGTTTCTTCGGTCTGGGCCGTAACGGCTTGCGCCCGGCCAAAAATGATCCTGTACACACCCGATAGAGCTATGCGCTGAATTGGGCTGGAGGCCCGCTGGATACGGGCGGCAGGGTAATTTCGCTCACAAGCCAAAACGGGAATATTCAGGCCCACAGAGCTAACGATGGCCAAGCTCACGCTGTAGGGCAGAAACGCGACAACCACGTTCGGACGGTGCTCAATCAACATCCGTCGCATACGCAGAAAGTTCAGGAGCCTGCCGACAAGGTTCTGCGATGTCTCCTGTTCCTGCCAATCGGACAGATAAAGCAGGCTGACTCCGGCTGCAGACGGATAGACCTTTTCATCCGCTGCCCCATTCACCGGCGCTACGGAAACGGTGTCTCCGTGCCGCACCAGATAGCTGGCAAGTGCTGCCGCCTGACGTCCTGCACCGCCCGTTGTCAGAGAATCCACAACGATGAGAACCTTCAACATGCAAAAACCAGGTTCACATAATTCAAAGCCACCAGCCTTTCATGTCAAAATCCTCTTTAAAAAGCGGAATTAGGAATTATTTCATTTTTCTTAGTGAATGCATAATCACCAAGCAATATGGATATAGCCGATTACTTCTAAGATTTTTGTGACTTGAGCAGCGGGATTTATCGGGTTCCATCTTGTGAAGCAGCTCTTGGAGGCTGGCCATCAAGTCATCGGGCACGATGGAATTGTTGGTCATTACGACGTAGTACTCAGGGCTGAATGAGCCTGACTGCTGGAAAAGTATGGGGGATTTAGGATGATTACTGGAAGTCTGGAAGACTATGACAGTCTTTAGGTCGGAGATGTTGGGTGCTGCCCCGGATGTGATCCTCCAGCTGGCCGCCCAAGCAAGGGCGCGTTACAGCCTTGAAAACCTTAGATCATATTTAGAATCAAATATGGTCAGCACCTTCAATTTTCGTGAGTGTGCTCGGGAGCTGAAGGTTGGCCATTTGCTATTCCCAGCCACCCGGACAGTGACCCCAGCCTTATTGCCTAGGTTCATCTGTTTTGGTCAAGCTGCGGGTGCATTGACGATGCCCGTTACCAAATTCCCCACGCGCCGATTTGACAGGTTCATGGGCTCCCGTGTGTCGGCGGCGGCTTTGCTGATTGCCCTTGCCGTTGCATTTGGTTTTCTGGTTACAATAATGATTGGGTTGCAAGAGCTGCTGCATCAAATGCTGGGGTGGTTGTCGGCAGGAGGTTAACGATGAAACTGCCGACGCCTTACGCCGTGCTCGCCAGCGACCCCCGGTGTTTTTGTGAGAGGGGGGCCTCGAACCGAGATGGGATAACAGCGCCCGAAGCTACCAGCGTCTATTTCCGCCAGTTAATCACAGTTTTCGACCCTATTACGCGCCCTTGAAGTACCGACCGATGACCGGTAGCGTTATTTTTTATGCGCTACACATGGGTTGCATCTGATGTCTGCTCTGAGCTCTCTGGTTCGTATACCGACGACCCCGCGCCGCCAGCGTGCCGCGTTGACTGGGAAACAACCGCTGGCCGCTGTCTGCTGCATAGTCTTTCGCTTCTGCGTTAAGCAGCGAAGAGGCCAAATTCCTCTAGGCGTGATCCTTCAGGCGCGCTGAGCAATCTTGACAATGCAGTCCGAGAGCCGCCACATTTCTCCACCTTGTTCAGTACATCGTGCTCAGTCATCGGCTTTGCCGCGCTGCCGGGGAGCAGAGCGGTTTCATGAGTGATGAGGCGGCCATCAAGGAGCCTGACTGTCATCCGCTCCGGTGTCAGCGCCAGAAGTTGGTCTGGTGGAACACTCGGCAGCGGGTATAGATCGAGGTCCACCCGCCGACAAAGCCTTTGACGTTCAGGCCGCGCAAAGCGCTCGATCAGGAAGTCCTCTGGAACCACCTGTCCCTCCAACAACGCAACAACCGCGCAGTAGACCGACGAAAACCGGGCCTCATTCGAGGTTGTTGGGGTGCCGAAGCCACTCACCCGATGGAACGGCTCAGGCTGGCGCAGGGTGATGCGCTCAATCGCGCTCGCTTCCGGAACAGCATCGGCCAGAACCTGAGCGCAAGCTATGATGCGGTGGGTATAGGAACAGGATGGCCAGAATTTTCGCACAACCGGGAACTGCTGCAAAGCCTCACCTTCTCGCATCTGTTCCAACATGGTCTGGAAACCGGGCGAGGAAGGCGTTCCGTATAGCTCCTGCAATCCTTGGGTTGCGTCCCAAAGGTCTGTGTTGCCCGTCGCTCCTGCCTGCGCCATTACCGCCGCTCTCAAACCACTCTCCGCGGCAAGTCCAACATGCAGCGCCTTGGCATCCGAACCGAACTGGGCCTTCATGCCCGCTGAAGAACTGGTCGCTATGGCCATGGCATGCGCCATTTGCTCTGGTCCCAACTGCAAGGCTCTCGCACAGGCTGCCGCCACCCCGATTGGGCCCAAAGTCGCTGTCGAGTGCCAGCCCTTTTCATAGTGGCCATAGCCCAGTGCTGTTCCAATCCAGACAATCGCTTCAAACCCCACAATCCAGGCGTCACAAACGTCGCTTAGGCTCAACGTTTGAGGCTGACTGAGTGCGAGAAGTGCGCTGAACAAGGGCGCGCTGACATGCGTTGAACCGGGAATTTCATAATCGTCGAAATCGATGGCGTGGGAGCGCACGCCGTTCAGTATCGCCGCGCCGTAGAGTGACCGACGCTCACCGCCCCCCACCGGCAGAACCAGCCCCCCATCCCCTGACGCGTTCAAGGCTTGTGCGGTAACAACGGACTGCCGCTCTGCCGCACCAATCTTCATGCAAGCATAGGTATCGACCAGGCTGAGGCGTGCGGCTGGTTTGGCTTCTGGGACCACCGACAGCGATGGTTGGCAGGCCCAGGCAGTGAAACGTGCGGGAAAGGAAGACTGAATAGGACGTGAAGTCGGACCCAATCCCATGACTTCGCCCCTGCTAAAAAATAGCCTGAGCGGTCATAGCGCATGCGCCATCCCCGCGACGCGCCCACAACTCAACGGCACTTCCGGTCTGTCGGCCTTCGATGTGAAAGGCGGCCGGACCGGAAATGGGGGCGGTTCCCCTGAACTCGAACGCAGTCGGTGTTCGTTCCACGTGGCGCATAGCCAGATCAACCAGCAAAGTCGCCGTCAGTGGACCGTGAAACACGAGCCCATCATAACCCTCAACCCCTCGGGCGTAGTCGCTGTCGTAGTGAATACGATGTCCATTAAAGGTGAGCGCTGAATATCGATAAAGCAGGACTTCTGAGGGCTGAACCGTCTCAGAAAAGTCAGCATGATCGAGCGTGGGGACTGTCGGAACTGGTTTTGCGTCTAGTGAAGGATCGTCGCGGTAAACGATGTCGTGCTCTTCGCGCACAGCGACTGCACCGTATTGGGTGATGCAATGCTCAACGGTGACAAAGCAAAGCTGACCACTGCGCCCCTCCTTCTCCGTCACCTTGAGAATCGTAGACTGCTTGCGGGCGGGCTGTCCCAGAACCAAAGGCTGGTTGAATGCGAAGCGTCCGCCTGCCCACATGCGTCTAGGCAGTTCAATCGGGGGCAGAAAACCGCCCTTGGCTGGGTGTCCGTCGCGTCCCAAAGCCCTCATTGGCTTGGCAGAGAGAAAGTAAAGCCAATGCCAGAGCGGGGGCAGCGCATCGCCGTCTTCAAGGGATGGCTCACGATCGAGCGTGGCCTGCATGAAGCGACTGGGTTGAGCGTGAAGGACATCGTCCTGCGTCTCGTGCTGGCCAATCCAATCGGTTAAGCGAGCTGTCATCGCACCGCGGGCTTCCTTTTTGATCTGCGCCAGTCTTGTCCGGGTCACGTCGTTCCTTCCGCGCCCTCTGCGACATCTATGTCGCTCGGACACTACCCTCCGTTGAGCAGGCGCTCCTGATCCGTTGCCGGTGCCAGGTAACCCAGGCACCAGGCCTCCCACTGCTCCATCAAGCAACGTCGCTTCGAAAACAGGTCGGATCGCGCATACGCGGCCACCACGGCGTCTCGCTCCTGGTGTCACAGCGCGGCTAAAGCGTCCGCGGTGTTGCGCCATAGTGGCTGCCCCCGGCGTTTTGCGATACGGCAGCCTCTATCTTTGTAGGCGCCTATGATATTCTTGGGGACGGTGAAGGCGCAATATCTACTTATCAAATCCACCAGACTCAGGAGTAACGATGCTAAGGGCTATTTTTTTTGGATCCGTCGGCACCCTTGCCGAAACATCGCAACTGCAATGCCAGGCATTCAACAACGCGTTCGACGAGGCGGGGCTTGATTGGTTCTGGAAGCCGAACGAATATCGGGAACTTCTCCGAGAACCTGGCGGTGTGAAACGCATCAGGGCAGAGGCAAAACGGCGAAATCAAAGTGTCGATGCCGAGAATATCCACGCCCGTAAAGTTGCTCATTTCTATGATCTCGTAACGGCGAAGGGTTTGGTGCCCCGCCCCGGCGTGGTTGAAACGCTCGAATGGGCACGAGCCGAGGGAGTTATGGTATCTTGGGTAACAACAACAGGATGCGACACCATCGATCTGATTTTGATGGGTCTGAGAAACAGCCTAAGCGCATCGTCGTTTAGCTTCATCCTCGATGCCACCGCAGTGAAATTGCCGAAGCCGGCGCCAGATATCTATTGCCATGCTTTGAAACTAGCAGGCATTGGTCCTGACAATGCAATTGCGATAGAAGACACGCCTGAAAGTGCTAACGCTTCTCTTTCAGCCGGCATCAAAACGGTCGCTTTTCCTGGCTGGGCGGCGGCGGAAAGACGTTTCCCGCAAGGCATTAAGTCGTTGGATGTGCTGTCGGCCGAGGCTCTCTTCAGCTGTTGAGCGCTTCCAAAGCTCAGGCAGTGTGGAGCGTCTTTGGAGCTTCTTTAGGGTTTATCCTGGCGCATCAATCAAAGTTTAAGGGCATGTCCCTTATGCGCTTTGCACCGACTTACCTAAACGAAGTCGTCCACCTTTTTGTAAGTTTGGTTTCGTCCCTCTTTGGCGTCATACTGTCCCAGTTTTTCGCTAGCCGGGGGCTCCGGTGTGTCCCAATCTATAAGTTTGCGCGTTAGTTCCGCGCCCGGGCCCCGTTTACCCCTCCGGACACACGTTTCCATTGTCGTTGTTAGTGGCAACAGCGGTTCCAGAGAACCAATTATCAAAAATCAACATGCATACAGACGTCTGGCGCGTCCGGAGACTGCGAAATAATGCGATACTCTAGCAATTAAGCAAGTTGGTTGGTCTCTAGGGCGCGCAAAGGCGAAACAACTGGGACCTCAGGCAATCAGGAGAAAACCATGTCTCTCACGGTCGATAAATCCAAACTTCGGGCGCTGCAATGGGCCATTATGGAAAATGTCTCAGCATGCGCGATCCTGCCTCTCATGCGCATTGGTGATGAGTTAGGACTCTTTGCTGCTCTGGCGAAGGTTGGTCCATGCACCAGCGAAACCTTTGCTCAGGCTGCCGGCATAGACGAGCGCTACGCTAGAGAATGGCTCTATGCACTATGCGCGGCTGAGTATTGTAGCCACGATGAAGACTTTGAAACCTTCCATCTCAGCGCTGAACAGCAAGCCGTTTTTGCCGATGAGGACAGCAAGGCTCTCATGATTGGCGCATTCGATATACTCGTCGGGAATGTTCATGGCATCAACGCCATAGCTAAAGCCTTCAAGACAGGTGAAGGTGTAAACTATGGAGACTTTCACCCTTGCGTTTTCCAGGGAACAGCGCGGTTTTTCAAACCGTCCTACAAATCAAATCTGCTTGCAAAATGGATGCCCAAGATTCCAGCAGCCACGGAAAAGTTGGAAAAGGGCGGAAGGCTTTGTGATGTTGGATGCGGAAAAGGGCTGTCGACCCTACTGCTCGCCGAACATTACCCGGAAGCTAGCTTTGTAGGGATCGATATCCATGAACCCTCCATCTACGAAGCCAATAAGGAAGCCCGCCGCGCCGGGTTGAGCGATAGGCTCTGCTACGACACTGCAGATGCTGAAAGCTATGTTGGCAGGTACGACGTCATCACTTTTTTCGACTGCCTGCACGACATGGGCGATCCTTTAGGTGCCGCAAAATATGCGCGGTCGAGGCTACATGAAGGGGGTCTGGTGATCCTTATTGAGCCTAGCGCCGCAGATCACCCTCGCGAGAACATGTCCGTTATCGGCCAGATGTACTATGCGTTCTCGACCATGGGCTGCGTGCCAACGTCCAAAAGCCAGAAAGTTGGCCTGGCTCTTGGGGCACAAGCCGGTCCACAACGTTTAAGTGACATCATGCGTGAAGCCGGTTTTCTCAATACAGAAGTAGTGTTTAAGAATGCATCCAACATGGTGCTAGCATGCTCAACCTAATGTGGCACTTGACATAAGACTATCACGCTAAAGCATGAATCGTCCAAGCTCGGAATTTATCCTACCGGTAACGATTTGCTGCTTTCATTTACTGCAGCAGCGTCTGTCAAAGTGGAAATTTGTTATACCTACAAATGTCCAAGCAGTATCGCCCCGAGGAAAACCCCATTGGTTTCGTGCGTTAGCATCCTGTAGCTTGATTTGGCTCGATTAGCTTGGATATCTTAGCGTCGTTGCTGTTGGCGGTCTCGGCTCGATAGTTGCAGGAGAATAGCTGAATGCGGATGTTTGGATTAAGTACCTCGGTCCTGGCAGTCATCGTTTTCGGCGGCATAGCTTGGACCAGCAACGCTATCTATGGCGCCAACCTATATGTTGACCCTGATTGTCAAGGGTACGAGCCGTTTAGCCCCAACGGTGCAAAGATGACGGTCGCTGCAAACCTGCTCGCGCACCAGATTGATCTCAGCGTTTATGACAGTGTGAAAACAATTTCATTTCCCTCCAGGGATGACAAGGTCTCCGTTGCCGGTCTGCTCAGCTTGCCAGCTGATGGCGCACCGCTTGTGGTAGCCACACACGGTTTCACTAGCTGTAAGCACCACCTGCATCTTCTGAGCGTTCTTGGCATGCTGGCCAGTGAAGGTTATGGTGTGTTAGCGATTGATCTACGAGAACATGGCGACTCGTCGGTGGTTGATGGTGTCGCGGCCATGGGCAGTGACGAATTCAACGACGTGTTAGGTGCCTTTGACTATGCTCAGAACACCCTGGCAATTACCCGAGATCGTCTCGGTTTCTGGGGCGAGAGCATGGGTGCCGCGACCACGCTGATCGCCAACTCTCAGGAAAACCTAGGGCCGATTTTCCTCGATGCGCCCTATGCAGACATCAAGACGGTGCTCAAAGATAATGCTGATAGGGCTTCAGTACCGCCGTGGACGGTCGAATTCATTTTACCAGCAGTTGGACTGTTGCGCGGTTATGACTTTGGCGGGTCTAGGCCGATAGACGGTCTGACCGCTCATGATGATCAGCCAATATTTTGGGTCCACGGTGGTGATGACGAAACAGTTGGTCTCCATCATGCTCACTGGGCTCAGCGCAAGGCCGAAGGTCGCGACTTCGTGACATTCACAATTTTTGAGAGTTTGGGCCACGTGGCAACGATGTTGCAGCGCCCTTCCGAATACCGCATCGCTTTAGTTTCCTTTTTTGATCAACATCTAAAGGATCAGCTTGGCATCGCGCGAATTGACCTGTCTGTGAAATGATCGATTGATAGAAATGTTTGCGGAATAAAAAAATGGCTCTAACGAGTCGTTGGCTTACACCCATGCGCTCACTAGGTTAAAGAGCCGAAACCTGCGGCAAATGAACGGGGGTTAGTTTGGATGCCGACAGAAGACAGCAATTGCCAGAGCGCAGTTTGCAAATTCCTACCAACAACGCTGGTGCGCAGCCAAGGGCCACAAAGCAAGCCGCTTACAACCAGTTACAAGCGGGGATTATCCGTGCCCATAAAGGGCTCCGGCAAGGTGTTCCATGTGGTCAGGTCGAATGCCACAGCACCCACCAATTACGTGAATGTCCCGTTTCATCCAGCTTTGGCAATACTCAGTATAATCCTTCGGCAAGATGGTATCGTGGAAGACCCATTTGCCGTCCACTGATGTGCCGGAATGCGCGTAAACGCCCGTCATGCCGTGCCAGTGGTCTTGCAATATGTCCAGGCAAGCGTCCACGTACTTCACGTCCGTATGCATGATGGACAACAGCGGCACATTTGAGTCTGCCAAAGCCGCCACAGCGTCGACCAGCGGCTCTCCGTTCCATAGCGTCATTACAGCGTCACTGTTCGGCACGCAGCTGATCCCGACCCACACGGGCAAGCCTGACGTTTGCGCGGCGGCAAGGGTGGTGAGCATGCGGTCAATATCAATCATCATTTCGAGCATCAGCAAATCCGCGCCGGCGTCCCGCATAACCACTGACTGCTGTGCAATGCTCGCCTCAATTTCAGATAAGGGTGGATGCTGGCCAGTCCAGCTCCAGTATGAAATGCCACCCGCTACTAGAGCATTAGGTCGGTTGCTGGCGTTACGGGCCTCGATCGCCAGTTCCACAGCAGCCCGATTGTATTCATCAAACCGATTACCTTCGCCCGCTGCTTGGAGGGCGTGCAGCGACGTTGCGAAGGTATTGGAAATGATTAGTTCCGCACCTTGTTCGAGATAATCCTTATGAATAGAACGGACTATGTCCGGATGACTAATTGCGCCGCCGCCGTTCCACGCGTTTTCGAGCTGTGGGATACCCCGGCGCTCGCATTCTGTCCCCGTTCCACCATCAATCATGATGGTCTCTCCAGCCCGCAGGCGGGTTACCAAAGCTTCATAACGAACCAAGGGATCATCCTAACTTAGCGTGAATACGGACTGCTTTTTAATGCCTTTGCCAGCTTCAGGCCCTCCCGACAACGACAGTCAAGAGGCGCAAAACTGGCACCGTCGTTGCCTGACGCTGTCGGTTGTCGAGCAGTTGCGCCGAGCTTTTGCATAAGACAAGCTGGTGAATGACCGAAGCCCACCCCATCATGCCTTAGCCTCGCTCCGATCAGCCCGACACACCGCACCAAGGCACTAAAACGCGGCGGCTGGTCGATCGTCAAAATCAACGGCAAACGGGCCTACTGGCGTGGTGACAGCAAGCCGCCCAACATCGACAGGGACCTGCTAGACGAGGTGTGCAGTAGCTCGCGGTACAGGGGGTCGTCTTAGCAGGCGGCCCCATCGCTACGGCCGTGGACGCCCATTTCCATTGTCGTTTTTGGCGATAACAGCGGTTCCGTAGAACCAGTTCTCAAAAATCCGCGTACATAGAGGCGTCCACGGCGCCCACGGGGCTGCAACAAAGTGGCTGCCCCCGGTGTT
>PAPT01000033.1 GCA_002708995.1 Geminicoccus sp. | reverse complement strand
CGGCTTACAAATCTCCCCCGCGCAATCAAACGGACAGGCTGCGCTGTGCGCGACCCGACGTCCTTTCGCATTTTTCACTGAAAATGCGCGGGGGACGGCCGAAGGCCGCGAAGCGGCCAAGGCCCGAGCGCGCCACCTATGAGTTGACACTCAACACGCTTCGCTTTGAGTGTCGCTTCAGCTGACGCGCACCAGGCAGAGTTCATATTGAGTCTGCTGAAGGGCTTTGAGTGTTGTTGGCGTGAAAATTTCCAACACACTCACAGGCGTAGCCGTCTTGAGCGCAACCGCAATGAGGGGCGCTGCCCCTCGGCGCCGTTAAGGCCTGGCCGCCGCGGGCGCGGCGGTGCTCCGCAGCCCTGACCGCGCCACACCCCGGACTTCGCCAGTCGGTCAGAAGGTCAGATTACTCTAACCTTCTGCTTTGATTTAGGAATTGCGCGGCGCTTGGCTCTGCCGCGCGAAGCACGGTCTTCGACAAGTCGGCGCAACTAGCCTCAAACACCCAGTTTGTATCCGCCCGGCTCGGTGATCAGGATCACATTCTGCTGTGGGCCGGGTTCGATCTTTTGCCGCAGGCGGTAGACGTGGGTTTCCAGCGTGTGTGTGTTCACCCCCGCATTGTAGCCCCAGACCTCATCGAGCAGCGTATCCCGCGACACCACCTTGCCGCCCGCCCGGTACAGGAACTTCAGGATTGCCGTTTCCTTCTCGGTCAGGCGGATCTTGCGATCGGTTTCACTGTTGGTCAGCATTTTTGCCGCTGGCAGGAAGGCATAGGGCCCGACGTTAAAGACGGCATCGTCCGACTGCTCGTGGGTCCGCAGCTGCGCCCGGATCCGGGCCATGAACACGTTGAAGCGGAACGGCTTGGTGATGTAGTCGTTCGCACCCGCGTCCAGCCCGAGGATCGCGTCGGCGTCGCTGTCCTGCCCGGTCAGCATGATTATCGGCGCCTTCACCCCCCGGCGCCGCATAAGCTTGCACAGGTCGCGGCCATCCATATCCGGCAGCCCGACGTCGAGCACGATGGCATCGAAGTGGTCGGCGTCGATCGCCTTGACCGCTTCGGCGCCGTTCTCTGCCTGCCCGACCGTGTATTCCTCGTGGAACCCCAGCTGTTCGGCGAGGGTTTCCCGCAGCGCGGGGTCGTCGTCGACCAGCAGGATGCGTCGGCGGGTGAAGTCAGAAGCCGTGGTGGGCATGGCCAAATCCTTTCTGTGCTCAAGGGCTTTGAAGCGGTACGAGCCAATGTGTGGTCTGCGCCCGCGCCTGTCACCCGATCACAGGCGCCTGTTAAGCCAATGTGAAATTTGTCAAATTGACGTGAGGATAAGACCTTCAGCTTTCAAGGGTTTAACGGCTATCGTGCACCAAAAATAGCGCTGCCGACGCGAATATGCGTCGCGCCCAGCTCCACGGCCGCGGGGTAGTCGCCCGACATACCCATGGACACCCACGCCAGCCCCAGATCGTCGGCCATACGCTTGAGAAAGGCAAAGTGCCCACTAGGCGCATCCTCCACCGGCGGGATACACATGAGCCCCTGCAGCGGCAGGCCCTCGGCCCGCACCAGCGCCACCAGCGCCTCGGTATCGGCGGGAAGAACCCCCGCCTTCTGCTCTTCTTCGCCCGTATTCACCTGAATCAGCAATGACGGACAGCGGCCCAGCGCCTGCGCCTCGCGCGCCAGCGCCCGCACCAGCTTGGGCCGGTCAACCGTGTGGATGACATCGAACAGCGCCATCGCATCGCGGGTCTTGTTGGTCTGCAACGGGCCGATCAGGTGCAGCTCTATATCCGGCCAGTCGGCCCGCAGGTCGGGGTACTTGCCCTGGCTCTCCTGCACCCGGTTCTCGCCGAAAATCATCTGCCCGGCTTGCAGCGCCTCGACCACCGCGCTCTGCGGCTTGGTCTTGGCGACCGCGATCAGCCGCACGTCCTCAGGCGCACGCCCGGCGCGCTCGGCAGCGCGGGCGATATCCCCGCCCACGGCGGCAAGATTGTCCCGGATCGACACGGCTTATACCAGTCCCTCGCGGCCAATGGCCAGAAAGCGCTTCTCCCGCGCCTGCTTCAACGCACCGCCGGCCATGCCGGACAACGCCTGCAGGTGCTGCTCGATGGCATCCCCGAGGGCCTTGGCAGCCTGCTCGGGGTCACGGTGCGCGCCGCCCAACGGCTCTTCAACAATGTCGTCGATAACGCCCAGCCGCAGCAAGTCCTGCGCAGTCAGGTTCAGGGCGCCAGCCGCGTCTTTCGCGAACTTGCCGTCGCGCCACAGGATCGAGGCGCAGCCCTCGGGCGAAATCACGGAATAAACCGCGTGCTCGTACATCAGAACACGGTTAGAGGCCGCCAGCGCAACCGCGCCGCCCGAGCCACCCTCGCCGGTGATGACGGCAATGGACGGGACTTTCAGCCGCAGCCCGGCCTGGATCGAACGCGCGATGGCCTCGGCCTGGCCGCGCTCTTCCGCGCCTTTGCCGGGGTAAGCCCCGGGGGTATCGACGAAGGACAGCACTGGCAGGCTGAACTGGTCGGCCAGCTCCATCAGGCGGATGGCTTTGCGGTAGCCCTCGGGCCGGCCCATGCCGAAGTTGTGGGTCACGCGTGAGGCCATGTCGTGGCCCTTCTCGTGGCCCATGACCACCACTGGCCGTTCGCGGAAGCGCGCCAGACCGCCGATGATCGCCTTGTCATCGCCGAAGTTGCGGTCGCCGGACAGCGGCTGGTAGTCGGTCAGCAGCTGCTCGGCCAGCGCCTTGAACTGCGGTCGGTCGGGATGGCGGGCGACCTGGCACTTCTGCCACGGGTCGAGGTTGTTGTAGACCTGAGTCAGGCGCTTTTGCGCCTGGTCGCGCAGCTTCTCCAGTTCGGACTCCATGCCGGTGCCGCCGTCACCGCCGACCAGTCGGCTGAGTTCGGTGATCTTGGCTTCCAGTTCCTTGACCGGCTTTTCGAATTCCAGAGCCCCGGGGGTGGACATGTCCGTCCTCTCCTCGCGATGTGTGTCAGTGGTCCTGTGCTAACCCATCCCCGCCGCTTAACAAACCCAGATTCAGAGGGTGAGCTGCGCCGACAATGGCCTTCAGACGTTCATCAAGGATATGGGTATAGATCTGCGTGGTTGAAATATCGGCGTGCCCAAGAAGGCTCTGCACCGCGCGAAGGTCTGCCCCGTGAGCGAGCAAATGGCTGGCAAAGGCGTGGCGGAGCACGTGCGGTGACAGGATCGCCGGGTCTACGTTCGCCGCGATCGCCAGCGCTTTCAGCGTCGTGCCCAGTTTCTGCCGGGACAGATGCCCGGCCTTGCCCGCATCGGGGAACAGGAACAGGCTCTCGCGACCCGGCGGCAGAAACGCATAGCGTCCGTCATCGATATAGCGCTGCAGCGCCGCCTGCGCCGGTTCACCGACCGGGATCATCCGTTCCTTGTTGCCCTTGCCGCGCACCACCAGAAACCGCGGGTCGCGGGCCGCCACGGCGATCGGCAGGCTCACCAGCTCAGTCGCGCGCATACCGGTGGCGTAGAGCAGCTCGATCATGGCCAGCGTGCGCAGCGCCCTCGGGCTCTGCGCGGCCGCAGCCTGCTCCTGTGCGGCGCCGATCAACCGACCGACCTGATCTTCATTGACCAGTTTGGGCAGTGGCTTGCCGGTCTTGGGGCCGTCGATATGCCGAGCGGGATTGTCCTGGCGCAGGTCATCCTGCTGCAGGAACAGGAAATACTGTTTCAGCGCCGAGAGCTTGCGCGCGGCCGACCGCGCCGACAGGCCAGCATCGACAAGGCTGGCCAGATAGGCGCGGATGTCGGTGGCATCGGCCTGCGCCATGGTGTCCCCGGGTGGCAGGCTCTCCGACTGTTCCAGAAACCGCTGAAACCCCTGCAGATCGCGGCTGTAGGCCTCAAGCGTGTTGCGCGCGGCACCGCGTTCGCTGCGCAGCATCTCGAAGAACAGGTCGAGAAATGGGCCCCGGTTCGCCGTCACCGCTTCAGCTTCCCTGCCCCGGCGGCGGGACATCGGTGCCCAGAATCACCTCGCGGCTGAGCTCTTCACGGATTGTCTGCGAGGGCCGCGGCGGCTCCCAAGTGTACAGCAGGATCAGGAAAAACACGCCAATGACGCACAGGATCACGAGGAAAAGCAGAAAGGGATTGGGTTCATTCCGCCGATAGGTCATGGGCTCAGGGTCGGTCCTGTGGTCGTTTACAGCTGGATCAAAGGGGTCTACACGCCACTTTATGACGCAATCGCTCAATAAGAAACTAGCCCATAAATTGCGGCCCAAAATCGACCGCCCGATTGTTTTTGTCGGGCTGATGGGTTGCGGCAAGTCCAGCCTCGGAAAGGCGCTGGCCCCGCTGCTGGGGCTGGATTTCTTCGACGCTGACAACGAGATCGAAGACGCCGCCGGCATGAGCGTCAGCGAAATCTTCGAAAAATATGGCGAGCCGGAGTTCCGGTCCCTTGAGCGCCGGGTGTTCGAACGCTTGATCGACGGCGAGCCGAAAATCATCGCCGCCGGGGGTGGGGCCTTCGCTCAGGATGAGACCCGGGCCGTGATCAAGGCCGGCGCCGTTTCCGTCTGGCTCAAAGCCAAGCTCGACGTTCTGGTTTCCCGGACCCAGAAGCGCTCCCACCGCCCGATTCTGGCGGGAAAGAACCACCGCGAAGTGCTCAAGCGCCTGCTCGACGAACGGCGCTCGGCCTATGAGCAGGCGGATTTGCACCTGTTCTCAGGGCCCGAATCGATTGATAAGACGCTTCGGGTTACCCTAAACAAGCTGCATGAGTATCTGCAGGCCTGAGACCGCAACAGGGCGCCAAGCGCAGGGTTTATCATGGTTGAGACACTAAAGGTCGGCCTCGGCGACCGCTCCTACCCGCTGCACATCGGTGCTGGGGTGTTGGACCGGCTGACTGCTGACTGGTCCGAAAGGCTGACGCCGAAGCGGCTGTCGGTGGTGGCCGACGCGCGCGTGTGGGAAGCTCACGGCGAGGCCATGGCCGACCGGCTCGCCGCGGCGGGTATCGAATTGCGGCTGGTGACCGTCTCCGGTGGCGAAGAGAGCAAGACCTTTCCCGTGTTCGCCGATGTCTGCGAGCAGCTGCTCGCGCTGGGGGTCGAGCGACGTGACGTGCTGCTGGCCTTCGGCGGCGGTGTGGTCGGCGATTTGGCGGGTTACGTTGCTGCGTCGCTGCTGCGCGGAATCGATTTCATTCAGGTGCCCACGACGCTGCTGGCGCAGGTGGATTCCTCGGTGGGTGGCAAGGCCGGCATCAACAGCGCCAGCGGCAAAAACCTCGTCGGCGCCTTCCACCAGCCCCGGGCGGCCTACATCGACACCGACCTGCTGGCGACCTTGTCAGCGCGCGAATGGCGGGCGGGTTACGCCGAGGTCGCCAAATACGGCTGCCTCTGGGACGGCACCTTTTTCGAATGGTTGGAGAGCGAAGGCCCGGTAGCACGCCCGGACGACCCAGCCGCGCTGGAGGCCGCCATCACCCGCTCGTGCGCCATCAAGGCCGACGTCGTGGCGCAGGACGAGCGCGAAGCCGGGCTGCGCGGCCTGCTCAACCTCGGCCACACCTTCGGCCACGCGCTCGAGGCGATCTACGGCTTTGACGGCCGCCTGCTGCACGGCGAGGCCGTGTCGGTCGGCATCGGTCTGGCCTACGAGCTTGGCCGGGCCCTGGGTCTGTCGACCGGGCAGGATGCCAGCCGGGTCAAGGCGCACCTGCGCGTCGCCGGGTTGCCGGTGGATCGCGCCGACCTCGCGCCCGAGACCTTTTCACTCGAAGACATCTGGGCGCCGATGATGAAGGACAAAAAAGTCAGGGATGGCATTCCCACTTTCATTGTTCCCAACGCCATCGGTCGTACCCATCTGAACAGAGACGTGCCGAAATCGGTCGTAGATCAGGTTCTGAACCACTGGATGGAGTCCTAAAGCCGTGCTGACCACCATGGTCGCCATCGCCGCTGTAATCGTCCTGCTGCTGGCGGTGTCCGCCTTCTTCAGCGGGTCCGAGACTGCGCTCACCGGCGCCAACCCGGCGCGCCTGCACCTGCTCGCCAAGGGCGGCGACAAGCGTGCTGCGCGGGCCGAGCGGCTGATCGCTATCAAGGACCGGGTGGTGTCGTCGATCCTGATCGGCAACAACCTCGTCAATATCCTCGCCTCGGCGCTCGCCACCATGCTGTTCAGCACGCTGTTTGGCGGCTTTGGTGTGGTCGTTGCCACTGTGGTCATGACCGTGCTGGTGGTTGTCTTCGCCGAAGTACTGCCCAAGACCTACGCGCTGCGGGTGCCAGAGGCGCTCGCGCTGCGCGTCTCCGGGCCGCTGTCGTTGCTGACCGCCCTGTTCGCGCCGCTGACCTACACCCTGGGGCGGATCATCTCCTTTCTGCTGCCAGAGCAGACCCCAGACGAGGACGAAGGCGAAGAGGCCCTGCGCGGGGCCATCGCCCTGCACGCAACCAGCGGCGATGCCGAGGATGAAGCCGAAAGCCAGATGCTGGGCTCGATCCTTGACCTCGAAGACGTGGCCGTCGACGAAATCATGACCCACCGCAGCCAGATCGAATCGCTCGACCTCGACCAGAGCAACGCGGCGTTGATCGATGCCGTGCTGCAGTCGACCTTCACCCGGCTGCCGGTCTGGCGTGACCAGCCCGACAATATCGTCGGTATCTTGCACGCCAAGAACCTTTTCCGGGCGCTGCGCAAGGCCGGCGGTGACCCTGAGCAGCTGGACATTTCCGCCATCGTTTCCACCCCGTGGTTCGTCCCAGGGACGGCTTCCCTGCTGGAGCAGCTGCAGCACTTCCGCTCCCGCCGCGAGCACTTCGCGCTGGTCGTCGACGAATACGGCGGCCTAGAAGGCGTGGTGACGCTGGAGGACATTCTCGAAGAGATCGTCGGCGACATCGATGACGAAGAAGACAAGGTCCGCCGCGGCATCCAGCGCGAGGCGGGCGGGTCGTTCATCATCGACGGTGAGATTTCGCTGCGTGACCTGAATCGCAACCTCGGCTGGGGACTGCCCGACGATCGGGCTTCGACCCTCGCCGGGTTCGTCCTCTACGAAAGCCGCCAGATCCCGGAGGTCGGGCAGGTTCTGAGCTTCCAGGGCTTCCAATTCGAAATTCTGGGCCGCGACCGGCTGCGCATCACCCGCCTGCGGGTGACACCTGAGTCGGTGCTGGTCCAGCGCCGCCGCACCCAGCGCCAGACAAGTGAGCAAACCACCCCATGAACGGCAGAAGCATGCAACACCTGGATCAAGGTTTGCCCACCGCAGACAAGCGGAAACTCGTCCACGAACGCACCTACGACATTCGGGGCTATGAGCGCGACGATGGCATGCTCGACGTCGAGGGCAAGATCGTCGACCTCAAACCCCACTCGTTCGACAATCATGACCGCGGCTACGTTCCGGCGGGGGAGCCGCTGCACGAAATGCACCTGCGGCTGACCATCGATCACATTTTCACTATCCGCAAGGCAGTGGCGGCGACGCTGTACTCGCCTTACACCATCTGCCCCGGCGCGACGGACGCTTACTCCCGGCTGGAGGGGCTGACCATCGGCCCGGGCTTCAACAAGCGTGCGGCGGAAGCCATCGGCACCGTTTTCGGCTGCACCCACCTGACCGAAATGCTGCGCGCCATGGGCACCGTCGCCTTTCAGTCGATGTGGCCGATCCTCGCACGGCGCGAAAAAGAGCAGGCCAAGACCAAGTCGGCGGAAAAGTCAGAAAAGCGGGATGAGCTGCCACGGAAGCGACCAGGCCTGCTGAGCAGCTGCCACGCTCATTCGCCCTGGTCACCCGTCGTGGAACGGCAGTGGCCAGATTTCTTCGACCCGGCTGCCGAGCCTGCGGCCAGAGAGAAGCTGGCCGGTGGAGAAGTCCCGGCCGACTCCTGATGCTGACTGAGGCCCCGGGCCTCAGCGGCGGCGGAAATAGCCTAGAATCTGGGACCACATGGTTGAAGAAAACGAGGCGTCGCCCTTCCGGGCTTCGACGTGGTTGTAAAACTCGTCGAGCGTGACGTTTTCCCGTTGGAGCAATTCATTCAGGCCGTCCCAGAACTCCGGCTCCAGTCTGACGGACGTGCGCCACCCCCTAACCCGGACATTGCGGATGGGGTGAACGGCTTTGGTCGGCGATTGTTGCAGCATTGTGCGCACTCTCACTGGTTGCAAAAGACGTTTAAGACCCTCAGAATTAGGAGTATGATTGAACTACAAACAGACTCAAGGGAAAATGACTTGAAAATACAACTAAAAGTTATTGAAGGGCGTGTTTCCTGGGCAAAACTTTCCCATCGCGCGGTCGCACACGCCTCAGTCTGTCACGAAATTGAGCGACAAAGCGTGCACCGGGCCGTCGAGTTCGGCCTGTAGGATGGCATGCACTTTCCGGTAGCGCTCAACCCGGGACAGCCCGTTCAGCGCTTCGACCTTCAGCGTAACGCGAAAGTGGCTTTCACCTGAGTTGGGACTGCCTGCGTGCCCGGCGTGGAGGTGCGACTGATTTTCCACCTCCAGTAATTCGGGACTGAGGGCCGCTCTAAGCTTGGCTTCGATCTGTTCCTGCACGCTCATTTCGCGTATCCTGTGATATCCTGTTCAACACAATTCTGGCGGCTGCCTGACCCATGGATCGTAGCGCGGATGACGCTCTGAAAGCACCCTTCAAGCGGCTGAGCAAGTCTCAGGCGCGGGAGCAGGCGCGCGCGCAACAGCGTCAGCGAACCTGTGAGGCCCCGGGCTGTCTTGAAAAAGGCCTCTACCCTGCGCCCAAATCCCGCCGCCGGGTTCAGGACCGCTACTACTTCTGCCTCGAACACGTGCGCGAATACAACAAAGCCTGGAACTATTTTGAGGGCATGACCCCCGGCGCGGTCGAGCGCGACCGGCTGGCGTCCATGACCTGGGACCGGCCGACATGGCGCTTCGGGGAGCAGGGGCGATCCAAGGCGGCCAAGCGCGCCAGCGCTTTCGCCGGGCAGGGCTTTCGCGACAGCTTCGGCTTTTTCGATGAGATCGAGAAGGAGCGCGACGAGGCCGAGATCCGGGCGCGGGACACGCGACGGCTGCTCCGGTCACTGCCGCCTGAGTACCGGGAAGCCTTCGAGACCCTCGAAATTGTGCCCCCCGTGACCCCGGAAGAACTCAAGACCCACTACAAAGATTTGGTTCGCAAGCTACATCCCGATTTGAACCAGGACGATCCGGATGCGGAGGCTCGGATGAAGGCCGTAAACGCCGCGTATTCCCTCGTCCGCGACATAATTGAACAGGCCGATTAAACCGGCGCGCAGCCTTGCACGCAGGCCCCTTGCACGGGCTTCTAGGCTTGGGTGTAATGCGCTGAATTGTAGATTGAAGGGTAGCCCCGATGACCGCCAGCGAGCTGCAGGCACCAGACACCACCGTCAACGTCCAGGAGGCGTTTGGCATCGACGTCGATATGGAGGTTCCGGCCTTCGCCGAGCCGAATGACTACGTGCCGCCGCACGACGACACCTATATTTTTGACCGCGATACGACGCTCGCCATCCTCATGGGCTTCAAGCACAACCGCCGGGTCATGGTGCAGGGCTACCACGGCACGGGGAAGTCGACCCACATTGAGCAGGTTGCCTCGCGCCTGAACTGGCCGCTGATCCGCGTTAACCTAGACAGCCACGTGTCCCGGATCGATCTGGTCGGTAAGGACGCGATCGTGCTCAAAGACGGCAAGCAGATCACCGAGTTCCGCGAAGGCCTGCTGCCGTGGTCTCTGCAGCGCCCCATGGCGCTGGTGTTCGACGAGTACGACGCCGGTCGGCCGGACGTGATGTTCGTGATCCAGCGCGTGCTTGAGGTCGATGGCAAGCTGACCCTGCTCGACCAGAACAAGGTGATCCAGCCCAACCCGCACTTCCGCCTGTTCGCCACCGCAAACACCGTCGGTCTGGGCGATACCACCGGCCTGTATCACGGCACGCAGCAGATCAACCAAGGTCAGATGGACCGCTGGTCCGTGGTCTGTACGCTCAACTACCTGCCGCGCGCGGTCGAGACCGAAATCGTGCTCGCCAAGCTGCCTGCTTACCAGTCCGAGCAGGGCCGCAAGACGGTCGAATCCATGGTTGCGCTCGCCGATCTGACCCGGAAGGGCTTCATGGCCGGTGACATCTCCACGGTCATGTCACCTCGCACGGTGCTGACCTGGGCGGAAAACGCCGGGTACCTCGGTGACAACATCGGGCTCGGATTCCAGCTTTCGTTCTTGAACAAGTGTGACGAGTTGGAGCGGCCGGTTCTGGCCGAGTACTTCCAGCGGGCCTTCGGCGAAGACCTGGTCCTCGACAAGGCCGCCTGACCTTGGCGCAGCCCGCATCCTTCAAGATCCCCCCGTCCAAGCGGCGGGCGAACCTGCAGGAAGACTTCCGGCAGGCAACATCGGCGACGTTGCGGGCGCTGTCGGGCAACCGTGAGCTGGAGGCTGTCTTCGCCTCAAACGCCCGCGGCAAGATCGGCACGGATGTCTTCATTTCCTCGCCGTCGCGGGAAATGACCCCGGGGGAGCAGGCGCTGGTGCGCGGCGAATGCGACCAGAACGCCCTGCGCGAGGCCCACCACGATGAAGGCCTGCATCACCGCATGGCGCCGGTCGAGATGACCGCGCGGCAGGTGTTCGATGCTATGGAGCAGGTGCGCTACGAAGCGCTGGGCTCGCGCGAGATGGGCGGAGTCCGGCAGAACCTGCAGGCCGCCCACGAGCAGCGGGTCTCTGACCTCAACCTGAAATTCGTCAACGCCAAGGAAGAAGCGCCGCTGGCCGAAGTCATGCGCTACCTTGCCCGCGAGCACATCAGCGGCGGCGAGTGGTCCGTGCCTGAAAACGCCCAGCAGGTTGTCGACCTGTGGAAGCCGCACCTGTCCGATGACGTCTATGAGCAGCTCGAACGGCTGCGCAACAACCTCGACGACCAACAGGCCTTCGCCGAGATCGCCGGTGACCTGCTGCGTGACCTCGACTTCGATGTCGACCAGAACCCCGACGACCAGCCCGATGACGAGCAGGAAGCGGGCGAGGACAACGACGTTGAAAACAGTGCCAACGACGCGCAGGGCGAGGACGACGGCGACGACGATCAGCAGCCGCAGGACTCCAACCCCGACGACCAGCAGTCTGCCGACGAGCAGCAGATGGGCGATCAGGATGAAATCGACTCAGACGATAGCAGCCAGATGCAGGAGGGCGACGAAGCGCCTCTGCAGCCGGATATGACCCCAGAATACCGGCCGCCGACCAACGAAGCCCCGCCGCACGAATACCGTGCCTTCACCACCAAACACGATGAAGTCGTCGAAGCGCCCGACCTGTGCGACGGGGAGGAGCTGACCCGCCTGCGGCTGATGCTGGATCAGCAGCTGACCTCGATGCAGAGCGTGGTGGCCAAGCTCGCCAACCGGCTGCAGCGCCGGCTGATGGCAAAGCAGACGCGGTCGTGGGAATTCAACCTCGAAGAGGGGCTGCTCGACACCGCCCGGTTGCCCCGGGTGATCATCGACCCGACCAACCCGCTGTCGTTCAAGATGGAGACCGATACCGACTTCCGCGACACGGTGGTGACGCTGCTGATCGACAACTCTGGTTCCATGCGCGGGCGGCCGATTTCAACGGCGGCAATCTGTGCGGATATTCTGGCGCGGACGCTGGAGCGCTGCGGCGTGAAGGTCGAAATCCTCGGCTTCACCACCCGGCAGTGGAAGGGCGGCAAGTCCAAGGAAGACTGGCTGGCCGCCGATCGGCCGACCAACCCCGGGCGGCTCAACGACCTGCGTCACATCATCTACAAGTCCGCCGACGCCCCGTGGCGCCGCGCGCGCAAGAACCTCGGTCTGATGCTGCGCGAAGGCCTGCTCAAGGAAAACATCGACGGCGAGGCGCTGCAGTGGGCCATGAACCGCCTGTCGGTGCGGCCGGAAAACCGCCGCATCCTGATGGTGATTTCCGACGGCGCGCCCGTGGATGACAGCACCCAGTCGGTGAACAGCGGCAACTACCTCGAAAAGCACCTGCGCGATGTCATCGATAACATCGAGAACAAGTCGGATGTCGAGCTGGTCGCGATCGGCATCGGTCACGACGTCACCCGCTATTATCAGCGTGCGGTGACCATCACCGACGCCGAGCAGCTCGGCGGGGCGATGATGGACCATCTGGTCTCCTTGTTCGATGAAGACGCCCTGCGGCGGATGGCGGCTGAAGCCATGGCGGCGGGTGTGATGACCGGACGCGCCGCCTAGGTCAGACCCGACCGCCGTCGTAGTCAGGACCCGCTTGTTTCTGCTGGCTGCCCCTGACGGAACCAGCCCAGGACGGGCGCTGCAGCCACCAGAATGAAGACCGGGAGAATACCCAGTACCATGAACGTGGTGCGGAATGTGTAGGTCTCACCGGCGAACCCTAGCGCGACCGGCCCGCCGAGGAAGGCGACGAAGCCCATGGCCGTTATGGCTGAGATCGCCACCCCCGGGGGCAGGCCTGGGGTGGTGTCAGCGGTTTTGATCACCTGTGGGATCACGTTGGCGGTTCCCAGCCCCACCAGCGCGAAGCCGACGAAGGTGTTCCACCCCAGCCCGCCCATGGTGGTCAGCGCAATACCAATGACGCCGAGCGCGCCGCCGATCTGCAGCGTGCCCACGCGGCCAAAGCGCGCCACAAACGGATCCCCCAGCAGGCGACCGAGGGTCATGGTGCCGGTGAAGCTGGCCAGAACCAGCGCCCCGGCGACGGCGGCGCGGCGGCGGGCTTCGGCTTCGTCGGCGGGCAGCTCCGCCCACAGCCGCTCGGGTATGATTTCGGCGCCGTGGCCCAGAACCAGTTCGCGGATGAGGAAAGCACCCCAGTCCTGAAAACTGCCCTCCAGCATGAACCCGGCTATCTGGAACAGGGCAATCACCAGCAACGGCGGATACAGCAGATAGCGCAAGCGGAGCGGCGTGCTTTCGTCACCGCTCTCTGCTTTGATCTGGTGGCGACGGAGCGGCCCCCGGTAGACGTAGATCAACCCGATCAGGCCCAGCGCAACAAACAGCCAGACAAGCCAGCGCCCGTCGATTTCCAGCAGCAGCCAGCCGCCCATGCTGGCCGAGCCAATGAAGGTGCCCAGCGACCAGAAACCGTGGATTGAGGACATGACCGGCTTGCCCAACTGGTCTTCGATCACCGAGGCCTGCGAGTTCGCCGAAACCTCCCACGAGCTGATCGATAGACCGAGCATGAAGAACAGCACGAAGAAAATCCGGATATCGGGCGCAGCGATGAGCAAGCTCACGATCAGCAGGAAAGCGGTCGAGCTATAGAAGACGGCCTTCCGCGAGCCGATCATCTTCAGGATCCATGGCGCCAATGGTAGCGACAGCAGCGCGCCGAGCGCGGCGAAGAACAGGCCGAAGCTGAACAGGCCCTCGCCAACGCCGAAGCGGTCCTTGATGAAGGGCAGGTAGGGGAGGTAGGTCCCAATCAGCAAGCCGTAGGTGAAAAAAACGAGGTTGGCGGAAAGCCGGGCTCGCTGTGGCGTGGGATTCATAGGCGCCAGTCTTAGTTTGTGGGTGATTCGAACGGCACTTCACTGCATACTAGCGACAGACACGAGAAGACAGGAGGCCCCATGGCTGAATCTCATCGTCAACAACGTGTAGCGGAACGTATCCGCAAAATCCTGTCTGGTGAGCTTTCCAAGGGCAACTTTTCTGATGCCGTGCTGGATCAGCAACCGATCACACTGACCCACGTCGACCCGTCGCCGGATCTGCGGCACGCCAAGGTCTACTTCACCGCGCTGGGCGGGGTAGCACTGGTTTCAGAATCGGAGATCAAGGACGCGCTGTCGCGTCATAAGAACCGGTTGCAGGCCGCGCTGGGGCGCCAGTTGACCATGAAGTTCACGCCGAAACTGACCTTTATCGCCGACGATGCTTTCGACAAGGCCGACCACATGAATCGTCTGATCCAGGGACTGCCGCACGCGTCCTGATCCCGCTCGGGTGTCAGGGCGTCAGCCGGCCTCTGCTTCCGCCTCTGCCTCTGCTTCGAGCGATTCCCAGTGCTGGCGCTTGCGGTAGATGGTCGAGGCGGAAATTCCCAGCAGCGCTGCGGCCTTCGGGATATTGCCGCCGCAGGAGGTAATGGCGTCTTCGATCGCCAGCTTTTCCGTTTCCCACAGGGGAAGAATGTTGTCGGCGCGCTTGCGCACGGGCGCCCCTTCACCGGTGGCGTTGGGGTTGATAATCCCTTCCAGCGGCGCTGAGGAACGCGGGATCATGGTGCCGGCGCTGGCGAGCAGGGCCTCGGCAGCGATGCTCTCTGCCATGGGAGCAGACACGGCCGGGGATGAACCCGGCGCCGGGAGTGGCGTGGCGCGATTGGTGGTCGGCATCGCCGGTGCAGCGGTGACCGCCGCCGACCCAAAGCCCGGGGCACCGGCTTGCCCTATGCCGCCGGGGTTTACCGGCGCAGGCACCATGCCGGCGGTGACGATATTGCCGGTGTTGAGCACCACGACATTGCGGATCACGTTTTGCAGCTGGCGGACGTTGCCCGGCCAGGGGTAGTTCAGGAACATGCGCGAGACTTCTGGGTCGAAGTCGCGGAAGCCCTTGCCTTCCTCGGTCGCGAACTCGACCAGAATTTTAAGGGCAATCTCCAGCGTGTCACCATCGCGGGCACGCAGCGGGGGCAGGTGTATCGGGATCACGTGTAGGCGGTAGTAGAGGTCTTCGCGGAAGCGCCCTTCGCCGATTTCCACCAGCGGGTCGCGGTTGGTCGCGCAGATGAAGCGGATGTCGACCTTTTCTTGCTTGGTACCGCCGACCTTGGTAAAGGCCCCGGTCTGGATGAAACGCAGCAGTTTGGACTGCAGGTGCAGGTCCATCTCGCAGACTTCATCGAGGAACAGGGTGCCACCATCGGCCTGCGACGCCGCGCCTTCGTGGTCGCTGATCGCACCGGTAAAGGCGCCTTTGACGTGCCCGAAGATTTCGGACTCAATCAGGTCTTTCGGAATAGCGGCGCAGTTGAGCACGACGAGCGGCTTCTTGCCGCGCGGGGACATGCGGTGAATGGCCTCGGCCGTGACCTCCTTGCCGGTGCCGGACTCGCCGGTGATGAAGGTGGTCGCCTTTGACGGAGCGGCAGATTCCACCATGCGGTAGATGACCTGCATGGCCTTGGACTTGCCGATGAAGCCCTGAAAGCCCTTGGTCGCGACCGGCTTGGGGGGGGCGATCACCTGCTGCTTGATGGTCTCGCGCTTGAGCGCGGATTCGATGGTCTGTACCAGCCGCTGGCGGTTGAAGGGCTTGACCAGAAAGTCGTAGGCCCCGCCGCGCATGGTCTCGACCGCCATGTTGATCGAGCCGTGGGCCGTGATCATGATCACGGCAGCCTTCAGGCAGCGTTCCTGGATGAAGTCAAGGATTTCAGTGCCGCTCATATCGGGCAGGCGCACGTCGAGCAGGATCAGGTCTGGCTCGTTGGTGGTGAGCTGATTGAGGGCTTCCTTGCCACTGCTGGCGTGGGTGATGTCGAGCAGCTCGTCCTTGAGGTACTCTTTGTAAAGCGAAACCAGCGGTTGTTCGTCTTCGACGAGTAATACTTTATGGCGTTGAGCGCTCATAATTACCAAATCCCATGCCAAGGCTCAGGCGTAAAAATATGTGGCGGTCACAATATACGACTGTGAAATTCGTGCTCTAACTACTCCGCGAAAGGCACTGAAATCAAGAAGATTTTTCCGATTCGACATAAGCTCGTTTTTTCGATGCAATCTGCATCAACCCAAAGAGGATTTTTCCACAAAGATTCGCCTTATGCACATTTGCGCTGAAAACGGGGGCTTTATCCACAAGAAACGGGAATTTGAGATAAAAAAATTGGGCGCCGTAATCCGGCGCCCAAAATCGGATCGAACCGATGAAACCTATTATCAGTTGCGTGCGGAGAAAATCCGCAGCAGCGCCAGGAATAGGTTGATGAAGTTGATGTACAGGCTCAGCGCCCCGCCGATGGCGTAGGACTGCGCCAGATCATCATTACCCGACTGGCGGGCGTGGTAGTACAGGCCCTTCAGGTTCTGGGTGGTGAAGGCGATCAGGCCCAGCGATGCGGCGATGATCACCAGCGAAATGATGATGTCGAAAGCACCGCCCTGGAAGAAGCCGATGTTGAACACGGCGCCCAGCACCATCTGCGTCAGGCTGGCGATGATCGCAGCGATCAGGCCGGCGAAGGCAATCGCGCCGATGCCGCTCAGGTCACGCTTAGTGGTGTAGCCCATGATCGATAGCACGCCGAAGCCCAGTGCGGCCGACAAGAAGGCCTTGAGCACGGTCGGGCCGGTGTAGCCGGTGGCGTTCACCAGCTGCTGCGCGCCGACGCTGCTCACGGCGAAGGCCATGATGTAGGACAGGGAAACCCCCATCATCGTGGCAAAGGCCCAGAACACCATCTGCGCCGAGGCCGGCCGCATGGTATAAATCCTTCCGCCGAAGATCAGCGCGACACCCAGAGGCGCCAGCATCACCACCCAGCGGAAGGGCGAACCAAAGAGCAGCGCGCCCAGAGCCGAGCCGTCCTGGAACGCGAAGTACGCAACGCCGTAACCGACGATACCGGTCAGCGCGAGGCCCGCGATCATGTAGTTGTAAACGGACCGGAAGAAGGTCCGCAAACCAGCATCGACCGCGACATCACCGGCGCGGCGATAGCTGATTGGATCATTGTCGAAATTGTTCGACATGGTTTCCTCCAAAGAAAGAGTGGGGAACGGGCAAGCCCGTCGTCCAGTGCATCCTGCCCCACACGGGCATAAAACGCCAGACATGGACTTTACATAGGCGCTGCCGGGCCCAAGCGGAAGAAGCGTGCGACCAATTCGACGTGACCGGTGAACAGGAACTGATCCAGCGGTGCAACCCATTAGAGGTCGTAGCCGCCGTCACGGAGTATGCGGGCGTCGCGGGCGAAGGTCGAGGGGTTGCAGCTGACGGCGACAATGGTGCTGGGTCCGTCCTGCGCCAGAGCCTCGCACTGGGCCTTGGCCCCTGCCCGGGGTGGGTCGATGACCACGGCACCAGCATCCCGCAGCGCAGCGCCGGACACCGGCCAGGCGTTGAGGTCGCGGGTGGTGGCGGTCAGGCCGCTGAACCCTGCTTCGCGGGCGGCGGCTTCCAGCGCCGAGATGGCCGGGGCGGCGCCCTCGTAGGCGGCGACCCGATGCCCGCGTTCGGCCAGCGGCAGCGCGAAGGTGCTGTGACCGCTGTAGAGGTCGAGCACCAGCCCGACTTCATCAGGAATGGCGGCGAGCACGAGGGTTTGCAGGATCGCCTGCCCGTCTTCGGAGGGCTGGAGGAAGGCACGCTGGGGCAGGGGCACGCTGGCCTGGCCCAATCCCAGCCAGGGCTGCTCCCGCACTGCAACCGGACGCTCATCGTGGGTGAGCCGCGCCCACCCGGCGGCTTCGGCCGTCTGCGCCAGCCGGACCTGAGTCTCGAAGCCGGGTTTCAGCCCACCGCTCAGGGCAATGTCGAGGCCGTTGTCGGCCTCGATGATATGCAGGCGCAGGCCTTCGCGGTCCTCGATCATACCGTCCAGCGCCCCGCGCAGCAGGGGCAGGGCCTCGACCAGCGCCGGGCGCAGCACCATGCAGGTCTCTATCACTTCGACCCAGTGCGAGGACCGTCGCCGGAAGCCGATCTGCACCGGCTTGCCTGCGGGCTGGACCGCGATAAACTCCGCCCGCCGCCGGGTTGCCGGACCGACGCTTTCCAGCGGCAGCACCAGCGCCGGGTCAAAACCAGCACGCGAGACGGCTTCTTCGACCCGCGCGAGCTTCCAGTCCTGCTGGGCTTCGGGCTTCCAGTGCTGCAGCTGGCAGCCACCGCAGGCGCCGAAGTGGAGGCAGGGGGGCTCGATCCGGTCGGGGCCTTCGCGCAGCAGTTCAAGAATTTCGGACTGGGTGCCGGAGGTGCTGCGGGAGGTGGTCTACACCCGGACTTCATCGCCCGGTACCGTCAGCGGCACGAAGACCGGGCCATCCATGCCCGCTTGCGAGGGGAGCAGGCCGTCGCCGCGCCCGCCGATGCCAGAGATTTGGCCCTGAAGCTGCTTGCCGCCACCGCGGAGCTGCCGTCGTCTCATGTCCGCTCCAGATGCATCAGGAATTCACGGTTGCCGTCGCCACCGACGATGGGACTGTGCCCGGTCCAGAGGATGCGCCAGTCTGCGTGCTGATCCTGCAGCCATGCGGTGACAAAATCCAGCGCTGCCGCGGGGTCGCGGGCAATGCCGTCCTTCTGCAGGCCGTCACGACCGACTTCGAACTGCGGCTTGATCAGGATCAGGGCCTGCGCCTTGGCTGGTAGTGCGCGCAAGGCCGGGTCGAGCGCCTTGGTCACCGAAATGAAGGAAACGTCGGAGACCAGCCGGGTCACCCCTTCGCGCGCCAGCAGCGCGGGCTCGAGGTCGCGGGCATTGAGTCCTTTTAGATTGAGCACCCGTCGGTCGCCACTGAGCCGCGGATGCAATTGGCCGTGGCTGACGTCGAGCGCGATCACCCGCCGCGCGCCTGCGTCGAGCAGCACTTGCGAGAAGCCACCCGTCGAGGCGCCGACGTCGATGCAGACCTGATCCGGCACGGAGAAGCTGGGGCACTGGCGCAGGCCTTCTACCAGCTTCAGCGCGGCGCGGGACACCCAGGGGTAATCGTCGATGACGAGGCGGGAAAAATCGCGGCTGTCGATGCGGTCGCTGGCCTTGAGCCGACGGCCATCCAGCGTCACCAGACCGCGCTTGATCAGATCAGCGGCGCGCGAGCGGCTGGCGACCCGACCGGCCGCAACCAGCTGCGCGTCGAGCCGCGGCTTGCCGGTGCGTGGTCGATCCGGGGGCGGACCGCCAGCGGTCATATCAGGCAGAGAGCGCCGAAATGGTGAGCATGGCTTCGGCCTCGTCCATGCCGAGCAGCTGCAACGCGCGGCAGGCGATGGTGTCGGGGTCCAGACCGGCTTCAGCCAGCTGGTCGGCCGGGCTCATGTGGTCGATGAAGCGGTCGGGCATGGTCAGGGTGCGGATCTTGAAACCCCGGTCGAGCGCGCCGCTGTCGGCGAGGTGGGTCAGCACAGCCGCGCCGAAGCCGCCCGAGGCGCCTTCCTCGATGGTCAGCAGCGCGTCGTGGCTCTGCACGGTGCGGTCGATCAGGTCGCAATCCAGTGGCTTGGCAAAACGGGCGTCGATCACCGTCGGGTTGAAGCCCCTCGCGGCGAGCTTGTCCGCGGCCTTGAGCGTATCGTTCAGGCGGGTGCCGTAGGAGAGCAAGGCGACCGTGCTGCCCTCGCGCACCACGCGGCCCTTGCCGATGGGCAGCGGCACGCCTTCGGCGGGCAGTTCCGTGCCGACCCCTTCACCGCGCGGGAAGCGGTAGACGAAGGGTCCGTTATCGTGGGCGGCGGCGGTCGCGGTCATGTGCACCAGTTCGGCTTCATCGGCCGGGGCAGCGACCACCAGCCTCGGGACGGTCAGCAGGCTGGCGATATCGAAAGCGCCGTGGTGGGTCTGGCCGTCTGCGCCGACATATCCCGCCCGGTCGAGTACGAAGCGCACCGGCAGGTTCTGGATCGCCACGTCGTGGATGAGCTGGTCGTAGGCGCGCTGCATGAAGGTCGAGTAGATCGCCACGAACGGCTTCAGGCCCTCGCAGGCCTGTCCGGCGGCGAAGGTCACGGCGTGCTGCTCGGCGATACCGACGTCGTGGGTACGCTCCGGGAAGTGCTCACCGAAGCGATCCAGCCCCGTGCCCGATGGCATGGCGGCGGTGATGGCGGTGATGCGCTCGTCTTTCTCCGCCTCACGGATCAGGGCGTTGGCGAACACGCTGGTGTAGCTGGGCGCATTCGAGACGGGTTTGTTCTGCTTGCCGGAGATCACGTCGAAGCGCGCGACGCCGTGGTATTTGTCGGCAGCCGCCTCGGCGGGGGCGTAGCCCTTGCCCTTCTGCGTGACCACGTGGACGAGGAAAGGCCCGCTGCTCTGCGCGTTGGCCTTGCGCACGTTTTCCAGCACGGGCAGCAGGTGGTCGAGGTTATGGCCGTCGATCGGGCCGATGTAGTAGAAGCCCAGCTCTTCGAACAGGGTGCCGCCGGTGGCGTAGGTCCGCGCGAAGCCTTCCCAGCGCTTGGCGGCGGTCTGAATCGGGCGGGGGAACCACTCGGCGATGTTCTTAGCGATGTCGCGCAGGCCCTGATAGGCGCGGCTGGTCGACAGGCGGGAGAGATAAGACGACATGGCGCCGACTGGCGGGGAGATGCTCATGTCGTTGTCGTTGAGGATCACGGTCAGCCGCCCGCGCCCGACCGCAGAGTTGTTCATCGCCTCGTAGGCCATGCCTGCCGACATGGCGCCGTCACCGATCACGGCGATCACCTGCCCGTTTTCATCGCCGCGCTGGTTCATGCCATCGGCCATGCCCAGTGCGGCAGAGATCGAGGTCGATGAGTGGGCGGTGCCGAAGGCGTCGTATTCGCTCTCCGACCGGCGCACAAAGCCCGACAGCCCGTCTTTCTGGCGCAGGCTGCGGATACGGTCGCGGCGCTCGGTCAGGATTTTGTGCGGGTAGGACTGGTGCCCCACGTCCCAGATCAGCCGGTCGTCGGGGGTGTTGAAGATCCGGTGCAGCGCAACGGTCAGCTCGACCACGCCCAGACCGGCACCCAGATGCCCGCCCGTTCGGCTGACCGCGTCGATCAGTTCGGCGCGCAGCTCATCCACCACCGCCGGCAGCGCCTCGTCGGGCAGCGCACGCAGATCCTCGGGCCGCTGGATCTGGTCCAGCGTTGGGGTCTGAGGGCGGGTGGTATCAGGTGCAGACATACTCGAACTCGTTGCGGAACCGGGAACAGGCCGGGGCTGCCCGGAAGACAGCTTCGGACCGGAATCGGACTCAATGGTGGCGGGATAGCACAAATTCCGCCAGAGAAGACAGGAATGCCAGTGCCGCACCATTGTCATTGATATGACCATCGAGGCCGGAAAGGGCAGCCCGCGCCGCGGAAATTTCCTGTGCAGCCCGCGCACGGGCTGCTTCAACGCCCAGCAGGGTGACGAAGGTCGCCTTACCAGCCAGCGCGTCTGCACCAACGGGCTTGCCCAGCGTCTCCGCATCCGAGACCGCATCGAGCAGATCGTCGGTAATCTGAAAGGCCAGCCCGAGATGGCGGCCGTAGTCGCCCAGCGCCTGCGCGGCGGCCTCTGACCCCACGACCAGCGCGGGCGCTTCGCAGGCAAAGCGGATGATCGCGCCGGTTTTCTGCGCCTGTAGCCGCTCCAGTGCGGGCAGGTCGAGGCTGACGGCCTCATTTTCGCTGAGCAGGTCCAGCATCTGCCCCCGGACCATCTGCGCCGCTGCCCCGGAGAGAGCGCGCAGAGCCGTCGGCTCGTCCGCAAGGTGCCCGAGCGCGTAGGTCAGCAGCTGGTCACCGGCGAGAATCGCGGTTGCTTGGTCAAACTGCCGGTGCACGGAAGGTTGACCGCGCCGGGTTTCGGCGTCGTCCATGGCGGGCAGGTCGTCGTGCACGAGGCTGTAGGCGTGGAGGGTCTCGACGGCGATGGCGAGGCGTTCTGCGCGCGCAGCCTCGAGCCCGCAGACCTCGCCCGCTGCCAGCGCCAGCATGGCCCGCAGGCGCTTCCCGCCGCCGAGCAGGGCGTAGGCGGCTGCGTCTTCCACCCGGGTTTCAGGCGCTTCTGCCCCCGACCGCCAACCGGCGAGCGCAGCGTCCAGACCGGTTTCAATGCGGTCGAGGTAGAGACGGCGCCGGGCCTCGAAGTCCATGGTGCGTCAGGCGTCGAAGGGTTCGCTGGTCGGCGTTCCGTCGGCTTCGACCCGGATCTGCTCGATCTTCATGTGGGCCTCGCGCAGCTTGGCGTCGCAGTGCATGCGCAGCAGCGAGCCGCGTTCGTAAGCCTTGATGCTCTGGTCGAGGGAGCCGTCGCCACGCTCCAGCCCGTCGACGATCCCGCGCAGCTCTTCAAGTGCCTGCTCAAAGCTCATGGCTTTGATATCGTCGGGCAGTTCGGTCTCAGTCATGGCTCAGACTCCTTCAAACAAAGCGGTGGCGTGGGCTGTCACACTCCGCGACAGCGCAGGCAGGTCGTAACCGCCTTCGAGCACGGACACAACCCGGCTGCTGCTGTGGGCCTGCGCCAGCGTCACGATCCGGGCGGTGAGGTCGGCGAACCCCTCTTCGTCGACCATCAGCTGGGCCAGCGGGTCGTCCGCATGGGCGTCGAAGCCCGCTGATATCACGATCAGGTCGGGCTGGAGCTGGTCGACCCGGTCAAGCGCGGGCTGCCAGGCCTCGATGAAGGCGGCGCTGCCGGTGCCGGGGTCGATGGGGATGTTGATGACATTGTCGTGGGCGCCGCGTTCTTCGACCGTGCCGGTGCCCGGCCACAGCGGCATCTGCTGGCTGGTAACCACGAGGCAGTCCGGGTTGTCCCACAGCAGCGCCTGCGTGCCGTTGCCGTGATGAACGTCAAAATCGAGCACGGCGACCCTCGATGCGCCCAGCTCCAGTGCGCGTTCTGCTGCCAGCGCCACATTGCCAAAAAAGCAGAAGCCCATGGCCTTGTTGGTCTCGGCGTGGTGACCGGGCGGCCGGGCGGCGACAAACACCCGGTTCGCCGCGCCGTTCATTACCCGCTCGGCGGCCTCTATCGCGCCGCCAGCGGCGAGCAGGGCCGCGCGGGGCGACCCCGCCGTGCGCGCGGTATCGGCGTCGAACCAGTCGATTTCACCCTCGGCCACGGGCCGGAGCATGGCGTCGACATAGGCGCTGCCGTGCAGGGTCTTGAGCCGCGCGGGGTCGGCCTCAGCCGCATCTTTGCGCTCGATCGCGGCAAGAGCCGGGCTTGCGTTCAGCCCATCGAGCACGGCCCGCAGCCGCGGCGGCTGTTCCGGGTGGGTGTAACCCGCCGGTGGGGGCGTGTCATCGGCGGCCTCGCGCGGGCGCTTGTCACCGTGGTACCGGCAGTCATCGTGGGCGAAGATCAGGTTGGTCATGCCGGTTGGCCCTCTCTCTGTGACAAACAAAACAGCTTATCGGGCTTCAGGGATTGTGCACCCGCAGCGTCAGCCGGTGCCCGCCCGGCTCGGCGACCAGCGACAGCAGTTCATGACCGACGGTATCACAGAGCGCGCGGAAGTCTGCCGGCGCTTTGGGGTCGTTGACGCGCACGCTGACTTCGGCGCCGTCGTCGTAGTCGCGCAGCGCCTTGCGTGCCTTCAGCACCGGCAACGGGCATTTCAGCCCGGAAAGGTCCAGATCTACGCCCTGCGCTTCCGTGGCTTTCTCAGTGTTCAATTCTCATCCTCCCGGGCCTGAGATGCGACAAAATTACATGTCTGGATCCATGGTTTCGGCAAATATACCAATAATATAGGTCCCAGACGTTGACTTTAGAAAGCAGCGAGAAACATCCCTACTATGGAATCGTACAATGATACACCGACGGGCAACGCTGGAGCCGACTTCAATCTGTCGTCGGCCAGCCGCCTGCTACGCTCCATGTCCAACGACCGCAGGCTCCGCATCCTGATGCTGCTGCGTTCGCGGGAAATGGCCGTGGGCGAAATCGCCAAGCAGGTCAACCTGAGCCAGTCGGCCCTGTCGCAGCACCTCGCGATTCTCCGCTCTGACGGCCTCGTCAACACCCGCCGGCAGGCGCAGTCGATCTTCTACAGCCTCGCCTCGGACAAGGCCCTGACGCTGCTGGAAAGCGTCGAACAGCTGTTTTCGCTGTCAGCGACGGGTTTCAACCGCGACAACGTCGAGCACGTTGATTTCCGCCAGCAGTCTCGCTCTCAGACATAAGCCAGTCTTCATCGGAGCCTCCGCCGCTGCACGCGGGCCGCTGAACGCCGGCGGACAAACCACGCGCATGCGCAACCGCCTGACTGGCTCGGGCTGTCCTTTGCTTTTGCGCTTGCCCTTGCCTTCGCTATCGCGGTTCAGCGGCAGCCTTGGTAAAAAGCGGCATGTTTGACCTTTCACTTTCTGATGATGGCCACCTCGCCCGCCTGACGCTGCGCGCGCCCGAGCGGCTGAACGCGCTCCGGCGGGAGGACTGGCGGGCGCTGGCCGACTTGCTGAACCAGCGCGTCAGCCCGCTGCCCGGTTTGCGGGCGCTGCTGATCTGCGGCGAAGGGCCTCGCGCCTTCTGCGCCGGGGGTGACATCAAGGAGTTTGCCGATAGCCGGCTGGGCGCGAATGCGGCTCAAGCCTACAATCACGATGTGGATCAGGCCCTCCGGGCTCTGGCGGCGGTGCCGGTGCCGACCCTCGCCCGTATTCATGCGAACTGCTTCGGCGGTGGGCTGATGCTCGCGCTGGCCTGCGACCTGCGATACGCGGCGGCCGACTCCGGGTTCTGTGCGCCGCCGGCCAAGATGGGCTTTACCTACAACATGGTTGCGCTTGAGCGCCTCGAAGCGCTGGTCGGTCCGGGGGTCTGCCGCGACCTGCTGTTCACCGCGCGGACCATCGACGCGGCCGAGGCCCTGTCCATCGGGCTGGTCAACGACGTCAGCCCGGATGCGGCGGCGCTCGACGCCCTGCTCGATGCGCGGCTGGCGCAGATCCTCGCCCTCGCGCCGCTGTCCCACCGGGCGCACAAACGGCTTCTTGATGAAAGACCTGAGCCAGGCTCTCTGGCGGAGCGGCACCTGACTGACCATCTCTATGACAGCGAAGACTATCGGCAGGCCGTCGATGCTTTCATCCGCCGAACCAAGTCCGAATTCAAAGGTCAGTAGCCCCATGCTCAGCAAAATCCCCGTCCTTGGCCGCCTGTTCCGGGGCGGCGGCGCCGCTTCCGGCCCGGTCCATGTCCTGCGTCTGCATGGGGTCATCAGCCCGACCCGCAGCAACGGACCCTTGGGCGGCAGTGGGCCGGTGCTCAATCTCGAAAGCCTCGCCGCCGATATTGAAAAGGCCTTCAAGCCCAAGGATGTTGCCGCCGTCGCCCTGCTGATCAACTCGCCGGGCGGCAGCCCGGTGCAGTCGAACCTGATCGCTGCCCGCATCCGCCAGCTGGCCGACGAAAAACAGGTGCCCGTGCTGGCCTTCACCGAAGACGTGGCCGCCAGCGGTGGTTACTGGCTGGCCTGCGCCGCCGATGAGATTTTTGCCAATCCGGCGTCGATTGTCGGCTCGATCGGGGTGATCAGCGGTGGTTTCGGCTTCACCGGCCTGATGGAAAAGCTCGGTGTCGACCGGCGGCTATATACGGCGGGTGAGAACAAGTCCCGGCTTGACCCCTTCAGCGAGGAACGCCCCGCTGACGTCGAATGGATCAAGGACCTGCAGCTGGATCTGCATGAAATCTTCCGCCGCTACGTCGAAATCCGCCGCTCGGGGCGGTTCACGGTCGACGACCCGCGCGCGCTGATGAACGGGGACGTGTTCCTCGGCGACAAGGCGCTCGAAGTCGGGCTGGTTGACGGTCTGGGCGACATGCGCTCGACCCTGCGCGCGCGCTTCGGCGACAAGGTTCGCATCAAGCTGATCAACAAGCCCAAGCGCGGCCTGCCGCTGCTGGGCCTGCTTGGCTCGGGTGGTGGAGGCGCCGGCAGCGACCCGCTGAGCACTGCCGTCACGGCGCTCGAACACCGGGCGCTCTGGGGCCGATACGGGCTCTAGATCGCCTTGCGGGCCGGGCCTGAGGGCCGTTTGCAGGGGCGTTGGCCCGGGCAAGGGTTGCAGCCGGGGCGGGGGCGGTCCCTGAGATCGCGGCTGTATCCCGCGCTGGCTTGGGGTTAGTCTCCGCGCTGAACGTGATCCGTGACCAGCCCGCGAGAGCCAGACGCCGTGACCTTCCAAAAACAACGGGCCGACAAGGCCACCTGTTTTCAACGCCTTGTGCTGAACCTGCAGACCTACTGGGCCGAGCAGGGCTGCCTGTTGCTACAGCCCTACGACATGGAAGTCGGCGCGGGGACCTTCCACCCGGCGACGACGCTGCGTTCGATCGGCGATAACATCTGGAATGCTGCCTACGTCCAGCCTTCGCGCCGCCCGACCGATGGCCGCTACGGGGCCAACCCCAACCGGCTGCAGCACTACTATCAGTTTCAGGTGCTGATGAAGCCGAGCCCGGTCGACGCACAGGCGCTGTATCTGGGGTCGCTGGAGGTGCTGGGCATCGATTTGCAGAAGCACGACGTGCGCTTTGTCGAGGATGACTGGGAAAGCCCGACCCTCGGCGCCTGGGGCCTGGGCTGGGAAATCTGGTGTGATGGCATGGAAGTGAGTCAGTTCACCTACTTCCAGCAGGTCGGCGGCATCGACTGTCACCCGGTCCCGCTGGAGCTGACCTACGGGCTCGAACGCCTGATCATGTACGTGCAGGGCGTCGACAATGTCTATGAACTCGATTGGGACGGCATCCCGACTGAGGAGGGCGGCAAGTGCTACGGCGACGTCTTCCTGCAGGCCGAGCAGGAGTTCTCCGCCTACAACTTCGAGCACGCCGACACCAAAGCCCTGTTCCAGCACTTCAAGGACGCCGAGGCCATGTCCCGGCACCTGCTGGCGCAGGACCCGCCGCTGTCGCTGCCGGCCTATGACCAGACCATGAAGGCCTCGCACATGTTCAACCTGCTCGACGCGCGCGGGGTGATCTCGGTGACAGAACGACAGGCCTATATCGGCCGGGTGCGGGCGCTGGCGCGCGGTTGCGCCGAGGCCTGGGCGGACAGCCCGGGTGGGCGGGGTGTCCAACCCGCGCCGATGTCGGTAGAGGCCTGATCATGAGCACGCATGCGACTTCAACTTCAACCGTGACTTCCGGCGCAACCGACAGCCTGCTGATCGACCTGTTTTCCGAGGAAATCCCGGCGCGGATGCAGAAGACCGCCGCCCATGACTTTGCCCACCTGCTGACCGACGCGCTCAAGGCCGAAGGGCTGGAAACCGGCGCTGTGCAGGTTTGGTACGCCCCCCGGCACCTCGCCGTGCGGATCGACGGTATCCCGGTGGCGCAGGCCGACCGCACCGAAGAACGCCGTGGTCCGCGTGAAGGCGCACCCGAGCAGGCCGTCGCCGGCTTCCTCAGCGCCAATGGCCTTGAGTCGCTAGATCAGGCCGAGCTGCGCGAGACGCCCAAGGGCAACTTCTATTTCGCCGTCCGACACGTGCAGGGACAGCAGACCATCGACCTGCTGCCCGGCCTGATCGAAGCCGCGATCCGCGATCTCAGCTGGCCCAAGTCCATGCGCTGGGGCCGCGGCACATTCCGCTGGGTGCGACCGCTGCACCGGATTGTCGCGCTGTTCGGTGATGCCGTGGTGCCCGGCGCGCTGGATCTGGGTAACGAAGTCAGCCTGCCCTTCGGCCGTGAGACCGAGGGCCACCGCTTTTCCGGTGACGGCGCAGTGTCGCTTGGCACGCTGGACGACTTTACCGCGGCGCTGCGCGCGGGCTTTGTCATGGTCGACCCGCAGGAGCGCGCGGAGGCTATTCTGACCGGCGCGCGCGCGGCGGCCGAGGCCGTGGGCTGCAGCCTGATCGAAGACGCGGGCCTGCTCGCCGAGGTGACGGGGTTGGTCGAATGGCCGACCATTGTCCGTGGGGCCATCCCTGAGCGCTTCATGGCCGTGCCCAAGGAGGTGCTGGTGCTGTCGATGAAGGAGCACCAGAAGTATTTCGCCCTGCAGCAGGCCGACGGCTCGCTGGCGCCGTTCTTTATAACGGTGGCCGATGGGCAGCGCCCGGCGGAGACCTTCGAGCGGATAGCCGGCGGCAACGAGCGGGTGCTCGCCGCGCGCCTTTCCGATGCTGAATTCTTCTGGAATCAGGACTGCAAGCAGAGCCTCGGCAGCCGGGTACCAGCGCTGTCGTCGATCGTCTTCCACGCCAAGCTGGGAACCGTCGGCGACCGGCTGGACCGGCTCGGGCCGCTCGCGGCCTGGCTCAGTCAGCACATTCCCGGCGCCGACCGGGATGCTGCCCGGACCGCCGCGCGCCTGTCCAAGGCTGATTTGACCACCGGCATGGTCGGTGAGTTCCCCGAGCTGCAGGGTGTCATGGGCGCCTACTACGCGCGACACGACGGCGAAAGCGATGCCGTTGCGGCAGCGGTGGCCGAGCACTATTCGCCGCTGGGCCCGAACGACGCCTGCCCGTCCGCGCCGCTGTCTGTCGCGGTGGCTCTGGCTGACAAGATCGATGCACTGGTTGGTTTCTGGCGGATCGACGAGCGGCCGACGGGGTCCAAGGATCCCTTTGCCCTGCGCCGTGCCGCGCTGGGTGTGGTGCGACTGATGGTCGAAAACGGCCTGCGGGTGCCGTTGATCGAGGCCTTTACCGAAGCCGTCACGCTGTACGGCGACATCGGTGGTGACGCCGGCGACGGCGACATCGGCAGTGACCTGCTCGCCTTTATCGCCGACCGGATGAAGGTCACGCTCAAGGACAGCGGGCTACGTCACGACTGGATTGCGGCCGTGTTCGAGGCTGGTGACACCATGGATGACGATCTGGTCCGGGTGACCCGCCGGGTCGAGGCGTTGTGTGATTTTGTCGGCACCGAAGCGGGCACGGACCTGCTCGCCGGCTACCGTCGCGCCGCCAATATCCTCCGCGCCGAGGAGAAGAAGGCCAGCAACGAGACCGGGAGCGGTCTGCGTCTGGGTGCCGTCGATCCGGCCCTGTTCGAGGACGAAGCCGAACGCGCCCTGCACGCCGCCCTGTCCGCTTCGCAGGCCGAGACGCTGCTAGTAGACGAGGATTATGCGGGAACTTTCGGAGAGCTGGCCGGGCTCCGTGGGCCGATCGATACCTTCTTTGAGGGGGTTATGGTCAATGCTGACGCCGCTCAAGTGCGGGAAAACCGCCTTGCGCTTCTGTCGCAGTTCATCGGGTCGGTCGATAAAGTGGTTCGCTTGTCGGCGCTTGAGGGCTAAATTCCGGACCCTCCGCCTTGCCGGCCCTCCGGGTCGCACCACTATCCCCGCTAACCGCTGTTTCTGACCCCTGACCCGGGCCCGTTTCCGCGTCCTGAATTTCACCCGCGCCTGGCCTATGATCGCCGTGGCGGATTTGACGAGAGCTTGCTTATCCATGGGATTGGTAACCGACCGGCTCAATAGACTGGCCAAGGCAGGCCTGCCCGTCTCTGCTGTGCGCTATTTTGCCGACGAAGACGCCCTGCGCGCTGGTCTCGGCGCGCATGAGCACGGGATATCGCTGCGTTATGAGGGCGCGCGGCTGCGGTCCGCCAGCCCGCTTACCGTGATTGAATCGGCGCTGGGTTCGGGGCTCGACACGGCCCTCGATGCACAGAAGCAGGCGCTGGAGCGCGCGCGCATGCTCGGTCTCGCCGACGCCGGCGGCGCAGATCAGGGCGATGGCGCCGCGGCGTCGATCGGCTGGATCGTGCAGGAGACGCCCACCGCCACGCTGGTCGAGGTCGACAGCCGGGACGCGGCGAGCGGTGCACCGACAGGTCACGATCTGGTTGCGCAGGCTGAAGCCGCCCTCGGCCGGCCACTGAAGCTGACCATCGCAGAGGGTGTAATTTTTGATGTCGAGCCACTGAACCTTGCTTCTCAGGCCAAGTTTGCCGCGCTGGTGGACATGGTTGAAAACGGCAGCCTCAGCGAGACTGAGGGCCTGCGCTTGATCTCGGCGCCGGACCTCGAAGAACTGCTGCACCCGCGTCTGGCCCCAGGGGGTGAGAACCTGACCATTGCCCGTGGCATCAACGCCAGTCCCGGCGCCGTTGCGGGCCGGATCTATTTTTTGGCGCGGGATGCGATCGACGTGGCGCAGACCTCTGGCGCCGGTCCCGTGCTGCTGGTGCGCAAGGAAACCACACCTGAAGATATCCGCGCCATCACCGTGGCCGCCGGTGTTGTGACCCGGGCGGGCGGCATGACCAGCCACGCTGCGGTGATTGCGCGCGGACTGGGCAAGCCCTGTGTCGTCGGCGTGCGGGAAATGGACGTCGACCCGGAGACGCGCACGCTGCGGATCGGTGATCAGTTGTTCTACGAGGGCGACTGGCTGACCATCGACGGCAGCTCCGGTCTGGTGCTGCCCGGGCGGGTTGAGACCCAGGAACCGAACCTGTCCGAGGCCTTTGACAAGATCATGGGCTGGTGCGATGCGACGCGGTCGATGGACGTGCTCGCCAACGCCGAGACCGTCGCCGAGGTCGAGCTGGCCCTGCGCTTCGGAGCTGAGGGGATCGGCCTGTGCCGGACCGAGCACATGTTCCTCAATGCGGAACGGCTGGGGGACGTGCAGAAGATGATCCTCGCCGAAACCATCGAAGCGCGGGAGGCTGTTCTCAAGGAGCTGGAGCCGCTGGTGCAGGCAGAGTTCCTGCGCCTGCTGCTGGTGTTGCAGGGCAAGCCAGTCACCGTGCGGCTGCTCGACCCGCCGCTGCACGAGTTCCTGCCGACCGAGAGCGGCGAGATCGAGCAGTTGGCGGAGACGACCGGGCTGGGGCTGCTACGGGTTCAGCGCCGGCTGGAGGCCCTGCGCGAGGCCAACCCGATGATGGGACTGCGCGGGTGCCGGCTGGGGATCATGTTCCCCGAGATTTATGAATCGCAGGTGAGGGCTCTGGTGGCTGCCTGTCGGCAGGCGCGCAAGCAGGGCGTCGAGCCACGGGTGGACATCATGCTGCCGCTGATCTCCTCGGCCAGTGAAGTCACGATCCTGCGCGAACGGCTGGAGCCGATTGCGGCTGAGGATGCGAGTCAGGCCATTGGCATCGGAGCGATGATCGAGACGCCGAGGGCCTGCTTGCGCGCGGAAGAGATCGCGCGGGGCTGTGACTTCTTTTCGTTTGGGACAAACGACCTGACCCAGCTGGCCTTCGGCCTGTCGCGGGACGACGCTGGTACCTTTATGCCCGAGTACCGGAACCTCGGGCTGCTGGCCTACAACCCGTTCCGGGTGCTGGATGATCAGGGCGTGGGCGAGTTGCTGGCGATTGCTGTCGAGCGCGGGCGGATCACGCGGCAGGACATGCCGATGGCGCTGTGCGGGGAGCAGGGGGCTGAACCTGAATCGGTGCGGCTGGCGCACGACCTCGGTTTTAACAGCGTGTCGTGTTCGCCCTATCGCGTGCCGATTGCCCGACTGGCTGCGGCGCAGGCTGCGCTGGGGGGTGAGCGCTAGCGTTCTTTTCCGGGCTCAGGGCTTGGGTTGCGTGCTCGATTTGACGTCGCTTCGCGGCTTACAAATCTCCCCCGCGCAATTAAACGGACAGGCCGCGCTGTGCGCGGCCTGACGTCTTTTCGCATTTTCTATGAAAATGCGCGTGGGAGGGCCGAAGGCCGCGAAGCGGCCAAGGTCCGAGCGCGCCACTTATTAGTTGACACTCAAAACGCTTCGCTTTGAGTGTCGCTTCAGCTGACGCGCAACAGGCAGAGTTCATATTGAGCGTGCCGAAGGACTTTGAGTGTCGCTGCATCGAAGAAAAACAACGCGCTCCAAGGCGAAGCCGTGTTGAGCGCAAAGTGAGAGTTTCACTGTGAGCCCGTTCAGCGTTTCAAAGCAGCAGGCTTAACCCGGCTGCCACCGCCAACCCCGCCAGCATCGCCAGCAGCAGCCTGCCCGTCGGCACGCAGATCGCCAGCGCCACCATCGCTCCTGCCACCACTGACGCCGTCGACAGCAGCGTCTCACCCTCGCCGGGCAAGGCCCAAACCGTCATGAATCCGGCAATGGCACAGCCGGGTAGGATTTCGATCAGCCGCCGGAGGCGCACCGGCAGCTGTCGCTGGCCCAGCAGCGCCATGGGCGCCACGCGGCTGATCATGACCACGGCTGATAGGATCAGGCCGATGACGACGACTTCGGTGCGCACGGCTTAACCCTCTCGCTCAACGGGGGTGATGAACACGTACACCAGCGCCGAGATCGACGCAGCGATCAGCGCCGCCAGTGCCGGGGGCAGGCCAAGAACCAGTACCCCGACCACCGTCAGCCCCATGCTGGCCAGATGTGGGCGCTTGTCGATCCCCTGCCGCCACAGCAGCGTGATCATCAACGCGAAAAACACCACCGGTGTCGCACGAAACGCGCCGTCGACCAGTGGGTGATCGGGCACGGGTATCAGGGCGCCGATGACCGAGCCCGACATCCAGATGAGGTAAACCATCGACACCGCCGACCAGAAGTAGGGCCAGACCGGCCCCCGCCGGTACCCGCGCGCCGACGCCCAGCCGGCGTCAACCAGCCCCACCATGCCGATAATTTCGATCGGCCGACCGGTGCCATGGCGCGCCATATCCAGCGACATTAGCACGTTGCGGGTGCAGACAAAGGCCGCGCCCGAAATCAGCGTCAGCGCAGCTGCCACCGAATTGAGGTCTGCGCCGAAGGCTGTGAACTGTACCGCAGCCGAATAGACAATCGCGCAGTAGAAGATGATTTCCAGTGGCCGCAGACCGACCTCCAGCGCTGCGAGGCTGTACATCAGGCCCAGTACGCCCGCAGACAGACCGATGGCCGTGCCGTCTCTGATGCCGTCCTTGATCGACTGAGAAATCATGCGTGTCCTGTACATACTTGCAGATCATGACACCGGACTGAGGCCTGGGGTTACTGCCCCGGGGTTACTGCCCTGACATCACCGGCCACCGGCAGCTTAACCGCCGCATGAACCTCCATCTGGCGACAAAAAAAGGGGCCGCACAGCCCCTTCTCTCTCATGCCTGACCCTCGGGCCCAGCCCTTGGGGCTCAGACCCGGTTCGGCAGGTCGTCGATCGCTGTGTCTGCCAGGGCCGACAGCGACTTCGCGCTGAGCTGCTCGGGCAGCGACTTGCGCAAGGCACCGATGGCCAGCTCGGCGGCACGCGACTTGACGTCGTTCTGCGCCTGCACCTGCAGCTGGTTCATCCGCTGGTCGAAGGCCGCCTGACGGCGCGCCAGCAGGTCCTTGAGGTCATCGTTCGACTTCTTGGTCAGCCGCTTGGCTTCTTCTTTGGCCGCTTCGACGATCTCAGCCGCATCAGCGTCGGCCTTGCCAAACTTCTTCTTGTAGTCCGCCATGGCCGCTTCAGCCTGCTCGAGCAGGGCACCGGCTTCGTCGATCTTCGCCGAGATCTCTGCGCCGCGCTTGTCCAGAGCTGCTAGGATGCTGTCCCCGGCCTGCCACCAGACAAAGGCCAGGAAGACAACCGAGCCGAAGCCGACCCAGAAGGTCGCGTGCTGGAGTTCGTAAATGATGAAATCAAGCATGGCCCATGTCCTTCACGGCCTTGCTGAGCTTGGCGCTGTCGACGTCCACGCCCAGAATCTGGGTCGCAGCCACCTCAGCGGTCTCAGCGGCAACCGTGGACAGCTCGGCCATGGCGGCCTTGGTCTGGTCCGCGATTGCGGTCTCGATCTTGATCCGGGTGGCGGTCAGCTCATCCGCGAGCTTGGCTTGCGCCTTGGCAGCCTTGTCGGCAGCCTTGTCCGAGGCGACTTTGATCACGCCTTGCGCTTCGGTGCGCGCGGCGGCCATTTTCTCCTCGTAGGCATCCATCAGGCCCTTGGCTTCGTCGAGCAGGGCCTGAGCCTTGTCCACGTTGCCGCTGGTCAACTCCTCGCGCTTGTCGCGCACGGCGGAAATTCGGCTGATGCCGAAGTTTACGATGACCATGGTCAGGCCGAACAGCACGATGAACCACACAAGGTTCAGGCCGATGGCAGCCGGATCACTAAGAATATCAAACTGAGGCATCAGAGCCTCCCACTGTTTGTCCGTAGAAGTTCAGTCAATCTGTGCAGACCGACGCTCTCGTTCCGTTCAGCTGCGGCTGATCCTGATCCCCGATTCTGATCCCGACCCCGAGGTGCGGTAAGGAGGGGGTGGAACAGCCGCGGCGCGAACCAACACCAAGACACGTCCGTCCGTTTAACCAGGGCCCGAAGGCGCCCGGTTTAGATGACGAACATGATCATCAGAGCAATAAGCAGCGCGAAAATACCGAAGGCTTCAACCAGCGCGAAGCCGACGAACAGCCAGGTCTGGAACTTCGGTGCAGACGCCGGGTTGCGGGATACTGCCAGGAAGTAGTTACCGAAAATGGTACCAAGGCCGATACCGGAGCCGACAAAACCGAAGGTAGCCAGACCAGCGCCGATGTACTTGAACATTTCAGGTGTCATGATGATTCCTTTTCTGGGGTGCGGGCAGCCCGAATATCAAAGCCGGACCGGCCGCGGTCTCGAGATTAGTGATTAGTGATGAGGTTCGATCGCTTCCGCCAGGTAAACGGCCGCAAGCAAGGTGAAGATGTAGGCCTGCAGGTAGGCCACGAGGTATTCCAGCGCGCTCAGCGCAAACAATACCGGGGTAAGAAACAGGCCGCCAAGGATGGTCAGCAGGCTGGTCGCGCCCGCGCCTGCCGCGAAGGTACCGATCACCTTCAGCACGATGTGCCCCGCGGTCAGGTTCGCGAACAGTCGCAGCGAGTGGGTCAGCGGACGCATGAAGAACGAGATGATCTCGATTACCACTATAAGCGGCAGCAGCCAGCCGGGAACACCCGCCGGCGCGAAAATGCCGAACCACTTCAGGCCATGTCGGCTGACGCCAACGTAGATCACCATCATGAAGATGACGACCGCCATAAAGGCTGTGAGGCTGATGTGGGAGAAAACCGTAAAGGAGTAGGGCATCATGCCCAGAATGTTGGCGACGAACACAAACAGGAAGACCGACAGCAGAAAGGTAACGAAGCTTCGGCCCTTCTTGCCTAGAATATCGTCGACCATGCCGAAGCCGAAGTCGAAGATTATTTCCGATATGGTCTGCCCGCGCCCCGGCACCACCTTGGCGCTCAGCGTCAGAACCACCATCAGCACTGCAATCACAGCCACGGTCAGGACCATGAAAAACGCCGAGTTGGTCACGAAAGCCAGCGGCGTGTTTTCCAGTCCTGCCAGCGGCGTGATGTCAAACTGGTGCATCAGGTCAAATGCAGACTTTTCGCCATCACCGGATTTTTCAGCCACAGTCTAATTCCTTATTCTTCCTCGCGCTGAGCCACTTGGCGCGCTTTGAAGATCATGTACCAGACACCGAGAGCGAACCCGGCGAAGAACCCCACCATAAAGAACAGCGGCTTCGTGCCCAGGGCTTTGTCTAGAACAAAGCCGCCCACCGTTCCGATCAGGATGCAGATCACGAAAGAAAACGCGACACCGAAAGCTTCTGAGGCCGTCCGGTTAGCGATCTGTTTCGCGGTGCTGATTCTTTCTTCAGTGAGCTTGGGTCGAGCCACATCAATGCGGGATTTCAAGTCGTCCAACCCATCTCCGCTCGGCTTTTCGTCAGGTTTCATGGCAGTCCTCGAAACCGCACAACAAGGCGCACAAAAACGGGCTAAAACTTGCCGCCGGTGTAGGACCTTGGGCCTGCTAGGTCAAGCAGAGCAGCCAGATGGCTGCTTCAACCCGCCTCTGCCGTAGAAGCATGCAAGAGCGCTTCATTGAGGTCGATGGAAAGCAGGCTGGAGACGCCGCGCTCGGCCATGGTGACGCCGAACAGGCGGTCGACCCGCGACATCGTGACCGGGTGGTGGGTCACAATCACAATCCGAGTTTTCGATTTCCGGGCCCATTCGCCCACCAGGTCGCAGAATCGGGCGACGTTGTGGTCGTCCAGCGGGGCATCGACCTCGTCGAGGATACAGATCGGCGCCGGGTTGGTCTGCAGCAGCGCGAAAATCAGCGCAGTCGCCGTCATCGACTGCTCACCCCCGGACATCAGCGCCAGCGAGGTCAGCTTCTTCCCCGGGGGCTGGGCGTAGATTTCCAGCCCGGCGTTCAGGGGGTCTTCGGCGTCGATCAGCTCGAGGTGCGCAGAACCGCCGTTGAACAGCCGGGAGAAAGTCTCTTCGAAGGCCTTGTTGACCTTCTTGAAGGCATCGGCGAGCCGGGTCCGGCCTTCCTTGTTCAGGCTGGAGATGGCGCGGCGCAGTTTGTCGATCGCCTTGTTCAGGTCGCCGCGCTCTTCTTCATAGGTCGCCAGCTCGTCTGCCAGTTCGCGGCTTTCGTCTTCTGCGCACAGGTTGACGGCGCCCAGCGCCTCGCGGTCGCGGACAGCGGCCTTGTAGGCGCGGTCCGCATCCCCGCGCAGCGGCAGGTCGCCCGCCGGGTCGAGCTCAGCAATACCGGGCAGCGCCTCAGGGCCGGTCGAGAAAGTTTCGTGGATCAGCGCCGACAGCTCGTCCTTGCGCTCGGTTTCGGTCTCGGCAGCCAGACGGGCGGTCGCAAGGGTCTCGCGGGCGGTACTTGCCTCTTTCTCCGCCTGCCGGGCTTCCGCGTCGGCAGTCAAAGCGGCGGCGCGCCGGTCTGATACAGCCGCCACAGCCCGTTCGACCGCTTCGCGGGCTTCGTGGATAGACTGTTCCAGCGCCTGGCGCTTGTTGGCGATGTCGGCAGGGCGGGCGTGGAGGGCCGCGCGCTCTGCGGTCAGGGCCTTGTCCCGGGCGTCCAGCTGTGCGTGCTGGTGTTCGGCGTTCTTGAGCCGGCCTTCCCAGGAAAAGCGCTCGGTAACGATGGCGCCGAGCCGGTTGGTCCGGCTCAGGGCGTCGCGCTTGTGCTGCTCGCGCTCGGCCTGAGCTTTGGCCAGCGACTGCCTGGCGGCATCGACCCCGGGGCGGAGCTGGTCGACCTCGGCCTGGCGGGCTTGCGCATCCGGGCGGTCGTCGAAGGCTGCCTGCGCCTGTTCCATCGTCGCCGTTGCGTCGGCCAGATCGGCGTCGAGGGTCGACAAAGCAGCGCGCAGGGCGCCGCTCTCGGCTTCGAAGCGGGCAATTTTGGCCTCGGCACGGGACAGTTCAGACTGCGCACCAGTCAGGGCGCGGTAAGCCAGCTGCAGGCCCTGCCGGGCCTGAGACTCGGCACTCTTGGCCTCGGCCAGTTGGTTTTTCTTGGTCTGTGCAGCGGCCTGTGCGACTGTGTTACCCTCGCTCGCAGCATTGATCAGGCCGGTCAGTTCCTCGGCCCGCCGCTTTTGCTCCAGCAGTCGTGCGGCGGCCGGCGCTTCGCCAGGCAGGACCCGGTAGCCGTCCCAGCGCCAGAGGCCGCCCTCAGGGGTCGTCAGCCACTGTCCAGCCTGCAGCTGGCTCTGCAGCGCCGTCGCGTCATCTGCACTGTTCGCGACCCCACAGGCCGCCAACCGTGGCCGCAGCGCTGCAGGCGCATCATCGATCAGGTCCGTCATCGCCCGCACGCCGGCGGGCAGGGCAGCGGGACCGGTTCCGGCTGCGTCGGACCAGAAATCACCGCTGTCCTGCGCGGTCGCTGGGGCCTGCAGCGCATCGCCGAGCAGGGCCGCCAGCGCGATTTCGTAGCCGTCCCGAACCCGAATGTCGGAGAGGACGGGTCGCCCGACGGCCGCTTCGCCCTTGTCGCTGGCTGCGAGCAAACACTGCAGGCCGTCAAATTCGGCGCGAAGCTGTGCGACTTCGCGCCCCTTGGTGTCGGCGAGGCTCCTTGCCTGTTGCTCCTCGTCCTGTGCCTGAGCCAGCGCAACCTCGGCGGCCGCCAGCGCCGCGGCGGTGCTGTCGTGCTCCGCCTGCAGTCCGGCAACCCGGTTCCGGGCTTCTTCCGGATCGGTTCCGCTGCGGTTGCGGCCTTCAATATCACCGATCTGCTCCAGCAGGCGGTCGCGCCGGGCCTGCAGCGCGTCCACCCGCTGGGTAGCCTGATCCAGTGCGGTTTTCCGCGCGCTGATCTCTGCGCCGACTTGCGCCATCTCAGCCCGGGCGTCGGCCATGGCCTGATCCAACCGGGTCACTTCAGCGCTGGCGGCTTCTACGGCGCTTTCGAGTTTGGTGAAGGCCGCCTCGGCGCCTTCACCGGCTGCCTGCAACTCGCCTTCTTCCCGCACAAGCCGGTCGAGCGCGCTTTGCGCGTCGCTGACCAGATTGGCTTCGCGCACCTGATCCTGTTCGAGCTGGCGGTGCTGATTGGTGTTGACGTCGAGCAGGCGCTCGATCTCCGCCAGATCGCGGTCGAGGCCATCGCGGCCGACCAGAAGCGCCTGCAGGGCAGCGCCCGCCTCGGCTTCTTTCTTCTGCAGATCGGGCAGATCGGTCGACAGCTCGATCGCGGCAGCATTGGCCTTGGCGGCGCCCGCCTCGGCGTCAGCAACCCGGCGTTCGGCCTTGACCAGCGCTTCTTTCGCACGCTCGGTCGAGCGGGTCTGCGCGACCCACTGCAGATAGTGCAGCTGCGCGTTGAGCCGGGTCATGCGCTCGCTCAGGCGACGGTATTTCTCTGCCTGCTTGGCCTGACTTTCCAGCGTCTTGAGCCGCTCCTGCAGCGCGTTCATGACGGTATCGAGCCGCTCGAGGTTGGTCTCGGCAGCCAGCAGGCGGCTTTCTGCCTCGCGCCGTCTCGCCGACAGGCCGACAATCCCTGCGGCTTCTTCGAGGATCTGACGCCGGTCGACCGGCTTAGCGTTGATAATCGCCGCGACCTGTCCCTGCGAAACGATGGCAGAGGAAGACGCCCCCGAACCTGCGTCGGAGAACAGCAGCTTGACCTCGCCGGCGGTCTTTCGGGTCTTGTTGATGCGGTAGTCCGAGCCCTTGCCGCGCTCGATCCGGCGGGAAATGCTGACCAGCGGGTGCTCGGCGTATTGCGGCGGCAGGTCGCCGTCCTTGTTGGAAAGGACCAGCTCGACCTCGGCCACGTTACGGGCCGGGCGGTCGGAGGAGCCGTTGAAGATGACCTCTTCCATATCCGCCCCGCGCAGCTGCTTGGATCGGGACTCGCCCATGACCCACTTCAGGGCCTCGACGATGTTGGATTTGCCGCAGCCGTTGGGGCCGACAATCCCGGTGACCCCGGGTTCGATATGGAAATCGGTCGCGTCGACAAAGCTCTTAAAGCCCTGAAGGCGGAGTTTTGAAAACGCGACCAAACTATTCCTCCCTTTGCCTCAGAGACGGCTGACCCGGCGCTCGATCTCAGCTTCGATCTCGGTCCAGCCCCCACGCGGGGAGAACGGATCGCCGTTGATGAAGATACGCGGGGTTCCGTCGACGCCGAGATCCTCGACAGCGGTGTTGTAACGCTCAATGATCGTCTGCTGGTTGGTCTGATCACCAACGCAGGCCTTGTACTCGTCGACCGACTGACCGGTAAGCGATGAAATCTCGACCGCTAGCTCGTCTTCGCTGCCACCGCCGCGCCAGTCGCGCTGGTTCTCGTACAGCGCCTCGATAGCGGCGAAGTAGGCCTCACCCTGCAGGCAGCGCGCGGCCAGAGCGGCCCGGTACGCCACCCCGTCGAGCGGGAAATCGCGGTGCACGTAAGCCAGCTGACCAGCCTCGATAAACGGCTTCAGCAGCGGGTAGCCTTCGCGGTGGAAGGCCGCACAGTGCGGGCAGGTCAGGGAGGCGTATTCGATCAGCACGATTGGCGCGTCCGGCGACCCCTTATAGGTCTCGTTTTCGTACACACCGGTGCCCAGCCCGCCATCGCTGGCCAGCGGCACGTAAGTTGCCGCTTCGGCCTCAGGCGTGGTGGCGTCCTGTGCCTGGCTCGCTGTGGCAACCGTAAAAATGGCGGCCAGGGCGAAGCCCGAACGTGCGACAAAATTAAACATCGAATTCATCCTTTGCTCTTATCCACTCGAGTCGGTGGGTCACAACCGGAGTCGCGTAAATTCTTGTGGGTAACTTCTGCAATTCTAAGGTTCTTTTCCGTGGTCGCGTTCACGCTCGTCGATGCTGGTGCGCAGGGACTCAAGCGCGTCGCCTAAGTCTTCATTGTTACGCCTTTCCTGCCGGTTCATCACGCCGCTTTCGCGCGCATCCGGCCCACGATTTGTCACAGTTTCGCGAGATGCTCCCCGCGAACGCCCGCCGCGGCCGGTCCGGCTCCGTGCAGCCTGCCCCGCGGCGGCGTGGCTCTGGCGCAGTTGCAGCCGCTCGATCCGGCCATGACCGAGGAACTGATTGACGCCGGAAATGATCTCCGCTTCGGCCATCTGGGCAAAAGCGGCGTAGGCTGGCGCGACCGACAGCTCCAGCGTGCCTTTGCGCCGCATCCGGCGGTCGGCGTAGGCAATTCGGGTTGGCACGGTCCACTGGGCGTGCTCCTCCCCCACCACCTCGCGCCAGTGCAGCAGCAGATCGGCTTCAAGGCTGCCCTTGCGGCCCAGCCCTTCTTTCAGAATCTTGGGAACCAGCCGCGACAGACCCTGTGCGCGATAGGTGCGACGCGGGGGTTTAGGCTTGGATTCTTTGCCCTTCGCGGGCGAAGCGCCTAAGTCCTTGGCTGATGAACGATCCTGACTCACGCTTTACCGCTCCTGAAGCCTGGCTGGAGGCTGACTTTTCCGACCGTCTGCTCGACTGGTACGATCAGAACCGGCGTGGCCTGCAGTGGCGGGCGGGGCCGGACGAGACCGCCGACCCCTACCACGTCTGGCTGTCGGAAATTATGCTGCAGCAAACCACCGTGGCAACCGTTAACGGCTATTTCGAGGCCTTTACCGCCCGCTGGCCGACGGTTTCCGACCTTGCGGCTGCCTCGCTGGACGACGTGCTCACGGCCTGGGCCGGGCTGGGGTACTACGCCCGCGCCCGCAACCTGCACAAATGCGCGGTCGAGATCGCAGAGCGCCGGCAGGGGCAGTTCCCGCGCGATGAAGCTGACCTGCTGACCCTGCCCGGGGTCGGCGCCTACACCGCCGCCGCCATCGCGGCCATCGCCTTTGACCAGCGCGCCGTCGTCGTCGACGGCAATATCGAGCGGGTGATCAGCCGCTGGTATGCGCTCGAACGCCCGCTCCCGGCTGCCAAGCCACAAATCCGCGCCCTGACCGACCGGGTGACGCCGCAGGCCCGCAACCGCGACTTTCCGCAGGCGATGATGGACCTCGGCTCGGGCATCTGCACCCCACGTTCGCCGACCTGCCTGCTGTGCCCGGTGTCGGCCGGCTGCGCGGCCTTCGCTGCCGGCACGCAGACCGACTTCCCCCGCAAAGCGCCGAAGAAGCAGCGGCCCTCGCGGCAGGGGCTGGCCTACTGGATCGAGCGCGATGGCGCGGTGCTGCTGACCCGGCGGCCGGAAACCGGCCTGCTCGGCGGCATGATGGAGGTGCCGGGCAGCGATTGGATCGACGCTGGGGAGCCCGCGTTGCAGCCTGCTGTAACCGCGACCGTGAAAGACGGCCTGGTCGAGCATACCTTCACCCACTTTCACCTGCAGGTACGGGTGGTGGTGCCCGAAGCCAACCCCGACGCCACGATCGCGGCGCTGGCGCTCAAAAAAAAGGGCGCCACGTGGGCGCCCATTGAAGACCTGGACCGTTATGCCTTGCCGACGATCATGAAAAAGATCGTTAGGCATGCTCTGAAAAATATCTGAGCCGGTCCAGGGCTCCGGCTGGCCGAAATTGCCAGCGCATCCTTTGTCAACTCATGCTGCTACACTGGGTTGCAAGGTATTCCGAACCTTCTGACGCAAGGTATCGATCGGCAGAAGCCTGCCGTTTTCCTCCACATGCCAGAACGTCCAGCCGTTACAGGAGGGCGCTTCTTGTAAGGCCGCGCCCACCTTATGAATGCTGCCCCGGTGGACGTCGGCCATGACGGTTCCATCGGCGGCTACCCGTGCCTTAAATTTACGCCCGGGTCCCAGAAGTTCGGCGCCCGGTTCCAGCATGCCCAGCTCGAGGAGCTGACCAAAAGGAATGCGGGGCGCTTCGCGCTTGCTGGGAAGGTCGGAAACAACGACTGAATCGGGCTCAGTGATCTTTGAAATACGATCGTGAGCGACGGCCAAATAGGCCTCATCCCGTTCAATCCCGACAAAATTGCGACTGAGCTTCTTCGCAACGGCACCGGTGGTGCCAGTCCCGAAGAACGGATCCAGAATAAGATCGCCAGCTTTGGTCGCAGCTGAAATTACGCGGTGAAGGAGGGCTTCCGGCTTCTGCGTCGGATGCGCTTTCTTACCTTCGGTATCCTTGAGGCGCTCGCCGCCCTGGCAGATCGGAAACAGCCAGTCGGAGCGCATCTGAAGATCGTCGTTGGAGGCCTTTAGCGCCTCGTAGTTGAACTGGTACTTCGCGCCTTCGTCGCGGGCGGCCCAGATCAGCGTCTCGTGCGCATTCTGGAACCGGGTGCCGCGGAAATTCGGCATCGGGTTGGTCTTGCGCCAGACCACGTCGTTGAGGATCCAGAACCCGAGGTCCTGGATGGTCGCACCCATGCGAAAGACGTTGTGATAGGTGCCGATGACCCAGATCGTGCCGTTGGGCTTGAGCACCCGCCGCGCCTGACTCAGCCACTCAGCGGTAAAGGCGTCGTAAGCCCCGAAGCTCTCGAACCGATCCCATTCGTTGTCGACGCCGTCGACCCGGCTGTTGTCCGGGCGGCGCAGGTCGGATTTGAGCTGCAGGTTATAGGGCGGGTCAGCAAACACCATGTCGACGCTCTCTGACGGCAATTGCGCCAGCACATCGAGGCAGTCTCCGCTAATAATCTGATTTAAAATATCTTGAACTGAAAACATAGGCGCACAATGTTTGCAGCCCGAAATTCTGTCAACAAAAAACGATATAAAACAGTTATCTAACTAATATTCTTAAACTAACTTCTTCTATGTTGTGGCCAAAGAGGCGCAGTAAATTTGTATGTTCTTCAGGCGTTCATGGCGCAAACAACGTTATGCGCCTTTTCGGGGTCTTCCAGCCAGTTTCGCAGCGGCGCGAAGCTCTGCCGGTGGTGTGCCGTCACCCCGACTGAGGCCATGGCGTCGCGGTGCAGCGCCGAGCCATAGCCGGCATTGCTGTGCCAGCCGTAGTGCGGATAGCGCTGCGCCAGCCGGGTCATCAGCCGGTCGCGGACCACCTTGGCGACGATCGACGCCGCCGATATTTCCGGCACCAGCGCGTCACCCTTGATCACCAGTTCGGTGCGCAGGCCCAGCTCCGGGTTCTGGTTGCCGTCTACCATCGCCAGGGTTGGGGTTTCGGGCAGGCGTGCCACGGCCCGGCGCATGGCGAGCAGCGTCGCCTGCAGGATGTTGAGGCTGTCGATCTCCCGAACCGATGCCGCGCCGATGCCGAACAGCGCCTCGGCCGTGATCTGGGCGCAGAGGCGCTCGCGCTTTGCCGCGCTCAACGCCTTGGAGTCCGCCAGTCCGTCGATGGGTCGGGGCAGGATCACCGCCGCCGCGACCACCGGCCCCGCCAGCGGTCCGCGACCGACTTCATCTACCCCGGCGATACGCTCGCCGCCGCCGATCCGGGCCAGAAGATCGTTCATAGTGCATCGATCCGCGCGTACAGGCCCTGCGCATCCTGCCATTCGGACTGCAGCGCGTGCACGACATTGTCGGAGGTCAGGTGCTGGCACAGCCCGCGTTGGTGCGCGATGATCCCCGGCGGGAGTCGGTCCGCTGCCCACTGATCCCCCGGGCGCCGGTGCCGGACCAGCCACATGCAGCACCAGGTCAGCACCCGCAGCGTCGCGATCCGCCGCGCCAGGGCCAGCCATGGCTGGCTTTGCGCCCGCAGGCGGGGGTCGAGCGCATCGAGGTAGTCGACGTGAAAGCCCAGCACGTCGTCTTCGCTCAGCTCGGCCTGCAGGCTCATGTCCCAGACCATGGCCGGATAGATCGACAGCGCCCCGACATCGAGCGTCGGTAGGCCATAGTGACAGTTCTCGACGTCGATCAGCATCACCGCCCCTTCCTGATCGATCAGGAAGTCGCCTGGGTGGATCCGCCCGAGCGAGAGGCCATAGGGCGGCGAGCCAAGCCGCACCCAGCCGCTCTTGGCAAAGTCGGCCAGCCATCCGAGCTCATCTTCCAGCGCCGTCCGAACGCCCTCGGATACCGGGGCGCCTTTGACGTACCGGCCCTGATCGCTGATCAGCTGCGCCACCCGCTGCAGCGCGTTGTCGAAGCTGGGCAGGCCGCGCATTTCGGGCATGGGCACCGGCATCTGGTGCATGTCGGCTAGGAAATGGGCGAGGCGGCGAAGGTCCGCTGGCAGCGCGGGCAGGCGTCCCTTGACCAAATCGATCAGCGCGCCGCCGTTGGGCAGCGCCTGCGAGGACTCGAGCGCCGCCAGAAACCGGGGCGCCAGCCCCAGCCGCGACAGCGTGGTGTAGGCCTCGGCCTGAAAATCAGCCCAGGCGGTCCAGTGCAGGTCCGAGGGCAGGGCGATGGGCATGCGCAGCACCCCGTACTCGGCGACCTGAACGTGTTCGTGGCTGAGATTGCGCAGCCGCATGGGCCGCAGTGGGTCGCCAGCCAGCCCCAGACCGCGCAGCACGGCGGAAATGTGGTCGAGTTGGGTCTCGGTCAGCGCCATGCGGTGCCTTTGCCTAGGTTTCGCGCAGGCGCGGCATCAACTCGACCAGGTTGCAGGGCCTGTGCCGGTTATCGAGCTGGTAGCGCAGGATCTGGGTCCAGCCGTCTTTGACCGCACCGGTGGAGCCGGGCAGGGCGAACAGGTAGGTGCCGCGCGCGACCCCGCCCAGCGCCCGCGATTGCAGCGCTGAGGTGCCGATAACCTGAAAACTCAACCAGCGGAACATCTCTCCAAAGCCGTCGATCTGCTTTTCCAGCACGCGGTCGAAGGCTTCGGGCGTTACGTCCCGGCCGGTTACACCGGTGCCGCCGGTGGTCACCACGCAGTCGACCGCCGGGTCGTCGATCCACGCCGTCAGCTGAACCGCGATCACGTCGGCGTCGTCTTTCAGAATGGTGCGGGCGATGACGCTGTGGCCGTCGGCTTCGATCAGCGCCTGGAGCCGGTCACCAGAGGTGTCGGTTTCGGGGGTACGGGTGTCAGAGACGGTCAGCACCGCGATCTGTACCGGCAGAAAGGGGAGGTTTTCGTCGAACGAGGCCGGGATCGTGGTCATGGGGTCTCTCCCGATCGCAGAAAGTCCTTGAGGATCAGCAGGTCTTCCCACGCCTGCCGCTTGTTGACCGGCTGGCGCAGCAGATAGGCCGGGTGCAGGGTCGGCAGCACCGGAATGGTCTGCGTACCGACGCTGAATTCCCGCCACTTGCCCCGCTCGCGGGTGATGCGCAGGTTGGGGTCGATCAGGGTCTGCGCCGACAGCCCGCCGACGGCGAGGATGACCTTGGGCGCCACCAGCTCGATATGCCGCTTCGAAAACGGCCAGCACAGGGCGATTTCGCCGGTGTTGGGTTTGCGGTTCCCGGGCGGTCGCCAGAATACAATGTTGGTAATGCGGAAGTTGGTGTTACGGCTCAGGCCGACGTGGCCAATCATGTCGTCGAGCATCTGCCCGCTGCGACCGACGAAGGGCTTGCCCTGCCGGTCCTCGTCGGCCCCCGGGGCTTCGCCGATCACCAGAATGTCGGTCTGGTCCTGCCCGTCTGCAAAGACGGTGGAGCTGGCCGTGTCTTTCAGCAGGCAGCCGTCGAAGGCCTCAACCGCGGCCTGCAGCGCTTCGAGGCTGTTGCAGGCGGCGGCCAGCTTTTCGGCTTCGGCGATGTCGGCGACGGCTTCAAGCCCGCGTCGACCATGCTGATTGGCAGCCGGGGGGGCGGTCTTGGCGACAGGTTTCGGCGCCGCGTTGGGCGTGGGCGCTGCGGCTACCGATATGGTTTCTGCAGCAACTCGTATCTCTGGGCGTAGTTCCACTGGCGCTTCTGCCCGCGTTGCGGGCTGTGCTTCAGGCCGACTCGTGGCGTCCTTTGCGACCTCTGGCCGCGCTTTCGCCGCTGCCCGGAGCGCAATAGCGTCAACTGGTGCAGCCGTCAGAGTATCGAAAACGCCGCATTCCTGCTGCCAAGCGACAGCCTCCGCCCAGAGGGCCCGGTCGTAAGGGAGTGAATTGAGCGCTTCAGGCATGAAATGGGGCCGTTTGAGGGTGGTTGGCGTTGCGCGGGCGGACTGTTTGGCTATGGTCCGGATCAGAGCTTTGTGTGAACTTGGAAGGGATTGCATCCCCGCTCAAGCCTTTTCGACCCTCGACGGGTTGGTTCGCCGGAAACGTGATCGGCGGGCAGGTGACCAGAGCAGATGACAGCCTTTCGGCAAGACTGAAAGAGACGGAGGAAAGCAGGGACATGGAACGCGAAGCGATGGAAGTTGATGTCGTTATCGTCGGTGGTGGTCCTTCGGGTCTGTCCGCCGCGATCCGGCTGCAGCAACTGGCACAGGAAAAGGGCGAGGAACTCGCCATAGTCGTGCTGGAAAAGGGCTCGGAAGTGGGTGCGCACATCCTCTCCGGTGCGGTCATGGAGCCGCGTGCGATGAACGAGCTGTTCCCGGACTGGAAAGAGCGGGGCGCACCGCTGGACGTGCCGGTTGAAGACGAGAAGTTCATGGTGCTGACCGAGGTCAACGGCCTTTCGCTGCCGGTCTGGGCGATGCCGAGCCAGGTCCACAACCACGGCAACTATATTGTCTCGCTGGGGAACGTCTGCCGCTGGCTCGCCGAGCAGGCCGAGGGCATGGGCATCGAAATCTTCCCCGGCTTCCCGGCCTCCGAAGTGCTTTACCACGAAGACGGCTCGGTCAAGGGCGTCGCCACCGGCGTCATGGGCATCGGCCGCGACGGCGAGCAGAAGCCGGGCTTCGAGCCGGGCATGGAGCTGCACGCCAAGTACACCATCTTCGCCGAGGGCGTGCGCGGGTCGCTGTCCAAGCAGCTGATCGAGCAGTTCGGTCTGGCGGACAAGTCTAGCCCGCAGAAATACGGCATCGGCTTCAAGGAGCTGTGGGAACTCGACCCCGAGCAGCACAAGCAGGGCACTGTGATTCACACCGCGGGCTGGCCGATGGACTGGAATACCTGGGGCGGTTCCTTCATCTATCATCTCGACAAAAATCAGGCCTATGTCGGCTACGTGGTCGCGCTCGACTACAAGAACCCGCACCTCAGTCCCTTTGATGAATTCCAGCGCTTCAAGCAGCACCCCAAGGTGCGGCCGATGCTGGAGGGCGGAAAGCGCCTGTCCTACGGCGCGCGGGCGATCAACGAGGGCGGCTTCCAGTCGATCCCCGAGCTGACTTTCCCCGGCGGCATGCTGGTGGGCTGTTCCGCCGGCTTCCTGAACGTGCCGAAGATCAAGGGCTCTCACACGGCGATGAAGTCCGGCATGGTCGCGGCCGAAGCGGTGTTCGAGGCGCTGCAGCAGGGGGAAGGCGCCCCGAAGCAGCTGAACGGCTACCAGTCCAACATGGAAAAGAGCTGGGTTTTCAAGGAGCTGTTCCGCGCCCGCAACTTTGGGCCATGGTTCCACAAGCTGGGCCTCGCAGGGTTCGGCGTCGGCGCACTGGAGCTGCACCTGACCAACCTCGGCCTTGCCATGCCGTGGACCTTCAAGCACCGCCACAAGGACCACGAAGCGCTCAAGCCGGCCGACAAGTGCCGCAAGATCGACTACCCCAAGCCCGACGGTGTGGTCAGCTTCGACAAGACCTCGTCTGTCTATCTGGCCAACGTCAATCATGAGGAGGATCAGCCGATCCACCTGACCCTCAAGAATGACAGCACGCCGATCGAGATCAACCTCGCCACCTACGACGCGCCCGAGCAGCGTTACTGCCCGGCCGGGGTCTACGAGATCGTGCGCGAGGACGACGGCACCAACCCACGGCTGCAGATCAACGCGCAGAACTGCGTGCACTGTAAGACCTGCGATATCAAAGACCCGACCCAGAACATCAACTGGGTGACGCCAGAGGGTGGCGGTGGCCCGAACTACCCGAACATGTAGGGGGTGGTTCTGCGCTTCGGAGTCCTTCAATACATCGCAAAAGGCCGCCTCACCGGGCGGCCTTTTTCTTTGCGGGGCCGCCTGCGGGCCACCCCGTGGTGCAGCCCATGGCCCGAGCCTGAATGGTCCCCTCTATCCCCGTAATCCACCGGGGGTCCGCCGCCGTGCCAAGCGATATACCCGCCAGCGCGGCGCCGATTTGCAATCGGCATTATGCGTCTTTGTCTGCTATACAAAGGCATGGACAATTTCGAAGACACGCCCCCGATCGACCCCTTCTCCCCGCCGGAGGATGGCAGCCTCGTGCCAGGAGGCGCGACGACGGCGCTTACGGATCCGGGGCTGGGTCTGCGTCAGCCGCCGAAGAATATCGAGGTCGAGCAGGGGCTGCTCGGGGCGCTGCTGACCAACAACATGGCCTTCGAACGGGTCTCCGACTTTCTCCAGCCCGAACACTTTGCTGAGCCGGTGCACGGGCGGATTTTCGGCGCCATTCAGGCACTGATCGAGAGGGGTGAGATTGCGGACGCGGCACGCCTCAAGACCATGTTCGACCAGGACGGGGCGCTCGAAGAAATCGGCGGCGGCCGCTATCTGGGTGAACTGCAGGCCTCGGTCGTCTCCATCATCAACGCCACCGACTACGCTCGCACCATCTACGACATGCACCTGCGGCGGCAGCTGATCGACCTGGGCGAGGTGGTGGTCAACGAAGCCTTCTCCATCGATCTTGAAAACCCGCCCATGCAGCAGATCGAGCGGGCGGAGGAGCAGCTCTATTCGCTGGCCGACAAGGGCGAGATCGAGAACGGCCCCAAGGCGTTCAAGAATATTCTGACCTCGACCGTGGCGATCATCGACGCCGCGGTGAGCCGGGATGGTGACTACACCGGCATTCCTTCAGGCTTCACCGATCTCGATAAGAAACTCGGTGGGCTGAACCGCTCGGACCTGATCATCCTCGCCGCTCGCCCGGCCATGGGCAAGACGGCGCTGGTGACCAACATGGCCTTCAACGCCGCGCAGAAGGCCGGGGGCAAGATCGCATTCTTCTCGTTGGAGATGGCGTCGGAGCAGCTGGCGACCCGGATGCTGTCCGAGCAGACGGGGATCAGTTCAGAAGTGATCCGTAAGGGTGAAATCAACAAGGATCAGTTCGGCACCATCTACAACGTCGCGCGCGAGCTGGAGACGCTTGATTTCTTTATCGACGATACCCCGGCGCTGCCCGTGGCGGCGCTGCGGACCCGCGCCCGGCGGCTCAAGCGCCAGTACGGTGGCCTCGACCTGATCGTCGTCGACTACCTGCAGCTCATGCAGGGTCGCTCCGGTGGGTCGGAAAACCGGGTTCAGGAAATCTCCGAGATCACCCGGGGGCTGAAGGGAATCGCCAAGGAACTCGACGTCCCGGTGATCGCACTGTCGCAGCTTTCGCGGCAGGTGGAAAACCGCGATGACAAGCGCCCGCAGCTCGCCGACCTGCGTGAATCCGGTTCGATCGAGCAGGATGCCGACGTGGTGCTGTTCATCTACCGCGAAGCCTACTACGAGCAGAACAAGATGCCGATCAAGAAGGGCGAGGAAGACGAAAGCACCTTCGCTTCGCGGATGGACACTTGGCAGAACCACATGGAGACCATCCACAATCAGGCCTCGGTGATCATCTCCAAGAACCGGCACGGGCCGACCGGTGACGTCACCCTCTACTTCGATGGCTCGACGACCAAGTTCTCCGACTACGTGCCGGATGATCGCTATGCAGGCAGCCCGGGCTACTGACCGAACGGCCGTCCGTCCGTCAGCCCGTTTGCAGCTTTCGCAGCGAAAGAACCTTAGCCTGAGGGCAAGCAAGGCTTTCCCTTATATTTGTTTTTTTCCCGCATGCGCCTGACCTAAACTCAGCCAAACGGTGTGAGAGTCTTTAGGTATGGATGTAGTGCAGGTTGATACTCTGATCGTGGGCGCCGGACAGGCCGGGGTCGCCATGAGTGCGCACCTGCAGACCAGTGGTATCGACCACGTCGTGCTCGAAAAGGCGCGGATCGCGGAGGCCTGGCGCACCAGTCGCTGGGACAGCCTCGTGGCCAACGGCCCCGCGTGGCACGACCGGTTCCCGGACAAGGAATTCGACGATACCGATGGCGACGCCTTTGCCACCAAGCACGCCTGTGCCCGGTATTTCGAAGACTATGCCCACGAGCGTAGCCTGCCGATCCGCACCGGCGAAGAAGTGCTGTCCGCAGCCCCGGACGCGGGCGGGTTTCGCTATCTGATCGAGACCAGCAAGGGCAGCTATCGGGCGAACAACATTGTGGTCGCAACCGGCGCGTTTCAGGTGCCGCTGATCCCGCCGGTGGTGCCTGAATCAGCCCCGGTGACCCAGCTCCATTCCAAATTCTACCGTAACCCGGAGCAGCTTGCCCCGGGCGCCGTACTGGTGGTCGGTGCAGGGTCTTCGGGCGCGCAGATTGCCGACGAACTCAACCGCGCCGGACGGGATGTCTATCTCTCCGTTGGTCCGCACGAGCGGCCGCCGCGCGCGTACCGCGGTGCGGACTACTGCCACTGGCTCGGCGTTCTAGGCAAGTGGGAGATGAAGACCCCACTGGCAGGCCGCGAGCACGTCACCATTTCTGTCAGCGGCGCCTTCGGTGGCTATACGGTGGATTTCCGCGAGTACGCGGCACAGGGCATGAACCTCGTCGGCATGCTCGAAGGCTGCGACGGCGCCACCCTGACCTTCGCCGATGACCTCGCTTACAATATCCGCGCCGGGGATGAGAACTATCTCGGCCTGCTCGACGAGGTCGACGACTTCATCAGCGAGCAGGGGATCGAAGCGCCACAGGACGAGGCCGCGCGCCACATCAAGGCTGACCCGCTGTGTATGACCGAGCCACGCCTGAGCCTCGATCTGGTCGAGCGCGGGGTCAGTACCATCATCTGGGCCACCGGTTATCGGCAGGATTTCTCGTGGCTCAAGGTCGACACCCTCGATACGCAGGGTCGTCCCCTGCACCAGAGCGGCATCGCCCACGCCCCGGGCGTCTATTTCCTCGGCCTGCCGTGGCTGACCATGCGCGGGTCGTCGTTCATCTGGGGCGTGTATCAGGACGCCAAGCACCTCGCGGCCTATATCGAGAAGTCTGCCGCCGCTGCGGCCTGAACCGCTCGCCTGCGCGACCTACGGCTGCGCAAATCAACACCCCTGATAAAGAACAACGCCTGCCGGGCTTTGACCTTCGGCAGGCGTCATTTTGTGCGGCCGTCCAGCGCGTGGACGACCGGTCGTAAGCAGGCTTAGCTGCGCAGGCGGGTCCAGATCTGGTCGTAGACCGTCTGGGTTGCTTCATCACAAACGGCAACGAAGGCACCCGCACCCGCGCCGTCGCGTGGGTTGTTTTCCGGCATGACAGCCAGCGCTGGCTCGAGGTATTCGCTGACGCCTTTAACACCCGCAGTGTACTGCGCGTAGTTGGTCACGGCGGCGATGTTCTCGGGCTCGAGCAGGAAGTCCATGAACGCGATTGCGCTGTCACGGTTTGGTGCGTCCTTGAGCAGAACCACGTTGTCCATCCAGACCACGTAGCCTTCGTTCGGGAACGAGTACTCGATGTTGGCACCTTCTTCCCGCGCCTTGGACGAGAAGCCGTTCCAGATCATGCCGACGGCGGCATCACCGGAAACCAGAACGTCCTTGGCCACGTCCGAGCCGAAGGAAGCCCAGTGCGACTTGGCGGACTGCAGCAGGTCGTCGAGCGCCTTGAGCTGATCACGGTCGTTCGAGCACTGCGGAATGCCGAGGTGCAGGGACGCAAGCGCGATCACTTCGCCCTGGCTGTCCAGAACGTTGATCTTGCCGCTCAGCTCGGCTGGCGGGTCGAACAGGATCGAGGTGGTGTTGATGTCACCCGCGTAGACGTCGCGGTTCACCGAGAAGCTGGTCGAACCCCACTGATACGGGATCGAGTGTGAACGACCGAGGTCGAAGGACACGTCTACCCACTGGTCTTCGATGTTGCCGAAGTTGGACAGTTCGCTGGAGTCAAAGGTATCCAGCATGCCTTCGCCAATCATGATCTCGACCATGTAGTCGCCGGGAACAGCCACGTCGTAAGACCCCATCTTGCCGGCCTTGAGGGCCGCCAGCATGGCTTCGTTACTGTCGTAGGTGTCCATGGTGACTTCGATGCCGGTTTCGGCTTCAAATTTCGCCAGCAGTTCATCGGGGATGTACTCGAACCAGTGGTAGATCGACAGCTTGCCGTCTGCCATTGCCTGCCCGGCAAAGAGCGTCAGGGCAGCTGCACCAGATACTAAATACTTGAGAGCCATTTTAAGCCTCCGTTTCAGGTTTTTGGTTGGTTGGAACAGGTTTCTCCCTGCGCTGCCCCACAAAGTATGAGGCGGTTACAAGGAGGATGGAGAGCAGCAAAAGCAGGGTCGACAGCGCCATGATGTTGGGCTTGATCCCCTGTTTCACTGACCCGAAAATCGCCGTTGGCAGAGTTTCGACACCCGCGCCTTTGACGAAATTGGTGATGATGAAGTCATCCAGCGAGATGATGAAGGCGAGCAGAAAGCCGGAGATGATCCCCGGGCTCATGATCGGCATCATCACGTGCCAGAAAATCTGCCAGCGCGAGGCGTAGAGGTCGTGGGCCGCCTCCTCGTAGCTGGCATCGATCCCCTGCAGCCGTGCATTGATCGGCATATAGGCGAAGGGGATGCAGAACACGATGTGCGCCACCAGAATTGATAGCGTCCCGAGCTTGAAGCCAATGGCCGAGAAGAAGATCAGCGTCGCCACTGCAGTGACGATTTCCGGTACCATGATAGGCAGGGAGATCAGCGCGAATGAGGCTGACTTGCCCCGGAAGCTGCCACCCCGGATCATGCCGATCGCGGCAGCGGTGGCGATGATGGTCGCCGTGGTCGCCGCCATTACCGCGATGGTGAGCGAGTTCCATGCGGCCTTGCGGAATTTCTCCGATTCCGGCCCGGTAAAGATCTCGGCGTACCAGCGCAGCGAGATGCCTTCCCAGCTGGTGATCGAACGGCTGTCGTTTAAGCTGTAGACCGTGACGATGATCAGCGGCGCGTACAGGATGAACAGGCACAGCAGCGTCATCGGGAAGAAGCCGAAGTAGCGGCGCAGATCGACACCCCGGTTCATGCGCGTTCCCCCTGTGACTGCGCGCGTGCGTAGAAGAACAGCGCGACCAGCACCAGCGACAGCAGGATCATCGACGAGGCGGCACCGAAGGGCCAGTTGCCGATATTGCCCTTGAACTGCTCCTCGATCAGCGAGCCGATCATGAACGACTTGGCACCGCCGAGCAGGTCGGGCGCGAGGAAGGCACCCAGAGACGGCACGAACACGAGGATACAGCCCGCGAAGATGCCGGGGCTGACCACCGGGATCACGATCCGGCGCAGGATGGTCCACTTGTCGGCGTAGAGGTCGGAGGCGGCTTCCGAGAGCGTGAAGTTATAGCGCTCGACCGCCGCGAAGATCGGCAGCACCATGAACGGCAGGTAGGAGTAAAACAGCCCGATCTGCACCGCGATGTTGGTGTTGATCAGCTGCAGGGGCTCGTTAATCAGGCCGATGTACTGCAGGAAGTCATTCATTGGGCCGTTGTCGCGGATCAGGAACTTCATCGACACGGTGCGGATGAGCAGGTTGACCCAGTAGGGCACGGTGACCAGCAGCAGCCAGATCACCTTGGTGCGGTCCGGGCGGGTGGCGATGAAGAAGGCGGTCGGGAAGCCGATGATCAGGCACAGCAGCGTCGCGCCGCCAGCCTGCCAGATCGATCGCCAGAAAATCGAGATGTACTTCCACTCGATCCGCCGTGGATCATCGCCGAACAGCCCGCGATCAAAGAAGAACTGATCGTAGGCCGCGAGCGTTGGCTCCCAGATCACACCGCCGCGGAATTCCTTGGTCAGGAACGAATACACCAGCATCAACAGCACCGGGATCAGCAGGAAGAAGCCGATACTCAGCCAGCCCGGCAGCAGCAGCCAGATCCGCAGAGGGGCAAAGGTGCTGGAGACCGCGCGGCCCGTGCCGATGTTTGCTGCCATCTAGTCCACCAGGAACCGGGCGGCATTGTCAGCGATGCTGATATGGACCGGTTCTCCTGTTGTCATCGCCGCGCCGACGCTGGTGCGGTTCTGGTGGCGGACGTTCAGGCTCAGATCGTCGGTCAGTCCGACCGCGTACTGGTTGTCCGTCCCCAGATAGGTGGCACCGGTGAGGGTGCCGCTGAGCGAATTTCCCTTGGGTTTGGTCTTCGAGAGGGTCATGCGCTCGGGCCGGATCGAGACCCAGCCCTTCTGACCCTTGGTGATCTCGTGCAGCGAACGAGCGGTCAGGACCGCACCGTTCACCAGCTGACAGGTCAGCGCGTCCGCGCTCGCGTCGATCACCTCAGCCTCGATCAGGTTGGTTTCGCCGATGAAGCCGGCGACAAAGCGGTTTTCCGGAAACTCGTAGATGTCCACTGCCGAGCCGATCTGCTGCACCTTGCCCGCCGACATCACCGCGATCCGGTCGGACATGGACAGGGCTTCTTCCTGATCGTGGGTGACGAAGATGAAGGTGATCCCGGTTTCGTTCTGAAGGCGCTTAAGTTCCAGACGCATTTCCTGGCGCAGCTTGAGGTCAAGCGCCGACAGGGGTTCGTCGAGCAGTAGCACCTTAGGCTTTGGCGCCATGGCGCGGGCGAGCGCGACCCGCTGCTGCTGCCCGCCGGAGAGCTGGCTCGGCCGGCGTTCGGCAAACTGGTCGAGCTTGACCATGCTCACCATCTCGTCGACCCGGGTGGCGACGTCGCTGCGGCTCCAGCCCAGCATGCTCAGGCCAAAGCCGATGTTGTCGCGCACGGTCATGTGCGGGAACAGAGCGTAATTCTGGAACACCGTGTTGATCGGCCGCTTGTTCGGCGGCAGCGCCTCGATCTCCTCGCCGAACAGCCGGATCGTGCCGCCGGTGGTATTCAGGAAGCCTGCGATAAGCCGCAGCAGGGTGGTCTTGCCGCAGCCCGAGGGGCCGAGCAGGGTGAAAAACTCGTTGTCGGAGATCTCGAAGGAGACCTCGCTCAGCGCGGTGAAATCGCCGAAGTCCTTACGCACGCTTTCGAGCTGGATCGCTGTTTCGCTCATTGAAGGGTCCTTAAAACCGCCAGAACCTCGTCGGGGTCGGTAGAGGGATTGACGACACAAATTCGCAGGACTGTCTCTCCGTGCCAAGTGGTCGGCAGGCACAAAAGAGCGCCAGAGCGGCGATTGGTTTCGGCCCAGGCGGCGAGCGCCCCGGCATCGTGGCTGACGGCGCGGAACAGCAGCACGCTCAACTGTGGTCCCAGCACCAGATCAAGGCCGTCGGTGGCGGCGATGCCCTCGGCAATCTTCCCGGCGGTGTCGAGGGTCTGGCGGATGGCAGTCGCGTAGGCCCGCTCGCCATAGGCCGCCAGCGAGAACCAGAACGGCAGCCCCCGTGCCCGCCGTGACAGGTGCAGCGCAAAGTCCGAGGGGTTCCAGGCGTCGTGGTCGAGGGTGTCGAGGTAGGCGCCGCGCTGGCCGTGCGCCGCCGCGCCTCGCGAGGGGTCGCGGTAGACCAGCGCGCAGCTGTCGTAGGGCGCGAACAGCCATTTGTGCGGGTCGACGACGAAGCTGTCAGCCTGCTCGATCCCGTGGAACAGGGGCCGGGCCTCCGGGTCAGCCATGGCCGCAAGACCGTAGGCACCATCGACGTGGCACCAGATGCCGTATTGCCGGGCGAGGTCTGTCAGCCCGCGAAGGTCATCGACCGCGCCGCAGTTGGTCGCGCCTGCGTTAGCGACGATGGCAAAAATGCCGTCATGGGCGGCCAGCGCTGCGGCGGCCTCATCGAGCCGGATCCGGCCTTCTGGGTCGGTGGCGACTTCCACCATGTCGACGTCCATGACGCTGGCCACGGCGCGGATGCTGCTGTGGGCCTCGGTGCTGCAAAGGATGGCAAAGCGGTCGGGGCGTGGCCCGGACCAGCCGACCCGGGCGGCGTGCAGTGCGGACAGGTTGCCCAGCGTGCCGCCCGAGACGAACACACCGCCCGCGTTCTCTGGCCATCCGGCGAGCGTCGCCAGCCAGCTCAGCGCCTGATTTTCCGCGTAAATGGCCCCGGAGCCGCCATCCCAGTTGCCGGCAAAGATTTCCGCCGCCCCGAGGGCGGCGTCGAGACCCAGCGACGCCGGGCTGGGGGCCGCTGCAACGAAGGAGAGACTGGTCGGGTGATGAAAGGGCCGGGTCGAGGGCACGATTTCATCGGTGAACAGCGCAAACGCCTGTTCCCAGCCCATGCCGTCGGGCGTGATGGTCTGACCCAGCGTGCCGGTAAAGTGACTGAAGGGACGCGCGCCGTTGCGCGGATCGGGGCCGTCGATGATCAGCTGCTCCGCCCAGTCCATCATGGACTGCAGCGCCCGCTGGTTCTGCGGGAAAGGAACTGAGGCTGACATCTCTGGCTTCATGCTCACCCCGATGCCAGCTGCGCGACTTCGCGGCGGAAGGGAAGGGCGTCGCCCCGGTCAGGCTCTTCGAGGTTACGGGCGTAATTGTGCCCGGCGTAAGTGGCCCAGGCGATCGGCCCGGGTGCGTTGGCGTCTCCGATCAGGCGCACCGACTTGAGCCCGGCGTCGGTCCAGCTGTCTTCCTGCGCGCGCAGGGCTTCATAGAGGGCGGCGTCTGGCTGGCGTGAAGCCACCATCAGCACGGCGTCGCAGGCCAGTTCCCGGGTCGCGCCGGTGTAGGTGCAGTTGCTGGTCACGGCCTTGGCGCCGATGGCCTCGACCCCGCGGTTGAGCTGGATATTGACCCCCATCTCCGCCAGACGACGGTGGATGGTTTCCTGTTCCAGCGTGTTCACGGTCCAGTCAGAGACATAGGCGCTGGGGGTGACGAGGGTGACGCTGCAGCCCTTCTGGATCAGGGCTTCGGCGAGCACCCCGCCCATGTAGTAGTGGTCGTCGTCGAAGACCACGACATGGCCGGTCGGAAAGTGCCCGCCCATGATGTCATCCGGGGTGAACAGCGGCATGCCCGGGTCGACCAGCATCGGCACGATGTGCTGGCGGGAGACGCCGTCGCGGCGCCAGTGCGAGCCAGTTGCGATGCAAACGTGGTCGAAGCCGAACTCGAGCACGTGCTCGGGCGTAAGCGCGCTTTCGCGGTAGATCTCAATATTGGCTTTCTGCGAGAGCTGGTACTCGCGGTAGTCAGAGACGCGGCCCCAGGCCGACAGCCCGGGCAACCGGCGCTCTCGCGCCACGCGGCCGCCAAGCTGTGATTTCGCCTCGACCAGCGCGACATCGTAACCGCGCTCGACGCAGGCGCGGGCGGCCTCCAGCCCGGCAGGGCCTGAACCGACGATCAGCACTGAACTGGCGCTGGCGCGTTCGTTCATGGTCTCCGGGTGCCAGCCCTTGCGCCACTCTTCCATAAAGGTCGGGTTCTGGGTGCAGCGGCTGATCGACATGGTCATGTCGCCGACGATGCAGATGTTGCAGCCGATGCATTCGCGGATGTCTTCGACCCGGCCTTCGTCGATCTTGCGCGGCAGGAAGGGATCGGCAATCGACGGGCGCGCGCAGCCGATGAAATCGAGCGTGTTGGTGCGCAGCATCTTCGCCATCACGTCCGGCGAGGTGAAGCGCCCGACCCCGACCACGGGCTTGTCGGTCAGGGACTTGATGCCGGTGACCAGCTTGTACTGTGCCGCTTCCTCCTTGAAGCGCGAAGGACCGGAGCAGTGTTCCCACGCCCCGTGCGCCAGATCCCAGAGGTCGGGCAGGTCCCTGTTTATCTCGATGAAGTCACGGACTTCGGAGTTGGCAAAACCGAGGTCACCGAGCATTTCGTCCAGCGACAGCCGCAGGGTCAGCCCCATGGTGTCACCCACGGCATCGCGGACATCGGCGACGACTTCCTGCACAAAACGGGCGCGGTTTTCGAGGCTGCCGCCGTATTCGTCGGTGCGGTGGTTGGTGGCGGTCGACAGGAAATGCTGGAAAATGCCGAAGCCGTGGGCCCCGTAGAGGCAGATCAGGTCGAAGCCCGCAGTCTGGCTGCGCTTGGCGGCGTTGACGAACCAGCGGCGCAGGTCGCGGATATCCTGCTTATCCAGTGCGCGGGCGTGGACGGGATCGTTGGTGAAGGTTCGGATCGGCAGCGCCGTCGGCGCCAGCGGAATTTCCTTAGAATAGAGGTTGGGACCGTTGATCCCGGAATAGGCCAGCTGGATGCCGGCCAGTGCGCCGTGCTCCTTGATGCGGCCGGCCATCTTGGCGATCATCGGAATGTCGTCGTCGTCCCACAGCCGCAGCTCGATAAAGGGAGCGATTTCGGAGCTGTGGTGCATCTCGCACTGTTCGGTGAAAACCACGCCCCAGCCGCCCTGCGCCTTGATCCCGCGCATTTCAGCAACCGCCGACGGGTCACGATAGCCGCCGCCGTTACAGTGCGGCACCTGATAGAACCGGTTCTTGGCAACGACGGGGCCGATTGCCATGGGTTCAAAGAGGATGTCGTACCGGCTGTCGCGGCTCATTTCGTTTCCCTTCTCAGGTGACCGAGGTGACCACTTTCGACAAACAGAAACCTACCGGTCAAGGCATCTTCTCTCCGATTGAGCGACCCTGCAAAATACTCTGTAATAAAGGGTTGATTAGGTTATCACTAAGCTACACGCCGTCAGTTCAGCATGGCGTCCGCTGCCACGGTTGGTTAGCCTGCTGCAAACCAAAAGCGGGCAATGCGGATGGAAAGCCTCGACATTTTGCGAGAGTTGGTTGGATTTCCGACCCTCAGTTCAGCGCCAAACCGCGCGCTGATCGAGGCGGCTTCGGCGCGCCTGACCGCCGCCGGGGCACAGGTCCGGCTGATCGAGAACGAGGATGGCACTAAGGCCAACCTCTACGCCTCGCTCGGCCCGGATGACCGGCCCGGGGTGCTGCTCTCCGGCCATACTGACGTTGTCCCCGTCGAGGGGCAGGACTGGACCCGCGATCCCTTTGCGCTGGCGGTCGAGGACGGCCGTGCCTATGGCCGCGGTACGGCGGATATGAAGGGCTTTGTCGCCTCCACGCTGGCGCTGGCCGAGCGGGTCGGGCGCGAGCAGATCCGGCTGGAAACGCCGCTGCATCTGGCGCTGTCCTACGACGAGGAAATCGGCTGCGTCGGGGTCCGGTCGATGATCGATATGCTGGCGCAGGCGCCGTTCCGGCCAATGTTCTGCATTGTGGGCGAGCCGACCAGCCTTGCCGTCGCCACCGGGCACAAGGGTAAGACCGCCCTGCGCGTCACCTGCCGGGGGCGGGAGGCGCATTCGGCGCTCGCGCCGCAGGGGCTCAACGCCATCTATCTGGCCACCGATATGGTGGCAGCGATTCGAGAGCTTCAGGCAGGGTTAATCGAGCGCGCCAGCGCGTGGCGCGGGGGGGCCGAAGAGGTGGGCTTTGACGTGCCCTACACCACGCTCCACGTCGGCACCATCAGCGGCGGTGAGGTGCTCAACATCGTCCCCCATCAGGCGCAGTTTCTCGCCGAGATCCGAAACCTGCCCGACGACGACCCGGATGCCATCGTCGCGGACCTTCAGGCGGCGGCGGATGCCCTGCTCGCGCCGCTTCGGCCTGCCTTTCCCGAAGGGGGGATCGCGCTGGAGGTCACCAACAGCTATCCGGGCCTGCAGACGGAGGAAGACGCGGCGGTCGTTGCCTTCGTCAAGTCGCTGACGGGCGCGAACGACACCACCAAGGTCGCCTTCGGCACCGAAGGCGGGCTGTTCTCTGACCGGCTGAAGATCCCCACCGTCGTCTGTGGGCCGGGTTCCATGGCGCAGGGCCACCGCCCGGATGAGTTCATCGATCTGGAGCAGCTGCGCCGCTGCGACGCTATGCTCGACGCCTTGCTCCGGCGATTGCAAGCCGGGCTCTAGCCCTCTAGCCCTCTGGCCCGCGAACCGCCGGTTTCTCAGTCGACCCCGAGGCCGGGCAGGCTGCCCGTCGTGACCCGCTGCGCCACGTGCTCGCAGAAGGTCGAGAGCACACGCGAAACGTGATCGGCCTGGTTGGTCGCCAGCCCGAATTTCATCGGCCGCAGGTCGCCGACCAGCGGTACGTAGGCCAGCTTACCCCCGTCCGGCGCCCTGTCGCTGAGCCGGTGCATATTGGTCAGGGCAAAGCCGAAGCCATTTGCTACGAGGCTCTGCGACACCGTCATCTGCGTCGTCCGCTCGACGATCTTCGGCCTGAGGCCCTCGCGCTGGAACAGCGACAGGAAATAGTCCCGGCTGATCGGCAGATCGAGCAGGATATAAGCCTCTTCCCGCAGGTCGTGCAGGCTCAGGCCTTCGCGCTCGGCCAGGGGGTGATCGGCGGGCAGGATGGCGATCGGCGGTAGGGTCGCCAGCGGCTCGAAATGGACATCGTTGGGGATTTCCAGATCATAGGTCAGGGCGACGTTGATCTCCGCACGCCGGATCATCTGGATCAGGTCGCTCTGATTGCCTTCCCGCACCGACACGTCGGCGAAGGGGAAAGCGGCCTGAAACGACCGACGCACTGACGCCGTCACCAGCGGCGCCAGCGTCGACAGCGCCCCGAAGGTCAGCGGTCCCCGGGCCTCACCCGAGACCTCGCTGGTGATATCACTGAGCGCGGCGGCGTTATCGAGGATGGTTTTGGCGGCCTTGAAGAACTGCCGCCCGCCGGGGGTCAGCGACAGCCCCTGCGCGTGGTGGCGCACGAACAGCTGCAGGCCGAACTCGGTTTCCAGCTGGCTGATGGCCGAGGAAATCGACGGCGAGGACACGTTGATCCGCTGGGAGGCGAGGGCAATGCTGCCCGCGTCGCCCACGGCCACGAAGTATTCGAGCTGCCGGAATGTGAACCGAAGTGCCATGGCTGTGCGCGGGCGCGTCCTTCCAAATCAGGCCTTGTACTTAATCCAGGTGGTCTTGAGCGAAGTGTACTTGTCGAGCGCGTGCAGGGACAGGTCGCGGCCGTAGCCGGACTGCTTGACCCCGCCGAACGGGGTCATGGCACTGAGCGCGTCGACGGTGTTGACCGAAGCGGTGCCGACGTGCAGCCCCTTGGAAACGCGGATTGCCCGGGACAGATCGTCGGTCCAGACCGAGGCGGCCAGCCCGTATTCGCTGTCGTTGGCCATGCTCAGCGCTTCTTCCTCGGTCTCGAAGGTGGTCACGGCGAGCACGGGGCCGAAGATTTCCTCGCGGGCGATGGTCTGATCCGGGGTCACGCCGTCGAAGATGGTCGGCTGCACGAAGTAGCCCTTGCCGTCGATCTGCACCCGCTCACCGCCGGTGACCAGCCGAGCGGACTGCTTGCCCTTCTCGATGTAGCCCATGACCGTCTGCGTCTGGGTCTCGTCGACCATGGCGCCCATTTTCGAGGCCGGGTCGAGGGGGTCGCCGGGCTGGGTGGCTTCGGCGCGCTCAACCAGCAGGGCCAGCAGATCGTCCTTGATGCTGGCCTCGACCAGCAGGCGGGAGTTGGCAGAGCAGACCTCGCCCTGGTTGAAGAAGATGCCGAAGGCGGCCATGTCGGCGGCGGCTTCGAGGTTCTGGCAGTCGGCGAACACGAGGTTCGGGCTCTTGCCGCCGGTCTCCAGCCAGACCTGCTTCATGTTCGACTGCCCGGCGTACTGCTGGAACATCTTGCCGATCGCCGTCGAGCCGGTGAAGGCGAGGCAGTCGACGTCGTTGTGCAGGCCCAGCGCCTTTCCCGCCGTCGGGCCAAAGCCGGGAACGACGTTGAAGACGCCGTCGGGAACGCCAGCCTCTGCGGCCAGTTCCGCGAGCCGAAGCGCGGACAGTGGCGACTGCTCGGCGGGTTTGAGCACCACCGAGTTCCCGGCGGCCAGCGCCGCAGCGGCCTTCCACGTCGCCATATCCAGCGGGAAGTTCCACGGCACCACCGCGCCGACCACGCCCAGCGGCTCCCGGCTGATCAGCGCAAGGTCGCCCGGACCGGTGGGCGCAACTTCGTCGTAGAGCTTGTCGATCGCCTCGGCGTACCATTGGAAGAAGGCAGCCGAACCAGGGGCATCCACCGTCACTGCATCCTGTACCAGCTTGCCCATGTCGAGGCTGTCGAGTAGGGCCATTTCCTCGAGGTTTTCGCGGATCAGCTCTGCCAGACGCCACAGCACCGCTTTGCGTTCGCCGGGGGCCACTCGTGACCAGGGCCCGACGTCGAAGGCCTTGCGCGCGGCGGCGACGGCGCGGTCGATATCCTCGGCATCGCCTTCGGCGACGTGGGCGAGGGTGTCGCCCGTGGCCGGGTTGATCGAGGCGAAGGTCTTGCCCGACGCGGCGGGAACGAACTGGCCGTTGATGAAGGCCTGATTTCGGAAGTCGAGACCGGCGGCGCGGGCCTGCCAGTCGGCGTAGCTCAGTTGGGACATGGGTTGCTCCTCTTGGCTGGCATCGGCGGGGCAGGGCGCCTGCGGTCCGGGCTGATGTTGTTGTTTCATCTCGCGCTCATTCATTGTTCGTTGTTCGTCATTTATCGCCCGGGACGCCGTAGGACGGCGCCTCGGTTGGGTCCAGCGCGCGCTGCACGTAGTCGCGGAGCTGGGGCTTGTAGACGCGCCAGGCTTGGGCGATGGCGGCGATCGGGTCGTCTTCGGTCCAGTCGCAGCGCAGGTCAGCCACCGGCCATGGAACCGCGTCGCAGAGCTGCATTCCGGCGGAGTGCACCGGCCCGGCCTCTCCGCCTGCCGCCAGCCCGGCCTGCATGGCCGCGATCAGCCGGTCGCCCAGCTCTCCGGCGGCGGCGCCGAAGCCGTCGACAATGGCCTGCGGCACCTTTGCGTGGGCGAGTAGATTGCCGGCTGAAATCACGTCCGAGCCCGCTGCATCGCTCCAGATTCCGAGCGAATTCGGCCCGGAGAAGATCGCTGGTGGCCCATCCCGACCGATGGCCAGTATCTGGCGATAGGCGATATGGGGCGCTTCCGCTGTAACCGTATCCACGGCCTGCTGTGCCGAAAGGCCCTGCGCCATCAGGTCGAGCGTCCGTGGCCCCAGCCGTGGGTCGGTGACGTTCTGGCTAGCCACGGCGCCAACCCCGGCGCGGGTATAGGCGCAGCGCGCAGCGACAGCCGGTGAAGACGAGGAGATCGCGACCCCGAAGCGGCCGGTCTCGCGACAGCGGGCAAGCAGCGAGAACGTCATGCTGGGATCACCGCGGTCCCGTCGATCTCCACCAGCCACTCGGGCCGCGCCAGCGCCTGCACCACCAGCCCGGTCGACACCGGGTACACGCCTTTGATGTATTCGCCCATGGTGCGGTAGACCGCCTCGCGGTGGCGGATGTCGGTGATGTAGACCACGACCTTGACCAGATGGCTCATGTCGCCCCCGGCTTCTTCGATCAACTGCCGGATGTTCTGCATCACCCGGTGGGTCTGCTCGACCGGATCGTGGCTGTCGATATTCTTTGCGTCGTCGAGGTTCTGCGGGCACTGGCCGCGCAGATAGACCGTGCGTCCGCCCGGCTCCACGACCACGGCCTGACACAGGTCGTTGTCGAGGTTCTGCTCGGGGTAGGTCTCTTTTGTGTTGAAACGACGAATGCGGGTGTGAGTGTAGGCCACGGAACGCCTCCCTGCCGCCGGGGTATTGATCGGATGAACCCAAGTAGGGCGTAAGTCCTGCCCCGGATAAAGAAATCACCGGGACAGCATTGATTAGATTTTCCCTAAGCACAAGGCGTGGCAAACCCGGAGAATTCGAATGTCGCGGTGCTGCGTTCTATGATCTCATTGTCATCAACGACGACCCCTCCCCCCGGCGGCAAAGACGAGACACGCAGCATGGCCCAGACCGCAGGTATCCTGATCATCAACGCCCGGGCACTGACCATGGACCCGGCGGTCCCCACGGCGACCACCATTGCGGTGGCGGGCAACCGCATCCTTGCCGCCGGCGATTTCGACCCGGACGGGTTTCGGGGTCCTACGACGGAGATCATCGACGCCGGTGGCAAGACCGTCCTGCCCGGCCTGATCGACAGCCACGTGCACCTGTTCGGCGGTTCCGGAGAGCTGGACTGTCTGAACCTTGCGGAGATCGAGGGCGAGGCTGCCTTCACCACTGCCGTTCGTGCAGAAAGCCAGCGCAAGCCAGACGACCCGCTGCTCTACGCCGTCTGCGCCAACTACAACATTCTCGGTACGGGGCAGAGCGCCGACCGGCACGCGCTCGACCGGATCATGCCAGATCGCCCGTTCGCGATGATGGCGGCGGATCACCACACGGTCTGGGCCAACACCGCAGCGCTCGAACTGGGCGGCATCCTTCACGGGGGAGAAACCGATCCCGGCGCGGAAATCGTCATGGGCGCAGACGGCCTGGCGACCGGCCTGCTGCTCGAAACCAGTGCCTTCAGCCCCGTTGTCCGGCATACGGCCCACGGTGGCCGCGACTTCCTCGGCTACATCACTGGCGACGACCCGCAGCCGCCCGCGACCCCGCCGGAACGCGAGCGCGATAAGCAGGCATTGCGAGAAGGGCTGCGCCACTGCGCCGGCCACGGGCTGACCAGCATACACAACATGGACGGCAACCTGTACCAGATGGAGCTGCTGCACGAGCTGGAGCAGGAAGGCGACCTGCTGTGCCGGGTGCAGATCCCCTGCCACCTGCGTAACACCCACCCGCTTTCCAAGCTCGACGAAGCCTTGCTGATGCGCGAGCGCTATACCTCGGCCATGCTCTATTCCGGCCGGATGAAGATGTTCATGGACGGGGTGATCGACAGCTACACTGCACTGATGGTCGAGCCCTATCCCGACCGGCCCGACACCCACGGGGAGCCGGTGTTCACCCCCGAAGCCTTCAACGAGGCCGCGATCCTCGCCGACTCTCTGGGACTGCAGATCAGCGTGCACTGCTGCGGTGACGGCGCGGTGCGGCGGACCCTCGATGGCTACGAGGCCGTGATCAACGCCAACGGCCGCCGCGACAGCCGCCATCGGATCGAACACATCGAGACCATCACCGACGCTGATATTCCCCGCTTTGCCGCGCTGGGCGTGGTGGCGTCGATGCAGCCGCTGCACGCGCCGCGGGGCGGGCTGTTCCCACCCATGCCGCCGGGGGTGATCTTCAGCGACCGGCAGGTGCGCAACGCCTACCCGTGGCAGACCCTGCGCGAGTCCGGGGCAACGCTCGCTTTCAGCACCGACTGGCCGATCGTGCCGGTCGACCCGATGATGACCTTCGCCGCCGCCATGTTTCCAACCCGCCCCGATGACCGGTGGCAGGACCAGCGGCAGAGCCTGCACGACACCGTCGCAGCCTACACCCGCGACGGCGCCTATACCGAGTTTGCAGAAGCGGAGAAGGGGCAGATCAAGGCCGGCATGCTGGCGGATCTGGTGTGCCTGTCGGAAAATCTGGAAACCGCCGACGAAGCGACCCTGCGCGCGACCCGTGCGGTGGTCACGGTCTGCGATGGTCGGGTGACCCACGACGGGCGTCTTTGATCGCAGGCTCAGAGAAGGGGCGGTGCAGCGGGCCGGTCCAAAAAAGACTTTAAAATGCTGCACTGCTGGTTAGATTTTACCGCAGGTTATCAGAGGGCTCATTGGGAAAAGTGGAGGTAGTTATGGCTGGACCTTTCTCAGGATATGGAATCGAATCCGATCTCAGGATCGAAAATAGTCCAACGTCAACTGACCCCTATTATCAGGAGCTGAGTGACGTTCTTTCCTCTGGCAATATTCTCGAAACATATTCCTTTGAAGATACAACCAAGCTTCAACAAAGACTGCTCTACCCCTACCTCGAATATTTCATTCGAAACGACAACAACAATTATTACAAAAACCTCTTCTACAACCGCGGCATTGCGAAGAACAAAAAGGGCGAGCTGAAGAGCGACCTACAGCTGCATGATCTCATCAAGCTCCGCACTCACTCGGACGACCTGCGCGGCGACGGCCAGAAAGATCGCCTGGTAAAGCACGCTGTTGGCAGCGATTCGGGCATGTTCTTCAAATCCAGCGGCACGACCGTCGGCACAACCGGGCCTGTCGACGTCTTCAGGTCCAACTTGACGCTCAGCCTGTCAAGGCTGACCAACGGCAACCTCATCGACTGGTCGATCGGAAAGAAAATCGATCACGGCGAGTGCCTGTTTCACATGGCGCCAGAAATGACCGACTTTCTGGCCTTTGCCGCGATCGGATCGGATTTCCTCCGGCACAGGGGGCTCGATGTGAGCTTCGGTGCGAAGGTGAATTCCGGGCCCGCGGACACCACCATCTGGCAGAGGATCGGGCCCGACATCGGCGAAATGCGGAAGTTCTTCAGCAGCCCGTCCGACACGAAATATTTCATCGCCAGTGGTGTCGGCCTCTACAAAATGTTCATGGAGCCGGTCGGCCTGAGAAAATTCGCCATGAAGCTCATGCTAAATGCCCCGCCAGTCTATCTTGGCAAGGATGGCGTCCTCATGATTGGCGGCGGCCTGAAGCGGCTCCCGGAAGAAATCACGTCGCTGAGCCAGGTCGTGCAGGCGACGGGGGAAAACATCATCGCCGGCGATAACCGGAACGGCGATCCGGCGCCAGTGATCGACATGCTAGGGCTGACCGAGTCTATCAACGTTTTCATTGGCGTCCCCACCAGCCCGTTTTCCGACGAGCCTTGGGTGAAATACCCCCACCCGCTGACCTACGTCGCTCTGCTGAATTCACCCAACGATCTGACCCCTGTCGAAAACCCGGAGCCGGGTAAGGAATACCTGCTCTTTTACGTGAACCTAATGACGCTGGACTACGTCGAGGCCATCGTTCCCGGGGATTTTGTGCTGGCGAGCGAGGCGAAGGGCACCATCACCACGGCTCTGGGGGATCGGAATGTCGCTCAGCCCGGGTTCATCTACTCTCGTCGAGCCGAGCAAAATGAAGGGTTCAAAATTCGGGAAGGCTGCGGATGATTGGTTTCTTCAAAGGGCGCAAGCAAGAAGAACCCATCGACATTCGCAACAGATTCAACTGGATAGATGAACTTGAAAATCAAAAGTTGGACTTGTCTAGCCAGGATTTCGAGGCGCGGCTGACTGAAATTAAATCGGTGCACCCGTTCCTCAAATCTGAGGACGGACAGCGGCTCATTCAGTCATTGTACGACGATATGATCGGCATCGGCTTCCCTGAAGAGTCGATCAAGATCGAGCTGGATTTGCTGAGCGAAATATTTTCGCTAAAGACCCTCGATCTGATGTTCTTTAACCCCAGCAACGGACTGGGAAACTCGTTCCATGAGGGTCAGTTTCAAGACCTTGTCGAGGTTGATCAGTCGTACTCGTATTTGGTCGTGCCCAAGGGTCTCATTCTGGTTGTGGGCAGCAGCAACACGATCCTCCCCGTCATCACCTCGATTGTTCTGTCCTACATCTGTGGCAATGTAACCGTCTGCCAGCTGTCAAAGCTGAACGGCGGGGTCATCTCGAAATTCATCGACGGCATTCCGTCCCAATGTTCAGCCTACACACACTACATCGGCCTTGATCATGCTGACCCGGTTGACGTGGGCATCCTGAAACAAGCCCTCATCGAGGTCCCATGGAACGTGATCAACGTATGGGGCGGTGAGGACGCCAATAACTTTTACTTTCGGAACGTGGCCAAAAACCCCGCTCGACCCCGGGTCCTGAACATGGAACCCCTGACCGGGATCGTGATCATCCAGAAGAGCTATCTGCAGAACAATCAGAAGAAGGTCTCAGCGGAACTGGCGCGTTCAATCTGTGAAATGGGACAGCAACTCTGTAGCTCGCCGACGGAGGGCTATATCGTTGATGATTGCGATAGCGACGACGAAGTCGATGCGTTTTTCACCGATTTGATTGATGATCTTGAACGTCGTTTCGTCGATTTTGAAAACTTTGAAACCAGCTATTTCAAGCTCGATCGCATGCTGACCTTTGCTCAGGATCATCAGTCCCGGGTCCATCTGTCAAAAAAGTATGGAAACAAGATTTCCGTCATCCAGAGTAAAGATCAATCTGTCTTTGAACATCTGGATGACACCCAGAGTGTGTCGATCCACGAAAGGCGCAATTTTCTGGAGTTGATCAGGGTCGGGTCCTTTGCTTCCCTCCTCGGATTGATCAGACGTGTTGGGCAAAAGCACACGCATCGTGAGATCAAGAAGGTCCAGACCATCCTGGTTTTCGGAGATCAGGGGTTCAACACCGAGGTGCTGAGGCTGGCGAAAAAGGTCGGCGCCTACCGCGTTGTCGATTCTCGCTACATTTTCGAAAGGCACCCGCTGGAAGCCTTGGACGGCAGTCACCTGATCAACGAATTTACATATCATCTCTCGGTGATCGGGTCCGTTCCCTACCAGCAGCCAGGGTAAGCGTCGGGACTACTCCCACTCGATGGTGCCGGGAGGTTTGGTCGTGATGTCGTAGACCACGCGGTTGATGCCCCGGACTTCGTTGACGATCCGCGTTGCGACGCGACCCAGAGAGGCCGGTTCGAAGGGGTAGACGTCCGCCGTCATGCCATCGACCGATGTCACCGCCCGCAGGCCGCAAACGCTCTCATAGGTTCGCCCATCGCCCATGACGCCGACGGTCTTCACCGGCAGCAGGACGGCGAAGGCCTGCCAGATCTCGTCGTAGAGCCCCGCCTTGCGGATTTCCTCGATATAGATCGCGTCGGCTTCGCGCAGGATGTCGGCCTTTTCCCGCGTGATGTAGCCCCGGCCATGGGCAAGACGGCCTTGGTCACCAATATGGCCTTCAATGCAGCCAAGAAAGCCGGCGGTAAGATCGCCTTTTTCTCGCTTGAGATGGCCTCGGAACAGCTGGTCACGCGGATGCTGTCAGAGCAATCGGGGATCAGTTCGGAGATCATCCGCAAGGGTGAGATCAACACCGATTAGTTCAGCCAGATCTACAACATTGCGCGCGACTTGGAGACCATCGACTTCTTCATCGACGATACCCCGGCTTTGCCCGTTTCTTCGCTGCGCACCTGCGCCCGGCGGCTCAATCGGCAATATGGCGGGCTGGACCTGATCGTTGTCGACTACCTGCAACTCATGCAGGGCAAGATCGGCGGCTCAGAAAACCGGGTGCAGGAAATCTCCGAGATCACAAGGGGGCTTAAGGGCCTTGCCAAGGAGCTTGATGTGCCGGTGATCGCGCTGTCACAGCTCTCGCGTCAGGTCGAAAACCGGGACGACAAGCGCCCCCAGCTCGCTGACCTGCGTGAATCCGGCTCGATCGAGCAGGATGCCGACGTGGTGATGTTCATCTATCGCGAGGCCTATTACGAGCAGAACAAGATGCCGATCAATAAGGGCGAGGAAGACGAGGGCTCCTTCGCCGCGCAGATGGACGCCTGGCAGCAGCATATGGAGCGCATCCACAATCAGGCGTCGGTGATAATCTCCAAGAACCGGCACGGCCCGACCGGGGATGTAACGCTTTACTTCGAAGGCTCGACCATGCGCTTCTCAGACTACATTCCCGATGATCGCTACGAAGGTGCTGTTGGGTTCTGAAGCCGGTCCGTCGGTGGTGCTCTTGTTGTGGCCGCGGGCCTCTCGGACCGTTCTAGGGCACCGAAGGGGCTATGGCCAACGACGAATGATGGGGTCTTTGGATCGTCACGGCTGCCGTCTTGGGTCGATCAAGAGAACTTTTTAAACCAGCGTCTCAATTTGTTTGGTTTTTTCGGGCGTTTATAGGAGTGGTGGTTGAAAATATCGTCACTATCAAGAAGCCGACCATTCATAAACGCGTTCGTTCGATCTTGAATTCTTGCCGGAAAGGTCCCGGCGTGACTTTTGTCTTTAACGAAGACACCAACAAAATCATTCCACACATCATTTTGGCGTAGGCCAATGAAGGACTCCAAGAGCGCGCATTCGTATCCGCTTCTATTGCCCCAGTTTTGAAGGGCAACGCCACTATCTGGATAGAACCTCCAGCAATCCACCGGATATCTGTGGTACGAGCCGTTTGATGGAGCGTTAATATACAGCAAGCCCGTTGGCTTCAGTACTCTCAGAGCTTCATTAAAAGTGAGCCAGAAGAACTCCGAATGCTCGTAACAAGAAGAGCTTACGACAACATCGATTGAAGAGTCTTCAAAGGGCAAGGAGTAAGGGTCCGTCAACACGATGTCGACGCCTTTGCCCTCGACGAAATCCACACCAATATATTCATTGTTGATGGGCGCAACTGATCTCAAGCTTCCATTAACGTCCTGGGCGCCGACGTCAGCAATTTTTAGCCCACTTGCGTCGCTCAAGTACGTCGAGAAGAAATGCTCGCCATACATCATCGCGGTATCATGCATCGTCTATATTTTCCTTGGCCCCGGTACTCGCGAGCGGCCTATGCTCGGTCAGTCCCGCAAACAACCCCGTTCAAATTGATGACGAATGAGGGCTCTGATCCTTTGCCTTGAGACGACGAGCCGCGCCTCTGATCGTCCCATGCTTAGCGTCAACGACCTTCTTCATGCCCTCGGCAAAAGGGAGAACGGGGAGGCTGTCCACCAGGGAGACAAAACGCTCAAAGCCGGCTGTCTTCAGGTCTTCCGTCACGGGCGGAATGTGCCAATCTTCAGACAGTTTTTTCATCAAACCAACACCGTGATCGATGTCGAGGATGACAAATTCAACGCCCTTGGCGTCTACAAGTTGGCTGGCCAGTTTCCAGCAGTCACCCGTCCAGGAGTCACTGATGCGTGGAACGTGTTGCTGTACCCAAGAGGACGGCAAGAAGTCGTGGAAGGCGACATAGCCCCCGACCTTCACGGCATCGAGGGCATGGACGGCATCACGATGCACCTGTTCATATTCGTGTAATCCATCAATGAAGATCACATCGAAAATTTCCTCATTGGTGGAGAAAAATTCATCGGACCGCATGCGATGCGTGCCGCCGCTGACGGGATCAACGCCAACCTTGTTCAAGCAAGCAACCGCGAAGAATAGGTGATTGTCATAACAACCAATTTCTAGATATTTTGCGTCTAAGCCACCTGAAATGGATGTCAGATAATTTACGGCCGCTACTCTGTTGAAGCCCTTTCTGCCCCATTCCCAGTCAAAGACCCTGTCATGGGATTGGGCAGCGAATTCGCGGAGTTGCCGTTTTCGCCGAAAATCGTGACGAATGCTGCTCAGGGACATCTTAGATAAGGATGTGTTTGGCGCCATCTTTGAAATAAACCTTGTTCAAGACCGACCAATAGCAGCCTTTCATTAGTCGTTAAATACGAAATTCTAAGGATTTCATTCTGACTTGGTGACGCCTTGGGACAGGTCGACTCAAGGGTCACAGACCCATGACCGTCACGCGCCCGGGCTCGTCTTCGGCTGGCGGATGAGAACTACTCCCACTCGATGGTCCCGGGTGGCTTGGTGGTGATGTCATAGACCACGCGGTTGATGCCCCGGACTTCGTTGACAATCCGCGTCGCGACCCGCCCCAGAAACGCTGGCTCGAAGGGGTAGACGTCCGCCGTCATGCCATCCACCGATGTAACCGCGCGCAGGCCGCAAACGCTCTCGTAGGTCCTGCCATCGCCCATCACGCCCACGGTCTTAACCGGCAGCAGCACGGCAAAGGCCTGCCAGATTTCGTCGTACAGCCCCGCCATGCGGATTTCCTCGATATAGATCCCGTCGGCCTCACGCAGGATATCGGCGCGCTCGGCGGTAATTGCGCCCGGGATGCGGATCGCGAGCCCGGGGCCTGGGAAGGGGTGCCGGCCAACCAGCGAGTGGGGCATGCCCATCTCCCGCCCCAGCGCCCGCACCTCGTCCTTGAACAGCAGGCGGAATGGCTCGACCAGTTCGAGGTTCATCCGGTCGGGCAGGCCGCCGACGTTGTGGTGCGATTTGATCGTCACCGACGGGCCGCCGGTCACCGATACGCTTTCGATCACGTCGGGGTAGAGCGTGCCCTGCGCGAGGAAGGACGCGCCTTCGATCTTTTTGGCCTCAGCCTCGAACACGTCGATGAAAAGGCCGCCGATGGTCTTGCGCTTGGTCTCCGGGTCGCTGATCCCGTCGAGCGCGCCTAGAAAGGTGTCGCTCGCGTCCACGTGCACCAGCGGGATGTTGTAGGTGTCGCGGAACAGCGTCACCACGTCCTCGGCCTCGTTCTTCCGCAGCAGGCCATGATCGACGAAAATGCACGTGAGGCGGTCGCCGATGGCTTCGTGGATCAGGACGGCCGCGACGGAGGAATCGACCCCGCCGGAGAGGCCGCAGATCACCCGCTTGTCGCCGACCTGCTCCCGGATTGCGGCGATAGCCTCGTCGCGGAAAGCGGCCATGGACCAGTCCGGGGTCAGCCCCGCAACCCGGGTCAGGAAATTGCGGATCAGCCCGGCCCCGTCCGGGGTGTGGTGAACCTCCGGGTGGAACTGCACGGCGAAGCGCCGCTGTCCGGGGTTTTCAACCACCGCGAAAGGCGCGCCTTCGGAGGCTGCGACCACGCGCCAGCTGGGGGCCAGCGCCGTGACCTTGTCGCCGTGGGACATCCAGACCGGGTAGTCGCCGCCCTTCTCCCACAGCCCGTGGAACAGGGCGCAGTCCTCGGTCACGCGCACGTCGGCGCGGCCGAATTCGTGGGTCTCGCCGCGGCTGACAGTGCCGCCGGTTTCGTGCATCAGCGCCTGCTGCCCGTAGCAGATCCCGAGCATGGGCAGGTCGCTGGCGTGCAGGCTCGCCGGGATCGTGGGCGCTTCGTCATCGAGCACGGAGGCTGGGCCACCGCTCAGGATCACGGCCGCTGCGCCGAAGTCGTCGAACCGGGCGGCGTCGGCGTTGTAGGGGATGATTTCGCTGTAAAAGCCCGCTTCGCGCACGCGGCGCGCGATCAGCTGTGTGAGCTGTGAACCGAAATCGACTATCAGAACCCGATTGGACACCGATGAACCCTTCTTCTGCTTTTTCGTTTTTCTGGCTTAGTTCTGGCGCGCGTAGTTGGGCGCGTCCTTGGTGATGGAAACGTCGTGGACGTGGGACTCGCGCAGGCCCGCTGCGGTGATCTTCAGGAAGCTGCAGTTCTGCTGCATCTCTTCGATCGTGGCGTTGCCGGTGTAGCCCATGGCGGCGCGCAGGCCACCGACGAGCTGGTGCAGGATGGCGTTGGCCGGGCCCTTGTACGGCACACGGCCCTCGATGCCCTCGGGCACCAGCTTGAGCTCGGAGCTAACTTCCGCCTGAAAGTAACGGTCGGCCGAGCCGCGCGCCATGGCGCCCAGCGAGCCCATGCCGCGATAGGATTTGTACGACCGGCCCTGATAGAGAAACACTTCCCCCGGCGCCTCGTCGGTCCCGGCTAGTAGCGACCCGACCATGCAGGCCGATGCCCCGCCGGCAATGGCCTTGGCGATGTCGCCGCTGGTCTTGATGCCGCCGTCGGCAATCACCGGCACGTCGTGGTCTCGGGCGGCTTCCACGGCGTCAACCACCGCCGTCAGCTGCGGTACGCCAACCCCGGCGACGATCCGAGTGGTGCAGATTGTGCCCGGCCCGATGCCGACTTTCACGCCGTCCGCGCCCGCGTCGATGAGCGCTCGGGCGCCGTCAGCGGTGGCGACGTTGCCGCCGATGACGTCGGCTGCGTTGGACAGGTGCTTGATGGCGGTGACCTGGTTCAGCACACCCTCCGAGTGACCGTGGGCGGTGTCGACGATGATGGCATCCACGCCGGCGTCGAGCAGGGCTTCGGCCCGGCGCAGGCCGTCGTCCCCCACGCCGGTTGCCGCGGCGACCTTCAGCCGACCCTGCGCATCTTTGGTCGCGTTGGGGTGGTTCTGGGCCTTTTCGATGTCTTTGACCGTGATCAGGCCGACGCAGCGGAAGGCGTCGTCGACGACCAGCAGCTTTTCGATTCGGTGCTGGTGGAGCAGGCGCTCGGCCTCGTCCCGTTCACAGCCTTCCGTTACGGTGATCAGGCTTTCGTGGGTCATCAGCTCGGCGACGGTCTGGCGTTGATCGCTGGCGAAGCGCACGTCGCGGTTGGTCAGGATGCCGACCAGCTTCTCGCTACCCGGTTCGACCACCGGAATGCCGCTGATCCGGTGCTGCTGCATGAGCAGCATGGCGTCGGCCAGCGTTGCACCCGGATTGATGGTTACCGGGTTGATGACCATGCCGGACTCATACTTCTTCACAGTCAGGACAGCGGCGGCCTGCTCTTCGATGCTGAGGTTCTTGTGCACGACGCCGATGCCGCCCGCCTGCGCCATGGTGATGGCCATGGGCGCTTCGGTGACCGTGTCCATCGCCGCCGACATCAGCGGGATGCCCACACTGATGCTGCGCGAAATGCGGGTGCTGGTCTGGGTTTCGAGCGGGACGACCTCCGAGCGCTGGGGCTGGAGCAGTACGTCATCAAAGGTGAGAGCGTCACGAATTCGCATGGGAAAAGGTCCTTGCCCTTTTCTTTGTCAGCCTAGGGTAAAGACCGACGCTGGAGAACCCACAACTGTGGAACCTGTGGGTTGAGCGCTGATTATGACTCGCTGGCGTCGTCGGCCGCGTCAACTGTCGCCTCCACGGGGCGTCCGCGATAGCCACTTGCGGCAATATAGGCCTCCGAGCTGTCGCTGCGGCTCGCCGGGGGCTTGATCACCCGTACTTTGTCGAAGCACTGCGCCAGCTGTTTCTGCAGCTCGCCCTGCGCCCCACCCTGCAGGATCTTGACGACGAACCAGCCGCCCAGGGCCAGCACCTCGTGGGCGAAATCCAACGAAATCTCGATCAGCGCGATGATGCGCAGGTGGTCGGTCGTCTTGTGCCCGGTCGACGATGCGGCCATGTCGGAGAGCACGATATCGGCCTGCGCGCCGTCGAGCAGGTCCCGCACCCGGTCGAGGTCACCCGGCTCGCGCACGTCGCCCTCGATCACCTGCGCGCCGGCCACCGGCTCGGTCGGCAGCAGGTCGATGCCGACGACCTTGCCCTCGCCGCAGTATCGTACGGCCACCTGCAGCCAGCCGCCCGGGGCGCAGCCGAGGTCGACGACCCGCTTGCCCGGATTGAGGAACTTCAGCTTGTCGTTGATCTCGAGCAGCTTGTAGGCCGCCCGCCCGCGGTAGCCGTCCCGCTTGGCGGCGACGACGTAGGGGTCGTTCAGCTGTCGCTGCAGCCAGCGCGTCGACGAATTCTTCCGGCCGCGGGCCGACTTAACCCGCACGGCGAGATCACGGCTCTGGCCCGGGGGGCCACCGCTGCGCCCTGAACTGCCGGTGCGTTTGGGCTTGTACTCAGCCATCAGTCGGATCCCTTCGCGGCCGTTGACTTGCGGTTGCGTGCGCGTGGCCGGCGGCGGCGGCCCGGCATTTTGCCCTGCATCATCCGCAGCAGCATGCCTTCGCGCAGACCCCGGTCGGCCACTGAAAGCTGTGGCACGCACCACAGTGTGGTTAGTCCTTCCAGCACAGCGCAGCCCGGCAGCACCAGATCGGAGCGCCCGCGGCCGATGCAGCCGAGCGTGGCCCGGCTCTCGTTATCGCGGGCGCGGAGGTCATTGATCACCACTTGGGTATCGCCCAAGGACATCACCATGCCGTCAACCTGATTGCGGTCGTAGGTTGGAAGCTTCAGGTGAAGCCCGGCGACCGTGGTGATGGTGCCGCTGGTGCCCACCATCTGCACTTCGCCGCGACCGATGGCGTCGACGATGCCGTGGCGCTTGGAGAAGGCCTTGAAGGCGCGTTTGGTGTCGCGCGCAATCAGGTCGAAATTGGCCGACGACAGCTCCATGCCCTCGCTATATTTTTCTGCTAGCGTGACCACGCCCAGCGGCACTGAACGGCTGGCCAGCACGCGCGGCCGGTCGGCGGTGGTGTCGATCCACGAAACTTCAGTCGAACCGCCGCCGATGTCGAACACTAGAGCGCGCGGCGTCGAGCCGTCGAGCAGGGACGCGCAGCCGGCGAGGCCGATGGCGGCCTCTTCCTGCCCCGAAATCAAGCGCAGTTTGAGGCCGGTTTCCTTTTCCACACGGCTGACGAAGTCCGGGTAGTTCGTGGCCTGGCGACAGGCTTCCGTTGCAACCGCATCGACGCGGGTTGCGCCTTGCCGCCGGATCTTGCCCGCGCAGATGCTCAGCGCAGCAACAGTCCGCTCCATGGCTTTTTCGGACAGCGTGCCGTGCTGTCCCAGACCTTCGCCTAAGCGGACGATGCGCGAAAAAGCGTCCACGACGGTGAAGGATTGCTGGCGGTTTTTGGCGCTGGGGCGGGCGATGAGCAGGCGGCAGTTGTTGGTGCCGAGGTCCACGGCAGCATAGACGGGGCCCGCGTGGCGACCGCCGGCCCTGCGGGCGCTGTTCCCCTTGGCGCGCGATGCGTCGCCCTTTGCCTTGCCCGGTCTGGAGCCATTGCTGGCATCGTCCCGGGCCATCCCCTTAGGACTGCGTCGGCGACGGCTACGTCGGCTCGACGGGTCTTTATCTAAGGGGGCAGTCTGCGCATCGGACATGCGTGCGCCCCCAGATCGTTGTCTTTGCGGACAGGCCGCAAAACTTGATCCGAGTGTTGCACGGGAATTCGGGGCAGGTAAAGGGCGGACTTGGCCGGGCGACGGCCTGATCTAATCCTGCGGGCCGAGGTGCCGCTTGCCCTTCTTTGCAGCCAGCAAAATCTGCTTCAGCCGCTCGACGCTCGACGCCCGGGTACGATCAAACGACGGGTCATCGGCGCAGTTGGGGCAGGAATAGCCCGCCTTGAAACTTGGGTCGTCGAACTGGTCGGGCCGGACCGGCATCCGGCAAACGGGGCAGGATATGTGCCCGCCGGGTTCGAGGTTCTTGTCCAGCGCCACCCGGTCATCGAAGACGTAGCAGTCTCCGTCCCAGAGGTTGGTTTCTGCCGTGGTTTCCTGAAAGTAGCGCAAGACCCCGCCCTTGAGCTGGAACACCTGATCGAAGCCCTGCGCCTTCATATACACGCTGGCCTTCTCACAGCGGATTCCGCCGGTGCAGAACATGGCGACCTTCTTGCCCTCCTGTCCGCGCAGCTGCTCCTCGACGAAGGCGGGGAACTCGCTGAACGACACGTTGCTCGGGTCGATCGCGCCGGGGAAAGTGCCGACCTTGGTCTCGAACGAATTGCGGGTATCGATGATGATGGTGTCGGGGTCGCTGATCAGTTCGTTCCAGTCATCGGGGCCCAGGTGGGTGCCGCCTTCGCCTTCCAGCGGGGTGGCCTCCAGGGTCTTGAAGGTGACGATCTCCTTCTTCACCCGAACCTTGAGCTTGCGGAAGATCGGCCGGTCGACGCGGGACCAGGTCGGATCGAAGCCCGCGTGGAGCCCGATCTCGGCGGACAGGCGCCCGAGCATCTCGTCCAGCATGGCGCGGGTGGGCGCGCACAGGGTGCCGTTTGCGCCTTCCTCCGCCACCAAAATGGTGCCGTAGACCGGGTCCTTGCCGATGGTACGGACCATGTTTGCCTTAACGGCTTCCGGGTCCGCCACGCGGGCAAAGCCATAGAATGTCCCGACCCACCAATCGGCTTCGGTGTGACTGACTTTCGGCGTGGCCCAGCTGTTGGGAAAATCCATGGCATCCGACCTGGGGTGGAGAAGTGATCGCGTGTTGCGTGCGCGTCAGTACTTAAACAGATCGTGAGGTGCAACCAAGCCTATGGCGCTCAACCAGTTTGCAAACCCGTTGCGCGTGCGCTCGCGCTCGGCGTTGAGGCGTTCGAGCTCCTTGGTCATTTTGCGCATGTCGTAGACCTCTTCGTAGGTAACCGGCTCACCCGCGGCGAGGCGCTCCTCGATCGAATTCCGGGCCTGCCGCAGGTTCTGTTCCTCGATGATCAGTGCTTCGAGCTTGGACCGAACGGCAAAGCCCCGGTCAAAGCCCTCGGCCATGGACGGTGGGCAGACCCAGGGGTTCAGGTTGCGGTGCTCACCCCAGACCCAGCCGTTTTCGATGGTGCAGAACGACAGCAAACCCCGCCTGTAGCCGGCCAGATAGGCGTCAGCATCAGGGAGCACACCGACCTTCATGCAGGTATCCAACAGCCCGGGCAGGCGGCTCTGATAGCCCTTGGCGGCGTGCAACTCCCCCGTCGCGGCCCAATCAGCGTAGGGGCAGTGCTCGGGCTTGATCGGCTCGCAGGCCACAATCACCACGAGGGCGGCAAGCCCGCAGAGCGGACCGAGGACAGATTTAACAAAGGTCTTGATCACACGCGCATTCTAGAGCTTTCGCCCGCCCGGCTCAACGCTCGGGATTGGCCGCCGCCGCCGCCCGTCAGTCGATGGGGAAGTGCTGCTGCAAGAGGGGTAGGAAATGTTCGATCCGGGCGGAGGCAATCCGGTAGTAGACCGTCTTGCCGTCGCGGCGAAACTCAACGATCCCGCTCTCGCGCAGGCGGGCAAGCTGCTGGGAGACTGCCGGCTGGCGCATCTTCAGTTTGTCGGCAAGCTCGGACACTGTCCGTTCGCCCGTGATCAGCTCTTTGACCAGCGCGAGACGGTTTTGATTGGACAGGGCGCGCAGGAACAGGGTCGCGCCTTCAACGTCGATCTCACCAAGGGCGGCGCGCTGATCCGGTACGCTGGCTTCGCTCTGAATTTCGAGGAAGTCCTGATCGTCCCGTAGGGCCTGTCCGCCCAACCCGCTGTCGTTGTCCGATGTTGTCGTCATTTGTCCCGTACTTGAACCCTACCACGTTCACAAAAGAGCATAAGGCAATGCTAATATATTCCATGAGCATCTTCTAAAAAACCCCTTTGTGGTTCCGGAAGTCTATTCGGTGTCAGAAATGCGTATTCGACCGGTTCAATTCCGTGAGAAACAACTCCATATAAGCGTCGGATCGAGCGTCGATTTTGACAATATTTCCTTCTGATCAATGGGATAGAGAGAACTAACCATGGCAATCCGAGGCATTCTAATCGCTCTGATAATTTTAATGAGCGCGCTTTTGGTGATGGTCTTCCGCATTATGGGCGGTTCGGCACCTGTGGAAAACAACCCTCCGGCGGAAATTGTGCTCGAAGATAGCGTGCTGGACGTGCGCACCGAGGTGTTCGAACAGGCGACGCTCGAACGCATCATTGAGCTGGCTGGCCAGACCGCCGCCAACCGGCGCGAGACGATCGTTGCGCAGTCCGGTGGTACGCTGTCAGACATAAGTGTCGACAAGGGCGATGTGGTTGCCGTGGGTGATGTCATTGCCCTGATCAGCGCGGACGCCCGCGACGAGAACCTGCGGCAGGCTAAGCAGGCGCTGGTCGCCGCTGAAATCGACCTCGACGCAACCCGTGCCCTGGTCGAAGAAGGCTTCGTTGCCCGCAATACCCTCTCTGATCTGGAAACGGCTTACGAAGCTGCGCTTGCTGCTGTCGAGCAGGCGCGTGATCAGGTTAATGATCTGGAAGTGCGCTCCACCATTGCCGGGCTGGTTGAGAACCGCGTAGCACAGGTGGGCGGCTTTGTCGGCGCCGGCGACCCCGTGCTCGCGGTAACCTCGATGGACCCCCTGCTGATTTCGGCTCGCGCCGGAGAGCAGCAGATTGCCGAATTCGCCATCGGGCAGATCGCCGACGTGGAACTGGCTACGGGCCAGCAGGTCGAAGCGGTGATCAGCTACATTTCACCCTTCGCCGATGCCGCGACCCGTACGTTCGAGATCGAAGCCGAGGCTCCGAACTCCGACTACAGCCTGTTCGAAGGCGTGACCGCCACGGTTCAAGTCCGCATCCCCACGCCTGGTCTTCACTACGTGCCCACGGGCCTGCTGCAGCGTGCGCCAGATGGTCGCCAGGGTCTTTATTCGGTGAATGCGGACAACCAGGTGGTCTTCAACCCCACCGAAGTGATTTCGGCTGATCTGGCCGGGAGCTGGGTCAGTGGCCTCGAAGGTGATGTCACTCTGATCACGGTCGGTCAGGCCTCGGTTAAGGATGGCCTGATCGTTAACCCGGTGACGGCCGAAAAAGTCGAGCAGATTTCCGCTGAAGAGCGGCTGAACTAATAAAAACTGACGCCATTAAACCCTGAAGAAGGGCGACAAAGACCATGATGAATTCAATCATCGACGCCATGCTGCGTTACAACCGAACGGTACTGGTGCTGCTGCTGGCGCTGATGGGTTCGGGCGTTTACAGCTGGATCATCCTGCCGAAGGAGGCGTTCCCGAACGTGACCTTCCCGTCGATCTATGTCTCGATCTATCAGAACGGGATCTCACCCGAAGACGCCGAGGACGAGCTGATCAAGCCGCTGGAAGGTGAACTCTCCGGCGTCGACGGGCTCAAGACCATGACCTCGACCGCCAGTCAGGGCTACGCCAACATCGTGCTTGAGTTTGAAGCCGGTTTCGATGACGAGAAGGCCGAAGACGACATCCGCCTCGCCGTGGATCGCGCCAAGCCCAAGCTTCCGCAGGACGCCGAAGAGCCGGTCGTTACTCCGATCAACCTGTCGGAACAGCCGATTATCGTCTACGGCCTGACCGGGCCGGTGCCGGAAAAGACGCTGGTAGACTTCGCCAAGGATCTGCAGCGCGAGCTGGAGAACATTCCCGGGGTGCTGGAAGTTGACCTTGCGGGCGACCGTGAGCGCGTGATCGAGGTGATTATCAAGCCGACCACGCTGGAAAACTACAACCTCGACCTGAACCAGATTTCCTCGGCGATCACCAACGCGAACCTGCTGGTGGTAACGGGCACGACCGAAGCCAGCTCGGGCGCTTTCGATATCGAACTGCCCGGTGAGTTGCAGGGGGTGACGTCGCTCGAAGACCTGCCGATCGTGGTCGAAGGCAACTCGATCATCCGGTTCTCCGACATTGCCGAGGTCCGCGACACGTTCAAGGACGCCAACAACAACGCCCGCGTGAACGGCCAGCCGTCAGTCTCCATCTCCGTTTCCAAGCGGACCGGGACCAACACGCTTGAAATCGCCGGCCGAGTAAAAGCCGTGATCGCTGCGGCGACTGCCGGCACTGACTTTGAAGCTGAGGACATCAGCGAAGAGGCTGCCGCCGGTGAATGGACTGAAGGCAGAGAGGGATCCAGCTGATGGAAAGCTTACAGGACCTTATTGTCGCCACCAGCTCCTACGATGACTCGGTCTTCGTAAAGACGCTGCTGGGCGACCTGATCAACAACGTTGCCTTTGCCGTGCTGCTGGTGATGGTCATTGTCGTGGCCATCCTCGGCCTGCGCTCGGCCCTGTTGGTCGCGATTGCGATCCCGGGCTCCTACATGCTCGGCTTTATCGCGCTGAACATGATGGGATTGAGCGCCAACATCGTGGTGCTGTTCTCGCTGATTCTGGCCTCCGGCATGCTGGTCGACGGCGCCGTGGTGGTCAGTGAATACGCCGACCGACGATTGTCGGAAGGCGCCAGTATGGTCGAAGCCTATGGTGAGGCGGCCAAGCGCATGGCCTGGCCCATTATCGCCTCGACCTCGACCACGCTGATCGTGTTTGCGCCCATGCTCTTCTTCCCCGGCTTCGTCGGGCAGTTCATGAAGTACCTGCCGATCACGCTGCTGGTCACGCTGTCCGGCTCGTTGCTCATGGCGCTGTTCTTCGTGCCGACGCTGGGTGCCAACTTCCGCCGGTTCTTCTCGGTGGTGTTCTTTGTGCTCGCGCTGGGCGCGGCGGTGTTCTTCCTCGTCAGTGGTATCAACGGCCAGTTGCTGGCCAACGTCCCGGCGCTCGCGGACTCGCCCATGAAGCCGGTCATCGGCATTCTGGCGGGGATCGTGCTGGCGCCGACGGCGTTCGTGATCATCTTCTACGGCGTGCGCAACGTGTTCTTCATGCTGATCGGCAATCCACGCCAGACCCGCACCGCCGAAGAGGCGTCGGACCCCAATCAGGCGACAGGCCTGGCCGGGCTCTACGTCGCCGTGCTGCGGCAGCTGCTCAAGGCGCCGATCATGGTGGCGGTGCTCGGCCTGTTGATTCTGGTGTTCTCCTTCGTCTTTTACGCCTCGCGCAATATCCCGACGGAGTTCTTCCCGGCGACCGAACCCGATAGCGCTAACCTCTACATCAAGGCGCGCGGAAATCTGTCGATCGACGAGAAGGACGCGCTGGTTCGGGATGTGGAGGACGTGATTTACGACCTCGCCATCGCCAATCAGGAATTCTCGGCCGTCTCCGTGCGCTCGCAGAGCGGCGGCGCGACCAACTCCGCGATCCCTGAATCCGCGGACACCATCGGCTCGGTGCAGCTGACCTTCGTCGATTACTTCAACCGCACCCGCCCCGTGGCGGAAGTCCTGCAGGAGATCCGGGACCGGACCGACCACTTTGCCGGTGTACAGGTGGAAATCCTCGCTGTTGAGGGCGGACCACCGAGCGGCAAGGCCGTGCAGCTGCGTCTGCGGTCGGAGAACCCGGCGTTGCTGCTGGTCGAGCTGGCGCGGATCCGAACCATCATGGAAGACAACCCCGATCTCGTCGATATCGAGGATGGGCTGCCGCTGCCGGGTACGAAGATCTCGCTCGACCTTAAAGAGGCCGATGCCCAGCGCCTCGGCGTTACGGCGTTCCAGATTTCGCAGTACATCCAGATGACCAACGACGGCTACATCGTCGACAGCATTCGTCTGGACGGTTCGAATGACGAGACCGATATCGTGTTCCGCTTCCCGCCCGAGTTCCGGTCGATCGATCAGCTCAGCCGGATCCGGATCAACACTCAGGGTGGCACGGTGCCGATCGGCAATCTGGTCGACTTCGAGATTGATGAGCGGACCAGCCTCATCACCCGGATCGACGAGCGTCGGGCCTACACCATGTCGGCCAACGTCGCGACAGCGGCACCGGGCGAGCCACAGAAAGCAGATTCGACGGTAATCGAGGAGCTGACGGCTGCCATCGAAGTCGCCGATATCGACCGCGACGTGGTCTGGGAATTCGTCGGTAATAACCAGGAGCAGCAGGAGGCCTTCAGCTTCCTCGGCTTCGCCTTCGCCGTTGCCATGGTCGGTATGTTCTCGGTGCTGATTACCCAGTTCAACAGTTTCTACCGTGCGCTGTTAATCCTGACCGCGGTCGCCATGTCGATCCCGGGGGTGATGTTCGGCCTGATCCTGACCAACTCCGGTTTTGGCGTCTTTACATTCATTGGTGTGGTGTCGCTCGCCGGGGTGGTGGTGAACAACAACATCGTGCTGGTGGACACCTTCGCGACGCTGGAGCGGGAAAACCGCCCGCGTTCGAAGGAGGAATACCAGCGGCTGGTGCTGCTGACCGGGGCGCAGCGCCTGCGGCCGGTCCTGATCACCACGGTGACGACCATTCTCGGCCTGCTGCCGCTGGCGCTGGGCATCGGGGTCGACTTCCAGAACTTTGTGATTACCGGTGTAGACCTGTCGCCGCTGACCACCCTGCCGTTGGTGGGTGATTTCTTCGCGACGCTGAACGCGAGTGAAGGCGTGGTCAGCCAGGTTGCGGCCTCCGCGCAGTGGTGGACGGGCATGAGTCAGGCCATCGCTTTCGGGCTGGCGTTCTCGACCATGGTCTCCCTGTTCTTCACCCCGTGCATGCTGATGATTCAAGGCCGGATGGAAGTGCGCAAGATTGCCGGCGGTGAAGGCCGTCGTCGCAAGCTTGAGCGCCTCGCTGCGAAGACGCGGGAGCAGGGTGCTGTCGGCGGCGTGGTTACGTCCTGATGAGTATTGAGGCCGCGTTTGAGCGCCTGCACGCCGAACGCCCTGCAGCGGAAGAAATCGAGCGCGTCTGCGTCTACGGCGGGGCATCCGGCGGGACGTGGGCGGGCTACGAGTCCGCCGCTGGGTCCCTCGGTCGTGTGATCGGCGAGGCTGGCCTCGGGCTGGTCTACGGCGGTGGTCAGACCGGGATGATGGGCGCGGTTGCCGACGGTGCCCTCGTGGCTGGCGCCCACGTCATCGGCGTCATTCCCGAGTTTCTCGACCGGGTCGAGGTCAGCCATCAGGCGGTTACGGACCTGCGCCTGGTTCCCGACATGCACACCCGCAAGCGGATGATGTTCGATCTGGCACAGGCCATCGTTGCCATGCCCGGCGGCTTTGGCACGCTCGAGGAGATCTTCGAGGTCATCACCTGGAAGCAGCTGGGCCGGCACACCAAGCCGATCATCTTCTTTGATACCGAGCAGGGATACTGGCAGCCGCTGATGGATCTGGTCGACCACGTCGAGGCGCAGGGCTTCCTACACTCGCGGCTGACCAATCTCTACACCTCGATCCGTCATCCCGAAGAGCTGCCTGCGGCGCTGGCCGCGCAACTGGGCTGAGCACAGAGGGCGCCTTCCTCCGCTGAGGGTCGCTGTCATCCCGCAGGCGCAGGAGCAGGAGTACTGCCGCTTCTGCCCGGGCCTGCCGCCTCCGACCGATCCGACCCCCGCCAGATGACCCCGCTGCCGGTTTCCATTCGCGACGATCCATTGATCAGATGCGACCCAGTGCAGCCCTGAGCGGGTCTGGTCGCCACCCGGCCCCCATGCTAGCCAAGCACCGGAATTCGCCCTTGCCGGTTCGGCCCGGTCTGGCGCGACTACGAATTTGCCGAGTTGCAGGAGAGAACACCCATGTCCAAGATTAGCGTTAAGACACCCATCATTGAGCTCGATGGCGATGAGATGACCCGCATCATCTGGTCTTTCATTAAGGACCGGCTGATCCTTCCCTACCTCGACGTGGACCTGCAGTACTACGATCTGGGCATGGAGCGTCGCGACGAGACTGATGACCAGATTACCATCGACGCGGCTAACGCGATCAAGGAGTTCGGGGTCGGCGTCAAGTGTGCGACCATCACCCCGGACGAGGCGCGGGTCGAAGAGTTCGGGCTGAAAAAGATGTACCGCTCGCCCAACGGTACGATCCGCAACATCCTCGGCGGTACGGTGTTCCGCCAGCCCATCATCATGTCCAACGTGCCGCGCCTGGTCCCCGGCTGGACCCAGCCGATCGTCATCGGCCGTCACGCCTTCGGTGACCAGTACCGAGCTACCGATTTCCTCGTGCCGGGCGCGGGTCATCTCAAGATGGTGTTCGAGCCGGCCGACGGCGGCGAGGCGGTCGAATACCCGGTTTTCGACTTCGAAGAAGCCGGGATCGCCATGGGCATGTACAACCTCGATGAGTCGATCATCGGCTTTGCCCGGGCGTGCATGAACTACGGCCTCAACCTTGGCTGGCCCGTATACCTGTCGACCAAGAACACGATCATGAAGAAGTACGACGGCCGGTTCAAAGACCTATTCCAGCACGTCTTCGAGACCGAATTCAAAGACAAGTTCGCCGAGGCGGGCATCACCTACGAACACCGCCTGATCGACGACATGGTTGCTGCGGCGCTCAAGTGGTCCGGCGGCTTTGTCTGGGCCTGTAAGAACTATGACGGCGACGTCCAGTCGGACACCGTGGCGCAGGGCTTCGGCTCATTGGGTCTGATGACCTCGGTGCTCATGACCCCCGACGGCAAGACCGTCGAGGCCGAGGCTGCGCACGGCACCGTTACCCGTCACTACCGCCTGCACCAGCAGGGTAAGGAGACCTCCACCAACCCGATTGCATCGATCTACGCCTGGACCCGTGGCCTGTTCTACCGCGGTCAGTTCGACGACACGCCGGAGGTGGTGAACTTCGCCCAGGCGCTGGAATCGGTGTGCGTGAGCACGGTTGAGCAGGGCTTCATGACCAAGGATCTAGCGCTGCTGGTATCCCCTGATCAGGGCTGGCTGACCACCTCCCAGTTCCTCGACAAGCTCGACGAAGAGCTCAAGCGGGTCATGGGGCTTTAGAGAAAGAGCACGGGAGGCCGTCGATACCCATGTCGACACCGGTGCCGGTTCCCACATCGCTGCGGGGTCGATCGTCGCTTCCCGCATCCACGGATTGCGGCCGTCGGGCTGGCGCTGCGCCAGCCAGCCGAGGCTGGCGGCCCAGGTTCACTAACTGACTTCACCAACTGATTGGGAAAGACGCGTGCTATGCGGTTCCTTCTGACCATTCTTGTGATCACCGCCCTTGCGGTCTTTGGCCTGGTGTCGGGCTGCAGCGTGCTCGATCGCTTTGGTGGGCGGGACGCCGCCGACAGCGCCGCTTCAAGCGGGGCCGACCTGCGCGTGATCGACTCATCTTCTTCTGGCTCAGATATGTCCTATGTCTCCGATCAGACATCATTCATCGCCGCCGCACCCGCTGCTGGGTCGGCGTCAACACAGGAGGCCCCTGCCTTGGATCCCGAAAACACCCTCAACATCCAGCTCAAAGACGGCACGGTCGTCATCGAGCTGCTTCCTGACGTCGCGCCGCTGCACGTCGCCCGCATCAAGGAGCTGACCCGTGACGGCTTCTACAACGGCATCAAATTCCACCGTGTGATCGATGGTTTCATGGCGCAGACCGGCGACCCGCGCGGCGATGGCACGGGTGGCTCCAGGCTGCCGGACCTGCCGGCTGAATTCTCCAACGTACCCTTCGAGCGGGGAACGCTGGGCATGGCGCGGGCGCAGAACCCGAACTCCGCCAACTCGCAGTTCTTCATTATGTTCGCCGAGGGTTCATTCTTGAACGGCCAGTATACGGTCTTCGGGCAGGTGCGCAGCGGCATGGAGTTCGTCGACAACATCACCAAGGGCGCGGGTCAGAACGGCACGTCTTTCGCCGGTGAGCCTGACACGATGATTGCGGTCACTCTGGGCGCTGACGGCTAAGGTCTGCCCGCCCCACCAGTGGGCCTACAGCGTCTTGCGGTCCTGTTCGGCCACCGTCATGGTCTGACCGGATTTGCGCCTCAATATCGATAGCCGCGAGTCACAATTTCGGCCCGCGGCTATTTTATTGGGAATCAACCGACCTACGCCTAATTGGCGGTTCCAATACGCCCGAAACCACATTAACTTAGCGCTATCTTAGCTCGTATCGTAGCTCTGATCTGGGCTCACGTTCGAGTACATCCGTTTGCGCATCCGCGTTCGCAACCACAGAGGACCATCGTCGATGACCAAGCTACTGACCGCCAGTATTCTGATTCTTGCCACTTCTTTTGGGATCGCCCAGGTGGCAGCGGCGCAGCCGACCATGGTCGTAGCCGGGGCCGATGTTGATGCCGGGTGTCGGTCAGCGGTCGTTGGTTCGCTGAATGATGCCGGGTTCGACGTCAGCACGCAGACGCTGGACGCTGTGCCTGAGGGGCTGGCGATCGATGCGGCCTTGAGCGCTATTGCTGAAGGGCAGTCGCTGCTGATCACGCTTGACCTGCCGCCGGCGTCCTTTGGCGCGCTGGGCGTGCCCGCCTACGGTAATCTCCTTTGTCAGGCACGATTTGAGGGCGAGGGTGGCGAAGCCGTGCTCGCCCGTGCGCTAGAAATCGGCCAGCCGATTGCGTTTCAGGCAGCCGTAATCCTCTACCCTGAGACCACAGCCGGATCGCTGGCGCTGTCGGTGCTGTCGGGCTTTGACAGCGTCGCAAAGCCGTCTCTGGCGCAGGTGGCTGATCAGGTTGCGGCGGCAGGTGGCGTGCCGGAGAAAACGATGATGATCGACACCCGTCATGGGTTGATCGCCATCAATTTGCGCGACGATCTTGCGCCGCAGCATGCCGCGCGGATGCTGGAGCTTTCGCGGGAGGGCTTCTACGACGGCGTAGTGTTCCACCGGGTGATCGATGGCTTCATGGCTCAGACGGGTGATCCGACGGGGACCGGGCGCGGTGGCTCGGAAAAACTGGACCTGCCGGCGGAATTCTCCGCGCCTGAGGTGGCCAGCTTTACCCGGGGAACGGTTGGTATGGCGCGGTCGCAGTCTCCGGATTCCGCCAACTCGCAATTCTTTATTATGTTCGAAGACGGGCCCTTCCTCGATGGTCAGTACACCATCATTGGCGAAGTGCTGGTGGGGATGGAGGCCGTCGATCAGATCAAGCGCGGGGCGGAAGGCTCCGGTGCGGTCACCAACCCTGACCGGATGCTGCGGGCCTTTGTGCTGGCTGACGAAATCTGAGTTGCGCCGACTTGTCTCGACCGCTTCGCGGTCTTCGCCAAGGCGTCGCGCATTTTCATAGAAAATGCGAAAAGATGTCAGGCCGCGCATAGCGCGGCCTGTCCGTTTAATTGCGCGGGGGAGATTTGAAAGCCGCGAAGCAGCGTCAAATCGAGCCCGCAACCATCGAACTTGCTTGGATCAGGGGTAGAGTGGCGTTTCTGTCCAGCCTGAATCGAGGTTAAGTCGCGTCAGGCGCACGCGCTCGTGCAGCCGGAATTCGCCCGCCCTCCAGAATTCCATCGCCATTGGCCTCAGGATGAAACCACCCCAATAATCTGGCTTGGCAAATTGGTCCTGACCCTCAAAGCGCGCTACAAAGTCCTCAATCCGGCCCTCGAGTGCAGAGCGATGGGGCAGAGGCTGTGATTGAAGACTCGCCCAGGCGCCAATGCGCGACCCGCGCGCGCGTGTGTCGTAGTAGGCCTGTGATTCTTCCGCACTGAGGCGTTCGACAGGACCTTCCAGCCGAACCTGACGATCAAGTGTTTTCCAGTGGAACAGCGCAGCGGCACGAGGGTTGTCCCGCAAGGCCCGTCCCTTGCGTCCCTCGAAATTCGTGAAGAAACGAAATCCCAGACCATCGTGGCCTTTGAGCAGGACGATACGGTTGCTCAGCGTGCCGTCGCCATCGAGGGTCGCCAGTGCCATGGCGTTGGGGTCATTGACCTCCGTCGCTTTGGCTTCTTCAAGCCACTGGCTGAACAGAGTGAGTGGGTCCTGAACACGGAAGCTCATGATGGTGTCTCTCCTCGGGTCGTCGACGACGTTAAGGGCTGTTCCGCTTCAGGTGGCGCCAAAAGTGATCCGGTGAAGGGGCTGCACCGTCGCAGGGACCGGAGCCGGAGGCGGGAGCGACGTCCCGGCCGGCGCTTGAGACATAGCCCCGGGCGCGTCTGCAAAGGGCTCTGCACGGGCGTGGGAAAATGGCTCGGCCGATGATCGTGCCTTTCCGGGAAGACGGAAGCCGCGCCAACTCGCCACCGGGTCAACAAAGGCCGGCGTTGGCGCCGGCTCGATCTCAGCCCTGGTGCGGGTCGCGCGGCCAGCTTCGCTTTCCGCGGCTTGTGCACTTCTTTCTCGTGCAGATTCTCGTTCTGCGTGCCAGCTGTACTGGGGCGTGACCCGCTGCGGGGTCATGTCAGACGCTGGTGCAGACCCCGTTGCTGTAGCCCCTTTACCGGCCGTGTCCTTTGCATCAACCGGGCTTGAGTCAAGGTCGAGCAGATGGTTGATCTCCCGCTGGACAGTGGCAAGCGGCGACGCTTGCCCGAGGATCACGGGCATTGCGTCGCTGTCGTCGCGCTGCTGATTTGCCTCGGGGTCTTCCGGACGGGTCGCAGTCGATGAGCTCGGGTCTGGTGCCATATTCATCGCATAATCATCCCGCAGACGCATGTCCCGGGTCAAGTCCAGCGCCTCTCCGGCACCTGCTCCATGGCCTGCTTCCCCCAGACTGACCTGTTCTCCCAGCACAGCATCGACGAAGATATAACCAGGCTCGGCCTCCAGCGGTCTGCCATTATCCCCGGCGGAACGGTCAACCAGCTCGGCCGTTGGATGAAACAGCGGTGCACCAGCCACAGCATCGATATCCGCGAGCCCGAAGCGGGCGTCATCGACTGCAAGCATGGGCGCGCCGGGCGCCAGCGCGGCATCGCCCTCGTCCCTGAACAGGCTGAGCAGGTTCTGTCCCTGTGCCAGCTGCTCGCGCGCAGCAAGGCCCTCGATCACGTCTTCTGCAGCACCACCGTGCAACCCGGGAGATGGCTCGAGGTGGGTCCCCATGGCACGCGACAGGTCGTGCAGGCTCAGCACTTCGAGATCATCGCAGATCCCCCAGCGGCGCGGGGGTCGCTGATCCTCTTCGTCGAATTCCACCAACCCGGACCGGCGCAGGCGGTCTAGCGCAAAGGTGATCATGGCCGGGTGCGCGCGCAGCGAGGCCGCCAGATCCTCGACCCTCGCCCACCGGCGAAGGCGTGTCTGCGCTTCGAGATCGCGAACCAGACGGAGTCCGAAGTCAAGCTGCTCACCCCGACCCGCTTGGAGGAAGCTGTCGACCGGGTCTTTACGCCGGGCAAAGCTGACCGCCAGCTGCGACCCGGCGAGCACGGTCGCCCAGCCCAGATAGAGGATGGCGAGAACAGTGATCGCTGCCGCTAGTCCGAGTCTGCTGGTCTGCGCTCCGGCATTACCACTCAAGGATCCGCCTTCGAGCACCAAGGTGGACAGCGCCAGCAATCCACAGAGGCCGAGGCTCGACAGTCCCGCCCCGAACAGCAGCGCACCGAAGGCGGGTCGCCGCAGCGAGAAGGTCAGGAATACGACAAACAGTACCAGCATCAGGACCAGACCATTCACCAGCCACACCACCGCCGCCGCCAGTCTCGGCGCTTCCCCGGTCGCGGCGATCATCGTCCCCGCAAGCCCGAGCTGAGTCCCGGCCATGAGCGGGAGCAGGACCGCCAGCAATCCGGTCAACACCAGCCTGCGCCGGGGAATGTCGTCGTAGACTGACTGATACCACTGGCGCGCACCTGCAGCCCGGAGCAGGGCTGTCAGCGTCAGCAAACAGGCACCACCGACTGCGAGGCTCTCCAATCCGAACCGGTCGAAGGTCGGGCGAAGCCAGTCTGTCAGGGGCGCTGACCAAACCGCCAGCCCGGTCAATCCCAGCCCCAGCGGAGATGAAGACCGGGCCACGTCCATGGTCTCAAAGGGATTGCCGAAGACAGGCGCCAGGGCCTGCGCCAACAGAACCAGGCCCGGTAACCCAAAGACGACGGTGGCGAAGGTCAGAACACCAGCCCAAACGGGCATGAGGCGCGCAAAATACACCTGCCATGCCCGGCGTGCGATGGCGCGCAAGGTCTGGTCTGTCTCGCGGGTGCCGACAGGTGCATCAAAGGCGTCATAGAGGGTCAAGGAAGTGGCTGCCTTTCGCCGTGGGATGTCCTTCCTTAGCAAAACCACTGTCCGGCGCCTAGCGATTGCGCCGACTTGTCCCCGACCGCGCTTCGCGCGGCGGGGCCAAGTGTCGCGCAATTCTTTGCTTTGCGCTCAATAAGCTTCGCTGTGAGCGCGTTGGAGCTCTTCACGCCAATAACACTTAAAGTCCTTCGGCAGGCTCAGGATGAACTCTACCCGTTGCGCTTCAGCTGAAGCGACACGCAAAGCGGAGGTTGGTGCGCGTCAACTGAAGTGACGCTCAAAGCGAAGCGTGTTGAGTGTCAAATGATAGGTGGTGCGGTCGGGCCTTGGCCGCTTCGCGGCCTTCGGCCCTCCCACGCGCATTTTCAGTGAAAAATGCGAAAGGACGTCGGGTCGCGCACAGCGCAGCCTGTCCGTTTGATTGCGCGGGAGAGCTTTGTAAGCCGTGAAGTGGCGTCAAATCGAGCCCGCAACAGAGGGAGCAGAGCTGAGAAGCGCTGCACCGGCTTGCACCAGTCAGACCGCGGGAGGTAAAATAGAGCCGAGTTCAAACAGGACATCTTTCACGGAAGGAAACGAGCATGAGCAAGGGCGTTCTGGCCGGCAAGCGTGGTCTGATCATGGGCGTGGCCAACGATAAGTCCATTGCCTGGGGTATCGCCCAGTCTGCCGCGCGTGAAGGCGCAGAGCTTGCCTTTTCCTACCAGGGTGAAGTGCTGGAAAAACGCGTAGCACCACTCGCCCAGCAGGTAGGGGCAGACATGCTTACCTGTGACGTGACAGACGATGCTTCGATTGATGCTCTGTTCAAGGCTCTGGAAGACAAGTGGGGCAGCCTCGATTTCATCGTCCACGCCATCGGGTTTTCCAACAAGGACGAGCTTAAGGGTGAATATCTGGGCACCAGCCGCGAGAACTTCGCGCTGACCATGGATATCTCGGTCTATTCCTTTACGGCCGTGGCGCAGCGCGCAGCGCCTCTGATGAACGAAGGCGGCTCGCTGGTGACCCTGACCTATCAGGGCGCAGTCAAGGTCGTGCCCAACTACAACGTCATGGGTGTGGCCAAGGCCGCGCTTGAGGCCTCGGTGCTCTACCTCGCTGCCGACTTCGGTCCGCGCGGGGTCCGGGTTAACGGTCTGTCGGCCGGCCCCGTCCGAACCCTGGCCGCATCCGGCATCGGCGACTTCCGCACCATGCTAAAGTGGAACGAGCTGAACGCACCCCTGCGCCGCAACGTCACCATTCAGGACGTTGGCGACGCCTGCCTGTATCTGATTTCACCCTGGTCCAACGGGGTAACGGGCGAAATCCACTACGTCGACGGCGGGGCCAACATCAATGGTATGATCGCCATGGACAAGGCCGGTGAGCTGGGCGATCTGCTCAGCGAGACCGCCACCAAAAAGGGCTGAAGCTGCCTATGGCCGGGAATTCATTCGGAACGCTGTTCCGCTTCACCACCTTCGGCGAGAGCCACGGCCCCCAGATCGGCTGCGTGGTCGACGGCGTGCCTGCCGGGCTCAGCCTGAGTGAGGCAGACATTCAGCCCGACCTCGACCGGCGCAAGCCTGGCACGAGCAAGTACGTGACCCAGCGTCGCGAAGGTGATGAAGTCAGCATCGTTTCTGGAGTTTTTGAGGGCCGCACCACCGGATCACCCATTGGCTTGATCATCCACAACGGCGACCAGCGCTCGAAGGACTATGGCGAAATCCGGGATCAGTTCCGCCCAGGCCACGCTGATTTCACCTACTGGCAGAAATATGGCCTGCGCGACTATCGCGGGGGCGGCCGGTCGTCGGCGCGCGAGACAGCGATGCGGGTCGCAGCCGGCGCTATCGCCGAGGTCATCCTACGCGAGCTGCCGCCCTCGCCTATCATTGTGCGTGGGGCGCTGGTGGCCATGGGCGGCCACGGGCTCGACCGCGGCGCCTGGGACTGGGATCAGGTCGCTGAAAACGCCTTTTTCTGCCCTGATGCCAAGGCGGCAACCGCTTGGGCTGAAGCGCTGGACCAGTTGCGCAAAGACGGAAACTCCGCCGGCGGCGTGATCGAAGTGGTCGCCGATGGTGTGCCAGCCGGTCTGGGTCAGCCGATTTACGACAAGCTCGACAGCGACATTGCGGCTGCGCTGATGACCATCAACGCCGCTAAGGGCGTGGAAATCGGTGATGGTTTCACCGCCGCTGCGCTGAACGGAGTGGGCAATGCCGACGAGATGGAAGCAGACACGAACGGTCTGCCCCGGTTCACCAGCAACCACGCCGGCGGCATCCTCGGTGGCCTGAGCACGGGCCAGCCCGTGGTCGCCCGGCTGGCGATCAAGCCCACCTCATCCATACTGACCCCACGCCGCTCACTGAACCGCTTCGGTGAAGCCGTGGAGGTTGTGACCAAGGGCCGTCACGACCCCTGCGTTGCCATTCGCGGCGTGCCTGTGGCCGAGGCCATGATGGCGATCGTACTCGCTGACCACCTGCTACAGGCGCGGGCTGACGGAACGCCCCTGACCCCTCGCCCTTGGGACACGAAGGAAGACTGACAGAATGCAGATGAAGCCACTGGGCCGGACCGGCATAAAGGTCTCCGAATTCTGCCTCGGCACCATGACCTGGGGACAGCAAAATTCCGCCGAAGAAGGCTTTGCTCAGATGGACTGGGCCAGCGCCAACGGCATCAACTTTTTCGACACAGCCGAGCTCTACCCCAGTCGACCCACGGCCGACACGCAGGGTCGGACCGAGGAGATCATCGGCGAATGGTTCACCCGGACCGGCAAGCGCGCTGACATCATCCTCGCCAGCAAGGTGACGGGGCCTGAGGATGGCTTCAACTGGATCCGGGGTGGCGTCTCCCGCTTTACAGAAAGCAGCATCCGAGAGGCCATCGAGGGGTCGCTGCGGCGGCTCCAGACCGACTACATTGACCTTTACCAACTGCACTGGCCCGACCGTGGCTGGACGCACTTCCGCAAGCTCGGCCAGACCCGCCCAAACCCGGACGAGGGCGCCGACCGTGCCGAGACACTGGCAACACTCGACGCGCTGGTCAAAGAGGGCAAGATCCGCGCCTGGGGTGTCTCCAACGAGAGTCCCTGGGGGGTCATGGACTGGATTGCCCGCAGTGAAGCCACGGGACAGGCGCGGGTTGCGTCGATCCAGAACCCCTACAATCTGCTGAACCGCGTTTTTGACACCGGCAACGCCGAGGTCTCCATGAACGAAGACGTAGCCTTACTCGCGTACTCGCCCTTGGCAGCGGGTCACCTGAGCGGCAAGTACCTGGATGGAAACCGACCGGCTGGCTCGCGGCTCGCGCTGTGGCCGGAGCGTTCGGGCTATAGCTCTGACTACGGCAATGAGGTTGCTGCAAAGTACGTTGCGCTGGCCCGCGACCATGGTCTCGATCCATCGATCATGGCGCATGCCTTTGTCTACATGCAGCCCTTTGTGACGGCATCGATCCCCGGAGGGACCACCATCGAGCAGCTTCAGGTCGCGCTGGATGCAACCACCGTGACGCTGAGTGAAGAGGTACTCAAGGAGATCCACCGGCTTCACCGCCAGCATACCTACCCCTGTCCTTAGGCCCTGCCTTTAGGCTCGGGCCGCTGTCTCACGTATTTATGGAGAAGGGTTGCGTGCTCGATTTGACGCCGCTTTGCTGCTTTCAAATCTCCCCTGCGTAGTCAAACGGACAGGCCGCGCAGTGCGCGACCGGGGACAAGTCGGCGCAACTTCTTTCCATTCACACTCAAAACGCTTCGCTTTGAGTGTGGTTCCAGCGAAGACCTCCCACACGCTCAACGGTGAAGCCGTTTTGAGCGGCAAAAGAAGAAGGCGCGTAGAACTCCAACGCGCTCAAAGCGAAGCGTTTTGAGCGCAAAGGTAAAAAGCCTCCGTGTGGGAGATTTGAAAGCAGCAAAGCGGCGTCAAATCGAGCGCGCTACCACTATGCAGCGACAGCATCCGGGTCGGCACTGATGGTCACCGCAACGCCACTCTCAGCCCGCAGCCTCTCGCTGATGGCCTCGTGCCGGATCAGCCCGAGCGCAGCCCCACCCACGGCGGTTAGGACCTCGCCTGCCTGACGCTCCCCAGCAAGCACGGCGTCTCCGGGCTGCAAAGCTGCCTCAGACGTGAGCGCCATCAGGCGTTTCTTGCCCAGATTGCGGTACTTCATCCGCGCCGTGACTTCCTGCCCGACGTAGCACCCCTTCCTGAAGTCTACCCCGCCGAGGCGTTCGAACCCGCTCTCCATCAGCAGCGCCTTGTTGGGCTTGAGATCAACCGGACCCTCGGGAACGACGGCGGCGATCCGGGCGCGGTCATAGTCCTGCCGAATACCCGCCCCGGTCGCTTCGCCGCCGCCAGCGCCGGTGCTCAAATTGGGCCCAAGCACCCGCCATCCAAGGCGATCGGACCGGGGATCAGCAAAAGTCACTGCGCTGTCGTCCATTCCCGCACCGAGTTGGTCGGCGCCGGGGTGCAGCTTCGACGCCTGTTGCTCGTATTCGTGCTGAAGGGCAGCCAAGGCCTGTGGCATTACCACGCCGACTCCCCAGTCTTCCAGCAGCGCGAGGTCCACCGCCGCCCGCAGCTTGTACATCCGCAATCGCTTGTCGAAGTCGCTGCCCCTCGGGAAGTCGATCAGGATCCGGTCCCAGTCCGTGTAGCAAAGCACGTCGGCCAGCAGTTTCCCCTGTGGGGTCAGCAGCGCAGCGAAGGCTGCACCGCCCGCGTCCTTGGCCACGTCCGCGCTCAGCAGGGTGTTGAGAAAATCGAAGCGGTCGTCGCCCGATACCGCGAGCACGGCGCGATTATCGAGCCAGCACCGCGGCGCCGTCATCGCGGCCGCCTCCCAGCCTCAGTCCGGCGGGTCATCCGGGGCTCAGTCCTGAGCGTCACGGCCAGCCACCGGTGCGACCACGGGACCGAATTCTTCCTCGACGCTGTCGCCGTTCTGACTGAGCAGCACCGCGATCCACCGCGTCGCCGGGACCGAGGCAAAAATGATCGCGAGCATGACCGTGACAGGTACGGAAATCAGCATGCCGACCGGCCCCCACAGGAAGCCCCAGAACGACAGTGATACCAGAATGATTAGCGGCGAGAGGTTGAGCGAATTGCCCAGGAACCGGGGTTCGAGGAAGCTGCCGACCAGTTGCTGAATGCCGATCAACAGACCTGTTACCACGAGGATGACCCAAGCGCTACCGTCCCAGAACTGCAACACCGCCATGGCGGCGGGCAGCATGACCGCGATGATCGAGCCCACCACCGGGATGAAGTTCAGGAAGAACACCAGCATCGCCCATACGGGCGCGTAGTTGATGTCGAAGACCAGCAGGATGACATAGGCCATCACCGCCGTGATCAGGCTCATCAGCGTTTTGACGGCGAGGTAGGCCTGAATCTTCCGGCTGATGGTCCCAAGCATGATCCGCGCGCGGGAGTAGTCGTCAGCGCGGGGGAACAGATGCTTGAGCTTGGAGGAAAACCGCTGATCCTCGACCAGCATGAAGGCGACATAGATCACCACGATCACTAGGTTCTGTGTCACCAGCCGAAGCTGCCCGGCGAAGTTGTTAGCGATGCCCAGAATGCGGTCGAACTGGTCCTGTAGGTTGATGTCGAGGATAAGGCCCTCGGGCAGCAGCCCCTGCAGCAGGGCCAGAAGGCGGTTGGCATCGGCGGCATAGGCCGGGAAGTCACCCAGCAAAGACGAGAAACTGGCCAGCACGATATTGACCACGAAATAAGCGATCGATCCGATCACCCCCATGGCGAGCAGCAACGACACCCATCGCGGCAGCTGAAATCCACCGATATTGAGACCCGACATAAAATCCCGGAGGCTGGCGATCACGTACCAAACCACCACAGCCAGCACGAGTGGCAGCAGGAACGGCCGCCCCAACGCGAGCGCAGCCACCACGGCCGCAAGGATCAAAATGGCGGCACCGATGTTCAGGATCGACGTACGAACCGCCCCCGACGGCTTTCTGGATGTCATCGATTATCGTCTCAATGCTGCGGGACAAAGGAGGCTACATTCTGCGCCTTAGCCAGAATCATGCAACCACTTAGGCTGGTTTTGGCTCTTTTTTATGCGCAGGCGTTGAGGCACAGTCTCAGTCACACCGGCCGGACCAACCCGGCCACAGGGAAAACTGGAAGGGAAATGACGTGAGCAAAGCCGTAATCATCCGCAAGACCGGGGGTCTGGAAGCCCTGACCATCGAAGACCGCGAGGTGGGCATGCCGGGCGAAGGCGAAATTCGGGTCCGCAACACCCACGTTGGGCTGAACTTCATCGACGTTTACTTCCGCGACGGCCTATATGCGGGCGAATTGCCCTTCGTGCTGGGCTCCGAGAGCGCGGGCGAGATCACCGAGGTCGGCCCGGGGGCCGATGGCTTCAAAGTCGGGGATCGTGTGGGGAGTCTAGCCCCTGGTGCTTACGCCGAAGAATGCCTGGTCCCCGCAGACAAGGCCGTGCTGCTGCCTGAGGGTGTCAGCAACGAGGCCGCCGCCGCTTCCCTGCTCAAGGGCATGACCGTGCAGTATCTGCTCAAGCAGTCCTACCCCATCCAGCCCGGTCAGACCTGCCTGTTCCACTCCGCCGCTGGCGGGGTCGGCCTGCTCGCCTGCCAGTGGGCACGCGCCATGGGGGTCAAGCTCATCGGTACAGCGGGCACAGCCGAAAAATGCCAGCTCGCGCTCGATAACGGCGCCACCCACTGCGTCAACTACCGTGACGACAATTGGGTCGAGCAGGTTCGGGACCTCTCGGGTGGCGGCGTGCCCGTGGTCTACGATTCCGTGGGGCAGGCAACGCTGGAGGGCTCGCTCGATTGCCTCAAGCCGCTGGGTTACTTCATCACTTTTGGCAACTCTTCAGGGGCCATCGCCGGTGTTGCGCCGTCGGCTTTGGCCTCGCGTGGTTGTTTATACATGCAAAGACCAACGCTTTTCGCGTATATTTCTAACAGGGCGCAACTTAACCGGGTTGCAGGGGATCTCTTTAGCGTGATGCAGTCCGGCGATGTCAAACCTGTCATCGGGCGGCGTCTTCCCTTTGCCGAGGTGGCTGAAGCCCACCGTGGCCTGGAGGCCCGTGAAACCATCGGGTCGACCATTCTCGAAATCTGAGGATACCCCGAGCCTATGCTGAAAGAATTCTGGGAGTTTATCTAACGTGGCAACGTGATCGAATTTGCCGTTGCCTTCATCCTGGGTCTGGCGTTCAACGCCATCGTTAAATCGCTGGTCAACGACATGATCATGCCCGTCGTCGGGCTGGTCACGGGCGGTGCTGATTTCACCAACTGTTTCATCGTACTGGGCAGCTGCAGCTTTGACACGCTCGCCGCCGCGCAGGAAGCCGGCGTCTCCACACTCAACTACGGTGTATTCATCAACACCGTCATTGAGTTCATCATCATTGCCTTCGCGCTGTTCATGATGGTGCGGACCTACAACCGCTTCTGCCGGAAGCAGGAAGAGGCGCCAGCCGAGCCGCCGGCAGGAAGTGCTGCTCGAAGAAATCCGGGATGCCCTGCGCAGCTCCGCCAACTGATCAGCAGTCTCTGCCAACCGAAAAGGGGAGCCCCGGCTCCCCTTTTTATTGCTCCGGCGTTCCAGCACCAAAAACTCTGTTTGCCGGGGGTCGGAGCCTTCTCCTTGCCCTTCGCCCCTTCCTTCGTCGTCTTGGTCAGGTACCGCTCAGCGTTCGCCGTACCGCATCGTTCCAGAGGGCGATCTTGCGGTCGCGGCGTTCCGCGTCCCAGCCCGGCTCGAACCGCTGATCGAGCTGCCAGCGGTGGGCGAAGTCGGCCTGATCCCCGTAGAACCCGACCTGCGCGCCAGCAAGGTAGGCCACGCCCAGCGCCGTCGTTTCCGTGACCACCGGCCGTTCCACCGCTGCGTCGAGAACGTCGGCCAGCGCTTGCATGGTCCAATCGCTGGCGGTCATGCCACCGTCAACCCGCAGGGTGGTGTGCGCAGCGTCGGCCCAGTCTGCCTTCATTGCGGTCAGCAGATCGTTGGTCTGGAAGCATACGGCTTCCAGCGCCGCGCGCGCGAATTCTGCCGGGCCGGAGTTACGGGTCAGCCCGAAGATGGCGCCGCGCGCCTCACTGTCCCAGTGCGGGGCGCCCAGGCCGGTAAAGGCGGGGACCAGAACCACGTCCTGTTCGGCATCGGCACTGTCGGCCAGTAAGCCCGACTGGGCTGCGTTCTCGAGGATGCCAAGGCCGTCGCGTAGCCACTGCACGGTGGCCCCAGCGATGAAAATCGACCCCTCCAGTGCGTAGGTTGGCTCGCCGTTGAGGCGGTAGGCGAGGGTGGTCAGCAGGCGGTTGTTTGACGGAACAGCCCGCGCCCCGGTGTTGAGAACCGCGAAACAGCCGGTGCCGTAGGTCGACTTGAGCATGCCGGGCTGGAAGCAGCCCTGTCCCACCACGGCTGCGTGCTGGTCCCCGGCCATGGCCGTGATCGGCACCGCAGTCCCTTCACCGAGCAAGGCCGTGGTGCCAAACTCGGCGGCGTTGTCGCAGACCTCGGGCAGCATGGCTTCAGGAATGTTGAGCATGGCAAGCAGCTCCGGGTCCCAGCGCTGTTCGTGGATGTTGAACAGCACCGTACGGCAGGCGTTGGTGGCATCGGTGCGGTGAACCGCACCCTCGGTGAGCCGGTACAGCAGCCAGGTATCAATGGTGCCGAAGGCTAGCTCTCCGGCCGTGGCGCGCGCGCGCGCGCCCTCGACGCTGTCCAGCAACCACGCCAGCTTGGTCCCGGAGAAATAGGGATCGAGCAGCAGCCCGGTCTTGGCCGTGACCATGGCTTCGTGGCCCGCTGCCTTCAGCTGGGTGCAGAAGTCCGCTGTCCGTCGATCCTGCCACACGATGGCGGGGTGGATTGGCTCCCCGGTCGCCCGGTCCCACACAACCACGGTCTCGCGCTGATTGGTGATGCCGATGGCGGCGACATCGGCGGCGGTCAGGCCAGCCTGCGCCACTGCGTCCCGGGCCACGTCGACGACCGAACGCCAGATTTCATCGGCGTCGTGCTCGACCCAGCCCGATTTCGGGTAAAACTGGGTGAACTCCTGCTGCGCCACACTCAGGCTGTTGAAATCCGCATCGAACAGGATGGCGCGACTGCTCGTCGTGCCCTGATCGATTGCCATTACCGCTTTTGCCACTGCCTTATCCTCCCCAAAGTCGTGCCGGGCCTGAGCGCTACCCTAGGGATAACGCCCACGGCTCGCCAGCCCCGGGGCGGGAAACCGGAAGACTTTTTCAGAATGCGGCTTCGTCGAGCCCGATGACTTCGTCGGCGCTCGACTTCACGGCTTCGAGCAGGCCCGAGGACCGGGGCAAGAACTGGTCTGCGAAGAACCGCGCGGTGACCAGCTTGGTGGACAGGAAGCGGGTCTCGCTGTCGCCATCGGCCAGCCGTTGCTGCGCCTCCAGCGCCTGCAACGCCATAACCCAGCCGCCGGCGACCGTCCCCCAGAGCGTCAGGTAAGGCGTCGCACCAACAGCCGCAGAGGGCATGCTGTCTCCGGCGGTGTCCAGCAGATAGTTCGAAGCGGCTTCAAGGTCCGCCAGCGCTAACTTCAGCCGCAGGGCGATGGCGCGCAGGCTGAGGTGGTCAGAAGCCTCCAGCCGGTCGACGACGGCGGTCATTTCGGTCAACATCTCACCGGCCGCCCGGCCTCGGTCACGGGCCAGCTTGCGCCCGATCAGGTCCAGCGCTTGAATGCCGTTGGTGCCCTCATAGATCGGCAGGATGCGGGCGTCGCGGTAGTACTGCGCCGCGCCGGTTTCTTCGACAAAGCCCATGCCGCCGTGGATCTGCACCCCGATGGAGGCGATTTCGCAGGCGATGTCCGTGCCCCAGCCCTTGACGATAGGGGTCAGCAGATCGACCCGGCGCTGGGCGCGCGCGGCTTCATCGCTGTCCGCGTTCCAGCGGGCCATGTCGATGTGGCTGGTGGCGTGGTAGGCGAGACCGCGGAAGGCCTCGACCTGCGCTTTCATCAGCAGCAGGTTCCGCCGCACATCCGGGTGTTCGATGATGCGCACGCTGTCCTTCGACCTGCCGCCGATCTTGGTCGACTGCACGCGATCCTTGGCATAGGCCAGAGCATGCTGGAAGGCGCGCTCGGCGATGCCCAGCCCTTGAATGCCGACGCTGAGGCGCGCGTTGTTCATCATCGTGAACATGCACGACATGCCGCCGTTTTCCGGCCCGATCAGGTAGCCCACGGCCCCGCCGTCGTCGCCGTACTGCATGACGCAGGTGGGGCTGGCGTGGATGCCGAGCTTTTCTTCGAGCTTGATGCATTTGGCGTCGTTGCGTGCGCCGAGGCTGCCGTCGTTGTTGACAAGGAACTTCGGCACGATGAACAGGGAGATGCCCTTGGTGCCCGCCGGCGCACCCGGGGTCCGGGCCAGTACCAGATGCACGATGTTCTCGGCGAGGTCGTGCTCGCCGAAGGTGATGTAAATCTTCTGCCCGAAAATGCGGTAGGTGCCGTCCGGCTGCGGTTCTGCGCGGGACTTGAGCGCGCCAACATCCGAGCCGGCGTGGGGCTCGGTCAGGTTCATGGTGCCGGTCCACTCACCGGAGACCATGCGCTCGAGGAAGGTGGCGCGCTGCTCGGGTGAGCCGTGGGCCTCGATGGTTTCGATCGCCCCCTGAGAGAGCAGCGGGCACAGCGAGAACGACATGTTGGCGGCGAACAGCATTTCCTGCCCGGCGGCATTGACCGCCCAGGGCAGGCCCATGCCGCCGATTTCGGCCTCGTAGGCCGCGCCGATCCAGCCGGTTTCCCGGTAGCTACGGTACAGCGCGGGGAACTTTTCGTAGGTCCGAACCACGCCGTTTTCGAGGGTGCAGGCGGCCTGGTCCGCCTCCCAGTTGGTTGGCGCCAGCTCTTCGGAGAAAAACTTGCCACCCTCTTCAATCAGTTGGCCAACAAGGTCGCTGCTGGTCTCTTCGAGGCCGGGCAGCTCACACAGCCGGTCGAGGTCGGCCAGCGTCTGCAGGGCAAAAACGATGTCTTGGGTTGGGCTCTGGTAGGTCATGGGACCGCCTCCCGCGCGTCGGTGATATCAGGCGCGAAGATAGCGAAGCCTGCTGCCTAATCAAGCGGGGACCGCTGTGACCAAAGCGCCAGCGGGCTCAGCCCCGCCGGTTGGCCGGGTGGCGCGCGCGGAGTTGCCCCAGGCTGGCTTCCCGCCACAGGATCACCAGCCCGGCCAGCACGATCAGAATAGCGCCGGTGTACTCATTCCACTGCGGCACCGCCCTGAACATGACGAAATCCAGCACCATGGCACTGGGCAGGCCGACATAGCGAAATGGGCTGATCACGCTCAGCTCTCCGATGCGCAGGGCGAGGGCAGAGAGGTAGTAGGCGACGCTGATCAGCAGGGCTGAGAGCCCCAGCTTGAGCCAGACAACCGGGCGGAAGTCTGCAAGCACGGTGAAATAGTCGCGGCCCTGCATCGTCGGCTGGAACACGGCGGGGAACAGGGGGGTGACCACGATGAAGCAAACCACAGAAGACAGCAGCACGAATACAGCGGCGTAAGTGGCGTTGTAGGCCGTGGGCAGCTTGGACGGGATGGCGCGGGCCAGCATATCGCGGATGGACAGGCCAATGGCTGCAAACAGGGGCGCGAGCAGGATCCAGCGCAGCTGGCTGGCCAGACTGCTGCTCTCGCCCGGCGCCGCTGCGACGTAGAGCCGCGTCCCCAGCGTTGGCAAGAGTGCCCGCAACAGCGGTTCGGCAAGGGCGATCAGCAGCACGCCGACGAAGCCTAGAACCACCGCGCTCCAGCGGTAGCGGCCGACTTGTTCCCGCAGAACGACCGCCCCCAGCGCCGTGGTGATGATCGGCGCGGTGAAGATCAGCGCTGCCGACACCCCCAGCGAGAGGAACAGCAGCGAGGTCAGGTAGGGCATGGCGATCAGGCACTCGCCCACACCGAAGATCATTGTCCCCCGATCGCGCAGACCCAGCAGCGGGTTGGCGCGCAGCACGGCGAGAATACTGGCGGTCAGGATGATCACGACCAGCAGCGCGCGCATGCTGATCACGACATAGATCGGCTCGTTGACGAACAGCTCTTTCATCAGGCTGTCGTTGACGTTGAAGAACAGGACCGCGAGCACGACGTACAGGACGGCCATCAGATTGTTGGGCATAAATGAAATGCCTCCCTCGCCGCCGGATCAGACAAGGGTAAAGGGCGCTTGCCAAGCACGAAAAAGGCCGCGCAGGTTAGCCCTGCGCAGCCTTGAAACTTTAGGGGTCAGCGACCCGAGCGGAGCTGCATTAGCCGTTAAAGGACAGAACCACCACGCGGTTGCCTTCGAGCGTGTCGCTCCACGCTTCGCTTTCACCCGCACCGGACACCGGGGTCACCAAATCCATGTCGACGCCGTTGGCGACGAGGAATTCATAGACGGTCGCGGCACGTTCTTCAGACAGGGTCTGGTTGAAGTCCTCTGGGCCATCGACCGATGCGTAACCGGTGTTGGCGAAACCAACCGCGCCCGAGTGCATGATGATGTCGAGGTTATCCAGCAGCACCTGCTCACCTTCTTCGGTCAGATCCGCACAGGCGATCTCGAAGTGGATCATGATGTCGCAAACGGCGGACTTATCGTGAACGAAGCCGCCACTGGCGGTGCGTACCCACGTCCCGGAGAGAGCAGCAGTGACAAAGTTGTGACAATTGCCTTTACATTCTGCCGATGAAACCCCGGCAGTCGCAAAGGAAAAGACCAAAGCTGAAGCTGCAATAATCCAACGCTTCATTGTTTTTCCTTCAATTCAAGCCCACGGCAAAGCCGGGACATTCATGACAAAACAAGGTCGCACTCAATTCTGCTTCCAGTGATCCCGACGCCGTTACTGACCACCGAGGTGGACCGTCCGAAACCCGAAAGTTAAAACCGCGCTCATGGGCCACTGCACACCCAATCCCGCCTTGTGCCACCAAAATATCAACAAGCACCAGCTTAGACCCGTTCTCTTTTTGATACATGCAAAAATCGATCAAAGCGTGGCGCAAACGTCACTTCAAGCAGTGCAAAAAGTCGAAAAAGCGACGAAAAATTACGCGAACAGTAGAAATTGCCGCGTTTGAGCCCTGTTTCAGCCAGTATGGGCTGCTCCAACGGCTCGGATCTCAGGGCCAAAAACCAATTAAATCGGGCTGAAATTGCCCAATTCGGTCCGACCCGTGGATGACTTTTCAAGTTCTGTGGATAAAATATCAGGATGCCTTTCTGCGGATAACCACACGTCTGTTCACAGCCGGTTCCAGCCCGAACTTGCGGGTTTCGCCCCGGCCGCTGGTGTCGAGTTTGGCGCGCTGCACCCCCTGCTGGGTCAGGAAGTATGCGGTAGCTTTTGCACGCTTAAGTGATAGCTGCTTGTTGAGATAATCTGATCCGTCCTGGGAGGCAAAACCAACAATGTCATAGCGTCCGGTCGATGCATTGATGGCGATGGCGGTCATCTCCAGCGCGCGCTCAGCCTGCGCAGAAATGGCGTCGCTGCTGCCACTGAACAGGACCGATGCTGAGAAAATAACCCCGTGCCCGGCTTCCAGAGCCGACCGGATCAGCGTGTCGCAGTCAGCGCCAAGGATCATCGCGTCGTAACCAGAACCGCCCGTGGCGATCAGTGCGCCGCTGCTGGTTAGGGCAAAACCCCGGCAGTGTGGCTGTCCGCTCTGCACGGCGGCTTCAGCCACGCGCGGCGAGCCAGGCCGGATCACTTCGGTCGGGCCGATGAGGATGGTTTCAAACGCCGGGATGGTAATGGAGCCAGCGCTTTCGTCGAGGAAGGTCTTGGCGCCTTCGGTATAGGACGCTGGATCAGCCTGTGCGCCGGACTTGTCGCCGCTATGGGCAATGGTCGCAGGCGGGGTTGCCGTCATCCGGGTCAGGGAGGACTTGGACAGGATCACCCGTTCGGGCGCACTGCTGCGGCTCGTGACCGTGGTTGCGAAGGGCAGTGCGTCCTGCGATGCGTCAGCCAGTGGCCCGGCGACGCCGCCCACGGGAATGCCGTTACTGACCTGAACCGGGTTCAGCCCGTAAGCAGCGTAGTTGGGAACGGCCCCGGGGATCCTGGTGGCAGGTGCAAAGCTCTCGACCACGGACGCCCCCCGCATGGGGATCAACGTCTGTGCACCGGCAGCCTGAACGGCGCTGAAGGCTGCAATCACAACGGCAGCCTGCGCCAAACTATGAATAATGGCGTGTCTCATCAAAAATCGAGCCCTTTGAAATAATCGCGCAACGCAAATTGCAACGGCGGGACTTTGTTGGCTTCAACGGTACAAATACGCGGCCACCCGGGCCAAATCTGCTGTTTTCCCTGAAATTAGGGGGGTGGCTGTGTTGATTGGGTACCGAACCGCCCCACTTCGTTCTGATTTTTCACGTTATGCGCGTATTTCGAAACATTACGCGCAGGGACGGAACACTCCGGTATCACGCTTTCTGCAACGCTATCCGTTATTATGCGCCCGCCATAGCGTTATGCTCATGAGCAGAATTAGCGCGCCGCCCTGGTGCGCAGTGCCGAGCGGAATCGGCACGGCATAAAGCAGGGTCACGACCCCCAGAAGGTACTGTGCGAACACGGCCAGCAGGGCCGCAAGCGCCCAGAACCGGACCGGACCCGGCCCGGCGCGGCGGGCGAAGATCACGGCAAAAATCGCGACCAGCAGCACGGTGACGCTGGCGAAAATTCGGTGGTGGAACTGAGCCGCGACCGGGTTTTCGAAGGGATTCCGCAAAAGGGGCAGCGATGACCGATAATCTGGCGGGACCAACCCCTCTCCCATGGTCGGAAATTCGTTATAGACCAACCCCGCATTCAGCCCGGCGACGAAGGCCCCGGAGACCAGCGTCGCCAGCACCAGAACCAGCAGCGCGGTCGGCAGGTTGAGCCAGTGAGCGGCGCTGAACGGCAGGGGGCCGCTCCGGGCCCGAACCCCCAGACCGACAAAATACAGCAGGATGATCACCGCCAGCGACAGATGCGCCGCGAGCCGGTAGGCCGACACGTCGATCAGGTCGGTGTCGAAGCCACTGCTGACCATGTACCAGCCCAGAAAGCCCTGAAAGCAGATGAGCACGAAGCCGAACACGGTGTGCGGCATCAGCCACGCCAGCTGTGGCCAGCGGCCCCGGAACCGGGCAATGGCAAAGACCACCAGCCCGGCGAGGAAGGCCAAGCCGATCAGGCGACCCCAGAGCCGATGGATATATTCCCACCAGAAAATCTGCTTGAAGCCTTTCATACTCAGCGCGCCGAGATGCTGCTTCTGATACTCGCCGGTGAGCTTGTATTCGTCGAACACGCGCAGCCACTCGGCTTCAGAAAGCGGTGGGAACGTGCCCGCGAGCAGGTTCCATTCCATGATGCTCAGACCGCTTTCCGTCAGACGGGTGATGGCCCCGATCAGCGCCATGGCGAAGACCAACGCGGCGGAACCCCAGAGCCAGATCAGGACGACGGCGAGGCTGCCGGTCGAGGGCGCTGGCTGTCGGGCGTTGCCGGGCGCAGCGCCGACTGAAGCCGGGGAGGAGGAAGGGGGGGTCGCGAAGCTCATATTGCCGTGAGTACCTGTGGTTTGACCTTGTGCCAGCGTTGCCGCCTAGGGCCTATATGCCGTGTTTGGTTACACATAAGCTGCGCGGGCGAAAGTTACAGGCGATTGAGCGTCGCAGGCAGCTGGCCTGCACTGGTGTCAGGCCGGAGTGGTGAAAGAACGAGGGTGAGCGCATGAGTGCGGGCGAGCGAAGAGACCGACCTTCACGGCGCTGGGTCGTGGCGGGGCTTGGGGCCTCCCTCGCCGGCATGCTGGGTGGCGCACCAGCGCTGGGCCAGTCTTCCGCCGCCGCCGCCACCACCGCCGCAGCAGACGTAGACGCAGACGTGCGTCAGCGCTTTACCCGCACCCTTAAGACCGCGCAGCTGCCGGGCGATCTGGCTGCCATTGGCGCCCGGCTGGGCGTGCCCATGCTGCTGCGGGTGTTCAAGCAGGAGCGGGAGGTCGAGGTCTGGGTGCAGCCCGAGGACCAGCAGACCTTTGTGCTGTTCCGGATTTTTCCGATCTGTTTTTACTCCGGCAAGCTGGGGCCGAAGGTGAAGGAGGGCGACATGCAGTCGCCCGAGGGCTTCTACTTCATCGGACCGGCGCAGATGCGCGCCAAGTCGCAGTATCATCGCGCCATCGATTTCGCCTTTCCCAATGATTATGACGCCGCGCAGGGCTACACCGGGACCGAGCTGCTGATCCATGGCAACTGTGTTTCCAGCGGCTGTTACGCCATGACCGACCCTTTCGTCGAGCAGCTCTACGAACTGGGTTCGGCGACAGCAGCGACGGCGGCGCAGGGGTTCTGGATCCACGCATTCCCCTTTCACATGACCGCCGAGGCCCTTGCCGGACAGCAGGACAGCTCTTGGCTTGGGTTCTGGCAGCAACTAAAGGCGGGCTATGACGCCTTCGAGACCAGCCGCATTCCGCCGCATATCCGGGTCGATGGCGGCCGCTACGTGGTCGCATCAGTCTGAACAAAAGGCGCCCCAATCCCGGGTCGGAGATGGGCGTTTCGACGCTGAATCATGCCCGTTTTCAGGGGTGAGTGGAGTCGTCCCTCGATTATTGCAATAGCCGGATGCACAGGTTGCAGACCCCCGGCGGTTGCAGCGCACCCTCTAAGTCCCTACTTAGCAGTCTTAAGCGAGGAGTGCCAACCGGCGCGCCCCGCCCTGTATCCGAGACTATTTTTTAACTTCATAAGTATGGAGAGGGACAGATGAAGTTTCGTCCATTGCACGACCGCGTTCTGATCAAGCGGCTCGACAGCGAAGAAAAGACCGCTGGTGGCCTGATCATTCCCGACACTGCCAAAGAGAAGCCGATGGAAGGCGAAGTCATCGCTGTTGGCGAAGGCGCCTACAACGACGATGGCGACCGCATCAAGCCGGACCTGAAGGCCGGCGACAAGGTTCTGTTCGGCAAGTGGAACGGCACCGAGGTCAAGATCGACGGTGAAGACCTGCTGATCATGAAAGAAAGCGAAATTATGGGCGTGCTCGAAGCCTGAGCTTCGCCGCCGATGATCACTTCAATCTGATATCGAATTAAGAAGGAGCCTCACTCATGGCTGCAAAAATCGTAAAGTTCGGCGGTTCCGCCCGGTCCAAGATGCTGGATGGCGTGAACACCCTCGCCGACGCTGTGAAAGTCACCCTCGGCCCGAAAGGCCGTAACGTTGTTCTCGACAAAGCCTTCGGCGCACCGCGCGTGACCAAGGACGGTGTATCCGTTGCCAAGGAAATCGAACTCGAGGACAAGTTCGAAAACATGGGCGCGCAGATGCTGCGCGAAGTTGCCTCCAAGACCAACGACGTGGCCGGTGACGGCACCACCACGGCGACGGTTCTGGCTCAGGCCATCGTCAACGAAGGCGCCAAGTCCGTTGCCGCCGGCATGAATCCTATGGACCTAAAGCGCGGCGTCGATTCCGCCGTTGCCGAGGTCGTGGATAGGCTGCATGCGATGTCCAAGGACATTTCCACCAACGAGGAAGTGGCGCAGGTCGGCACCATCTCCGCCAACGGTGAAGTCGAAATCGGCTCCATGATCGCGGAAGCCATGCAGCGCGTCGGCAACAACGGTGTGATCACCGTCGAAGAAGCCAAGTCGCTGGAGACTGAACTAGATGTCGTTGAAGGCATGCAGTTCGACCGCGGTTACCTCTCTCCGTACTTCGTGACCAACACCGAAAAGATGGTCACCGAATTCGAAGATCCACTAATCCTGATCCACGAAAAGAAGCTGTCCTCGCTGCAGCCACTGGTCGGCATTCTCGAGGCTGTGATCCAGTCCTCCCGTCCGCTGGTGATCATCGCTGAAGATGTCGAAGGCGAGGCGCTGGCGACGCTGGTGGTAAACAAGCTGAGGGGCGGCCTGAAGATCGCTGCTGTTAAGGCGCCTGGCTTCGGCGACCGCCGTAAGGCCATGCTCGAAGACATCGCGATCCTGACCAACGGGACCGTGATCTCCGAAGACGTCGGCATCAAGCTCGACAACGTGACCCTCGAGATGCTCGGCACGGCCAAGCGCGTGGTGATCAACAAGGAAGAAACCACCATCGTTGACGGTGCTGGCGACAAGGATGCGATCGAGGGCCGTTGCGCCCAGATCAACGCCCAGGTCGAAGTCACCACCTCCGACTACGACCGTGAGAAGCTGCAGGAGCGTCTGGCTAAGCTGTCCGGCGGTGTGGCTGTCCTCCGCGTCGGCGGTGCAACCGAGGTCGAGGTGAAGGAACGCAAGGACCGCGTTGAGGATGCGATGAACGCAACCCGCGCTGCAGTCGAAGAGGGTATTCTGCCCGGCGGCGGCACGGCCCTGCTCTACGCCACCCAGGTGCTCGACGGCATGGAAGGCGAGAACGCCGACCAGACCGCAGGTGTCGCCATCGTTCGGCGTGCGCTGCAGGCGCCGCTGCGTCAGATCGCGGCTAACGCCGGTGTCGAGGGTTCGATAATCGTCGGCAAGCTGCTCGAGGGCGGCAAAGAAAGCCAGGGCTTCAACGCCCAGACCGAAGAGTACGTGGACATGATTGCCACCGGTATCGTCGACCCGACCAAGGTCGTCCGGACCGCTCTGACCGATGCGTCTTCGGTGGCAGCGCTCCTGATCACCACCGAGGCCATGGTCTCCGACGCACCGGTCAAGGACGCACCGGCCGGCGGTATGCCGGGCGGCATGCCCGACATGGGCGGCATGATGTAAATCGACGCTTTCACTGGCCCCGGGGTTCCGAGGTTGGTGCAGAGATCAGGGCGCTGGAGTCTCAGCTTCAGCGCCCTTTTTTTATGGCTGACGGCCGGTATGACCCCTGCTGTTCGCGCATAATGCTGGGTGCCACTGTGTCATAAGGGTCGACGGGCCAGATAGGGATAACGAGCTGTACTACGTCTGGATTTCGACGCCCAACACCGCGTGGACTGGTCTTTCGCCTCCCCACGCTCATTTCGGATTCGAGAATCTTTCGCTGTAGATTCGCGCAGAAAGAACCAGCAAAAAGGATGGGCTTTTAGGGCTAATCTAGGCACCGGCTGGGGGCCGGTCGTAAGCCCGCACGTTAGTGAGCCTGAGTCGCTGCTGCGTGGTGATGGCTGCGGATTGATGCTTTGGTCGTGGCGGGCCCCTTCTGGCACCCTGTTGATTGAGTTTTCGTCCGCAAAGAATCGCGGTGGGCAGCCTCTAAAGGGCCTTTTATTCACGGGGCATTTCATCAAGGTTTTGAGCGTCGAAGCTTAGTTGGGGTACAGCGTGAACGAGGACGAAACAGCTCCGCAAAATGGTGTTCAGATTTTGAGCGTCGATAACTGTGGGCCCTTGGGGGCCTGCGTTCTGGTGCTGGCGTTTGCTCTGGCGGGGCCGTGTGGTCGGCCAGAGCGCGCCGCGCCAGACCTTTGCCACCAAGGCGGAGGCCTACGAGAATTACAAACTGGCGGTGCGCGCCATGGAGCACCAGCTCGGGCGGTCGACCTTGCGGGTTGGCGTGCCTATCCCGGTGGGCTAGGCGGCGCGGCCAAGCTGGCGCTGAGGGCGGATCGAGGGCGCTGGCGGCGGGGGGGCCGCAGTGGTTCAGTGCCGGCGATGCAGCACTTCAGAACGCAAGTGCCTCAGGGGAGCTGTGACAGCCGGTCCTTGAGCAGCTGCCAGTAACCCGCGACATCGACGTTGCGCAGATAGAGCACGTTGGCCGTGCGGTCGGTGACCCGCCACCAGTCCGCCACCGTCATCCCCCGGGTCAGGGCGGAGCCGGTTTCAATTTCGACGTTGATGTGACGCCCGCCGTACAGGTCGGGTTGCAGCAGGTAGGCGATGACGTTGGGGTCGTGCAGGGGTCCGCCCTGCGAGCCGTATTTCTCCACGTCAAAGCGCTCGAAAAAGTCCAGCAGGCCAGCGGTCGCCGGGCCGGTGGCGTTGGGCATGGCGCGGAAGTCGGCGATGATCGCGTCGCTGGTCAGGGTCTGGTGTGTCAGATCCAGCGGGATCATGACCACCGGTGCGCCGCAGTGCATGACCAGATCGGCGGCTTCTGGATCGACGTAAATGTTGAACTCGGCCGATGGCGTGGTGTTGCCGCCCTCGAACAGGCCGCCGCCCATGAGCACGATTTCGCGCAGGCGCGGGCCGATCTCCGGCGCCTGACGCAGCGCCTGCCCCAGATTGGTCAACGGCCCCAGGGCGCAGAGGGTCAGGCTGCCTGGCGCGCTGTCCATGGTTGTTTCGATGATGAAGTCCACGGCGTGGCCCTCGGCCAGCGGCATGGAGGGTTCAGGCAGGTCATAGCCGTCGAGACCGGTCTTGCCGTGGACGTATTCCGCTGTGACTAGTTCACGCTCCAGCGGGGCGCTCGCACCGGCATAGACCAGGACGTTGGTCCGACCGGCCAGCTCGCACACGATCCGTGCGTTGCGGCTGGTCAGGGCGAGGGGCACGTTACCAGCCACGCAGGTGATGCCGCGTACGTCCAGCTCGGGCGAGGCCAGGGCGAGCAGGATCGCCAAGGCGTCGTCCTGGCCGGGATCGGTGTCGATGATGATGGGACGGGGCATGACTGGGGGCCACTCCGGGACCGTTAAAGGCAGAGGTCCACAGTCTTCAGCATTTTAGGACTGGGGTCCAGCGGTATGGGTCTGGCGTTCTGGGTCCGGCGCGCTTCAGGATGCAAGCTTCAGGTTTCGCGTTGGGGTCGGGGGCTGAGGGCCGAGGTTTTGGGTTGCGCCAACTTGTCCCCGACCGCGCTTCGCGCGGCCTGTCCGTTTGACTGCGCGGGGGAGATTTGAAAGCCGCGAAGCGGTGTCAAATCTAGCACGCAACTTCTTAACTTCACGCTCAAAACGGGTGCGCCTTTGACCGTGTTGGAGACCTTTGATCGAGCGACACTGAATGCCTTTCGACAGGTTCAGGCTGAAAATCACGTGTTGAGCGTCAAAGGAATAGGTGGCGGGCTCGGTCCTCGGCCCTCCCCCGCGCAAACCGGGGTCAGTTCTTTCTGTCCAACAAAAGCCCTCAGTCCAGCACCGCCAGCGCATTGAAGCAGTCATCGATCTTGGTGCCGTCACCCATCTAGCAAGTCGCGACGTCCACCACTTCGAAGGTCTTAAAGCCAGCGCAGCCCTCCTCGACGTCCAGGGCGGCTTCGGCGAAGCGGACCTTGCCGGTGCGGGGGTTCTTAATGGTCGCCCGCCGGCTCGTGCGATACGCGCCACGCCCGTCGAGTAACTGAACCTCCAACTCAACCTTCTTCAAGTCCACTTCAAAGCCATTGCCCAGCCCAAAGATCAGCGTGCATCGATTGGCTCTGTCCACGGACTGCCCTGCCTCCCTCAGCGCCAGCTCCAGCAGGCCGGATCCGCTCCTGCCCCCCGCAGGATCGGTCGACCAGGTGCCGTTAGTAAACAGGTAGACCCGCACGCCATCGGCGGTAAACGCAGTCTTCTGCGCGGTTGCCACCCTGCCTGCAATCAGGGCAATGAACGCAGCAAGGATCAGGACAAGCAGGCGCCACATGACGAAAGTCCCCAGAATTTTACAACTTAATAGAGTAAAAACGCTGCCAAATCCAATGTTAAATGCCTGCACGCGCGCCAGTTCTGACAAAGCGTCGCCTTGACGGAACGACCCGCCCGGGGCACTTCCACTCGAAGGAAATCAAGGACGCATTCCAGTCAATGACCGCTATCGAAAATATTCGTAACTTCGCCATCATCGCCCACATCGACCACGGTAAGTCGACCCTCGCCGACCGGCTGATCCAGACCACCGGCGGCCTAACCGACCGGGAGATGAAGGAGCAAGTACTCGACAGCATGGAGCTGGAGCGCGAGCGTGGCATTACCATCAAGGCGAACTCAGTACGGCTGAACTACCAGGCGCGGGATGGGAAAGACTACGTGCTCAACCTGATCGACACCCCCGGGCACGTCGATTTCGCCTACGAAGTGTCGCGCTCGCTGTCCGCCTGTGAGGGTTCACTGCTGCTCGTCGATGCCTCCCAAGGGGTGGAAGCCCAGACGCTGGCCAACGTCTACCTCGCGCTGGAAAACGACCACGAAATCATCCCGGTGCTGAACAAGGTCGACCTGCCAGCCGCCGAGCCTGAGCGCGTGCAGCAGCAGATCGAGGACGTCATCGGCCTCGACGCGTCCGACGCCATCCACGTCTCCGGCAAGACCGGCGAGGGCGTGCCCGAGGTGCTCGAAGCGCTGGTGGAGAAGATCCCGGCACCGATCGCCAACACCGATGGCCCGCTCAAGGCGCTGCTGGTCGACAGCTGGTACGATGTCTACCTTGGCGTGGTCATCCTCGTCCGCGTGGTCGACGGTACCATCCGTAAGGGTATGAAAATCCGGCTGATGGAGACCGGCGCCAGCTACGACATCGACCGCGTTGGCGTCTTCACCCCGCACAGAACTGAAACCGGCGTACTCGGCCCGGGCGAGCTGGGCTTCATTACCGCGGGCATGAAGGCCGTCGGCGACTGCCAGGTCGGTGATACCATCACCGAAGAGCGCAAGCCGGCAAACGAACCGCTACCGGGCTTCAAGCCTTCGGTGCCCGTCGTGTTCTGTGGCCTCTACCCGTCCGAAGCAGCCGACTTTGACAACCTGCGCGAGTCGCTGGCGAAGCTGGCGCTCAACGATGCGTCGTTCCAATTCGAGACCGAAAGCTCGGCCGCGCTGGGCTTCGGCTTTCGTTGCGGCTTCCTGGGGCTGCTGCACCTTGAGATCGTCCAGGAGCGACTGAGCCGCGAGTTCGACCTCGACCTCGTCACCACTGCACCATCGGTGGTCTACCGGCTGCACCTGACCGACGGCACCGAGATGGAAATGCACAACCCGGTCGATATGCCGGACGTGCAGCGGATTGAGTACATCGAAGAGCCTTGGATCAAGGCGACCATCCTCGTCCCCGACGAGCACCTCGGTCCTGTGCTCAAGCTGTGCGAAGAGCGCCGTGGCGTGCAGCAGGACATGAGCTACATGAACAACCGCGCCGTGGTGGTCTACAAGCTGCCGCTGGCTGAAGTCGTCTTCGACTTCTACGACCGGCTGAAGTCGATTTCGCGCGGCTACGCCTCCTTCGACTACCAGATCGATGGCTATGAGGAAGGCAACCTGGTCAAAGTCTCGATCCTGATCAACGGTGAGCCGGTCGATGCACTGGCGATCATGGTCCACCGCGACAAGGCTGAGAGCCGGGGCCGGGACCTCTGCGTCCGCCTGAAGGAGCTGATCCCGCGCCAGCTGTTCAAGATCGCGATTCAGGCTGCCATCGGTGGCAAGATCATCGCCCGCGAGACCCTGTCAGCCCTGCGCAAGGACGTCACCGCCAAGTGCTACGGCGGGGATGCCACCCGAAAGCGCAAGCTGTTGGAGAAGCAGAAGGCGGGCAAGAAGCGTATGCGCAACATCGGCAACGTCGATATCCCGCAGTCGGCCTTCCTCGCGGCGCTCAAGATGGGTGACGACTAGGGTGGCTTGACCGCGTAGGGCTGATATCAGTCGGCCTGACGCGAATCCAGCCCAGTCCAGCGCAGCCCGTTTCTGCCTTCAGGCTTCGGTTTTGTGCCTTCAGGGCCGGCGCCGTCGCCGGTATCGACCCAGATAGAGCAGAACAGCACCGATTAGCCCGGCAAAGATCCACGGCGGCATGGATCCAAACCCATCCGCCATCCAGTCACCCGAGCCGGGTCCGGCCAGCAGGGCCGACAAATCACGCAGGGTCAGCAGCCGTGTCCATGAGCCGCCAAAGGCGGCAAACATGCCCTCGATGACCAGCTGCACGACGCCGATGGCCATAAAAACACTGCCCAAAGTCCAGATGATGAGTCGCATAGTTGCTCCGTTATGGTCTGCGAGAAGAGCTATACAACAATGGCAGGGGTAATACAGGCCACGAGGCATTGCGCGAGGCGGGTTAATTGTCTAACCAAAGGCTCACGCGGTGAGGTGGCCGAGTGGCTTAAGGCGCTCGCCTGGAACGCGGGTATAGGGGAAACTCTATCGTGGGTTCGAATCCCACCCTCACCGCCATTTCCTCCTCTCGCAGTTAAAGCAAGAACCATCAATTGCTGGTCGCGCACCAGAGTGGCGACTGAGTGTGCTGCCCACAGCACCGGCGCTTCGTCCACGGCCACAGTTGATCTCGATCTCGGCGATGATTCCGCCATCGATACGGTCACCTTTGAGGGATCCGTTGCCTCTTCCGGTGCAACTGTCACCATTATCAATTTTGACCCCTTGGACGGCGACACCATCGTGCTGCAGCTCTATAGCAACACAGCTGATGTAACCTTCACCCAAACCGGGGGTGGTAGTGGGACGCGAGTGAATGCCTCTGACAACGTGAAATTCCTTATTCAAGGCGTACCGACTGGCTCACTTGAGGTCACGACAAACACAAGCGGCCACTTTGTGATCGCCGAAGCTGCGTTAATCCTCACTTGACGCATTGCCATGATCGGCCGGCGAGTTCGATCCGAGAACAAGCGAGGGCTGGTCTGACCGCCAGCCTTGGGCTTTAGTCTGGTCCTGAACTTTCTGAACCCTCTGCAACTATGGGCAGGACCGCATGACCCAAGCCATTGTCGAACTCGAAATCCGTCTCGAGCATCAGGAAGCCGCGCTCAACGAACTCAGCGACGCCGTGGCGAAGCAGCAGCGTGTGATCGATCGCCTGCTCGCCGAAGTCCGACACCTCAGCTCGGTGCAGGCGCAGGAGGTCGAGACCCCCGGCAGCGCAGCGGATGAAGCCCCGCCGCCGCACTATTAAACCCGGGTGAGGCTTTCAGCGTCAGACATCTTTCTGAACCTGAGACAACATTCAATTCGGTAGTTCTAATACACTAGGTTAGTCTGGAGCAGTTCATCGCCGCGCACCGTCCTGTTTTCCCTGCCGGCAAAGGTGGACGACCGCAGCGACACCCCAGAACAGGAGAAGCACAATGGCTGCCCTAGCAATGGTAATGCCGATTTTGCCTGGCAAGAAAGACAAGTGGCTGAAGATGATCGAAGAGATCAACAGCCCCGCCGCCAAACCCGATTTCGATGTTGTCCGTGAAAATGCTGGCCTGCACGAGCGCACCTTCCTGCAGGAAACGCCGATAGGTGACTTTGTGATCCTCACCTACGACGGCGACGATCCGATCGCCGGCTTTGGTCAGATCATGCAGACCATGGACGACGATTTTGCCGCCTTCGCGCTCGACGTCCATGGCCTTGACGCTTCGGCCCCGCCGCCCCCGATGCCTCGGCTCGTGTACGACAGCCGTTCGTAGGCCCGTCACCCCAAGGCCCGTCACCGTCACCAGATGGTAGCGCAGGACCGCTGAGGGTAAGGGCCCCCAGTCGGTCGTTGCTCCCGCCCCGCGCCCTGCTATTCTCCGACGACAAATCCCCTCGCGGAGAGAGCAGGAGTGCGGGCATATGACCAAGACCAAGGCCTATCACGACGTCGGTGGCGATCACTTCGGCCCCGTGCTGATGATCGATGGCGAGTATCAGCTGTGGGAGAAGCGGGTCGATGCCATGATGCGGCTGCTGTCTTCGCCCGACGTTGCGCTGATGCGGGTCGACGAGTTGCGTCGCGGGATCGAGACGCTGGGCGAGGCCACTTACAACGCCGAACCCTACTACGGCAAATGGGCGCGATCGCTGGCCAAGATCATGGTTGAAAAGGGTGTGCTGACCCGGGACGAGCTCGACGCGAGGATTGCTGCGCTGCGCGCCGAGCGGGGACTGGCCGAATGACGGCGGCGCAGTTTGACGTCGGCGACCGGGTCACGGTCCGAGATCTGGCCGCCGAGACCGGGTTGAGCGGGCATATGCGCGCGCCGGTCTACTGCCGTGGCCACAGCGGCGAGGTCGAGCGGCTGTGCGGTGTGTTCGGCAATCCCGAAACGCTGGCCTATGGCGGAGACGGTAGCCCGCCCCAGCCGCTGTACCGCGTCCGATTTCGACAGGCCGAGGTCTGGCCCGACTACGTCGGCCCCGCCGCCGACACCATCGAAATCGAAATTTACCAGCACTGGCTGAAGGCAGCGAGGACATGACCATGACCCCAGCAGGACAGGATCATTCCCACGATCACGACCATGATCACAGCGCGATCGAGGCCGAGGATACGTCGAATTCGGACACCGCGCTGCTGGCAGATGCGCTGCGGCTGGTGCTGATCGAAAAGGGTATCTTCACGGCGGCTGACGTACAGGCGCAGCTCGACCTGATGGAAACCCGCTCGGACCGCAACGGGGCGAGGCTTGTGGCCCGCGCGTGGCAGGATCCGGCGTTCAAGGCGGCGCTGCTCGATGACGGTGCCAAGGCGGCGCTGGATGCTGGTTTTGATATGAAGGGCACGCCGCTGGTGGTGCTGGAGAACACCGACGCGGTGCACAACGTCGTCGTCTGCACCCTCTGTTCCTGCTACCCCGTGAGCCTGCTGGGCCCGTCGCCAGAGTGGTACAAGTCCAAGGCCTACCGCGGCCGGGTGGTGCGGGATCCGCGCTCGGTGCTCGAAGAGTTCGGCACGTCGATTGGTGCTGACCGTGAGGTCCGGGTGCACGATTCCACCGCCGACATGCGCTATATGATCCTGCCGAAGCGGCCGGCGGGCACGGATGGCCTGTCCGAAGCCGCGCTGGCCGACCTCGTCACCCGCAACGGCCTGATCGGAGTTGCCGAAGTCTGAGACTACGGTAAAGCGGTATTCGGCTGACGGGGGACGACCCGCGCCTCAGCCGTCAAGCAGGACCTCGCCCTCGACTTCAATCGCAAAACCCATGGGCAGGGCCGCGACCCCGATGGCCGAGCGCGCGTGGCGGCCCACGTCTGGCCCGAAGGCTTCGAGGATCAGGTCGCTGAAGCCATTGACCACGAGGTGCTGCTCGGTGAACTGCGGGGTCGAGGCCACCATGCCAAAGACCCGCACCCAGCCGCTGACCCGCGACAGCTCGCCGATTTCGGCCTTGAGGTTGGCCAAAGCTGAGAGGGCGATGTCGCGCGCGGCGTCGTAGCCTTCCTGCGTGGTCATATCGGCGCCGAGCGTGGCGAAGGGGCCATTGATCGCTCCCTCCGCGCTTTGCCTTGGGTGGCCGGAAATCAAAGCGCGGTTGCCCCGGACATTGATGAAGAAAAACGGCAGTTTCATCCCCGGTTCGAGCTTGATCGGGGCGGGCAGTTGCAGGCCCAGGGCGGCGATACGGTCTTCAGGCGTGGTCATGGTGGCGGTACCCCAATGCAAACAAACGGTGGCAGGACGTGTCGGGACGAGGCTAACCGCGTGCTCGGGTTCGTCAAGCGTCCTGAGCCGGCCCCGACGGCCAGCTTTTCGGCCACATGCTCAGGCGAAGCGCTCGCTTCGGACGAAGCCCACGCGGGTGGTGGGGAAGTACTGCAGCGGGACGCCGAGGTCGTTGATCTTGTCGATCACCACCTGCGAGACGGTGCCGTAGATTTCGATGGTGAAACTTTCGGCAAGGTCGGCGTGCTTGCCCACGTAGTCGACCACGGGCGGGTTATCGGCGTGGAACAGGAAATCGTCGCTCTGCCGGTATACTTCTGACCAGACCAGCTTGTGCGGGTCGGTGCTGTCCTGGTCGAAGTTGTGGAACAGCATGCCCGGCTCGCTGGCCTCGACTTCGGCGTCGACACCGGCGGCGAGATCGAGGTAGGCGTTGAGCTTGCCGGGGCTGACCGTAATGCGGGCGAGCAGGATAAAGGGGTTGGTGCCGTCAGAGACTGTTGCGGTCATGGTTTCGGTCCTCGGTCTGGTTTGTCAATCGGGGGTCAGGCGGGCTGGTTGGAGCCGTCGCCGCCACCGCTGCCTTGGTTCACACTACCCCCGGTGTTCAGCTTGCGCGACATCATCAGTGCGGCGGCAATGATCGCCCAGGCGATGCCAAGGATGATCATACAGGCGGTGATTGAGACTGACTTTGCGATGAAACCAATGATCGGCGGGCCGAACAGGAAGCCGGCGAAGGCCAGCAGATTGACGTCGTTGACCGCTGCGACGGCGTTGTCGGTTTCCTCGCGCGCTGCGACCCCGAACAGCACGGGGATGAAGTTGGCGGTGAAGAAGCCGAAGAAGCCGAAGCCGATGACGATCATGTAGGGGTTCCCGAGCAGGGCTGTCGCCAGAAAGATCACACAGCCCAAGATCATGCCCCAGCCGGCCACCAGCACTTCGCCGAAGCGGTTGATCAGGGCTTCGCCGAACAGACGCGAGATGATTTCCGCGATGTTGAAGGCCATGATGCCGGTCCCGCCGAGCGCGATCGCCAGCCCGAGATCCCGGGTCAGCCACAGCGCCGACCAATCGAGGATAATCGAAATCGTCGCCATCGACAGGGCCGCCAGCCCGCCGAGGAACAGCACCAGGCCCGAGGGCAGGCGGAAGCCCGGGCTGACGATCGGATCGAAGGTGACGGTGCGGAACGGCACGAAAAAGATGAACAGGCCGACGAGGATGGTGAGCACGAACAGGCCGCCGAACACGAAGGCTGGCGGCATGGCTAGCGCCTGGCTGATCATGCCGATTACCAGACCTAAAAGCGAGCCGGCCGAGAACGAGGCCCAGTGCAGGGGCTGCAGGCGACGCCCGGAGCGGTCCTCGGCCTGGGTAATCACCGCCAGCGTCGAGGGCTGGATCACCCCAAAGGCGAGGCTGAGCGGGGCAGCGAGCACGATGAACAGGGTGGTGTTCGGTGCAAACACCCAGATGATCAGCGCAAAGGCAAAGACCACGACCGCCAGCCCGGTAATCCTCGGCCCGAAGCTGGGCAGCAGCACGTGACTGACGAACAGCATGGAGGCGAGGCTGAAGATCCCGAACATCAGCAGGGCAAAGCCGAACATGTCGTATTCGATGCCGAGCAGGTCGACCTTCCACGGGATGTAGGACAGCCAGCATCCGTAGCTGACCAGGCAGATGATGACAGCGAGGCGGCTCCCCCAAATCATGCGATCGATCACGGGCATTCTCCTTGCTCGGTTGTTGATTTAGGCGAATGCCCGACGGCTGAGAAAAACACACTGCCGACGAAATGCTAAGCCTAAACCTGCGGAGATGAGACGGGAGATCGAGGACTAATAGAGCCGAGTCCTTGAGAGGCAGGTGTCTCGCTTATCCGGACCGTTTGTGCCCAAATCGCAGGCAGAGGTGTGCCGCTGCGCGTTCGTTGATATCGCCGCAACGGGATGGCGCGGACTGGGCTGAGGGGGGGGGTACCGTGTATTCCGCTTTTACTTTTGCGGGGATCGCAGGCAGACTCAGCGGCAAGATTGCGGAAGGAAGGACCATGAGTGAACGGCAGGGTGGCTGCTCGTGCAAGGCCACACGCTACACGTTGACCGAAGAGCCGATGTTTACCCACGTTTGTCACTGCAGCATCTGCAAGCGGCACACGGGCACGGCCTTTGTCACCCACATTTTCATCGAAAGCGCTTACCTCGAGGTGACCGAGGGCCGGGTCGAAGCCTACGCCGGGCAGACCGGCAGCGGCAGCGAGCACTGGGTTTATCGCTGCCCGGATTGCCTCTCGGCGCTCTACAGCCACTACGCCGGAAACGACGAGATTGCACTGGTCAAGGGCGGGACACTCGACGACCCGGCGTCGCTGCCACCCGGTGCGCACCTGTGGGCCGAAAACAAGGTCCCGTGGATCGAGATTCCAGATGGCGTGCCGGCCTTTGACCAGAACTATGTCGCCGCCGATGTCTGGCCCGCTGCCTCCATGGAGCGGCGGCGCAAGGCGGGATGGGGCTGACTGGCTTGCTTGCTGTCGTTGACTCCGTTGCCGCAGCGGCTGGTTTCCCGTTTTCTGAAGACCCTTTTTGACCCTTTCGACCCTCTTTATTGAACTGCAATTCGGACCCTGACATGGATCAACCCGCCCTCGCAGATGCTTTCTTTTCCGCCCGGCGCACCCAAGATACGTTGCCGCTGATCGCCCTGCCCGCCGAACCGGATCGGGCGTGGCTGCGCGGCCTGCCGGACCGGCACGCGCGCTGGCTCCGCGGTCAGGGTGCCGATCTGGCGGGGGCCGGGCTGGTGCTGCCCGTTCCCGGCGAGGATGGCGACCTCGAAGCGGTGTATTTCTCCCCGACCAGTCACGCCGGTGACAGCTGGTGGCTTGCCCACCTGCCGGCCAAGCTGCCGCCCGGTCGGTACGTGCTCGAAGATGAGGCGGGGCTCAGCCGCGGCGCGGCGACCCAGGCCTGCTTCGGCTGGGCGTTGAGCCAGTGCCCCGACCGCCGTTACAAATCGGACGGCGCTGGTGACGCGGGCGCGTCGTCGTCGGCGGCGGCGGGTCGCAGGGCAAGGGCGCCGCAGGGTGATGCGCCGGCCGTGCTGGTCTGGCCCAAGGCAGCCGACCGGGTGGAGACCTCGGCCTGGCTCGAAGGGGTGGTCATGGCCCGCCGGCTGGTGAACACACCCGCTGAGGATATGGGGCCGGCGGAGCTGGCCGAGGCGGCAAAGGCGCTGGCGGAGCAGCATGGGGGGCGATTCGAGCAGGTGGTCGGCGATGCCATGCTCGCGGAAGGTTTTCCAGCGGCCCACGCGGTGGGCCGCGGAGCGACACCGGCACGGGCGCCACGTATTCTGATGCTGCGGTTCAGGGGTTCGCGATCGGCGCCGACCTTGGCGCTGGTGGGCAAGGGCGTGGTATTTGACACCGGTGGGCTGGACATTAAGCCGCGCTCGTCCATGCGCAACATGAAGAAGGATATGGGCGGGGCGGCTGTAGCGCTGGGGCTGGCGAGGACGCTGCTTGAGCTTGGGACGGACCTGAACCTGCTGGTGGTGATCGGGGCGGTTGAGAATGCGGTGTCCGCCGGATCGTTCCGCCCGGGCGACGTGCTGCAGACCCGCAAGGGGCTGACGGTTGAAGTCGGCGACACGGACGCGGAAGGGCGGCTGGTGCTCTCGGACTGTCTGACCTATGCGGGCGAGCAGGATCCGGACCTGATCCTCGATTTTGCGACCCTGACCGGGTCGGCCCGGGTGGCGCTGGGGCCGGACCTGCCACCGGTGATGGGGCGGGATAACGGGCTGTCGACGGCGCTGGCGCAGGCCGGACATGAGGTCGGGGATCCGCTTTGGCCGATGCCGCTGTACCTGCCCTATGCCCAACACCTGCGCAGCAACATCGCGGATCTCTGCAATATCACTGAAGGTTTTGGCTTTGCGGGATCGATCACGGCGGGGCTGTTTCTGGAGAAATTCGTGTCCAAGGGAACGGATTGGGCGCACTTTGACCTGTTCTGCTGGAACCCTATCAACCGCCCGGGCCGGCCGGCGGGGGGAGAGGCGCACGCACTAAGGGCGGTGGCAGGCTTTCTCAGGACGTGGAAGCCCGACCGGCGGACTTAGAGCGTTGCAGTTGATTGCGCGAAGCGCGGTCGGGGACAAGTCGGCGCAACCCGCTCAGTATCCGTGATCCATGCTCACAAGATTGCTCAGCGGCAGCCTGCGGCGGAGTTCATCGATCGCGTCCGCGACGGCAAAGATCGCCGTCTCCGGCGCTGTGACCGCCGCAACGTGCGGGGTGACGAACACCCGCGGGTGGTCCCACAGCGGGTGCTCTGTCGGCAGAGGCTCTTCGCGGAACACGTCCAGCACAGCCACCTCGACCCGGCCTCGGTCCAGCGCTGCCAGCAGGTCTTCCTCGACCATATGCCCGCCCCGACCCGCATTGATCACCGCAGCGCCCTGCGGCAGCCGGTTGAAGGTACCCCGGCCCAGAATCCCTTCAGTATCGGGGGTCAGGGGCAGCAGGCAGATCAGCACTTCCGAGCGGTTGAGGAACTTCTCCAGACCATCGATGCCGTGATAGGTCTCCACGCCATCCAGCTGCTTG